>SVII01000016.1 GCA_015069605.1 Clostridiales bacterium | reverse complement strand
TAGACGGCAGAACGCTTGTTACCAAGACGGCTTTCCGTATCTTGCACACCCTCAACAACCTTGGCCCTGCACCCGAACCCAACCTTACGGTTCTCTGGTCTAAGAGATTGCCCGTAAACTTCAAGAGATTCTGCGCAGATTTGTCCATCCGTACGTCTTCCATTCAGTATGAAAGCGACGAATTGATGAGACCTGAAATGGGCGACGACTACGCGATCGCTTGCTGCGTAAGCTGTATGAAAGTTGGTAAAGATATGCAGTTCTTCGGCGCAAGAGCAAACCTTGCGAAGTGCTTGCTTTACGCTATCAACGGTGGTAAGGACGAATTGATGAAGGACAAAGCTACGGGTAAACCTATGCAGGTATCTCCCGAATTTATGCCCATCACCAGCAACGACGCGCTTGATTTCAACGAAGTTTGCACGAAGTTTGAAAACATGATGACGTGGCTTGCTGATTTGTATGTAAATACGCTCAACCTGATTCACTATATGCACGATAAGTATTGTTACGAATCGTTGGAAATGGCATTGCACGACACCAACGTACGTCGTTTCTTCGCAACGGGTATTGCAGGTCTTTCCTGTGCAGCTGACTCCTTGTCCGCTATTAAGTACGCGAAAGTATATCCCGTTCGTAACGAAGACGGTATCGTAGTAGATTATCGTATCGAAGGCGAATATCCTAAGTACGGTAACAACGACGACAGAGCAGACGAATTGGCAGTTTGGATCTTGAAGACCTTCATGAAGAAGGTTAAGAGCCACTACACCTATCGTGAAAGTGTTCCTACGACGTCCATCCTTACCATCACGTCCAACGTTGTATATGGTAAGAAGACGGGTACGACGCCTGACGGTAGAAAGGGTGGTACGCCTCTTGCTCCCGGTGCGAACCCCATGCACGGTAGAGATAGCAACGGCGCGTTGGCATCTTTGGAATCGGTTGCAAAACTTCCTTATGAATATTCCAGAGATGGTATTTCCAACACCTTCTCTATCACGCCTAACTCGCTTGGTAAAGAAGACTAATTAAAAGAATATTCGGCGGTTGCGTTTGCCTTGCGGTAGGCGCAACTCGCGAGAATAGAAGAATAAAATATAGAAAGGAGATAATATTATGTCGAACAGAGTAGATAACTTGGTAAATATGTTGGACGGTTACGTTAGCGATGGCGGATACCACCTCAACGTAAACGTTTTCAATCGCGAAACGCTTTTGGACGCTCAGGCGCACCCTGAAAAGTATCCTCAGCTCACCATCCGTGTTTCCGGCTATGCGGTTAATTTCATCAAATTGACGAAAGAACAGCAGGATGACGTTATTTCCAGAACCATTCACGAAACCATGTAATGGGTTTCGGGTTTCGGAAATAGAACCTATTGAAACGAACTGCCGTCGAGTATTTTCTTGACGGCAGTTTTTCCAATGATACAAAAAATATATTTTTAACGGATACTATATGAAGAAATTAAACAAAATTGCAAAAAATTTTTTGTGTTTAACGTTGGCAGCGACGCTTGGTGCGTCTTTTGCTGCTTGTGATTTTGGGGGCGTGGACAGCGTTTTGAACAGCGCAATCAGCGATGCAAATAGCAGTTTAGATGATGTGTTAAGCGATATGAGCAGTATGCCTGGCGAAACTTCCTCTAAAACCGAAAGCAGCAGCGACGTGGAAAGTGATTTGGAAAGCTCGGAAAATAGCAGCGAAAGTGTAGAAAGCAGTAGCGAAGAAAGTAGCAGTGAAGAAAATAGTAGTTCGGGCGGCGTAGAGGAAGAAGAAAACAAGATTAGTCCGTTAGACGTTCACTTTTTGCACGTAGGTAATGCGACGTCGGGGGATTGTACGTTGATTAAGTCGGGAAACACAGAAATTTTGATTGATGCGGGTTCGACTACGGGTTCAATTGGAACGATTGTGCCGTATATTAAAAGCTATTGTACGGATGGGATTTTGGAATACGTAATCGCAACGCACGCGCATCAGGACCATATCGCAGGTTTTACAAATTCTTCCTCGCAAGGCAAGGGGATTTTTGAGAGTTTTGAATGCAAAACGATTATTGATTTTCCTAAAACAACGGTAACGTCCAAATTATACGGTGAATACGTATCTTTGCGTGATGCGGAAGTAAAGGCAGGCGCGAAACATTATACGGCGTTGGAATGTTGGAATAACGCTAATGGCGCGCAGAGAAGTTTTACGATTGCGGATGGGATCACGTTGAATATTTTGTATCAAAAGTATTATGAAAGCAGTACGTCCAATGAAAATAATAATTCCGTTTGTACGTTGATCACGCAAGGCGAAAATAATTATTTGTTTACAGGAGACTTGGAAAGCGGGGGCGAAAAATCGTTGGTGCAAAGCAATAAATTGCCCAAATGCAAGCTGTTCAAAGCAGGGCATCACGGCAGTAACACGTCGAACACGACGGAATTGCTTTCGGTGATTCAACCCGAAGTGGTGGTGGCGAATTGCTGTTGCGGTGATAAATTTGGTTTCCCTCATCAAGAATTTATCGACAACGTTGCGCCTTACACGGATAAAGTGTATATTCCCTCTATGTCTTCAAGCAGTGGCTTTGTTTTATTGAACGGCAATATCGTCGTTTCCTCTACGGACGGAAAAACGGTTCGTGTGAATTGTTCCAACAACAATACGTTGTTCAAAGATACGAAGTGGTTTGAGGAGAATAGAAAATTTCCTTCGTACTGGGCATAAAAATACAAAATGGGCATACCATGTCCGCGTTGAATAAGAATAAACGGAGAAAAATATGATTTTTTCGAGGACGGCGCTGTTGATTGGCGAGGAAGGTTTGAAAAAATTAAAAACCGCCCGCGTAGCGGTGTTCGGTGTTGGCGGTGTTGGCGGATACGTCGTGGAAGCGTTGGCGCGTAGCGGCGTAGGGACGCTGGATCTTATCGACAAAGACGTTGTCAGCGAATCGAATATCAATCGCCAAATCATAGCCTTACACTCAACCGTGGGACAGTTAAAAACGGAAGCGGCGGCGGTGCGAGCAAAAGACATCAACCCTGAAATTGTTGTGCATACGCATAATGTGTTTTATTTACCTGAAAATGCAGGGGATTTTGATTTTACAAATTATGATTATGTGGTGGACGCCATTGATACGGTCAGCGGAAAAATTGCGTTGATAGAGAATGCAAAGCGCTGTAACGTAGCAGTCATCTCGTCCATGGGTGCAGGTAATAAGCTCGATCCGACGGCGTTTGAAGTAGCGGATATTTCCAAAACGACCGTTTGCCCCTTGGCGAGAGTGATGCGCAGGGAATTAAAAAAGCGCGGAATCGAACACGTGAAAGTAGTGTATTCCAAGGAAGAGCCCATCGCAACGTCCACAATAGATGAGGAATCGGGAAAAGCAATTCCTGGGAGTATCGCATTCGTGCCTTCGGTGGTTGGATTGATTATTGCAGGCGAAGTCATTAAGGATTTGGTAAAATAAAAAAACACCGTTGAAAAACGGTGTTTTACTTTACGTAAATTTCGTTAATCGTCGCAATCCGCATTAGGCGAAACAAAATAATGCAACCAGTTGGAGAATAAACGTTTCGCAGGCGCACGCCAAGAAAGCACGGGCGCTTGATTGGGATCGTCGTTAGGGAAATAGTTTTCGGGAATATGAATGGGTTTGCCTTTCGAAAGATCGCGCAGGTATTCCGTTTTCAAAGTATCCTCGTCGTATTCCGAATGCCCTGTGATAAAGATTTGTTTTCCGTTTTGTGCGGTGACAGCATATACGCCCGTTTTGTCAGAAACAGACAAAATGCTAAGGGCAGGTACGCGTTCAATCTCTTCTTGAAGTACGGTCGTGTGTCTAGATTGCGGCACCATAAACTCGCCTTCAAACCCTTCAAACAATTTAGAACATTTCTCAACACGGTGGGGAAAGATGCCAAACATCTTTTCGGGAACACCGTGTTTTTGTATGCCGTAATGATAATAAAGCCCTGCCTGCGCGCCCCAACAGATATATAAGGTGCTACGCACGTGTGTTTTGCTCCATTCCATAATCGTAGAAAGCTCTTGCCAATAATCCACGTCCTCAAAGGCGAGGTGCTCTACGGGCGCGCCCGTGATAATCAACCCGTCAAAAGATTGCGTTTTCACATCCTCAAACGTTTGATAAAAGGAATGTAAGTGCTCCTGCGATACGTTTTTTGAAAAATGGGATTGGGCATGGAGTAAAGTCAATTCCACGTGCAAGGGCGTGCCGCCCAAAAGCCGTGCAAATTGCGTTTCCGTTTGGATTTTTTTTGGCATTAAATTGAGTAATGCGATACGAAGTGAACGGACGGTTTGCTCGTCGGGGCTTGTTTCTGTGACAACGCAAATATTTTCCGCCAACAAGGTCTGTACAGCGGGTAAATTGTGGGGAATTTTAATAGACATATTCTATAAACTCGTTTTTTAAATGGCGTTTAACGCTTGTTCAATGTCCGAAATTAAGTCCTGATAATTTTCCAAACCGCAGGAAAGGCGTACGAGATCGCCGGGAACGCCTGCTGCGATCAGCTCTTCGTCGTTCATTTGACGGTGTGTTGCGCTTGCAGGGTGTAAACAGCAGCTGCGCGCATCGGCTACATGGGTTTCAATCGCAATAATTTGCAACGCTTTCATGAATTTTTCCGCTGCCTTTCTACCGCCCTTGACGCCGAAACTAACAACGCCGCAAGTTCCGTTAGGCATATATTTTTTCGCGAGCTCGTAATATTTGTTGGAAGGCAAGCCGGGATAATTCACCCAACCGATTTTGTCGTTAGCTTCCAAAAATTCCGCTACTTTTTGCGCGTTTAAACAATGTCTTTCCATTCTCACGTGCAAACTTTCCAATCCAAGATTGAGATAAAAAGCACTTTGAGGGGATTGCGTAGAGCCAAAGTCGCGCATAAGTTGCGCCGTTGCTTTGGTGATAAACGCGCCGCCTTGACCGAATTTTTCCGCGTACGTGATGCCGTGATAGCTTTCATCAGGAGTACAAAGCCCAGGGAATTTTTCCTTGTGTGCCATCCAATCAAATTTACCCGAATCGACGATGCAACCGCCTACCGCTACGCCGTGACCGTCCATATATTTTGTGGTGGAATGGGTAACGATGTCCGCGCCGTGTTCAAAGGGACGGCAGTTGACGGGGGTAGCAAACGTGTTGTCGATGATAAGGGGAACGCCGTGCGCGTGCGCTGCGTTTGCAAAACGGGAAATGTCAAACACCGTCAAGGCAGGGTTGGCAATCGTTTCACCGAACACTGCTTTGGTGTTGGGTCGGAATGCCGCGTTCAATTCTTCGTCCGAACAATCGGGGTCAACGAAGGTGAATTCAATGCCCATTCTCTTCATGGTCACCGCAAAAAGATTATATGTGCCGCCGTAGATTGCAGTCGAACAAACGACGTGGTCGCCTACGCCTGCAATGTTAAACACTGAAAAAAAGGACGCCGCTTGACCAGACGAGAGCAACATTGCCGCACTACCACCTTCCAAAGCGCAAATTTTTGCCGCAACGGTGTCGCAGGTGGGGTTTTGTAAGCGGGAATAGAAATATCCGCTTGCTTCCAAGTCGAACAATTTTCCCATGTCTTCGCTGGTTGCATATTTGAACGTGGTGCTTTGAATGATGGGTACTTGTCGGGGTTCGCCGTTGCCAGGAGTGTAACCACCTTGTACGCAGGTCGTTTCGATACGGTATTTTTTATTTTCCATAGTATCTCCTTCGTCGTGTGTTTTTGTAGCGCTGTTATCAGCCTCTACGCGCGCGACCTTATAAATTTGTATCGAAAAAAGTATAGCATACAAAAAGGAATCTTGTCAAGCGATTTTAATCTTTTGCGCTTTCCGAGGGATAAAAATGCGCGGTTGGTGTAAAATAGTTAGTATGGAAAAACAAAAAAAATTTTTAATGCTTATAACAGCGCTCAGTGTGATTTCTTTGACGGCGCTCAGTGCTTGTAAACCCAAAGGGGATGATTCTTTTATAGACGACGTGGTGCATCGGGAAAATTATGATTCCGTGTATGCAAAAATCGGAAAAAATGTGACCGTGGATATGGTGACGGAAAAAGAGGATGGCAGGGCGTACGTCACTGTAGATAATGTGGAATACGAACTTGGTATGGATTTTTTATCCATGGCAATGGTGTACAACGTCAAACCGACGGCTGAGTTTAAAACACCGACAGATGCGTATAACGAATGGTGGCGATTGTTTATGCAACGTTGGAATTATTTAGCTCCTGAAGTGCCGTTGTATTCTAATCAATATTACGACGTGTACAATGCAAAAATCGATAAATTGCAAACGACACCGTATTGGAAGGCGACGGATGCGATTGTCAATGCGAAAATTTTGTCGGGGGATAATGCCGTGATTTTGGGCAGCAATACCGAGCTTTCAGGTTTATTTCGAAATGCTTCGTTTGGGAAAGCAATGCCCGGGGCGGCGGATTTGGACGTGCAGGATTTGACAAGCGGTTATTCCACCGTCGTTACGGACATGGGTGGCTCGTTTTCGTGGGCAGGGGAGAATATTTTGAAATCTCACGAGGAAAAATTGAACGAGGACGGGACAAAAACGTTCACCATGCGGATTGCGGAAGATTTGCAATTTTCCGACGGTACGCCCATTAAGGCGGAGAACTATCTCGCAGGAGTGTTGGTCGGAAGTAGCAAGGTTATGAAAGCGGCAGGCGGAGGCGAAGCAACGGGTATGACGCTGTTTGGTTACGAGGCATATAACGCATATTCAGGCGAGGGCGATCCCGTACCGTTTGCGGGGGTGAGGCTTCTTGATCCTTACACTTTTGCTGTGACGGTAAAAGAGGAATATGCCGATTATTATTACGCGATGAGCTACAGCTCTTTTACTCCCTATCCTCTCTCATTATATGGGGGCAGGTGCGAGGTGAAGGACGATGGCAAGGGGGCATACCTTGGAAAAGAGTTCTATGAAAAAACGGAGAAAAACGGTGTAACAACGTATTCTCAAGCGGAAATAATCACGAAAAATATGAACAACGTCAACGCTTTGCAGATTCCTTATTCGGGGCCGTACGTGGTGGAAAGTTATGACCAAAGCGCGCGAGTGGCGACGCTGAAACGCAATCCCTTGTATAAAGGAGATCATCGCGGTAAACCCTCAATCGAGCGTATTTCTTACGTCAAGATTATTGCGGAAACGCAGTTGGATCAGCTTAAACAAGGCAGAGTGGACGTGTTGGCGTCGGTGACGGGCGGAGAGGAAACGAAAGCAGCGCTTGCGATTGTGGATGGTGTGAAATTTAAGGAAACGCATTACGACCGCGCAGGATATGGGAAATTAGCTTTTCGGTGTGATTTTGGGCCTACCATGTTCGCTTCTACGCGTCGCGCGGTGATGTACACGATTGATAGAAACGAGTTTGCCCAAACGTTTACGGGCGGTTACGGCAGTGTTGTAGATGCACCGTATTACGTGGGCTCGGATGCCTATCTTGCCGTAAAAGATCGATTAAAATTGAATAAATATGATTACAGCGTAGAAAAAGCGAAAGAGGAGTTAAAACAAGGCGGCTGGATTTATAACGCCGAGGGCGGCGAATACGACGAATTCAAAGGCGGCGTGCGATATAAAAAACTGTCGGGATATGAATTGACGTACAACAATTTAGCGTTTGCGGCTACCGACAATAAATATCGTACGGTAAAGGTGAACGGCGAATATTATATGCCGCTCGTGATTAACTGGATGGGTACACAGCCCAACCCCGTCACCGATCAACTCATTACGGCTTGGCAAAATAACGCCAACGCGGGTGAAAAAATCGGAGCATATATCACTTATGCGTCGGGGGATATGAATACAGCGCTGTATGGTGAATACGCGCAACTGCCTGCGTACGGCTTTACTCGCGCAAGATACGGCGCTGTGAACTTTGCAACAGGATTTACCAGCGCGGCGTATGATCAAGCGTTTTATTGGACGATCGATCCAAATATGTATGGGAATTACAGCAGTAACTATTTGATGGATGAGGCGGATTTTGTCAGCTCGTATGTAAAATAAGAGCATACCATGTCCGCGTTGAATACAAAAAGGAGGGAGCAGGTGTCGAAATATATTTTCAAAAGATTGTTGTATATGTTGGCGGTTTTACTGCTCTTGTCCTTTTTGGTGTTCGCGGTGTATAACCTTTTGCCCGTGGATAAGGCGGCGGATATGGCACGGCAGGAAATTGCCGCAAATAAAAATTTAATCTATGCGGAACGGTATTTGTATTGGCAGAGGAAATACGGCTTGGATGGAAATTTATTGACGCGGTATTTTCGTTGGATAGGATTGGTATCTTTTTATGACGGATCGTTTAATGGGTTGCTACAAGGCAATTTGGGCTCGTCCGTTGTGTACGGAAAACCCGTTTTGGAAGTCATCAAAGAACCGTTGTTGAACACCGTTTTTCTCAATTCTTTCGGCGCAGTAGCGGCGCTTGGTATCACGATTCCGCTTGGGATCTTTTGCGCGGCGAAGCAGGGCAGTAAGCGGGATTTGGGTGTGCAGGTGGGTACGATTGTAGGGTACAGTATGCCCGTGTTTATTGTGGCAATCCTATTCATTTGGCTGTTTGCAGTGAAACTGAATATATTTCCTGTATCGGGTATGGGTTCGGTTGGGAAAGATTATACGGGATTTCGAGCGTTTTTGGATAAAGCCTATCATTTTACCTTGCCTTTGATTGTAATGACTTTTTGTTCACTTGGCGGAATGACGCGATACGTCCGCGCGTCTATGATTGACGCGTTGAGTATGGATTGTATTCGCACAGCGCGGGCAAAAGGACTTCGGGAAAGGTTGGTGATTAAAAGTCATGCTTGGCGCAACGCCTTGATTCCCGTCGTGTCGCTTGTGATTGGTTGGTTGTTGGGGATATTTTCAGGGTCGATTATGATTGAAAATATTTTTGGCTTAAACGGGATTGGGAAAGTGTATTTTGATGCGTTGACGGCAAACGACAACGAGATCGTGTTGGCGATGCAAATGTTTTATATCTTTTTGGCATTGATCGGAAATTTACTTGTCGATCTTGCTTATGGGTTGGTTGATCCACGGATACGAGTGAATAAATAGGAGAAAAATATGCAATCTCGCGGGGAAAAAGGGAATTGGATAAAAAAAGCGTTTCAAGCCACCGTGTCCGCGTTGAAACGTGCTTTTCTGTGGATAAAGCGTATGATTTTTGGTGAAAAATCGGCGGATTTGCAAGGAGCAGAGATCGAAAAACCATCACAACTATTAAAAGAAGCGTTTTTTCGCAGAAAAACGGCGGTGGCGGCATTGATTTTGTTGTTTTCACTCTTTCTTTTTGTATTCATTGCGCCCCTGGTAGTGCCTATGGACGTTAATTATACCGATCCGTTGCAGCAAAACGTATCGCCGTCCTATTCCATGCGTGCTGTGCCGCGGAGAATAAAAAGAGAAATTGCGGAAATCAATGGGTTTGCAGATTTTACCGTCGGTATTTCAAAAGGCGGCGAGATTGCCGTGTGGGGCAATACCAAAGAGAAGTTGACAAAAATGAATTTTAAAGATATTCCTAAGACGGTACAAGAGGATGGCGCAGTGTTGGCGGCGGCAGGGAAAGATCATATTTTGGCACTTACCAAGGCAGGGGAGATTGTCGGTTGGGGGGATAAAAGTTGCGGTCAGTACGGTGGAGAGGTAGTGCTGAATGCTGTTTCGATGCCGCAGTTTTTATTGCAAAGCGTAGAGCCGTCATCGGTGAAACAGATTGTTTGTGGGTATCAAACTTCTGCGATTGTTTTCAAGGACGGCAAAGCATACGCGTGGGGGAATAAAAATTCCACGAAAAACTTGGAAGAAGTTCGTGATATGGAGAATGTGGAAAAGATTGTTTTTACCAACTCCGCGGCGGTGGTATTGATGAAAGATGGGCAAATATGGACGGGAAGTGAGATGCTTTTTACACAAGCAATAGGAACAAAAACGGGACGGATTTCTTCGTTGAATGCGTACATGGAGGGTAGAAAAGCCGTAAATCTTGCCGCAAGTAACAAATGTATCGCGATTTTGACAGCGGAAAACGAACTGATTGTATCAGGGGTTTTTGAAAACGGTGAAGAAAACTTGCCAACATTAGAAAATGGGGAGTATTTCACGAAAATTGCAGGTGGGACGCGGCATTTTGCAGGGGTTACAAACTATGGAAACGTGTATGCGTGGGGACATAATGCGTACGGACAATGCGAGTTTAAGGAAAAAATTCAAGGCAATGCAGCGGCGGTTTATACAGGAGCTTTGCAAACGTACGTTGTCGATCAAGAGGGTGCGCTGCTGCAAAGCACGGGGTTGAAAGGATATTTAATGGGTACGGATGTTAGGGGCAGGGACGTATTCACGCGTATTATTCACGGCGGAAAAATGACAATGACGATTGGCGCGGTGGCGGTATTGGTGTCCTCGGTGATTGGGATTATTGTAGGCTGTGTGTCGGGGTATTTTGGCGGTTGGGTGGATACGCTTTTGATGCGCGTTACGGAGATTTTTTCTTCGATGCCGTTCTTGCCGTTCGCTATGCTTTTGTCGCAAATTATTAAAAATTACAATATCGGGGAAACGATGCGTATTTTTATTATTATGTTGATCTTGGGTGCGCTGTCGTGGACGGGGCTTGCTCGTATGGTTCGAGGGCAAGTCCTTGCTGAAAGAGAAAAAGAGTTTGTTCTCGCGGCGAAAGCTATGGGGGTAAAGGAAAGGAAGATTGCTTTTCGTCACGTTTTGCCCAACGTAATTTCCGTGATTTTGGTCAGTATGACGCTGTCGTTTGCAAGCTGTCTTTTGACGGAATCGTCGCTCTCCTATTTAGGATTTGGCGTACAGCAACCGCAGCCGACTTGGGGGAATATGCTCAGCGGTAGTAACAACAGCGTCGTGATTCAGTATTATTGGTGGCAATGGTTATTCCCTGCGATTTTTCTATCGCTTGCCACCATTTCCATCAACGTGATTGGGGACGCGCTTCGGGACGCACTCGATCCAAAAAGTAAGGAAAGATAAAAAGAGGAAAAAGAATGTCGTTGTTAGAGGTGAAAAATTTGCATACCTGTTTTAAAACTCGAAAGGGTGTAGTGCGCGCCGTCAACGACGTATCTTTTTCCTTGGACGCTGGCAAAACGTTGGGGATTGTCGGGGAGTCGGGTTCGGGGAAAAGTGTTTCGGCAATGAGCGTGTTGCGTTTGCTTGATAAAAATGGGTATATTGATCGTGGAGAGATTTTGTTTGAAACGGAAAACGGAGTGGAAGATCTCGTAAAATTGCCACTGGATAAGATGTATGGGATTCGAGGCAATCGCATTTCTGTGATTTTTCAAGAACCCATGACCGCGTTGAACCCTGTTTTTACCGTAGGGAAACAACTGTCTGAGCCCTTTTTGATTCACCGCCGTTTGTCTAAAAAAGCGGCGTTTGACGAGGCTTTAAAAATGCTAAACGAAGTGCGCATTCCAAGCCCCGAACGTGTGATTCGGCAATATCCACACCAACTTTCAGGTGGAATGCGGCAACGGGTTATGATAGCGATGGCGCTTGCGTGCCGTCCGAAAATTTTGATTGCGGACGAGCCGACGACGGCACTCGACGTTACCATTCAGGCGCAAATTTTGAAATTGATGAACGATTTGCAAAGGGAAAACGGTACGGCGATTTTGTTTATTACGCACGATCTTGGCGTTATCAATGAAATGGCGGATGACGTAGCGGTGATGTATTGCGGTCAGGTGGTGGAACGAGCTACGGCAAAAACGGTATTTTCGGATGGGGAATTTTCTCATCCGTACACGGAAGGTTTATTATTATCCGCGCCGAGTGCCAAAAAGACGGGAGAGCGGTTGGAAAGTATTCCAGGCAACGTGCCGTCGCCTTTGCATTTGCCAAAGGGATGTAAGTTTGCACCGCGGTGCAAGTACTGCACGCAAAAATGTATCGAGGAAGAACCGCCTTTGTTTGCGGTTGCGGAAGGGCAAACGGTACGCTGTTTTTACGCGCGGAAAGAGGAGAGGAGAGGGGAAGAGCATGGAAAACTTGTTGTCCGTTGTCAATCTTAAAAAATATTTCCCGATGCCAAAGAGCTCACTTTTACAAAAAGAGCGCCCCTATTTGCGCGCGAACGATGGGATTTCTTTTGAGATTAGAAAAGGGGAAACGTTTGGATTGGTGGGGGAGAGCGGTTGCGGAAAATCCACGCTTGGTAGAACGATTTTGCAACTGTATAAACCTAGCGCGGGCAATGTTTTTTATTATGGAAAAGAGGTGGGGGAGATTTCACCGAAATATATAAAAAAAGACAAAACGACGGGGGCAGGTATTGATCTAACGCGTTTAACACCCTCGGAAATGCGAGGGTTGAGAAAGGATTTGCAAATTATTTTTCAAGACCCGTACTCTTCTCTTGATCCAAGAATGACGGTGGGGCAAATTATCGAGGAAGGGGTGGCGATACACCGATTTTTTAAGCGTGGTTCAAAAGAAATGCGGGAATACGTATTGCAAGTGATGAAAGATTGTGGATTGCAGGAATTTATGTTGCATCGATATCCGCATCAATTTTCGGGCGGTCAAAGACAGCGCATTTGTATTGCGAGGGCACTTGCCGTAAAACCCAAGTTTGTGGTTTGTGACGAATGTGTATCTGCGTTGGACGTGTCCATTCAATCGCAAATTCTCAATCTGTTATCCGATTTAAAGAAGAAAGAAGGATTGACGTATTTGTTTATTTCCCACGATTTATCGGTGGTGCGGTATATTTCCGATCGAATTGCGGTGATGTATTTGGGGAATATCGTGGAGATGGGCAGTGCGAAAGAAGTGTTTGAAAATCCAAGACATCCCTATACGATTTCTTTAATCAGCGCGATTCCCTCAACGGAAACGACGGGGGACGGGTCGAAACGAATCATTTTAAAAGGGCATATGCCCAGCCCCGTGTACCCGCCGAGTGGTTGCAAATTTCATACGCGGTGCTTTATGGCTTGTGACAAATGTAAAAGAGGTCCCGTGCCCATTGTGGAAGTGGAAAAAGGACATTTTATCGCTTGTCATTTTGCGGATATGCTCACGAAAGAAAAGAGAGAACTTGCCGAAAAAAATACGGTGGAAGAAAGATGAAAACACGAAAAAACCGCTCGCGTGAGCGGTTTTTCTTTACAAAGAAAAGAAAACGGGGAAAAAGAGTGAAAAAACGGCAAAAAAATACAAATAGCTTGCATATCGAATTGACAAAGACGTGAAAAAAGTATTATAATATACAGTATGAATGAAAATGCGGCAGTTTGTCGAAATTTTCAAGAAACTATATTTTGGAGGATATAAAACATATCTTATGGAACCCCTACCCCTATCTATTGTGATCGTAATTTTGGTGTTGCTTTCCGGATTCTTTTCGGGAACGGAAACGGCTTTTTCTTGTGCGAACAAAATCAAGCTGAAAAGTATGGTGGCGAATGGTAAGAAAAACGCGAAGGCGGTGTACAAATTCGCTGACGAAAATTACGATAAGCTGGTGACGGCGATCCTCGTTGGTAACAACATTGTAAACTTAACGGCATCCGCGCTCGGTACGATTTTATTTGCGAAATTGCTCGTGGGTACAAGCGTAGATGCGACCACGGTTTCTACAGCGGTTTTGACAGTAGTCGTTTTGTTGTTCGGGGAAATTACACCGAAATATCTCGCCAGCGTTTATCCCGAAAAAATGTGCTTTTTATTCTATCCTTTGATGCAGCTTTTCTACTGGATTTTTGTTCCCATATGTAAAGTGTTTGATGGTTACAAAGCGGTTCTTGCGAAAATTTTCAAACTGAAAAAGGACGCAACGATTACGGATGAAGAACTCCTGTCCATCGTGGACGAAGCGGAAGAGGATGGTACGTTGAAAGAAGACGAATCGGAATTGCTCCGTTCGGCTCTGGAATTTGATGATTTGAAGGTGGAGGACATTCTCGTGCCTCGTGTGGACGTGCAGGCAGTTAACGAGGATTGGACGATGGAGGAAATCCGTGATATGTTCCAAAAAACCGGATATTCCCGTTTGCCCGTGTATAAGGACACGATTGACAACGTCATTGGTTTTTTACACGAACGCGACTTCTTCTTAGGATATTTGAAGGGTGAAACGGAAATCGGGCACTTGGTGCAAGATATTGCGTTCACTTCCGAATATACGCGTATTTCTACGCTCTTGAAACAATTACAAAAACAAAAAATCCACATGGCGGCTGTTTCTGACGAATACGGTGGTTTGGTGGGTATCGTTACCCTGGAAGATATATTGGAAGAGCTTGTCGGCGAGATTTGGGACGAACACGATGAAGAAGAAGTGTTGTTTGGTCAAATTGCAGACAGCGAAGGCGAATATTGGGTGGACGGTAAGTGTGATTTGGAAGAATTTTTCGCGCTCTATGAAATTGAGGACGAAGCGGAAAAATATGAATCCAACACCGTTGGCGGTTGGTTGACGGAATTGCACGGCGGGATTCCTTCGATTGGCTCGGTGTTCGTGGAAGGAATTTTGGAGATTAAAGTCGTGAAAGCGACCAAACAAAAAGTTTTGAAAGTCCGTTCTAAATTCGCGGAAAAACCCGAAGAAGAAACGGATAATAACGAAACCAAATAAAGCAAAAAATTGAGGTGTAAAATGGCTACGATTTTGGTGACGGGTGGTTGCGGCTATATTGGTTCGCACACCGTATTAGAACTGTTGAACAAAAATTACGACGTAGTGGTCGTAGATAATTTCAGCAATTCCAGTTTTGAAAGTCTTCGCCGCGTGCAAAAAATCACGGGCAAAGAAGTGACGTTTTACGAAGCGGATATCCGTGACGTGGAAATGATGGAGAAGATTTTCTCCACGCATACGTTCGACGCGGTTATTCATTTCGCCGCGTTCAAAGCGGTTGGCGAAAGCTGCAAATTACCTTTGAAATATTACGAAAACAACATCAGTGGTACGGTTTCGTTGTTGCAGATTATGGAAAAGCACAACGTTAAGAAGATTATTTTCTCCTCTTCCGCTACCGTGTACGGCGATCCCGAACGTTTGCCTTTGGACGAAACTTGCCGTCTTTCGACGACGAATCCTTACGGCAGCACCAAGCTCATGATGGAAATGATCATGCAGGATTTGTACAAAGCAGACAACGCTTGGAATATCATTCTTCTGCGTTATTTCAACCCCGTTGGCGCGCATGAAAGCGGTTTAATCGGGGAAGATCCGAAGGGGATCCCTAACAACTTGATGCCTTTCGTGGCGCAAGTGGCAAGCGGGAAATTGCAATGCATCAACGTATTCGGCAACGATTACGACACTCCTGACGGAACGGGGGTGCGCGATTATATTCACGTAGTCGATTTGGCTTTGGGACATATTGCGGCGATCGAGCATTGCAACGACAGCGGCGTGCATATTTACAACCTCGGTACGGGGCACGGATACAGCGTTTTGGATATGATTCACGCGTTTGAAAAGGCTTGCGGTAAGACGTTGCCCTATAAGATTTGTGAACGTCGTCCTGGCGATATTGCGGCTTGTTACGCTTGTCCCGATAAAGCAGAAAAAGAACTGCATTGGACGGCGAAAAACGGCATTGAAGAAATGTGCGCTTCGCAATGGAAATGGCAGAGCGGTAACCCTAGAGGTTACGAAGCGTAAATTTTTAGGCAAATTTACATGATAAAACCTGATGAAATCATCCGTTCCCGTCGCAGGACGCTTTCGATTTCGATCGATTCTTTCGGTCGATTGATCGTGCGCGCGCCTATCCGTTTTGACGAGGAACGGATTTTTGCGTTTTTAAAAGAAAAAGAGAGCTGGATTTTACGCAAACAAGCGGAAAGGAAGGGGGCAGGTATGGATTTACCGCCTGACAATCTAGACGGATACGAATTTTTACTGCTTGGTAAAAAGACGAAAATTCAGCTTGTGGAAGGGACAAAAGTTGGGTTTGACGCGGAGCAAAACGTCATTTATTTACCGCATAAAAATGCGAAAGAGCGGCTAGTGAAATGGTTGAAAGAAAATGCCAAACGTATCTTGGCGACTGTAACGCAGCAGAAAGCAAAAGAAATGCAAACAACCTTTCAATCGGTGTCCATTTCATCTGCAAAAACGCGTTGGGGAACTTGTTCGTTCGATAATAAAATTCGGTATTCTTTTCGACTTTTGTACGCACCCAAAGAAGTGGTGGAATACGTTGCCGTGCATGAGTTGGCGCATACGAAACATAAAAACCATTCACCGCAGTTTTGGGCAGAAGTGACAAAGTACGTTCCCGATTGGAAACAAAAGCGGAAATGGTTAAAAACGCACGCCGTTTTAATGGAAATTTTTTAAAAATATAGGGTGCGGTTTCGCGTAGATTGAGCCGTAAAGTGAAAAATTTAGAAAATTCTGAAGAAAATTGACAAAAAAATCAAAATCGTCGCCTCAAAACTGTTTAAAAGGCGGCGGTTTTATGTTATAATATAGTGAAAGAAAAATTCAGTAGAGGACGAAAAAGACAAGCATGTTAGAATTACAACATATCAGCTACACTGTCGAGGACGAGCGTGGCAAAAAAGATATATTAAAAGACGTGAACTTGGTATTGGACGATCGCTTTATCGCGTTCACGGGCCCTAACGGCGGTGGGAAATCGACGCTTGCGAAAGTGATTGCAGGGATTATCACGCCGACGGAAGGTAGGATTTTATTTGACGGCGAGGACATCACCAATCTTTCGATCACCGAACGCGCTAATAAGGGGATTTCGTATGCTTTCCAGCAACCCGTTCGTTTCAAGGGTTTGACGGTACGCGATCTCATCAATATCGCGGCGGGCAAGAATATGAAAATTTCCGACGCCTGTGCGTATTTGTCCGAAGTGGGTATGTGCGCTAGGGATTATATCAATCGAGAAGTAAACGCTTCGCTTTCGGGCGGGGAACTCAAACGTATCGAGATTGCAACGATTTTGGCGAGAGCAACGAAACTTTCCATCTTCGACGAGCCCGAGGCGGGGATCGATCTTTGGAGTTTTAGTAACCTTATCAAAGTGTTCGAGAATATGTATGAAAAGACACAAGGGAATATTTTGATCATTTCCCATCAGGAGCGTATTTTAAACATTGCCGACAAAATTGTGGTGATTGCGGACGGGCAAGTGCAAAACGTCGGTGCAAAAGCGGACGTGTTGCCGAAATTGTTGGCTGCTGAGTCCTGTAAAGTACTGACGGAAAAGCTGTAAGGAGGGTTGCATGGACGCGATTGAAAAAGATTTATTGTTAAAAATAGCCGATTTGCACGGCACTCCCGAAGGCGCGTACAATATCCGCGGCAACGGGGAAACGCAAAGCAGACAAACGACGGCGAATATTGATATCGTCACCAAAACGGACGGGAAATCGGGAATTGATATTTATATCAAACCAAATACGAAAAACGAGAGTATGCATATTCCCGTAATCATCAGCAAAGCGGGCTTGCAAGAGGTCGTTTACAACGATTTCCATATCGGTGAAAACGCGGACGTCGTAATCGTGGCAGGTTGCGGTATTCACAACTGCGGCGGCGTGGAAATGACTTCCCGCCATGATGGTGAGCATACCTTTTACGTGGGTAAGAATGCGAAAGTCAAATACGTAGAAAAACACTATGGTGAAGGGGATGGCAACGGTAAAAACGTGATGAATCCGACGACGGTGGTGTATTTGGATGAAGGCGCGCACATGGAAATGGAAACGACGCAAATCAAAGGCATCGATTCTTCCAAGCGTATTACGAAAGCGGAAATGAAAGCTGGTGCGAATTTTATCGTCAAAGAAAAGTTATACACGCACGGCAAGCAGGTGGTGGACACCGATTTTATTGTGGATATGAACGGCGAGGGCGGCAGAGCGGATATTATGTCCCGTTCGGTTGCGGCGGACGAATCCCGTCAAAACTTCGTATCGACCATGAACGGTAACGCGCCTTGTTATGGGCATACGGAATGTGATGCAATCATTATGGATAAGGCTTCGGTGAAAGCTGCGCCGTGTCTTTCCGCGAATAACGTGGACGCGGAACTTATCCATGAAGCGGCAATCGGGAAGATCGCAGGTGAACAGTTGACGAAACTAATGACGCTGGGCTTGACGGAAAAGGAAGCGGAAGAACAGATCATCAAAGGTTTCTTGCATTAAAATATAAAGGGGCGGAAGATATTCCGACCGTTGAAAGATAAAAATAAAGAAGAATGAAAGGAGATATAGAACAATGAGCGAACTTTCTTACAAAAGAACGAACGTTTACGAAGTGGCAGACGAGAAGTTGATGAAGGCGATTTTTGATTATGCCGAAGGGTATAAGAAATTCATCGACGAAGGCAAGACTGAACGCGAAGCTTGCGCATATGTGGAAGCGGCGGCAAAAGCGCAGGGCTACAAGCCTTTTGAATTTGGTCAAAAACTGAAAGCGGGTGATAAGGTGTACTACAACAACCGCGGTAAAAATATCTATCTTATCAAGGTAGGTAAAGCGGACGTAGCAAAGGACGGCGTACGTATTATTGCGTCGCATATCGACAGCCCTCGCCTTGATTTAAAGCAAGTGCCTTTGTATGAAAACGAAGGGATTGCGTTTGGTAAGACGCATTATTACGGCGGTATTCGTAAATATCAATGGGCGGCTGTACCCCTTGCATTGCATGGTACGGTAGTGCTTTCCGATGGCAAAGCCATCGACGTAGTGGTAGGGGAAGACGAAAACGATCCCGTATTCTACATCAGTGATTTGTTACCCCACCTTGCGGCAAAACAGAACGTGAAGCCCCTTGGTGAAGCGATCGCGGGGGAAGACCTCAACATTTGGTTTGGTAACATTCCCTACACCGCGGCGGAAAATGACAAGGATAAGACGGTGAAGGAAAATCTTTTGAAGATCCTCAACGAAAAATACGGCATTTGCGAAGCGGACTTCCTCAGCGCGGAACTTTCCCTTGTGCCTGCATTTAAAGCAAAAGACATCGGCTTTGACAGAGCGTTGATTGGCGCGTATGGCCATGACGACCGTGTGTGCTCCTATCCTGCATACACCGCTTTGTTTGACGAAACGTCCGACGAACATACTGTTATGGTAATCCTTGCGGATAAGGAAGAAATCGGCAGCGAAGGTACGACGGGTATGCAATGCGCTATCTTCACCGACCTTATGGACGAAATCGCAGCTTCGTTTGGCGTGTCTTCGGCGGCGGTTCGTGCACACTCTATGTGTCTTTCCGCGGACGTAAATGCTGGGTATGATCCCAACTACGCGGACGTATGTGAAAAATTGAATTCCGCATATCTTTCCCACGGCGCGGGTATCACAAAATTCACGGGCGCAAGAGGTAAGAGCGGCTCTAACGACGCGAATGCGGAATACGTTGGCTATCTTCGTAAACTCTTTGCGGATAACGGCGTTATTTGGCAAACGGGTGAAATGGGTAAGGTAGATGCAGGCGGCGGCGGTACGGTTGCGAAATATATCGCGAATATGAACATTGATACGATCGATATCGGCGTTCCCGTAATTTCCATGCACTCGCCTTATGAAGTCATTTCCAAAGCGGACTTGTACGAAAACTATTTGGCGTTCAAAGCGTTTATTAAATAATTGTTAAATGAAAGGCTGTCACATCACCTGGTTGATTTTTGACGGAAAATGATTTAAGATGAAATCAACCATTCTCTGTGACATCGCTAAATGAAAAAATGGGCGTACCGTGTACGCGATGAATAAGAAAAAGCTGTTGCAAATTGCAACAGCTTTTTACGTTTTAAAAGGTGTTTATTCTTCCGTTTCTTCTTCGAGGTAGCTTTCGGGTTCTTGGTTTGCTAAATGCACCGCAACGCCTTCTTCACCAAACACGAAGGTCGCACCGTAGAACGCTTTCAAACCATTTATCATTTCTTGATAATCGGCTTTGGCGAAACATTCACAAGCGGAATGCATCGCAAGTTGTGCCAAACCGATGTCCGCCGCATACATACCTGCGTGGCGCAAGGAAAGAGATCCCAGCGTGCTGCCGCTTCTTACGTCTGAGCGATTGAAGAAGGTTTGATATTTTACGCCTGCGTTTTTAAACAGCGTCTTTACGATTGCTGAGGACATTCCGTCCGTCGTGTATGCTTTATTTGCGTGCGATTTGATGACGATGCCGCCGCCCAAACGAGTCTTGTTCGTGGGATCGGATTTTTCAGGATGGTTGGGGTGCAATGCGTGCGCGTTATCCGCCGATAACATAAAGGAACTTGCCAACGCTTTATAATATTCGTTGTCATCAAAGCGGAGCGCGTAAGCAATACGGCGGAGGGTGTTTTCCAAGAAATCTCCGTCAGCGCCTTGCGCGGAAAGACTACCTGTTTCTTCGTTGTCCATACAAGCCGCAACACAAATGCCATTGCCGATTTCCTCTTGTGCAATCAACGCTTCCAACGAGGAATATACGCTCGTCAAATTGTCGATACGAGGGGAAGCGAAAAATTCATTGTTTACGCCAAAGGTATAGGGCATGTCTGCGTTGACAAGGTATAAATCATAAGAAATTACTTCACTGCCGTCCTCTTGCGCGAATAACGTTTCCATGCTGACACCTTCACCCGAAAGAGCCACGAGGGGTTGCAAATCGATTTGAGGATTAACAGAAAATTTATCGTTCGCTTCGCGGTTTTGATGAATTGCTACCGAGGGAATGGTGACAAGACAAGGGGATTCCACCGTCACCGCACGGATTGCGGAATTGTCGTTGACAATCACTCTACCGGCAATTTTTAAAGGACGGTCTAAAAAGGAATACCAAAGTCCGCCGCCGTACGTTTCTACATTAAGCGTAGCATACGCGCCGTTGACAATGGGATTTTCTTTGAGTTTCAAAGCAGGCGAATCGGTGTGCGACGCTACGATTTTATAGCTTAAATCATTCAAACTGCCGACGGTGAATGCAATCAAACTGCTACCGCCGCGTTCGATAAAATATTTACCGCCTTCGCAAAGAGTCCAATCTTCCGTTTCAATCAAACGGCGAAAACCGTGTTTCAACAACAAATCTTTTGCGTTATCTACCGCGTGGTAAGCGGTGAAAGAATTTTTTAAATATTGCAACAATGCTTCCATAATATTTAACTCCAAAAAAAGCTCAAATGTTTGACGAAAGGGAAAACTCTGCTTTCGTATATAGACATTGTAACATTTTTCTTATGTTTTGACAAGCCATTACAAGAAAAAATTTCATAAAATGACTATTTTTTCACACAATGATATTAAGTTTTTCACAAAAGCGTGTTATAATAAATATATAAAACAAACAAATGTGAAAATATTGTAAAAATTGTTAAGTACATATTATTAATTCTTGACAGAGTAAAGCGAAAATTGTATAATACAAACGATAAAAATCTATATAAAAATAGGAAGGCATAAACATATGGCAAAACAAAAAAGCACGCAAAGCATCAGCAAAAACGAGAAGTACCTTAAGCAAGTATTTTTGATTTTAAGAAGATGCGAAAATGCGACTTTGGCGGACAGAAAAACTCGTTTCAGTAACACGGAAATTCGTTTAATTATGCAGGTGTTGTCGGCAAAATACGAAGGCAAACGCTTGATTTCTACACAGCTTGCGAAACTTCTTGGGGTTACGCGTTCGGCAATCTCGCAAATCGTCAACCGCTTGGAAAAGCAAGGCGTAGTACAACGTGTTGCGGACGACGTGGATAGAAAGATTGCGTATATCGAAGTGACGGACGAAGCGATGGAATCGTATTCGGAAGATTTGAGAAACTGTTCCTTGTTTGTCGGCAGAGTGGTGGAAAAATTCGGTGAGGGAAACTTCGACAAGATGTGTGATCTTTTTGAAGAATTTACAAATCTGATCGACTTGGAACGCGGTAACGCCGCAAAGAGCAGAGCGGGTAGAAAATCGAAGAAGTAATCGATCATCGTAGATGATACGATTGTTACGTATATGTTACATAAGAGACGTTAAGGTTAACGTTATGGAGAGCGGGAAAAAACCTTTCCTGCTCTATTTTTCCAAAATGAGTTTTGATATGTTGTTGTAGAGTTAGGGAGTTTGAGATATATGTTACAGTTAAAAGGCATCAAAAAAGATTATAAGACGGCAGGATTGACAGTCCACGCATTGAAAGGTGTTGATCTACGTTTCCGAAAGAATGAATTTGTTTCTATACTTGGCGCTTCGGGGTGCGGTAAGACGACGCTTTTGAATATTATCGGAGGTTTGGATCATTACACAGAAGGGGATCTTGTGATTTGTGGTGTTTCCACGAAAGATTACAAGGATCACGATTGGGACGTGTACCGTAATCATAGAATCGGGTTCGTGTTTCAATCTTACAACCTTATTCCCCACCAGACGGTACTCGGTAACGTCGAGTTGGCGTTGACGATTGCGGGGATTTCTAAGGCGGAAAGAAAAGCTCGCGCGGAAGAAGCTCTCAAAAAAGTGGGGTTGGAACAGGAGATGAACAAGCGCCCCAATCAACTTTCGGGCGGACAAATGCAACGTGTGGCGATTGCTCGTGCGCTAGTCAACAATCCTGAAATCTTGCTTGCGGATGAACCGACGGGTGCGTTGGATACGACAACCAGCGTACAGATCATGGATTTAATTCGCGAAATTGCAGGGGAACGTTTGGTGATTATGGTTACACATAATCCTGAGCTTGCAGAGGAATATTCCTCACGTATTGTGCGTTTGCAGGACGGGTTGGTGATTTCGGACAGCAACCCTTACGAAGGGGAAGAGGCGGCATTGTACGACGATCACCCTGATGGGATTGAAGTAGAACAGGCATTGCAGGCACAACGCGAGGCGGAAGAAGCAGAAGAAACTTCGCAGGGCGCGACGTCGGTGGCGGTGATCGGGGAAATAGATCCGAAAAAAGCGAAAAAGGAAGCGAAAGCGCTTTTAAAAGCAGAGAAAAAACAGCGTGAAAAATCTTCCATGTCGTCTGCAACGTCGTTGGGTTTGAGCGCGAGAAATTTGTTGACAAAAAAGGGTAGAACGATCGTAACGTCGATTGCCGGCAGTATCGGTATCATCAGCGTGTGCTTGGTATTGGCGTTGTCGAGCGGTTTCAATGCGTACATTTTAAAAACACAAGAGGACATGCTGTCTTCCGCGCCGTTGGAGATCACGGAAACGACGTTGGACACGACGGCGATTTTGACGGGTATGACGTCGGCTACGGATATGCCGGAGCTGGATAAGATCGGTGACCGTGTGTACGTCAACTCCTTCCTGACGAATATCGCGCAGGGGATGACGGTGACGAATAATCTCTCTGATGAGTATTTAAGCTACCTTGAAAACATGGACGAAAGTTGGTATAACGCCATCAAATACAGTACGGGTTTGGATTTGAGTCATTCCTTGTACACGCAGGTAGAGATTGAAAACGAAACCAGCGGTAAGACAGAAACGGTCGTGATGTCGTTGTCTGAACTCAAAGCATATTACACCTTTAAATTAACACAACAAGAAGCAAAATATGCAAACCTTGCGCCGCTCGTCGAATACCTGGGTAGCATCTATGGTAAAATGCCTGGCACTTTGGACGAAACGGCAAGTGATTTCGGGGCGTATGTAAAATCGCAATACGAACTTGTCAACGGTATTGGAAAATTCCCTGAAAAGGCGAATGAAGCGGTGCTTGTTATTGGAAAAAATAATGACATCACCGATTTGACGTTGGCGCAGCTTGGCTTTATTGGCGAAAAAGAATTTTTGAGCCTTTTCCCCACCGAGGAGCAAGATGCGGATAAAATGGACGATGTAATGATTCCTTTGGAAGAAATTATTGGAAAGCGGTTTGCTCTTAATTATAACAACGCAATTTACACGGAGTCGGAAGGCGTGGATTACGTATACGATTATGTAGGCAGACGTGGCGGCGATCAGTTGGATTTAGGCGCGGAGAAGGGTACCATGGTCGAGATTACGGGTGTTGTGCGTTTGAAGGAGGACGTTAACAACGGCTGTCTTAGCAGTGGTTTATATATCACCGAACAGCTTTGCAATCAGCTTTTGGAAAAGAATATGGATTCCAAAATTGCCAAGACGTTGCGTACGCAAACGACTAAAGTGCAAGAATTTAACAATTTAATGCAGCTTTTGATGCAGATGAGTCCCGAAGATCCCGATTATATGGATAAGGGAATGGAGTTTGCACAACTTTTGTTTGGCAATCATTTCAAACGCGTAGCCAAGACGTTGGACAGCTATTATATGTCGGGGGAATCGTTGGTGGATCAAAGTGCTAAGGAAGATACAAACGAAAACCCTGGGCTTGGCGGTGCAGATGCAAGCCAGCTGCAAATGATTGCGGAACAGTTGAAGAAGTGTTATTTCTTATACGGTGACACGGCGATTCGTTCGGTGGGCGGAAAGGACACGGTGAACGCGATCTATATTTACGCGGACAATTTCGAGGCAAAAGAGCATATTTTAGGGTATTTGGAGGCGTGGAACGATAGCCATGTAAAGGAAGATCAAGTGCGCTACACAGACACCGTAGGCACAATGATGTCGATGGTGGAAACGATGCTGAACGCAATCACGTACGTTTTAGTGGCGTTCACGGCGATTTCCTTAGTGGTATCCTCGGTCATGATTGGGATTATCACATATGTTTCGGTTGTGGAAAGAACCAAAGAAATCGGTGTGTTGCGTTCGCTTGGTGCGCGGAAGAAGGATATTAAAAACTTATTCAATGCGGAAACGTTTATTATCGGTTTGACGTCGGGTGTGTTCGGCGTAGCGATTACCTATTTGTTGTCTTTGGCAATCAATGCGATTTTGGGCGCATTGACGGGGTTGACGACGTTGGCATCCTTGCCGATTTCGTCTGCGATTATCATGGTGCTTGTCAGCATCACTTTGACGTTGATTAGTGGTTTGATCCCTGCACAAGCGGCGGCGAAGAAGGATCCTGTAGTTGCACTCCGCACCGAATAAGCGCAGAGCCTGCGCGGGCGAGTCTTTCTATCTCTCCTGATCGCTTGGTAAACGCAAGGTCGGCGCCGAGGTATACTCCTTGTCTATCTTGTATCGGAAAAAAATAATTACAGTAAAAAGTCAAGGAACACCCTTGACTTTTTTCACATATGGATATATAATAAAGGAAAGGGGAAGATATTATGGAAATTAAAAATTTTACAGTGGAATCCGATTACGACAAATTGATGTTGCACGGCACCGTGTACGAACCGAATGGCGAAAAAAAGGGTATCGTGCACATTTTACACGGCATGAGTGAATACAAAGAACGCTATTTGGAGTTCATGCAATTTCTTTGTGGGAACGGCTACGTGGCGGTTTGTCACGACCACCGTGGGCATGGGGACAGTGTAGAAAAGGAAGCCGATTTAGGTTGGTTTCGCGATTTTCACGGCAAAGCGATTGTGGATGATGCGGTGAAAGTGACGAAATATATTCAATCGCAGTACCCCAATTTACCCGTGACGTTGTTTGGGCATAGTATGGGTTCGATGGTTGTGCGTTGTTACGTTCGGGAACATGACGATTTAATTGATAAACTGATTGTTTGCGGTACGCCTGTCAACAATCCTTTGGCTGGGACTGCGATTTTTGTTGAAAAATGTATTCGTTTGTTTAAAGGAGAACGGCACAGAAGTAAGATGCTCGCCTATCTTTCGACGGGCAAGGGTAATAATAATTTCCCTGGCGAAGGCAAGGGCGCATGGTTGAGCCAAAATCGAGCGAGTATCGACGCATTTTACCAAAATCCCAAGGGCAGGTATGGGTTTACGTGCAATGGGTTTGAAAATTTGTTTAATCTTATGAAGCGCACGTATCGAAAAAAAGGGTATTTGGTGAAGAATAAAGCCCTGCCTGTTCATTTTGTTTCAGGGAGTGAGGATGCAGTGCTTGGCGGAGAGAAAAATTTCAACAAATGCGTGGAATTTTTCAAACAACTTGGCTACAAACGTGACGTCCAAGCTGTACGCAGGATTACGCCATGAAATTTTAAACGAGATTGAGCATCAAGCAGTGTACGACGATTTGTTGCAATTTATTGAAAACTGACAATTCTAAATCCCTCGTATAAAAGTGAAAAAAGGAAACATACTGCTTTCAGGAGGGAAAAATTATGCGTATTGCGAATATCATTGCTTATATTTTGGTACTGCTTGGCGCGTTGAATTGGGGCTTGGTTGGCTTTTTTGATTTCAACCTCGTTACCTCAATCTTCAACGGCGGTATGGCAGCAGGCGCTGTGATTGTGTACACGTTGATTGCGCTTGCAGCGCTTTGGCTGATCCTTTCGCCTTTCATTACGGACGGCGTACTGCTTTTGAGAAACAGACGCGCGGAATAACCGAACGTAAAAAGCAAAACGGAAAACGGATTTTTCTTTTGAGGCAAACCTTGAAAGAAAGGTCTGTTTTTTTCTTCCATCTATTGACATATTGGTGTGTTTGTAGTATAATATCCACAGAAAATATAAGAACCGAAGACTCGGTTCGAAGGAGTAAATATGATACATTCTTTGCTTATCAGCGGCGGTGCGTTGGCTGGAATCATTATCGGCGTAGTCGTTGTGATTATCGCGATTTCACTTGTGGCTTGGTGGATTAAGACTCGTAACGGGTTCGTTCGTTTGAAAAATCAAGTGGAAGAGGCTTGGGCGACCATCGACGTGTATTTGAAAAAGAGATTTGATTTAATCCCTAACCTTGTGGAAACGGTGAAAGGCTATGCAAAGCACGAAAGCGAAACGTTACAATCGGTCGTCGCGGCAAGAAACGTGGGATTGGGCGCAAAAACGGCGGAAGAAAAGATGGCGGCGGCGAACAATCTCTCGTCTTCGCTTCGCACGTTTTTTACTGCGGTTTCGGAAAATTATCCCCAACTGAAAGCGGATACAAACTTTTTGGATTTGCAAAATCAACTCAAAAACATTGAAGGGGAATTGGAAAGTTCTCGTCGTTATTATAACGGCGTTGTCAAGGCTTTCAACACCAAATTGGAAATCTTCCCTTCGAATATCGTAGCGAACGGTATGGGCGAAGATTATAAAAAACGCGCGTATTTTGAATTGGACAGCGCGGAAGAACGTCAAAACGTAAAAGTGTCTTTCTAAACGCAATACAGTTATGAAAACAGTAAAAACAAAAAGGAAAATTGCGGGATTTTTCGCCGCGGCATTCGTCGTGGTTTTCGCGTTGCTCTCAATATTCCCCTTTGGGTATAAAACCGCAAAGGAAGGGGGCATGTCCGCGGTGACGGCGACTGCGGCAAGTGATGATTCAATCGAAATCCAAGCACTCTCCGTAGATATGTCTATCCATAGCGATAGAAAAATCTACGTAAAACAAAAAGTTACCGTTGAATTTTTACAAAGCGGTTTGACGATGTTTTATCAAAGCCTGCCCTTAGAAGGGGATAGATACTACAATATTCAAGCATATTGTCGTGGCAACGACGAGTTTGATTATTACGTAGCGGATAATCCTGATATGGATGGATTTATCGATATTAACTGCGTTGGTGGCGTGGAAAAAGGCGCGGTGTGGACGTATGATATTTCCTATATTATGGAAATCGGGATCGATGACGTCGAAAACGGTATGATTCTCGACGTTGTGGGCTTTGGCTCTGCCGTGCCTTTGCATAACGTCACAGTCAATGTGCGATTGCCTGCAAATGCGGAGTCTTATCAAGTGCATACAGGCGGTTACGGCACAGGCGGCAACAATGCCAACGTACAGCATTTTGTCAGCGAAAACGTGATCCATATCCAAGCTGATCGTTTAGACGTAGTGTACAATTCTACTTTTGGCGAAAGAATGGCGCAGGGGATTACGTTGGAATTTACGTTGCCCGAAGGAGTGTTGGAAGATTACACTTCGACGCGCATTTTCACGGACGATATGTGGAAGATTGTGCTTGGCGGCGGCGTAGGGATTGTTATTGCGGTGTTGGCGTTCGTATTTTTCCGCAAAAAGCGGGAAATCGTGACGGTGGTCAATATCAAGGCCCCCGACGAGATGGACCCTTTAAAAATGGGCAAGTGGTTGGATGGAACAGCGGACGCCGAGGACATCACGTCTATGATTTACTATTTCGCGCATCAGGGATATTTGATGATCAACCTTGAAGACGAGGACGATCCCATATTGATTAGAAAAGTGGTTGAATTGCCTGAAAATGCGCCCGTGTATCAAAAAACTTTGTTTAAAGGCTTGTTTAAGCAGGGCGAAAGAGTGGCTGTTTCCGATTTAAAAGAGAAATATTTTGAAACGGTGGAAACGGCAAAAATGCAACTGCCAAAGCCTACCATGTACGAGCCGAAATCCATTTTTGGGTTTCTTGCAGGCGGGATTTTGGGAGTG
The DNA here is from genome assembly GCA_015069605.1 of Clostridiales bacterium. Lineage (GTDB taxonomy): Bacteria > Bacillota > Clostridia > Christensenellales > Borkfalkiaceae > Scatosoma. The sequence continues at coordinate 1,822 of SVII01000016.1, read as the reverse complement.
TTGTTCGCGTTCTTGACGCCGCTCTTATTTTCGATTATCAAAGTAGGCGGTGGGTATCAATATTTCTTTGGCGCGTTCCTTTTTATTCCGATTGCGCTGATAGTATTTCTTGGGTACTTATCGGAAAATTATCGTTATAAATGGAAGAAAGGCAAACGCATGGGTATGTTGGTTGGACAAATTGCCATAGCGTTTTTCGGTTCGTTAATTTATATTCCTGCGGCAGGCGCGCATTTGATGACGGGATACGAACGTTTTGTCACGGCGGCGCTTGCAATGGTGATGACGTTTGTAACGCTTGGCGTATTGTCGAGAAGAGAAAGTTACGTTAAAACGCTTGGGGATATTCTTGGGTTTAAGGATTTTATCGTTTATACGGAAGAAGATAAAATCAAGTTCATGATAGAAGAAAATCCAGAGCTCTATTACAAGGTGTTGCCGTACGCGCAGGTATTGGGTGTAACGGACGAATGGGAAGAAAAATTTGCGGCGTTGACGATAGAACCACCGTCCTGGTGTGTGGGTTATCGTATGACGGTGTTCGATCACATGGTCTTCCATCGTTGTATGCGTAGAGCAATGGTTGTGGCAATGACGCCTCCGCAAAGCAGCGGCACGGGTAGAAGCGGCGGCGGTGGCAGTTTCGGCGGTTTTAGCGGCGGCGGTCACGGCGGCGGTGGATTTGGCGCAAGATAGTTTTCGTGCAAGATAAAATACAAATAGAAAGAGGAGCTATTTCGATAGCTCCTCTTTCCATTATCTTGGATTGATTATTTTTTGAGTTCGGGGTCTGTCAAAACAGGGGAAGAAGCAAAACGTTTCACTGATTCCACGGCGTTTTGGCAAAGGCGTTTGGTTTTATAATGTTCGCCAAGGCAAAGCAGTTGTCCGTTTCCGTTTAACAATTTATAGATATAATCGCCACGTTTTGTCAACGTGATACGGAAGTTGCCTTGATTGATATTAGCGATATGCGTTTGAATACCGTTAATCGCGCCCGTGTACGTTGTGTATTCTTCACTGGAAAGTAATTTTTCGCCGTTGTTGGCAAACAGTTCGAAATAATAATATTTTTCGTTCTCCTCACCGCAAGCCGAAATCACCCATTTGCCGTTGTATCCGTCAGGCAGAGGCAACACCGTATTGTTGTCCTCTTGGGGGACTTTTACGATATGGTCTTGCACGTTTTCGTCAATTACTGCGGTTTTTGCAAAACGCTTGGTTGATTCCACGGCGTTTTCGCATCTTGCGCGCGTGGAATAATTTTCTCCCGTGCAAAGAAGAGAATTTTTACCGCTCAACAATTTGAAAATATAATCGCCTTTTTTAGAAAGTGTGATACGGAAGTTATTATTTAAGATATTCGTTTTGTGCGTTTCAATACCCTTGCGCGCGCCTTCAAACGTCGTATATTCTTCACTAGAAAGTAATTTTTCTCCGTTGGAAGCATGTAACTCAAAGAAATAGGATTCTTCAGTATCTTCCTCATCTGTCAGCAAACGGCAAATCACCCATTTTCCCGCATAACGCACGGATTTATTTTCTTCTTCCGTTTTTTCTATGTTTTTTTGTGGCTCTGACTTTTGCGCAGCGGTGGCAGATGGTTCTTCTTGTTTTTCCGATTGTTCTTCGAGTTGCTTTGTTGCGGTTGTAACGTCGGGGGTATTTGCTTTGTTGGCAAGCACGGCTTGCGCCTTTTTCGCTTTATTCGACAAGACGACGATAATTGCAATAATGATTGCGATAAACACGGCAAGAGCAATTAAAATCGCGGTAAGCAGGGGATTTTCTTTGCAGTAGTTGACAACTGCTTCTACAAACG
>SVII01000031.1 GCA_015069605.1 Clostridiales bacterium | reverse complement strand
TATTTTGCTCGCTTTCGTACAAGTCAAGTACGCGCGCTCACAAAATACTTGTCTTTCTTGCATTTTTCTCGTAAAAACACAGAAAAATAGATTTTTTGTTAATCAACCATTCTCTGTGACATAGCCATAAAGTTTAAACGGTGAAAGGGAAAGCGTGAGCTTTATAAGAGTGTTTTCTTTGATTGCCTCTTTTAAAAGAGGACGGGTTACGTATTGCGCCGTGGGCAGACTTTGCCCAAGCGGATAAGGCAACGGTTTTCGTAGGATGATTGCGTCCGCGCACGCCTGCACGAAGGAAAAAGGGATAACGCCTTTTTCGGTGACTAAATCGGTTATACGCATATTGGATTGCGTAGCGTTTTGGATTGCGCCGAGATAGACCCCGTTATGAGAATATACGGGTTGTCCGAGGGAAATTTTAACGGCGTTTTTTGGGATTACGCTACGAAAGGAAGAAAGTTCTAAACGGAAATCGTCAACGGATAAGAGCGCCGTTGCGTTTAAAGCAAATTCTTTGTTTTCGTCCGTAAGACAAAAAAGGTATTTAATAGCTCCTGTTTTTAAAGAAACGCCAAGACGGGAACAAGTTCCGCGCGGGACGTTGTTTACGTAAAAAGTGTTGTGAATGACTCTCATAATGCAACCTCCTATTCAATATAATAAAAGAAAAGGCGTATCGAAAAAGAGGAGTGTAAAGCGTTTTTTGAGGAATTTTGAAAAAAGCATAGCAAAACGCTTGCCAAAGAAAAGAAATTTTGATAAAATAACGCAAGAAAAGGAAATATTGGGGATTCGCCAAGCGGTAAGGCAACGGACTCTGACTCCGTCATTCGGGTGTTCGAATCACTTATCCCCAGCCAGAAAAACGACAAATTTCGACAGAAATTTGTCGTTTTTCAGTTATATTCGCCTTTCGGCGAGTGATATGCGTAAACGCGTGATATTTGCTTCGCAAGTGATATGCGCTTCGCGCGCTGAAGATTACAAGGCGAATATAATATCACTGTGAGCATAATTTGCGAAGCAAATTGGCGAACAATATCACTACGAGCGCAGCGAGTAATATCACGCCGAGCAAAGCGAGGCATATCACAAAAAAACACACAGGTTCAAGTCTATACGAAAACTCACAAAAACATCTTTTTCGTCCACCCTTCACAAAAACACAGCACACCATAGAGGTGTGCTGTGTTTTTGTGTGTGACAAGGGCAAGAACGCCCGCGTTATCGGGTGTTCGCGCGAGGAGCGGAAAAAGTGTGACACAAATCAAGAATGAAACTATGTTGAGCGACGACGCTTTTGCGTAAGCCAAAATCACTTATCCCTACCATATGCATATAAAAAGTATACAACTTCAGGTTGTATAAAAAACAAAGGGAAATTGCTTGCTTTTGGGTTTTGATTGCTGTATAATAAACACAACAAAGGAGGTGCGAGTTTATGAAAATAGGAATTGCAATCAATAAGTTGAGAAATGAAGCAAAGTTGACGCAGGCGCAGTTTGCTGAAATATTTGGCGTATCGCAACAATCGGTTCAAAAATGGGAAAGTGGACTTTCTACGCCTGATTTGGAGAAAATTATTTTGATTTCAAAATATTTCGACGTGTCCCTTGACGCGCTTGTTTTAGGAAATGACACCCGAGTCGTAGAGGAAATGAGCAAAACACGAGTCATAAAACCACAATATCAAAATATTCATGATTGGGAGTTTTATTCCTCCAATTTACTAATCGAATATCAGCAGTCGATTGAAGAAGGTCTTGACGTAGAGAAATACCGTGATATTTTTTCTTCGGTTTCAAGACTCCCCAAAAGCGAAATAAAAAAGAAGTTTGGTGATATTTTATTTGAAATCATAGCTTCCGCTACAACAAAAAAAGAATATCCATACGTCGAGCCTTCTGAGATTGAAAAAATAAAAAGCTTGAGAAATCATGTCGAAGTAATACGCGACTATGACGAAAAAGCTTTAGAGGATAAAATTCATGGGGCGTGGATGGGTAGAATTTGCGGATGTATGCTTGGAAAAACCGTTGAAGGTATTCGGACAAACGAGTTGATTCCGTTTTTAAAAGAAACTAACAATTACCCCATGCGCAGATATATTTACAGAAGTGATTTAACGAATGAAACGATCAGTAAATATAAGTTTGGTTTTATGGGAAGATGTTACATAGATGAGATAAACGGCATGCCCGTAGATGACGATACGAACTACGTAGTATTAGCGCAGGAGCTAATTCAAAAATACGGAAAAAATTTCACTTCGTATGACGTAGCAAACGTATGGTTGAAGTATCAAGGTAAGGATGCCTATTGTACTGCGGAGCGAGTAGCCTATTGCAATTTTGTAAAAGGATTTGCTCCGCCCGAATCAGCTGTATACAAAAACCCGTATCGCGAGTGGATCGGTGCTCAGATTAGAGGCGACTATTTCGGATATATAAATCCCGGAAATCCCGAGCTTGCGGCAGAAATGGCTTGGCGAGATGCTTCCATATCTCACATAAAGAACGGAATTTACGGAGAAATGTTCGTTGCCGCCATGCTTGCAATCGCCGCCTGTACGAGTAATATTGAAGATATTATTTTGGGAGGCTTGGCGGAAATTCCCTCCACGTCAAGATTATACGAGGACGTGATGCACGTCGTAGAAATATTTAAAAGTGGCGTTTCTCAACAAAAATGTTTTGAAATGATTCACGATAAATACGACGAATATACAGCGCACGGTTGGTGTCATACGATATCAAATGCAATGATCGTAGTGGCGTCTTTGTTGTATGGAAAGGGCGACTATGGGAATTCTATTTGTATGGCAGTTGAAACCGGCTTTGATACCGACTGCAACGGCGCGACGGTAGGTTCTGTGCTTGGTATGGCAAACGGAATTCAATCCATTCCCGAATATTGGACAAAGCCGATCAACGACACCCTGCATACCTCTATTTTTGGGATAGATACAGTCAAGATTTCAGATTGTGTAAAATTGACGATGGAGCATATTGCAAAATGAAAAGAGTCTTTATCGTCGGCAGTATAAATACGGATTTCGTCATTTCTGCACCCTACGTACCTGCGGAAGGCGAAACGCTTGCGGGCGGAGGTTTTTTTACGGCTCGGGGCGGAAAGGGCGCAAACCAAGCGGTTGCCACGCGTCGTCTTGGTGGTGAGATAAAAATGTGCGGTTGCGTTGGAGATGATTTATTCGGACGGGAAACGGTACGGGCTTTTGAAAAAGAAGGCGTGGACGTTTCTCACGTTCGCACGGTGGCGAATACGCCGACGGGTACTGCGGTGATCATCGTTTCTGGCGGTGAAAACCGAATTATTCTCGATATGGGCGCGAATGCTTGTTTGACGAGGGAAGACGTCGACACGTTTTTACAAGACGCCGAGAGGGGGGATATTTATTTAACGCAACTCGAAAATCCCATCGACGTAATAGGATACGGATTGCGTAAAGCGAAGGAGAAGGGCTTGTTTGTAGTCCTCAATCCCGCGCCTGCCAATGCGGACATTATACCCTATCTACAATATTGTGATTTGATTACGCCCAACGAAACGGAGATAGAGATACTCGGAGGGACAGAAAAACTCCTTGCTTTAACACGCGCAACAATCGTCGTTACCCTTGGTGGAGAGGGGTATAAAATCATCACCGAAAAAGGAGAAACGAAGTACCCGTGTATGCAAGTAACGGCGATAGATACGACGGCGGCGGGGGATACGCTTTGCGGTGGCTTGGTGGCGCGTTTGGCAAAAGGGAGCTCGCTGTTAGATGCGGTGGAGTTTGGTGGCCGAGCGGCGAGTATTGCTTGTATGAAAAAGGGCGCACAACCGTCGATTCCTACTTATGAAGAGGTGAAAAATTACAAAACGTAACTTCATTATACAGAAACGACTGCGCCTCTAAAGCGCAGTCGTAGCGAACGCCCCCTGCTATGCAGGGGGCGTTCGCGCGAGGAGCGAGAAAGGGCAAGCAAGAAAAGAGTACGGCGGAAGTCGAGCGACGACGCTTTGGCGTAAGCCAAAATCACTTATCCTTACCGTTCACACCATAGAGGTGTGCTGTGTTTTTGCTTGTGACAAGGGCAAGAACGCCCGCGTTATCGGGTGTTCGCGCGAGGAGCGTATCTTTTTTATTGTGGAAAACTCAAAAAAGATTTTTTTATAATACAGTAAAAATGCTTGACAAGGTA
>SVII01000030.1 GCA_015069605.1 Clostridiales bacterium | reverse complement strand
CCGTTTTCTTTTTTTCGGAACTCATTTAGAACATATATTTTATTCATAATAAAAAGAGGTGACCGTGACGATCACCCCGCAAAATTTGATACGCAGTAAACAAAGAAAAGGAATTTTTATTTTTCGCGAAAAAACCTGCTATTCCAAGCACATAAAAGCAGGGCAAAATCCGTTAGCCAAGCCTGATTTTTACGGCGATTTTTGGAAAAGAAAAAAGTCTTGAAACCTTTCTATTCTTGTTCATAGGGACAAAAAGTGAACACTGGGCAAAATTCGATACGGTTTAGATGGGTTCAAGTAAAAAAGTCATTACGGAAAGAATGCCGTAATGACTTTTTTCTACTATAATAAACCAATTTTTTTCAACAATTTTTATGATTCAATAACTGCGATATATCGTATTTCTTTTGTTTTTAATTTAGCGCGTTAATTAATCATCAGACGATGTTTTCTACTTTGTACAAGCAGCTCCACGCAGTCTTTCTTCCACCGCAATTATTATTTCTCCTTATCTATATTGTATTTCTTTGTTTTTTAAATATTTTCTTTTGCAATACAATAAGCCCCGTATATTCCCGCTCGATTGCCGAGCTTCGCACCAACAATTTTTAATGGTACAATATCCATGGCGATATAGGTCCTTACGTCAACTGCCCTACGAAGCGGTTCAAATAACAACTCTCCTTCATTTGAAATACCACCGCCGATAACAATCGCCTCTGGGCGGAGAATGTTTACAAAATCGGCTATTCCTTCCGCCAAATAACCAACGAACTGCCGTATTACCTTTTGCGCAGTTTCATCCCCTTGACGAGCCGCAATAAACGCCGTTCTTCCACTGACGTTTTCGATTTTGCCGTCTACAACTTCCCACATTTTACTGCCGAGATCTTCCACCATTGCATGTCGAGTTTGCTTAATAAGCGCCGTTGTAGAGGCATATTTTTCATAACATCCTTGACGCCCACAAGCACAAGGCAAACCACCTTCTCTAATGGTTATATGTCCTAATTCCGCCCCAGCGCAACGATAGCCTTCAATAAGCTTTCCGTCAAAGACAATGCCCCCACCTATGCCCGTTCCTATCGTAAGCAAAATACTACTTTGATATTGTGCGGTCGCCCCGAATTTTGCTTCGCCTAACGCCGCTACGTTCGCATCGTTCGCAACATAAACCTTTTTGCCTGTTAATTGCGACAGCGTTATCGCAAACGGAACGTTATTCCAATCGTAATTACTCCAACGTAAAACAATTCCTTCCTTGCCATCTACTACCCCAGGCGAGCCAACTCCGATAGCCAAAACGTCTGCGTAGTCCACACCGATTTTTTCGACAAGCGCTCTTGAAAGATTTGCAAGTTTTTCAAGCGTTCCCTTAAAACCATCTGTACTACAAGTAGCAACTTTTTCTTCCGTAAGCAATTCTCCGTTTTCAGAGAATAATCCTCCTTTGGCGCTCATACCGCCAAGGTCGATTCCTATAATATATTTCATCATTTATACGCCGCTGTATGCCGAAAAGCCACCGTCTACGGGAATCACCGTACCCGTCACAAAGCCGCTTGCGTTATCATCGGCAAGCCACATCAGCGTGCCGATAAGGTCGGAAATTTCGCCAAATTTCTTCATGGGAGTTGCAGCAAGGATTTTGCCCGTTCTCGCCGTAGGCGTTCCGTCTTCGTTGAAAAGCAAACTTCTATTTTGGTTGGTTACAAAGAAACCAGGTGCAATCGCATTACAACGGATATTGCAAGGCGCAAAATGTACTGCAAGCCATTGCGTAAAGTTGGAAATACCCGCTTTTGCTGCGCTGTATGCAGGAATTTTGGTAAGCGGGCGGAATGCGTTCATAGAGGAAATATTGATTATATTTCCGCCCGTCTTCACCATATCTTCGGCGAATACCTGCGTTACCAAAAAGGCACTCGTGATATTCAAGTCGAATACAAATTTTAAACCGCTTTCTTCCAACGCAAAAAAGTCTTTTACGCCATCTAAATCAGGCGTCATTGTTTCGTTATCCGTGCTGGCTCTTGGATTGTTGCCGCCTGCACCGTTGATCAGGAAATTTACCGCACCAAAGCTGTCGTTGATTTCCTTCTTCGCTTGTATAATGCTTTCCTTATCCAAACAGTTGCAACGAATCGCAATCGCATTTTCACCGATTTCGTCAGCAAACTTTTTCGCTGCATCGTAGTTAATATCCAAAAGCGCTACCTTTGCGCCCTCTTTCGCAAGCGCTTTTGCAAATTCACTGCAAATAATACCGCCTGCACCCGTAATGGCAATTACTTTATTTTCAAGTTTCATTTTTGTTCCTCCAATCTATCCAACGTATCCCATACACCAAGCATATACATAATCCCCAAAGCGCGGTCGTACAAGCCATAGCCAGGACGAACCTTGCCAGGACCTTCGTCCCATAAGTGCCTACCATGGTCGGGACGAATGTATCCGTTAAAACCACAATCGTGGTACGCTTTGAGTATGTCAAGGATACCCGTATCCCCGTCGCAATCACGATGGCTTGCTTCGCTAAAATCACCGTTAGGGAAATGTTTTACGTTGCGAATATGTGCAAACGCAATTCTATCACAATGCTTTCTCACGATTTCCGCTACGTTATTGTTGGGGTTGGCGTTCAAGCTACCCGAACAAAGCGTAAGACAGTTATATTCATCATCTACCATCTTCAATAATCTATCAATATTCGGCTCATCCACAAGCAAACGAGGCAAGCCGAAAATATCCCAAGGTGGATCGTCCATGTGAATTGCCATTTTGATGTCACACTCTCTACAAGTAGGCATAATCGCTTCCAAGAAATATTTGAGGTTTTCCCAAAGTTTTTCTTTCGTCACGGGCGCGTATGCCTTGAACAATTCGTCAAGCTTCGCCATGCGCTCAGGCTCCCAGCCAGGGAAAGTCATGTTGTACTTTTCCGTAAAATCCAAGATATACTTCGCCATAGCGTTGTAATCGTCTTGAATCATATTCTTTTCATAGAAAAGTGCCGTCGAACCGTCCCCTACTTCGTGAAAAAGATTGCTTCTCGTCCAGTCGAAAATAGGCATAAAATTATAACAAATTACCTTGACGCCATACTTAGAAAGGTTGCGAATGGTTTGCTTGTAATTTTCAATATACTTATCTCTCGTAGGCAAACCGATTTTGATATCGTCGTGGACGTTGACCGATTCCACGACGTCGATATTAAAGCCATATTCGTCACATTGCCTTTTAACTTCTGCGATTTCTGCTTCTTCCCAAACTCCGCCGGGCATTTTGTCATGCAAAGCCCAAACGATGCCTTTTACACCAGGGATTTGCTTAATGTCAGACAATTTGATACGGTCGTTTCCTTCACCGTACCAACGGAACGTCATTTGCATAGTATCTCTCCTTAAAATTTCTCAATAATATCTGCCACTACGCAAGGATTTTTTAAACCATGCGGATGATGGTCTGCGCCTTTTTTAATAAACACATCGATGGGCAAACCGCATTGTTTATAATACTTTTCAAGCAAAGCTCCGTTTTCGTCATACGGCACAACCGTATCACTATCCCCCGCCACCATAACGATAGGAATTTTATACTCCGCCAAAACGTGCATTTTATCAATGGGATGTTCCCTATAACTGAGCATATCCACGAGCGTTCTACCCGTAAAATGCGTATATTCTTCAAAAGGAACTCCGTTTCCCTTACCTAAGTTGCAAGGACAACTGAGTAGGTTCATTACGGGTGCATCCAAATAAATTCCTTGGACGCGTTCGGGGTTTAATGCCGTTAGCTTCACCGAATACAAGCCACCGCAGCTCATGCCGACCAAAACGCATTTTTCAGAAAGTCCAAACATTCCGGGGATATATTGCAAAAACTTGGACTTTCTTTCCAAGTCCAAATCTTCCGCCCACCGGTTGTGATTTTCATTATACGCCAAATGCCAACCGCGGTTTAAAAGCTCGCTTTCCGTTTCGGGAAACGCATCGAAATATTCCGCCTTTAACAGCCATTTCCCGTTCGGTTTACAGTTGGGCTTGATAAGTTTTGCGGGCAACCCTTCAAACTCAAATTCGTAGCCTTTAAACCCACGCCACTCGATTTCTTTCATCTTATTTCACCAGTTCCTTACGAATACATTCCGCAACGGTTTTAGCAAGCATCGCATAGCCGTCCGCTAAATAATGCGTACCGTCTACGTAGCGGTATTCCTTAGGAATGGATGTACTTACCGTGTACAAATCATCCACAGAGCAGCCGCTTTCCACTGCAATCTCTTGCACCGCTACGTAGAC
>SVII01000015.1 GCA_015069605.1 Clostridiales bacterium | reverse complement strand
GGGTGTGCAAGATACGGAAAGCCGTCTTGGTAACAAGCGTTCTGCCGTCTACACCCATACCGCCGATTGCTTCGGTTACCCACGTGGGGTCACCAGAGAACAATTCGTTGTATTCCTTCGTTCTCATGAATTTCACGATACGAAGTTTCATTACGAAATGATCGATAAATTCTTGCGCTTCTTCTTCGGTAATGATACCTTTGTCAAGGTCACGCTGAATATAAACATCAAGGAAAGTGGTGTTTCTACCGATGGACATAGCCGCGCCGTTCTGATCTTTAACAGCTGCAAGGTAACCAAAGTACAATGCTTGGATAGCCTGTTGTGCCGTTTCAGCGGGTTTGGAGATATCGCAACCATAGATAGCTGCCATTTCTTTCAAAGCCTTCAATGCTTTTACTTGATCTGCGATTTCTTCACGGTTTCTAACCTTTTCGGGGGTCATGTCGCCGTTGATCGCAAGTTTGTCTTCTTCCTTCTTCTTAATGAGGTAATCTACACCGTACAAAGCAACACGACGATAGTCACCGATGATTCTACCACGACCGTAAGCATCAGGCAAACCCGTCAAAATGTGTGCGGAACGAGCCGCTCTCATTTCAGGCGTATAAGCATCGAACACACCTTCGTTATGCGTCTTACGATACTTCGTGAAGATTTCTTTTACTTGGGGATCGATCGTGTAACCGTACATTTCCAAAGCGCCTTCGCTCATACGGATACCGCCGAAAGGCTGAAGAGAACGTTTGAAAGGCTCGTCCGTCTGAAGGCCAACGATCTTTTCAAGGTCTTTGTCAAGATAGCCTGCGCCGTGGGAGGTGAGCGTGGAAACAATCTTCGTATCCGCGTTCAAAACGCCGCCTGCAGCAAGTTCTTTCTTGGTCAAATCGCAAACGATATCCCAAAGTTTTTTCGTAGCTTCCGTTGCGGGCGCGAGGAACGTCGCGTCGCCTTCATAAGGCGTGTAGTTACGCTGAATGAAATCACGTACATCTACTTCATCATTGCACCATTTACCGGGAACAAATCCTTCCCAACCTTTGTATTGCATCATATTTCTACTCCTGTAATAATATTTTTCTCTTTTATATATCAACAGATCCTCTTTCAATTAAACGCTTTTTGTCAATTTAAAAAACATTTTTTAAAATTAGATCGTATTGCCGAATTTATTTTTTCAACGCTTTACGTTCTTCGAGTTTCGCGTCCAACCACATCTCTAAAATTTCTTCAGGTTGAAACCCTGCGCAACGCGCAAAGATTTCCCCGTCGTCCATCAAGAGAATGGTGGGAACTTTTTCCACTTCCCACGCTTCCATCAAAGGCAACGTCGAATAGTCCGCTTCTACGTGCACCAAACGCACGTCCGATCTTGCATCACACAAGTCTTTTAAAATGGGCATCAACGTCAAACAGTTCGCGCAAGCCTCCCCGCTGACTTCTACACAGCAAAGCCCCTTTAATTCTTCTTTATAATTTTTTTCGTTCATTTATTTACCCTCGATTAGTATGCGCTTTGCGTTCGCCACTCTCTCCTTCGACGGCGCTTCCACGCCCGCCAACGGATATTCCATACCAAGCTTTTCATATTTGGAAAGCCCCAGAGTATGATAAGGCAAGACTTCAATACGTTCTACCGTTTTTAAGGAATCGATAAACAATCTCGTTCGTTTCAAACTTTCTTCATCGTCCGTATGCCCAGGCACAAGGACTTGTCTTATCCACAATTTCTTGCCGCTGTCGCTGATAAATTTTGCAAACGCCAACGTGTTTTTATTGCTTTTGCCTGTCAAACGAACGCACGCATCGTCGTCGATATGTTTGATATCCAGCATGACAAGATCAGTCACTTCCAACAAACGTCTATGCTTTTCCACGCTCTCCTTGGAATCGGGGTTAAACGTAATTCCCGACGTGTCCACACAAGTGTTGATGCCTTTGGCTTTTAAAACAGTGAAAAGTTCTATCACGAAATCGATTTGCACAAGCGGCTCGCCGCCCGTCACCGTCACACCGCCCGTGTCCCCGAAATATGTTCTATAACGGAGCGCTTTGGATACGACGTCTTCAACCGAATGTTCTTCACCGCCACCGATATTCCACGTATCAGGGTTGTGGCAATATTGACAACGCAAAGGACAGCCTTGCAAGAAAATTACGAAACGGATACCCGGACCGTCAACTGTACCGAAGGATTCAAAAGAATGGATACGACCTGTCATTTTTCCTCCTCCTATGTACCTTTTCTCGTTTTTCGTTATTTCGTAAAAAATGGCGCACGCAAAAACACGTGACGCCCCTTTCTTCTCACGCATATTATTATAGCAAACGCCCTGATTTTTGTCAAGTCTTTGAAAGTATTTTTTTTATCTTTTAAAAATTTTATCCATTCTATCGATTATTTCTCGTTTTTTCTACTAAATATCGAGTTTTTCGGTCGTTTTTAATATTTTTCAAATGTTTTCCAAACACCAATCGCGTGCTCTCGCCACCGCTATAATGAGAAAGAGCCGCGGACAAACGCCGCGGCTCTTCCCAACATCAAAAAAGGAGTTTAACACATCTTGTAGTCTGATTTATTCTTAAAAAACCGCCTATGTGGTTTTCAAACTTCGCGCCTATATTATAACGCCTAATTTTCAAAAATGCAATACCTTTTTTAAAAATTTTTCAAAAAATTTTTTTGCAGGTTTTTCTCTCTATTTTTTAGTCCTTCCTATGTTTACGATTTGAAAATAAAAATTTTCCTGCCCAAATAATTCCACACCAAGACAATACAAGTCATAATCACTTTGGCAAACCATTCTTCCCAAGGCAAGCCCAAAAATACCGTTACGTTAACAATCGTAATTTCAGGAAATGCCCAAACCAAAAGAACTACGCCAAGCTCCGTCAAGCCCAAACCAATCAATCCAATTACGGTGAAAATCAAAAAAGATTTTTTAGACGCAGCCTCTTCCTTATTTCTAACCGCTCGATAAACGAATTTTACTGACAGCACCCAGTTGACGATCAGCCCCACGACAAACCCAAGCGCTGTCGCGATTGTCAAGGAGATGATATCCCAAGTATCGCTATCCACCAATGCTCCTGGCAAAATCCATTGTCGAAATAAATAGAATACGATATAATCAAGCACTGTTGCTGTTCCACCAACGAGCAGAAAACGGAATATTTCCCAAAACAACTGTGTTTTCGTTTGTTTGATCTTTTCTTCCATTTTTTCTCCTTACAATAAACACAAAATCATAGGTGCAATATAGATCACGCATATAATGCCCAAGCCTACCGCTAATAAGCCGTAATACGCTACCATGTCCAAAACGACGGACGTTTGCAAACGACGTTTTTTCCATATCCACAACACCGCAACCGCCACGCTAAGCCCAACGCCTATCGCCGTGATACAAGTTCCCAAAACAAAGCCTTTGGGCGTAAACGAAATCTTAATATCATTATCGCCTGGTTGTAAATAAAACGCCGTAAAACCGTCGTACACTTCGTATAACTCTGCCTTTTTTCCGTTGATGGTCAAGCGCATCCCTTGATCATAAGCCACGGATAAAAAGACACACTCGCCGCCTTTTGCCTTATAATTACCTGTCAAACGGTTTTTTCCTGCTGTCAATCCAACCGACTTCGCCTCGTTTGCCGCCTGCGTGATTGTTTGCGTTTCTATGCCGATTACACAAAGTTCCTTTACGCGCACTTCCGATTTCACCCCGATCTCCACTGTCACCGTTCGGTTGCTATATTCCCCCAAACGCAATATCCCGTTGCGTTTTTGTGTGGGATAGGTGGATAAGGAATAATTCGGGCCCTTGACTGAAAACTTATCGTTGATCGCTTGCTTTAAAGCATTCGTGTTTTCATCAAAAGCATTGAAATAAATCGTTGTCAACGCGGACACGGGTATGTCAAACGTCAATTTTGCTGCGGAAGAAGTGGGTTTTAAAAGATACTTTCCGTTCTCCTCTTCCACTGTCAAATGGTGTGCCGTAGCATCGTTCATTCCGTACACGGTCACCCCATTCGTATCGAAAAAGTCTTTTTCGAGAATTTGCTGCATCTCGCCGCGTTTGTCGTACGCCCTATTTTCTTCCAGCGCAATAATATCCTTCTTCGTAATCACGCCAAGCGGCAACGAAACCGTCGTAGGCGCGATATGATAATACGTACCATTGTACACGTCCGCCGTCGTTTTTTTGTCGCTGATTTGATATTTCACCGACATCAATGCATCGCTGAGCAGCGTACCACCGCTATTTCCCACTTCCATCCAATAGGAAGTGTAACCAAACCGTTTGATCGACGTCATGTAATTTTCACGCGTAAGCGACGTGAAATGCCCAAGCGCATTATAACCAAGTCCGCCCATCAACGTAGCGTCGAAATCCCTGCCTGAATATTCCCGATCAGATTTTACGCGGAAAAAGCTCTCGTCGTCGATCACATCGGCAAGCTCTACCGCCTCTTGATATTTCGTCACTTCATGCGCAGGCGTGAGCATATACGTCATCGGCCCGACGTACAGTTCCGATAAAACCATAACGCCTACCGCCGCCCACATAAAAACGGTTTTGCATAATTTGAACCGACATAAAACAAACCAAGCCACTCCCACGGCAACTGCCAGCACGTACAAACCCATGAGCGCGTCAAACGATTGCGCGTTACCCCATAAGGAATGTGAGTATTGATCCATCACCTCAAAGTTCGCTTGTGTATATCCTCTCGCAAAGACGTAGTACCCTATCGTAATCAAAAGCAAAACGCAACTCAACACGTACATGGGTAGGAGCTTTTTCCAATTTTGTAAAAATTTCTCTTTCCATGAAAGCGTATTTTCGATAGGTTTTGTTTGCAATTTCACCATACCGTCCATCGCCAAACTCAAACAAAGAAAAATCGTCATAAAGGAAAAACGTGTCGGAAAACACATATAACTGCCCGTTTGCCACATTTTTGCAATCGGTTCAAACACAATCGGCACACACGTTAAAAGGAATAAAACGAGCCGTAAACGCATATCTTTCGTTTCGTTTTCTTTCCTTGCCAACGCAAACGGGAACAAAAATGCAATGGAAAACACCGTAGGCCAAGCCGTTTGATAACTTGTTAAAACCGCGGAATTTTTCAATCCTTTGATAATTTCCGTCGTTCTACCCGACGCGAAATACTGCCACAAAGACGGCAACCAAACTATCGCAGACAACAACGCCGCCAACGCGCAAGAAAGCACGAAGTTGATAGCAAATTTTTTATCCCCCGACAAAAGCAACCAAACAAATGCATATAATAGCAAAAACACGACTACCATATACCCGATATAATAATTGACGATCATACATATCGCCAACGTAATGGTAAACAGCGCGCGTTTTCCCTCTTGCAGTTTTTCCAAGCCCAACAACAAAAGCGGGAATAAGTACACAACGTCCAGCCAACTGATGATTTGATAATACATCATAACGTAGCCTGAATACGCATACAGTACCGATAAAAACACGTTCAACAAAGACATATCCCTATGCTTTTGCTGAAAATAGATAGATGCCGTCAGCGACGCCGCGCACATTTTCAACATCACGAGCACATTCATAAAGCCTGCTACGTTCGATTTATCGATAAATACGACAAGAAAACTGAATGGACTTGACAAGAAGAAAAAGAACACGCCGTAGAAATTCATACCGCCCGCGTTTTTAAAACTAAATAAAAATCCGTCTTTCCCTTGTAAAATGTCCTTGAAATTGAGTAAAAGAGGAATGACCTGTTGATCCATATCCCCCCAAGAAATCGTTTGATTTCCAAAAGGATACAAGCCGTTGGCTTTAAAAAGCGACAACGTTGCAAACAATACGATCAACGGCGGAAACACCCAAACCAAGCGCGAACACCACGCAAAAACCGCGCGGAAAAATTGCGGCAATTTCTCTTTTAACCGCAACCAAACGCTCTGTTTTTGCACAGTATCACCCTGCATTCCCTTTCCTCCCAATTTATACCTTCTTATTATACTACCTCACCGCGTAAATGTCAATACTCTGCACCATTTTTTCACCGCGCCGTCACCCAACCGTGCATAAAAAAACGCCCTTCACGGATTTTTCCGCAAAAGGCGTTCTCTTGTTATTTTGTTTTATGCCTTACAAGGCATTTAACGATTAAAGCGCTTCACTTTCGGTTGTTTCTTCCGTTTCTTCCACCGCTTCCGTTGCTGCCGTATTATATCCGCCGATGTATTGAGGCGTGATATTCTTATACGACTTTGTACCCGTTCCAGCAGGAATCAACTTACCGATGATAACGTTTTCTTTCAAGCCGACAAGGTAGTCACGCTTGGTGCGGATAGCCGCTTCCGTAAGCACTCTCGACGTTTCTTGGAAGGATGCCGCAGACAAGAAACTGTCGGTTGCGAGCGCCGCTTTCGTGATACCCAAAAGCACACGTTTTGCAAGAGCAGGTCTGCCGCCGTTTGCCATCGCCTTCGCACTTTCGTCTTGGAAGGTAACCATATCCACAAGCTCACCAGGAAGAAGGTTGGTATCCCCTGCGTTTTCCACGCGGACTTTCTTCAACATCTGACGAACGATAATTTCAACGTGTTTGTCGTTGATTTCAACGCCTTGCGAACGGTATACGGACTGTACCTGTTCAAGGATATAGTCCTGCACACCCTTAACGCCTTGTACGCGAAGGATATCTTGAGGATATACACTACCTGCGTTCAACAATACGCCAGGAACAACTTTTTCGCCGTTCTTAACCTTGATTTCCGCATTGAAAGGAAGCGTATATTCTTTCTTCAACTCACCCGTAGCAGCATCATTGATCTTGATGTGTTTAGAACCGTCGGAATCGTCAATCGATACAACGCCTTCCACTTCACAAATCGTAGCGCATCCTTTGGGTTTTCTAACTTCGAACAATTCTTCGACACGAGGAAGACCTTGCGTGATGTCGCCCGTCGCAGCAATACCACCCGTATGGAACGTACGCATCGTAAGCTGCGTACCAGGTTCACCGATGGACTGTGCCGCGATCGTACCAACCGCTTCGCCTACCTGTACAGGAAGAGTCGTTGCCATGTTCTTACCATAACACTTCGCGCATACGCCGAATCTCGACGAGCAGCCGAAGATGCTACGAATGGAAACTTCCGTCAAACCTGCGTCGCAGATAGCCGCCGCTTCCTTTTCGTCAATAAACTGGTTAGTGGAAACGAGAACTTCGCCCGTAGCGGGATCAATCACGTCTTCCGCCGCGAAACGACCGAGAATTCTCGATTTCAAACCTTCAATTTCTTTGCCTACGGTGTCGTAGATCGCTCTAACAACCATGCCCTGAGGTTTTCTGCCTGCGCAGCAGTCGTCTTCACGAACGATAATTTCGTGCGAAACGTCCACAAGACGACGCGTCAAATAACCAGAGTCAGCCGTCTTCAATGCCGTGTCGGTCAAACCTTTACGGCCACCGTGCGAGGAAATGAAGTATTCGAGAACGGACAAGCCGTTACGGAAACACGATTTAACGGGAACTTCGATCTTTTTACCCTGAGGGTTAACCATTAGACCACGCATACCTGCAAGCTGCTTAATCTGGTCGATGGAACCACGGGCACCAGAGTCAGCCATCATCCAAATAGGATTGAACTTGTCTTCCGCACCCTGTTTCTTCAACAGGCCAGCCACTTTATCCGTAGCCGCGTCCCATTGCGCGATTACCGCGCTGTAACGTTCATCTTCATTCAAAAGACCACGCGCATATTTCTTCGCGATCTTGGAAACTTCCTTTTCTGCATTTTCGATAATTTCTTCCTTTTCTTCAGGAATTTTCATATCGAATACGGACGTCGTCAATGCGGCAAGAGTGGAATATTTATACCCTCTTTCCTTCATTGCGTCAAGTACGTAGGACGCCTTAGGCGCTTTACCCGTACGGAAGGACGCTTCAACGATACGCGACAAATGTTTCTTGCCGATTGCTCTCGCATTGCCGATAAATTCGGTGTCGAGTTCCAAACGCAAATAAGATTCAGGCGTATCTCTCTTTACGAAACCAAGGTCCTGAGGAAGACCGTCGTTGTAAATCAAACGACCGATCGTCGTCTTGATAATACCCGAAACTTCCAACTTGCCCGTCTTTTCGTTGCGACGAACTTCCGCGCTCTTAATGGGCGCTTCACCAGGTTTGTTTTCGATAGGACACTTGTAGGGAAGAGGCAAATGGTCAAACTTACCTTCGGGAAGTTCGATAACACGTTTGAGATACATTTCGTCCTGCTCGTGCGCAATCTTGTTCTGATAAGCAAGGATTGCTTCATTTTCGGACGAATATACGGGAGCTTCGTACACTTCACCATTGGGATCGGGACGGCCCTGATCGTCGTATCTGTTGCCTTCTTCGCAACGCTTAATGGTAAGACAGTAAGCGCCGATGATCATATCCTGCGTAGGCGACATGACGGATTTACCGTCAGCCAATTTCAAAATATTGTTTGCGGAAAGCATCAAAAATCTTGCTTCTGCTTGCGCTTCCACGCTCAAAGGAAGGTGCACAGCCATCTGGTCACCGTCGAAGTCGGCGTTGAAAGGTCCGCAGACAAGGGGCGAAATTTTGATAGCTCTACCTTCGATCAATACGGGTTCGAATGCCTGAATAGACAATCTGTGAAGGGTAGGAGCACGGTTCAAAAGTACGGGATGATCTTTGATAACGTCTTCCAAAACGTTCCAAACCATATCCTTCGCTTTTTCTACCGCACGCTTTGCCGTCTTGATGTTGTGGCATTGACCGCTTTCTACCAATCTCTTCATGATGAAGGGTTTGAAAAGCTCGATCGCCATTTCCTTAGGCAAACCGCATTGATAAATCTTCAATTCAGGCCCTACGACGATAACCGAACGACCGGAATAGTCAACACGTTTACCAAGCAAGTTCTGACGGAAACGACCCTGCTTACCGCGGAGCATTGCCGACAAGGATTTCAAATCACGGTTGGAAGGACCAGAAAGTGCCTTACCGCGACGGCCGTTATCGATCAGCGCGTCCACCGCTTCCTGCAACATACGTTTTTCGTTTTTGATGATCATATCGGGAGCGCCGATTTCCATCATCTTCTTCAAACGGTTGTTACGGTTGATAACACGACGGTACAAATCATTCAAGTCGGACGTAGCAAATCTACCACCGTCGAGTTGTACCATGGGACGAATATCGGGAGGAATTACGGGAAGCACTGTCAAAATCATCCATTCAGGGCGGTTACCGCTCTTTCTGAACGATTCAATAACTTCCAAACGCTTAATCGCTTTGATCGCTTTTTGACCGGGGCCTTTCACGCTATTTTGCGATTCTTCCAACGCTTTCTTGCAATCGTCACTTTCTTTTTCAAGATCAACTGCCATCAAGAGTTCGCGAATGGATTCCGCCCCCATGCCTACTTTCAAGCCGGTTACGGATGCGTCGCCGTATCTTTCTTCGATTTCACGGAGCTGTTTGTCCGTGATTACTTGCTTGTATTCAAGTTCGTTTACGCTGCCCGGATCGAGAACGACGTAGGAAGCGAAATAGATAACTTGTTCCAACTGTTTCGGGCCCATATTCAAAAGCAAACCAATTTTGGAAGGTACGCCCTTGAAATACCAAATATGCGAAACGGGAGCAGCCAATTCAATGTGACCCATTCTTTCACGTCTAACTTTGGAACGGGTAATTTCAACGCCGCACTTTTCGCAAACGTGACCCTTATATTTTACTCTTTTATATTTACCGCAATGACATTCCCAGTCCTTCATCGGCCCAAAGATCTTTTCGCAGAAAAGACCATCTTTTTCGGGTTTCTGGGTACGGTAGTTGATGGTTTCGGGTTTGGTAACCTCACCGTACGACCATTCTCTCACTTTTTCCGGAGATGCAATGCTGATTTGAATGGAATTAAAATCGTTTAACTCGTACATGGTATGCCTCCTTACTCGTCATCACCGAACAACGAATCGATTTCTTCGTCGTCCTCGTCGTCTTCAAACAGCTTGCCAAAGCCGAACGTATCGTCATCATCGTCATCGTCAAAATCATCGTCTTCGTCCGATTCGGAGATGTTGAAACCGTCCTCTTCATCGTCGTCTTCAAAGATGGATTTAACGTCGTCTTCGTCATCGAAGTCATCGTCGTCCACATTGAAGTCGATTTCTTCAAGCTCTTCATCCTTAATGGCTTCTTTGCGGCTTGCTGCGTTGTCTGCTGCATCCTCTTCTTCTTCCACTTCACGGATGATCAGTTCGTCGCCGGATTCGGTAAGAACCTTAACGTCCAACGCCAAACTCTGCAATTCTTTCAACAACACCTTGAACGCTTCGGGGATACCGGGTTCGGAAATGTTTTCACCGCGAACGATGGATTCGTATGTCTTTACACGACCTACGATGTCGTCCGATTTCACGGTAAGGATTTCCTGCAAGATGTGCGCCGCGCCGTATGCTTCCAAAGCCCAAACTTCCATTTCACCGAAACGCTGGCCGCCGAACTGCGCTTTACCGCCGAGGGGCTGCTGCGTTACAAGGCTGTAAGGACCGATTGCACGCGCGTGGATCTTGTCGTCAACAAGGTGAATAAGTTTAATCATATATTGAACGCCGATCGTTACGCGGTTTTCAAAGGCTTCACCTGTTCTACCGTCGAAGACTTGGAACTTACCGTCAACTTTGCCATCGGGGTTCAAAAGGTTGTTTTCACGGAACATCGTTTCGAGGTCTTTCTCGGTTGCGCCGTCGAATACGGGCGTAGCGATCTTCCAGCCCAATTGCTTACATACGTAACCCAAGTGAACTTCCAACACCTGACCGATGTTCATACGCGAAGGAACGCCGAGGGGGTTGAGCAAGATCTGCAAAGGCGTACCGTCTGCAAGGAAAGGCATATCCGCCTGCGAAAGCACGCGGGAAATGACACCCTTGTTACCGTGACGACCTGCCATCTTATCGCCGACCTGAATCTTACGTTTCTGCGCGATATATACGCGGACGAGTTTGTTTACGCCCGGTTCAAGTTCGTCCTTGTTTTCTCTCGTGAATACTTTTACGTCCACAACGACGCCGCCTTCACCGTGAGGAACTTTCAAAGACGTATCTCTAACTTCTCTCGATTTTTCACCGAAGATTGCTCTGAGCAATCTTTCTTCGGGCGTAAGCTCTGCTTCACCCTTAGGCGATACTTTACCTACGAGGATATCCCCGCTCTGGATTTCCGCACCGATACGGATAATACCGTCTTCGTCCAAATCTTTGAGCGCGTCGTCGCCTACGTTGGGAATGTCGCGCGTGATTTCTTCGGGACCGAGCTTGGTATCTCTCGCTTCCGTTTCATATTCTTCGATATGAATGGACGTGAATACGTCGTCTTGCACCAATTTTTCGGAAAGCAAGATAGCGTCTTCGTAGTTATAACCTTCCCATTCCATATAGCCGATGAGAATGTTTTTACCAAGCGCAAGTTCGCCGTTGTTGGTCGAAGGACCGTCTGCAATGATTTCGCCCTTGAACACTCTGTCGCCCGTGGAAACGATGGGACGTTGATTCAAGCAAGTACCCGCGTTGGAACGTTCGAATTTCTTCAAAGGATATTCAGTAATATTCCCTTCGTCGTCGCGGATTTTGATCATGTTCGACGAACAGCTGACAACGACGCCCGCTTCTTTTGCAGTCACGATAACGCCAGAGTACTGCGCGATGGAACTTTCAATACCCGTCGCAACGATTGCGGACTCCGTTTTCAAAAGAGGAACTGCCTGACGTTGCATGTTCGAGCCCATCAACGCACGGTTGGTATCGTCGTTTTCAAGGAAAGGAATCAGCGCCGCAGCAACGGAAACGAGCTGCTTAGGCGATACGTCCATATAGTCCATCTTTTCACGAGGCATTTCCGTAATATCGTTCTGATGACGGCAACCTACGCGTTCGTTGACAAAACGCCCTTCTTCATCGAGGGGTTCGTTTGCCTGTGCAACAATATATTTATCTTCTTCATCTGCCGTAAGATAATCTACGTGTTCGGTAACAACGCCCGTTGCCTTGTCCACTCTTCTGTACGGGCTCATGATGAAACCGTATTCGTTTACTTTCGCAAACGTAGCGAGCGACGTGATCAAACCGATGTTCTGACCTTCTGGCGTTTCGATAGGACACATACGGCCATAGTGCGTATGGTGAATATCTCGAACTTCAAAGGTAGCACGGTCTCTGTTCAAACCGCCAGGGCCGAGCGCGGAAAGTTTACGCTTGTGCGTAAGTTCTGCAATCGGGTTGGTCTGGTCCATGAACTGGGACAACTGCGACGAACCGAAGAATTCACGGATAACCGCGGATACGGGTCTGATATTGATAAGAGCGGACGGCGTAATTTCCATGGGATCTTGCGTCGCCATTCTTTCTTTGATCAATCTTTCCAAACGAGCGATACCTACGCGAAGTTGGTTTTGCAACAATTCGCCAACGGAACGAACACGACGGTTGCCGAGGTGGTCGATGTTGTCGATCGTACCGATACCGTACTTCAAATCGAGGTTGGAGGAAATGGACGCAACGATATCGTCTACCGTTACGTGCTTATGACAAAGTTTGTCGATAAGCGGACGCAATTCCTTCTTCTGTTCCTTCGTGGGAACGGGATGCTCGCTGTTCATGATTTCGTGGAAGAGCTTACAAGCCGCAACGAACTTGCGACGGTTGTCTCTTCTCTTTTCTCTATTTTTCTTTTCTTCGGGCTTTTCGTCGGGCTCTTCCGCCTTTTCGTGCGTGTAGTAAAGCGCGTCGATGTCGTCGATATATTTTTCCGCAACTTCTTCCACCGTCAAATTCGCGCATTCCTCAGCGATCAACTTGGAGAATTTATAGTTGGGATAGAATACCGTAGGCAACAAGCCGAAATCTCTTGCTCTCACCTGTACGGGAACGTCGGAAATCGCCGCGAAATCCACCGTATTGTTCGCGATGATCTTGTGACGAATTTCACCGTCTTCCATATCGTCTACGAGTACGTAGAGTTCATTGATACCGCAGTTTTGGATTTCTTTCGCTTGCGTTTCGGAAATCTTTTCCCCTGCATTTGCAATTACTTCGCCCGTTTCAGGGTTCACTACGGTGTCAGCCACTCTGCAACCGGGCAAACGGTAGGAAAGGTTGAGCTTTTTATTGTATTTGTATCTGCCGACTTTCGCGATGTCGTAACGGCGAGGATCGAAGAACAAATTGAAAAGGTGTGCTCTTACGGAATCTTCCGTAGGCGCTTCGCCAGGACGAAGACGACGGTACAATTCATACAAGCCGTCCGATTCGCTCTTTGCCGTATCTTTGGTGAGCGTTGTCGCGATGATCTTGTCCCCTGCGAACAAATCTTCGATTGCACGGTTAGATCCAAAACCGAGCGCACGCAAAAGCACCGTGATGGGCAGTTTCTTCTTTCTGTCCACACGTACGTACAATGCGTCTTGCGCATCCTGTTCAAGTTCGAGCCATGCACCACGGTTGGGCATCACGGTCGTTGCGAACATTTCTTTACCCGTCTTGTCCTTGCTCGACGCATTGTAAACGCCGGGCGAGCGAACGAGCTGGGATACGATAACACGTTCTGCACCGTTGATGATGAACGCGCCGTTTTGCGTCATCAAAGGGAAGTCCCCCATGAACACTTCCTGATCTACAACTTCGTTCTTGACTTTATTGACAAGACGAACTTTCACGCGAAGAGGAAGCGCATACGTAGCGTCACGCGTACGACATTCTTTTTCGTCGTACTTGGGTTTATCGCCAAATCTGTGCTCTAAGAAATAAAGCTCAAAGTGGTCGGAGTAGTCGGTGATCGGGGAAAAGTCCTCGAAAACCTCGCCAATACCTTCTTCAATGAAGGTGTTGTAGCTGTCTTTCTGGATTTCAACGAGATCGGGAATGTCGATAACTTCGTTGATCGAACCGAATTTTCTTCGTTCGGTTTTGCCATACTTTTGAATAGGTAAATCCATTTTGTTCGTTTTTGCTCCTTGCAATTTTTTCAGGCGATCTACCGAGTATATCTTTTCATCGATAAAAATCGAAATTTTTGTCTTGGTTTGAAACTTTTTATATCCTTACGCTTTACTTTTCCCTTTCTTTGCGATATAATATATATATTGAAAAGAAATTTGTCGAATACCGACGTTTTTCGGCTAATTTTTCGGGCAAAAACACCTTCAAAAACCGTTTACGAGCGGCATTACGCCATGATAAGCATAATGATACATTATCTAATTATATCGCTCGCTTTTAAAGATGTCAAGCGTTTTTGAAAGGCATTTGTAAAAAAAATCATTTTTACTTTTTTTAAATCGTTTTCCCCTTACGTTCCATATTGATATCGAGGAGTATTTTCATGAGAATTGATAAATTTTTAAAAGTTTCGCGTATTTTAAAACGCCGCACCGTCGCGCAGGAAGCCTGCGGCGAAGAAAAAGTGTTGATTAACGGCAAAGCCGCTAAACCTTCCACCGCCGTAAAAATCGGCGACGTGATTGAAGTGTTGTACGCTTCGGGCAGTTTGAAAGTCCGCGTTGTCAACATCAAGGAAACCGTGAAAAAAGAAGAAGCAGCTTCCCTGTATGAGGTAGTATTATGACCCCTACCGTTTGCGCTATTCTTTGTGCGGCAGGTAAAGGCAACCGCGCGGGTTTTGAAAAAAATAAATTACTCGTCGATTTAAATGGTTCACCCGTGTTAAGACAAACGTTGCAGGCGTTCGATCAGGAATGTATCGACGAAATCATTATCGCCTATTCCCTTTGCGACAAAACGGAAATCGAAAAACTTGCGAAGGATATTCCCAGAGTTACCCTCGTTGAAGGCGGCGACACGCGTACACAAACGGTGTATAACGCTCTGCAAGCGGTAAAAAGCGAAATCGTACTTATCCACGATGGCGCAAGACCGTTTGTTTCCCAAAAAGTGATTGAAAACTGTATCGAAAGCGTAAAAAAATACGGCAGCGGTATTTGTTCGATGCCTTGCGTGGACACCATCGCCGTGAAAGGCTCGACGGGAGAAATCGTTCGCGTGCCTGACCGCAACCTACTCGTCCGTATCCAAACGCCGCAGGGGTTCTATACGGAAGAAATTAAAACCGCTTACCAAAAAGCCTTACACGAGGGCAAACTCTACGCCGTATCGTACACCGATAAAGACGGCGAGCAAAAAGATACGACGGTACAAACGCGTTCCGCCGCACAATATACCGACGATTCTTCCGTGTATAACGATTTCGTGCGTTTCCCTATGCTTTGTGAGGGATCGGAAGAAAATATCAAACTCACCTATCCGTCCGATTTCGCGAAGTTTGTTTCGCCTGCGCGTTGTGGGTTCGGTATCGACACGCACGCGTTTGGAAAGCCACAGGATTATATCGTTTTGGCAGGCGTAAAAATTCCATCGCATAGCGGTTTAATCGCGCACAGCGACGGCGACGTACTCGTTCACGCGGTAATGGACGCGATGCTTTCAGCGGCAGGTTTAAAAGATATCGGGCATTATTTCCCCGACACAGACGAAAAATGGCGAGGCGCGGATTCCATGCAAATGCTGTCCGAAGTCCTCTCTTTACTCCAAATGCAAGGCTATGGCATACAAAATTTATCGGTAGCCATTCAAGCGGAAAAACCTCGTCTTGCAAAATATATCGACGATATGAAAAACAACCTTGCAAACGTTTTACGTGTACCCATGTCCGCGGTGGGCGTAGCGGCAGGCACAAATGAGGGATTGGGCTACGTAGGGGAAGGCAAAGGCATCACCGTCAACGCATACGTGTTATTGAAGTCAAGGAACTAAGTTCCTTGCGAGGTTTTAAGGGCGAGTAGCCCTTAATGGAGTACGGGGCGAAGCCCTGTCAATATCCATTCCCAAACAAGCAAGCTATGCTTGCGCTAATCCATGGAGCGCCGCTCCATTCAATTCTCATACGCAAAAAACAACCAAGTTTTTGATTTCGTCAAACGACAAACGAATAATTTAATAATCATATTATCCTTATGAAAAAAGCAAGCCCACTTATCTTTTATAGTGATTTATCCCCACAAGATTTTATTGAACGGACGCATGACACCGTTTTAAATGAGCACTACTCCTATTTCTTCCGCACAGAAAAGGGGTTTCTCTTCCAAATTGATTGCAACCATGGCGGCAAAGAATACTTTGAATGCACAGTTCTCGCCAACGAAAACAGTGGGTCTATTATCAACGGAAAAATTATTCACGAGCCGTGGAATCCCCACCAAAGCACCGCCGATAAAGTACGCGACGGCATAGTGACCACTCTT
The DNA here is from genome assembly GCA_015069605.1 of Clostridiales bacterium. GTDB lineage: Bacteria > Bacillota > Clostridia > Christensenellales > Borkfalkiaceae > Scatosoma. The sequence continues at coordinate 18,738 of SVII01000015.1, read as the reverse complement.
ATTTACATTTTGCTTTTCCCCCTTTTCATCTTTATTGGAATAGAGAATTTGATTTTACATATTTCCAAAAAACAAAGACTATCGCCCTACGAAAAAAAAGCCATTCGTTTCATGACGGATAAAATGGGCTGTATATACAAGAAAGCAGACGAATAATCTTCCACTTGCCACGGCATAGCGTTGACCGCTTCCGCGGTAAAAAAACGCAAGCAAAGCTTGCTTTCTTGGGGCTATATTCTATGGGCTCCGCCCACACCCGTTAGGGCGCTTGCCCTAAAAACCCAGCAAGAGCTCACAGCCCTTGACCCAAGTTAAAAAAATGAGGTGATATAAATTATGGCAACTAAACCCAAAACGCCAACAAGTCAGTTCGTTTGTTCCAACTGCGGTTTCACCGCGCCGAAATGGCTGGGCAAATGTCCCGATTGCGGCAATTTCAATACTATGCAGGAAGAACTTGTCCGCGTAGTGGAAACACCGAAATCGGATGCAAGACGCGGCGTGTCGGAAATGAAAACGCGCGCCCTGCCCCTTTCCCAAATCGGTTATGAAAAATTCGACCGCGTTAAAAGCGGCATTACAGAGTTCGACACCGTGCTGGGCGGCGGCATCGTTAGGGGCTCACTGGTACTTCTTGGCGGCGACCCAGGTATCGGCAAATCTACTTTATTAACGCAGGTAGCTGCATACCTTGCCCAAAGACACAAAACCTTATACGTATCCGCGGAAGAAAGCTGTTCGCAAGTAAAAATGCGTTGCGAACGCTTAAATTTGAATTCTGACAATCTTCTATTACTCAATGAAACGTGTTTGGAAGATATTGAAAACAACCTTGGCGAGAGTAAATTCGTCGTCATTGACTCCGTACAAGCAATCTATACCGAAACCATGTCCTCAGCGGCAGGCAGCGTTGGGCAGGTACGCGAATGCGCCGCAAGATTGATGCGGATCGCCAAATCCCAAAACATCACTTTTTTCATCATCGGCCACGTCACCAAAGAAGGCGCGTTGGCAGGGCCGAAAGTTTTGGAACATATTATGGACACGGTACTGTATTTTGAAGGTCAGCAAGAAGACAATTTTAGACTGCTTCGCGCCGTCAAAAACCGTTTCGGTTCCGCGCAAGAGGTAGGCGTGTTCGAGATGACGGACAGTGGCATTAACAGTGTCAGCGATTACGCTAACCTGTTTTTATCCGAATCCCGCGGCGTAGCGGCAGGCTCCGCCGTTACCCCTTCCGAGAGTGGCAATCGCTGTATGAACGTCGAAATCCAAACTCTAATTTCCAAAACCGCATACGGTATGCCACGCCGTATGAGCCTCGGGGTCGATTACAATAAATTAGTAGTGCTGATTGCCGTTTTGGAAAAGCGTTGCGGAATTCCCTTCTTTTCCTCGGACGTATATATCAACGCCATGGGAGGTATTAAATTAGACGAACCATCCGTCGATTTGGCTATTTGCGCAGCGCTCGCCAGCGCGGCAAACGACGTACCCATTGATAGATACACTGCAGTCTTTGGCGAAGTGGGTTTGACGGGCGAAATCCGCTCGGTGACGTACGCCGACAAACGCGTAAACGAATGCATTAAAACGGGTTTCCAACGCGTAATCTTGCCTGCAAAAAATATGAAAACTTGCGAAAAATATAAGGACAAAATTGAACTTGTCCCCGTGCAATACGTAGGGCAAATGATCAAAGCCTTAAACCTTCGTTCTACACAAAATTAAGCGTTTGCTCTTTGCATTCACGAGTGGATTACCTTTCCACTCCTACGTAAAATTCTCATCCAAACAAAAAACACCAACCACGGTTTTGACCAGGTTGGTGTTTTCGATTTTCTTTTATAAATATTGTACCTTTATCACAACAAAGTTTTCAACAATTCCTCGCGAGATTTCACGGATAAATAGGCAGGCGGAACGTCAAAAAGCGTCTTACATCCGTACATGCCCCCCTGATTTAAGCGATAAACCGCTCTTGCGCACGCCACCAAAACGGAAGAAGTGAACTCCGCATTAGAATCCAGCTTCAAGGAATATTCCACAACGTGCTTGTGTTGTTTGTCTATGCCCGTCGCGCCGCTACGGATCACAACCCCGCCGTGAGGCAAGCCGCCGTGTTTTTCATTGAGTTCCTCTTGCGAAATAAAATGTACCGTCGTGTTATATTCCGCAAAATAGTTCGGCATCGACTTAATCTCGTTTTCAATCCGCGCCTTATCCGCCCCCTCTTTCACAACGACAAAACATTCTCTTTCGTGTTTTTCCGCTGTGGCTAATTCGGGATTTTCGCCTGCGCGTACCGCACGTACCGCTTTTTCTATGGGAATGGTGTACTGTTTCGCGTCGGCTACGCCATCAATACGGCGAATCGCCTCCGAATGTCCTTGGCTGACTCCCTTACCCCAAAACGTGTAATCTTTCCCTTCGGGTAATACTGCTCCACCGTATAAACGAGCCAACGAGAACATACCAGGATCCCAACCAGCAGAAATCAAAGCCGTCGTTTTTGCATTTTCCGCCACCGCTTGTACATTCGCTACGTGCGCAGGAATTTTCGCGTGCGTATCAAAACTGTCTACCACGTTAAAATACTGCGCAAGTTCAGGTGTTTGGGTGGGCAAATCGGTAGCGCTACCGCCGCAAAGAATCATGACATCAATATCTTTTTGCATCTTCAAAACGTCGTTCGCTGCGTACACGGGTATGCCTGTCAGTGTTTTCACCGTGTTTGGGTCACGGCGGGTAAACACCCCCACCGCAGTCATATCAGGGTTTTGTTGAATCGCAAGTTCCACTCCGCGACCGAGATTTCCGTAACCATAAATACCGATACGAATACTCATTGTTTCACCTCATTGATTTATATTTTCTTGATTATTATAGCACAAGCCGCATATTTTTACAAGCGCACACATAAAAAATCTAAGAAAATTTTTTATAAATACTCTCCGCCCTTATGATACAAAAAACACGGAAAACCGTTTTCGATCTTCCGTGATATTTGTTTAGGATTCGCGCATCTGCAATGTAGAAATGCGACGTATAGACGCGTTTACCTCAATCAATACATTTCAACGTACGCATCACGTTCCGCGCCTACGGAAACGTACTTAATCTTACAACCGCACGCTTCTTCCAAATATTTTACGTAATCCAACGCTTCTTTGGGAAGATCTTCCTTTTTACGACAAGCGGAAATATCGCAATTCCAGCCCTTCACTTTCTTGAATACGGGCTTGCATTCGTCAAGAACGTCCACGAACGGGAATTCGTGAATAATTTCGCCGTTAAGCTCGTACGCAACGCAAACTTCGATTTCTTCGTAAGCGGACAAAACGTCCATCTTCGTCAAAGCGATTTCCGTAGCGCCTTGGCAACGGATACCATAACGGGACGCAACGATATCAAAAGGTCCAACTCTTCTGGGTCTGCCCGTAGCCGCGCCGTATTCGCCACCGAGATCACGCAAGAATTTCGCGTCTTCCCCGAAGTATTCCGCCGTGAAAGGCCCTTCGCCTACGCACGTAGAATACGCTTTCATGATCCCCACGGAGTTGTCAAGCTGCAACTGAGGCACACCTGCACCGATAGGAGCATACGCAGCAATCGTCGAAGAGGAAGACGTGTAGGGATGGATACCGAAATCGATATCACGCATAGCACCAAGCTGCGCTTCGAACATAATGTTTTTGCCTTGCGCATGCGCCTGCGTTAAATACAAACCAACGTCGCAAACGTAAGGCGCAAGCTGTTTGCCAAATTCTTCAAAATAAGCGATAATATCTTCCGTCTTTACGGGTTCTGCTTTATAGCCGCCGACAACGGTGAGGTTCTTCCATTCTACAATATCCGCAACGCGTTTGTAGAGGCGGTCGGGATTAAGAAGTTCCCCCATACGGAATGCCTTTTTATAATATTTATCTGCGTAAACGGGCGCGATACCGCGACGGGTCGAACCGAATTTTTTACCAGCCAAACGGTCTTCTTCCAAACAGTCCTGCAACACGTTGTAAGGCATCGTGATGACCGCGCGATCGGAAATTTTCAAGTTTTCAGGCGTGATTTTAATGCCTGCTTCTCTCAATTTCGCTATTTCACCGCAAAGGTGTTTGATGTCGATAACCATACCGTTACCCATAACGTTGACAACTTCTTCACGAAGAATCCCCGAAGGCAACAAATTAAGAATGAATTTCCCGCGTTCGTTGATAACCGTATGACCTGCGTTGTTACCGCCTTGATAACGACAAACTACGTCGAACTTTTCAGACAAAAGGTCAACCATTCTGCCTTTGCCTTCGTCGCCCCAGTTGATACCGCAAATAGATGTAAGCATAATTTATACGTTCTCCTTGTTGTTTTTTCACACATTCAAAACGCACTTTTTCAAATCGCAAAAAAAACGAGCATTTTGGCTCCTCGCACAAAACACTCTCAACTTTTCTCTTGATTGTGCAATTTATTATACACTATTTTATTTGCGTTGTCAAGTCGAATTACTACGTTTCCACAGTGATTTTATATTTTTTCATCACCTAATTCAACGCGGACATACCCTCGCCTTTTTTTATTCAATATGGACACGGGTGGGGCTTTTAAAAAATAGTTTTTGAAAATTTTATGAAATTTTTTATTCCCTATTGACAAATATTAAAAACTGGAGTATTATAATATATGGATAAAATAAATATGGCTGTGCCAAATAAAACATAGCCGAAAACAAAAAGGAGGATAAGCTGGTGTATTGTAGAGAATGCGGACAAAAAATGACGTTGCGGTTTTGCGAAAATGAAGGCTTAGTCCCCTACTGTGGTACGTGCGAAGCCTATAAATTTCCACTTTTTTCGGTGGCAGTTTCTATGGTAGTGACCAATCGCGCGCAGGACAAAATTTTACTTGCCAAACACGTAGAGGATGAAGATTTCATTCTTTTTGCAGGGTATATCAAAAAGGGCGAAAACGCCGAAAAAGCTATTCCGCGCGAAATCAAGGAAGAACTTGGGTTGGATGTGGTAAAAGTGAAGTATATGTCCTCTCGCTATTACGACAAAAAGGACGTGCTAATGCTGAATTTTATTGTAGTCGTCGAAGATAAACCGATGAAACTGAAAGAAGACGAGATTGCCGAGGCGCGCTGGTGCAACGCCAACGAAGCGATTGAGCTCATTCGCAAAGGCACAACGGCGGAATATTTCTTAACCAACGCCGTACGAGAATTAAAGAAGAAAATTTAATAAAACAAAACCTTCGGTCTATTTAGATCGAAGGTTTTTTTATCGCTCTTTATGATATCAGCGTAATGATTACGCTTTTTCTTTATCCCGAACGTAAAAATCGTACAATTCTTCCGTCGCAAAATGCATCTTCGTCAAATAATTTTGCGCGTTCTTCAAGAACATGAAATACGTCGTTTCGTCCGTCGCGATGTCAAACGCGTCGCCACGATTTAAGAAATCGTATTCCACGTGAACCGAATACATCGACGATACGGGCTTATTCAATGCAAACGGCTTACCGTTCACTTCGCCTTTAAACGTGAACCCGTTTTCATCGTGCGTTACGTGCGCCGTGCCAACGTCCACAAACCCGACTTTCGTCGAATAGTAATCCTCTACACGCACGTCGTCCTCGAAATGGTACGTGCCTGCAACCACTTCCTTGCGCACTTCTTCGCGTTCCCAACGATACCAATCGGGGATATGCGAAAAGCCCTTGTCCGTGTTCACGCCCTTCAAACGGCTGAGCGTATCCATTTCCCACTTCGCGCCGCATTCTTCACACCAAAGGTGAATCCCTGCGCTCTTGGTCTTAAATTCCGCACCGCAAGCGGGGCATTTATACAAAATACGATACAGACCGTCCGCGCGCTGTTTGCATTTGGTATGGTAGCCTTTCTCCACCTGCCATTTGTATTCGTCCTTTTCAAAGGCTTTTTCAATCTTCGCCTGCACTTCTTCCGCCGTCATATTTTTCATTTCTTCAGGCGTCAGCAATACGTACAATTCCGCTTCCTGACGGATTTTTCTATACGGGTGCTTGCTCCATTGCGGCGAGTTGATGAAGTTGCCGTTAATCATACACATCACAACGGGAACGTTTGCGTGTTTACACATTTTTCCTAACGCACCGTCCAAACGCTCGTTGATCCCCGCGAACTCGAACCGAGCCTCAGGATACAACGTCACCGAATGTTTTTGTTTACGCAAATAGCGCAACATATGTTTCGCCGTTACGATATCGTGCGTAAATTTACGCTTGGGCATACCGCCGATGCCGTACATCAGCCAATCGCCGCGGCGGAATTCTTCCACCGACATAACCCAACCCGTCGTACGCGGCATAATCCCCGTTACAACCATCGGGAAATCCATAAACGACGCGTGCGTGGACAAGATTAAATACGGCCCTTTGATTTTTCTAACCGCTTTTTCCACCTTGACGTGTCCACCACAAAACCACATATAAATAGGCCCCGCAACGTACTCCACGATTTTTAAGTACCATTTCGGTTTGTTAGGTTTACGATACATATCAAAACGTTTCGCTTGTTTTTTCATTATTCAGTTTTACCTCCACGTTTTTCCTTTGCGCTTTCCTTTCCGTAAAATTCCCATTTTACCAAGCACTTTATCCGTTTTTCCACACTTTACCCTTTTATTATACAATATATCTTATAAAAAATCTACTGTTTTACGTAATTTTTTTTAACAAATGCCTTTAGGAACGGATAACACAGTGCAAAAACGCCTTGAAAAACGTGAAAATGTCTCTTCAAGAACCTTTAAGGAGTATTTTTCCAATCCCCATCGTCTAACGATTCTTTTCTGCGCACCTTTCCGATCGCTTGATTCATCATTTTATAACTGCATTCGATCCCTTCCTTATCCTGACGGTAATTGACCGCTCTTTCAGGGTCTATTCCGTACTTGCCTGCCGTTTCCACAGCGTCGATATTCGCCGCTAGGAAAAGAAATTCCCAACCATATTTTTCCTTTTGGCGCTTAATCATACTTTTTATTTTCTCACTGTCATACGTTCTACTCGCATTTTCCATACCATCCGTCGTGATCACAAAAATCGTACGAGCAGGTACGTCTTCCGCCCGCGCATATTTATGCACGTTCCCGATATGATGAATCGCACTGCCTACAGCATCCAACAAAGCCGTACTGCCTCGCACTTGGTAGTCCTCCTTTGTCATAGGTTGAATTTTGGCAATTTCCACTCGATCGTGCAACACAATAGAGCAATGATCAAACAGCACCGTGGACACAAACGCCTGCCCCGCTTCCTTTTTCTGTTTCTCGATCGTAGCGTTAAACCCGCCGATAACGTCCGCCTCATAACCCGACATAGAACCGCTTCTATCCAAAATAAAGACTATTTCCGTCAATTCGTTTTTTGTTTTTTCGTTGTTGTTCATACTTTTTCTCCTTTTCAATAAAAAATGATCGCTCGATGTTTCCACCTTACGACCATAGTATAGCGTATTTCATTTTATTTTTGGTCAATCGTCAATTGACAAGTTGTTCTTACAGTTTTCCCCCAAGCGTCTCTTGATCATATTGGAACAAAATCGAATCAATTTCCGTTACGTCATAAATGCCTTTCACAATACAATACATAATAATGATGTCAAATTTACTGCTCTTAGACAGAATAAACCCTGCCGTTTCCAACAATTTTTGCGTTTCTTTTAAGTTCAATTCCAACGCAATCGCAAACGAAATCGCAGTCTTTTTGTTTGGTTTATAGTTTTCATCATTGAGAATTTTATGCCACGTTTGACGACTGACGTTTGCCTTTTTATAACATTCCACATCATCCATGCCTTTCTCGTCAATGAGTTTCATCAGCGACAAAGCAAACCCATCGTACATATGCCGTAAAATACTGCCCTGCGACCCAAAATCAGGCACAAAAGAAAAATCGCTATCCTTTTCCTCGATACGCCTTTCCTTTCCCGATTCAAACAACGACTCAGCTCTTCTATCGCACGAGGGCATTCGCATCATTCGATCTATCGAAATCGGCTTTCTTTCAAAAACGTCATTCCCCTCAAAATGTCGATCGATATACGCGCCGACGTCCGCCGTCAACGCCTGATTCAATGCGTATTCCTCTTTATCATACACCGCCACGTACACGGTCAAATCGTACTCATATAAAAAGCGTTTGATCACCCCAAGTGCCACTTTCAAAACTTCTTCTTTGGGATACCCGTGCGTCCCCGAAGAAATTAAGGGAAAGGCAATACTTTTACATTTTGCCGCCACCGCCGTCTTCAACGCTTCTTGGTAGCAAGATTCCAACAATTCCCTCTCGTTTTGATCGCCGCCCTGCCAAATCGGGCCTACCGTATGAATGATAAATTTACACGGTAAAGCATAGGCAGGTGTGAGTTGAACGCGTCCAACCTCTAATTTCCCAAGCGTTTGACACAATTGAAAAAGCTCCTTACCTGCCGCCGCATGAATCGCCGCATCTACACCGCCCCCGGGCGAAAAATACTCATTCGTAGCATTGACAACCGCATCACATTTAATCTTCGTGATATCTTTTTTAACGATGGATACAGGCATGTTTGTCTCCTTGCGCTTCAATCTTTTGTTTTTACGATTATACAAGAAAACGAGGTAAAAGTCAATACCTGCCAACTAAAAAAAACTTTTCATTTCCCCTGTCCTCTTTCTTGCAAATTTTTCTTTTTGTAAGCCCGATTTTTACGCCCACGCCGTTGACTTTTTTTATCGCTTTTGGTATAATATAAAAGATAATATTTTTCGGCAAATGACAAAAGAGAAGGACTGATTTTGGAGGCGTTTATGAACAAGATCGGATTTGACAATAAAAAATACTTATCCATGCAATCAGAAAAAATCCAAGAACGCATCGATGCGTTCGGGGATAAACTGTATTTGGAATTCGGGGGAAAACTGTTCGACGATTACCACGCGTCGCGCGTTTTGCCCGGCTTTGAGCCCGACAGTAAAATTAAAATGCTGTTAAACCTCAAAGATATTGCGGAAATCCTTGTTGTTATCAGCGCCAACGACATTATCAAAAACAAATATAGAAGCGATCTTGGCATCACTTACGACGCAGACGTGTTGCGTTTAATCGACATTTTTAAAAATCAAGGTTTATACGTGGGTAGCGTCGTTATGACGATGTACAGCCCCCAACCTGCTGTGGACGCGTTTATCAAGCGCTTGAATAACCTCAACATTAAGGTATATAAACATTACGCTATCGACGGTTATCCTTCCGACGTAGCCAAAATCGTCAGCGAAGACGGATACGGTAGAAACGAATACGTCCCCACCTCTCGCCGTTTGGTTATCGTCACTGCGCCTGGTCCTGGCAGCGGTAAAATGGCAACTTGCCTTTCGCAGTTATATCACGAAAATCAACGCGGTGTCAAAGCGGGCTATGCAAAATTTGAAACGTTCCCGATTTGGAATTTACCCTTATCTCACCCCGTCAACCTCGCTTATGAGGCGGCGACGGCTGATTTAAACGACGTCAATATGATTGACCCTTATCATTTCGAGGCCTATCAATCTCTTGCCGTCAATTACAATCGCGACGTGGAAATTTTCCCCGTAGTGGCGGCTATGCTCGAAAAGATTTTGGGCTATTCCCCCTACAAATCCCCGACGGATATGGGCGTTAATATGGCAGGCAACTGCATCTTTGACGACGACGCCTGCCGTCAAGCCTCTAAAAATGAAATCATTCGTCGTTACTACGCCGCTCTTTGCGACAACAAAAAAGGCCGCCTCGGCAAAGACGTTGTGGCGAAGTTGGAACTCCTCATGAGTAAATCGGGCATCTCGGTTGCCGATAGAAAACCCGTAGCCGCGGCATTGCAAAAATCCCATTTAACAAACGGCCCTGCCGTAGCAATCGAACTTAATGACGGGCGTATCGTAACGGGCAGATCTAGCGAATTGTTGGGCGCATCAGCAGCTTGCCTTTTGAATGCCTTGAAAGTGTTGGGCAACATTGACGACGACGTGCAACTCATTTCCCCGACCATTATCGAACCCATTCAAAAGCTGAAAGTGTCGCATATGGGGTCAAGAAATCCTCGCTTACACACGGATGAAGTGTTGATGGCGCTCTCCATTTGCGCCGTTACCGATCCTAAAGCCAAACTTGCGATTGAGCAGTTGGACAAATTGCGTAGCTGTGAAATTCACTCCTCGGTTATGCTCGCGCACGTGGATGAAAAAACCTTCAAAACGTTGGGAATGCACCTCACTTGCGAACCCGAACGCTATCTCTGCGTCAGCGAATAACCCCCTACCATGTACAAAACGACGAGCATTTTGCCCGTCGTTTTTTGTGTGTTTATATTAGAAATATCCGCAAAAAATTCTTTATCCAAAACTCCTCAATTTTATAAATCGAGTTTCATATCCCCGTCTTTGATCCAGCCTTTCTTTCTCATAAATTCCGAAATAACGATATTCAATACAGCAGGCAATACAATCATCAACAAAACAATCCCGATCATTCCCAACGCGCCGCTTGTGTATTTAAACAAATCGAACACACCAACCAAACCGCTCGTACCCATACCGCCGCCTGCCGTACCGCATTTTAAGGCAAATACGCAAGTAGCCAAAGGCCCACAAATCGCGCTAGAAATAATCATCGGCATCATAATAATGGGCTTTTTCATGATGTTTGGAATTTGTAACATACTTGTACCAATCCCCTGCGCAATCAAACCGCCCACGCCGTTTTCTCGAAAACTTGCCACGGCAAACCCGACCATGTGACACGCGCAACCCACCGTCGCCGCTCCACCTGCCAACAAGATTGCTTCGTATTCCATTGATCCAACAGCAAAACCGCTTAATACGGGCGATGCTACTGCTACCCAAATCGCCGCTGAGGACGTCGGCATCGTCAACAAAATCCCCATCGCCACCGCAACGACAATCCCCATAATCAACGGAGTCGCATTCGTCGCCACCGCGATCAACGCGCCCAACTGATTGACAAGCCAAATAAACGGCCATGCTACGAATACACCGCCAAACGCCAACAACATACTGCCAAGCGGCACTAAAATTATATCAAGCTTGGTTTTCCCTGCATACAAGGCAACGATTTCCACTACGAACATCGTCACTACGTACGCGCCGATAGGATTGCCAGGCGCGCCCAAGCCAAGCATGGTAAACGCCGCCGAGCCCACCATCAATTTATCCGCAAACGCACCGATCATGCCAGCTACCGCCGCGGAAAAAGTCAATAATTTATTTTTACCGAGCGTATGCGCTATCCCCACGCCAATCCCTGCGCCCATCAACGATTTTGCAATGTTCGCGATATACAGCAACGTGTTCCCCACGTAATTATCTCCAATCCAACCCGCAATTTGCGCCAAAATCGTACCTGCAATCAGCGTGACGAACAAGCCCTGCGCCATTCCCGAAAACGCTGTGATAAAATAACGCTTCGGAATCGCTTTCACATACTCTTTCACACGTTCCCGCAACGTAGGTTTATCTTTTGCTACACCTTCCACTTTTACAATTTCTTCGCTCATAGAACTTTTCTCCTTTCGGTTTGTATCTATATTGTAACACTTTAATCGATAAAAATCAAGCGATAAAAATATAACGATTAAAAAAATATATGAAAAAATCGCCCTTTTCTTACAAAAAGGACGACTTTTTCTCAGTTTTGATGTTCTTCAAATGCTTGCCTTATGCAAGTTTGCATTTAAAAACTTATTTACGTTCAAAACTGTCACAGCAAGTACAGCTTTCTGCGTCGCAACTGCAAGTGTTGCCTACGTGGATTTTACGCAACGTGCAAAAATCACCTGCGCGGTTGTACTTACATTCGGTTACTCCGCAACCGATGGAAGTGTTTACTTCATTTTCGTTCATCATAAAAAATTCCTCCTTAAAAGGTAAAAGCAGTATATGCAAATTCATCAAAGATTATTGACTTTTTTTAAAATTTCTTGTACAATAGTAACGTAAAGAGTTAACGGGCGTTTTTTTCGCCTGAAAGCAAGGAGGATATGTATATAATGAAAGTTCTTTTAAAAGCAGACGTAAAAGGTATCGGTAAAAAAGGCGAAGTTGTGGAAGTAGCAGACGGCTACGGCAGAAATTTCCTTATCAAAAAAGGTTTTGCCACCATCGCTTCCGCAAGCAATATCCACGAAGCGGAACAAAAGAAAGAAGCTGCGGCGTTCCATAAAGCAGAAGAAGTGAAAGCTTTGAAGGCTTTGGGGGAACAGCTCAACGGCAAATCCGTCACCGTTAAAATCAAAGTTGGCGAAAAAGGCAGAGTGTTCGGTAGCGTTACGGCAGGTAACGTAGCAGAAGCTCTTGTGGCGATGGGTTACGATATCGATAAAAAGAAAATCAAAATGGACGCAGTGAAAAACGTCGGTTCTTTCCCTGCGGAAGTACGTTTGATGGAAGGCGTGATCGCAAAAATCACCGTTGTTGTGGAAGGTCTTTAATAAACGAGGCGGTTTATGAACGAACAAGAAAACGTAGTTATCCCCGAAACGTCCTCTTCGGACTCTCGTCCCACCATGATCACGAAAGAGGATTTACATAGAGAAAGCACCAGTAAAAAACAAATCCTTATAAACGTTTTAAAAACGGTGTTAGGCTGTTTGATTTCCTCTTTTTTAATCGCGTTTACTGTGTATTCTTTGATAACCCCCAACAATTTCACGGTCGGTGGGATTGCAGGGACTGCGATTTTGATTCACGTAGCGTCAGGCGGAAGAATACCGCAAAGTATTTTATCGTTTTGTATGAACTTCCCCCTAATCGTCCTTTCCTTCTTTTTTGTAAAGAAGAAATTTGCGCTTTTGACTTCTATCAATATCATTTTGCAATCGTTTTTTCTCTTTATTATGGAAAACACAGCTTTCCACGAGTTCGTTATTCAATTTGAAACGAACGGTGAAAGAATTTTTGCCGCGATTGCAACGGGGATTTGTTTCGGTGCTGGGATTGCTATCGCATTCAAAATCGGTGGCAGTACGGGCGGTATTGATATTTTGGCTGTGATGATTCAAAAGAAATTTGCATCCACTTCAATCGCTTGGATTATCGTCACTCTCAACACTATTGTCATCGGTTCTTCCATCTTTGTATTCAATTTAGAGGAAAGCCTCGCTCTTAGACTTCTTCCGATTATGATGTCTTTGTTGGAAGGGTTTGTGGAAGGCAAGGTCAACGACTCCATTTTAAACGGATTCCAATCAGCGGTCGAATTCCGCATCATCACCGAGAAACCGCAGGAAATGGCGGAAGCATTGATGCGAGAACTCAGCCGCGGCGTGACCTCACAACCCGCAACGGGTATGTACACCAAAAAAGAACGTTCGATGCTCCTTTGCGTTGTGAGTAGGCGTCAAGTTCCGACACTCAAACGCGTCATGAAGGAAATTGATCCCGATGCTTTCGCTGTAATGGCAAACGTTTCGCAAGTGTTGGGACTTGGCTTTCACTCCAATGAAAACTAACCTCAAAAATTAATTTTACACCTTTAAATATAAGGCTTTCCGAAGATTTTACCCTCGGAGAGCCTTTCCTTTCGTGTTTTTACGATAAAAAACGTAAAAAATCCTTTATTTTCAAGGTTTTTCGCAATTTTTTTCTCTATGGTACTTGACAAACTCTACGATATAGGCTATAATTAATCTACTTAAAGATTTTAGTTTTTAAGAAATAATTTTAAAAAAGGGGATTTACTCTATGAACAAAGGCGAATTGATTAAAGCAATAGCAGAAAAAGCAGGTTTCACGAACAAAGACGCAGCGGTAGCTTACGATGCATTCGTAGCAACTGTAACGGAAGCTCTTAAAGCTGGCGAAAAAGTACAGCTTGTTGGTTTTGGTACGTTTGAAGTAAAAGACGTTCCTGCAAAGACCGGTATCAACCCTCAAACGAAAGCTCCCGTTGAAATTCCCGCTTGCAAGAAACCCGTTATGAAATTCGGTAAAGCTTACAAAGATATGATCAACGAATAATTCTGACATTTATAAAAGCCGAGGTTTTCGCCTCGGCTTTTTTCTTTCTTTTATCCCACTACTGCAATCAAAAACCCGACAGGTGTTCCCGTCGGGCTTTTCTTTTTTATTTTCTATTCGCAAAATAATCAATCTTCATCGCCTTCTTCATTTCCGCAAGCGTTTCCGCAGCCGCTTCACGCGCAACTTCACTGCCTTTATACAACATATCCCAAATCGCAGGAATATCTTTTGCTAACTCTTCACGTCTTTGACGGATCGGTTCAATCGTTTCTTGCATCACGGCATTAAGGAATTTCTTCACCTTCATATCCCCCAAACCGCCGCGCTCATAATGCGCTTTCAATTCGTCCAAGTTCGCATATTCAGGCAAGTATTTTTCAAAATGCTCAGGTGCCGAGAATGCGTCGAGATAAATAAAAGTGGGATTGTTTTTCGTATCGCCGGGATCCGTCACTTTGATATGGTTGGGATCGGTGTACATCCCCATAACCTTACGTTTGATCTCGTCCGCACTGTCCGACAAATAAATACAGTTGCCAAGCGATTTGCTCATCTTCGCCATACCGTCCGTGCCAGGCAAACGCAAGCAAGATTTATTTTCAGGCAACACCGCTTTGGGTTCTATTAACGTATCACCATACAAGGAATTGAAACTTCTGACAATCTCACGCGCCTGTTCGATCATGGGCAGTTGGTCTTCGCCAACAGGTACCGTGTTCGCCTTGAACGCCGTAATGTCCGCCGTTTGCGATACGGGATAGGTCAAAAATCCCATCGGAATCGACGTCTCGAAATTGCGGAGTTTCATTTCCGTTTTCACCGTCGGATTACGTTCCAAACGGGAAAGGGTTACAAGGTTCATGAAATAAAAGGTGAGTTCGGTTAATTCCGCTACGTGTGACTGCACGAAAATCGTCACCTTTTCGGGGTCTAATCCACAAGCCAGATAATCAAGTGCCACTTCCGTGATATTTGCGCGCACTTTGTCGGGATTGTCAAAATTATCCGTAAGTGCCTGTGCGTCCGCAATCATAATATAAATTTTATCGAATTTACCGCTGTTTTGTAATTCCACGCGACGACGCAACGACCCTACGTAATGCCCAATATGCAATTTCCCCGTGGGTCTATCCCCCGTCAGAATGATGTTTTTCATGATGTTTTTTTCTCCTACGATTGCGCTTTGATAGGGTATAATCCCCCTTTTCTTTCCACATACTTTTATTATGAAACGCAATCATTTATATTTAATAGCCGTATTGTTTGTTTGTGCTGTATTTTTGGTTTTTACTAGCACCCATGTCTTTGATGAACGCTCGGAAACACCCGTGTTTTCCCCCCGCGAAAATCGATCGGTTTGGCATTTTCCAAAACCCAATCACCAATTTTTCTCGCGGCTTTTGCGCTGATTATTTCGCGCCGTAAACGTTGCGATATTCGTACATCGCAGGCAAGTGTTCTTTGCCTTCAATGACGCCTTCTTCGATCGCTTCGATAATATCGTCCATCGTTACCACCGAATACACGTCGATACCAAATTCTTTTTTCGCTTCCGCTACCGCCGAAAGATCGCTGTTGAGTGCTTTTTCTTTACGATCTACGGAAATGATCATGCCGACTACTTGCACCTTTGCCGCCGCTTCCAATTTCGGCAAAATTTCACGGAGCGCCTTTCCCGACGTCATTACGTCTTCGATAATAATCACTTTTTCGCCGTCCACAAGTTGTTTACCTACAAACAAACCACCTTCACCGTGGTCTTTCACTTCTTTACGGTCGAAACAGTAGTTCATTTCCACTTCGTAATCGTGATACAAAGCGATCGCCGTCGCTACGGACAAGGGAATACCTTTATACGCAGGGCCGACAAGCGTTTCCGCTTCCAAACCGTTTTCACGGATACAAGCCGCGTAATATTCTCCAAGTTTTGCAAGCTGTTTGCCAGTTTTATAATTGCCCGTATTGATGAAATAGGGCGCAAGTCTGCCGCTCTTCAACGTGAACTGACCGAATTTGAGTACGCCATTGTTCACCATGAAACGAATAAATTCCTGTTTGTACGTATATGCCATGATTTATCTCCTATATATTTCTTGATAAAATTACTTACCGTTTAATTGCAACGTACCCGTCAATTCGGAAACGTTGGCAACGTTGTGACGATCGCACCAATCGTTTAAGCCTTGAATAATTTTGGGCATTGCGTAGGGATCGGTGAAATTCGCCGTACCGACCTGCACCGCCGCCGCGCCTGCCATCAAAAATTCAATCGCGTCCTCCGCACAAGTGATTCCGCCCATCCCGATTACGGGAATCTTCACCGTTTGCGCCACTTCGTACGTCATACGCACCGCAATAGGTTTTACCCCCGCGCCCGATACGCCGCCTGTATTGTTGGCAATAATGGGTTTGCGACGTTCAATATCGATCGCCATACCCGTCAACGTATTAATAAGCGAAACACAGCTTGCGCCACCATTTTCCGCCGCCTTTGCGTTGGTGGCGATACTTTCTACGTTGGGGGACAATTTTACAATCAACGGCGTACGTTTTAACGCCTTCGACGCGTACCTGGTTACCTCTTCCACCGTTTCAGGCTTAATACCGAACGCCATACCGCCGCTCTTGACGTTGGGACAGGAAATATTGAGTTCGATCATATCCACCAGCCCATCCAAACGTGCGCAAATATTTTCGTAATCTTCCAACGTTTTGCCTGCTACGTTGGCAATGACAACCGTACCCGTGGCTTTCAGCCATTCGAGGTCTTTTTCAATAAAGTGTTCTACGCCGGGGTTTTGCAAGCCTACGGCGTTTAAAATAACACCGCGTGATTCTGCGATACGAGGTACGGGATTACCTAAACGGGGTTCTAACGTCAACCCTTTCGTTGAAATACCACCTATCACGCCAATGTCGTAAAGTTCGTTGAACTCACGGCCAAAGCCGTACGTGCCCGACGCCGCAATCACGGGATTTTTGAATTGTACTCCACAAAGATTTACCGATAAATTTGCCATAACGTTTTCCTCTTACAAAACCACGTCTTTCACGTTAAATACAGGGCCGTCCTTACACACGCGCGCTTTTTTGCCGTTCGTGAGATCGCAAACGCAAACTACGCACGCGCCAAATCCACAACCCATACGCTCTTCCAAAGACACGTAACAGTTCAATCCTTCCTTTTCCACTAACGCTTTCAACGCACGAAGCATAGGCGTAGGGCCGCAAGCCAAAACTACGTCGGGACGGTTGCCTTTTTCAAGATCCGCCGCGAACGCCTGCACCGCGTTCATCTTTTCACCATAGCTGCCGTCATCCGTAACGCCGACGAATTTCGCCGCTTTTTCAAATTCTTCCACTCCGCAAACCGCGCCTTTGTTTCGATAGCCGATATATGCGGAAATTTCTTTCGTTTGTCCGTATTCACGCAACACGGAAATAAGCGGAAATACACCCACACCGCCGCCCACAAGCGCGACTTTTTGTTCGTTTTCTTCCACGTAAAATCCGTTACCAAGCGGCATCAACACGTTTAAACGCGTACCTGCCCCCATCGTTTGCAATTTTTTCGTACCCTCGCCTTTGATCTGGTAGCAAAAAGCGACTTCCCTTCCGTCCACTTTACAAACAGCGATCGGACGGCGCAAAAGATGCGTTCCGCCAACGCAAATATTGCCAAACTGCCCGCAGCGGATTTTGATATCCTCGTCCAAAGCAAACGTCACCGCGTGGATATTGTCGGCAATCTTTTCATTTTTTACAATGGTTGCAATATAATCTTTCATAGTTCTCCTTCATCCATTCTTCACGCGTTATCTCAAACGGCGTAGATACGACTTATATCCGTCGTTTAGCCCATTTTACCGATAACGGAAGCCAAATCCTTCTGCATCGCAATACAAGCCGCACGCGCCGCCTCATAATACGTACCGCCGTTCTTCTTATATGCACACAAAATACCGCGAGAGTTATTCACAACGCCGCCAAGACCATTTGTACCGAAACAGCTCTTTAACATTTCCGCATTGCCGCCCTGCGCGCCATAACCAGGGATCAGGAAGAAGGTGTGCGGCAACACTTCGCGAAGCCGAGCTGCTTCCGTGGGATGCGTCGCGCCGACAACCGCGCCGACCGCCGAATAACCGTATTTCCCAATCGTACTTTCGCCCCATTTTTCCACCAAACCGCCCATATACTCGTACATGGGTACGCCGTTTTGCAAAACTTGGTTTTGGATTTCCGCACCTGAAGGGTTGGAAGTCTTTACCAAAACAAAAATACCTTTATCATTCTTTTGGCATTCGTCCACAAACGGAGCAATACCATCCGTACCCAAATATCCATTCACCGTTACGTAATCAGCAGGAAACGCCTTCAACGCAAGATCATTGACCGCCGTTTCGCCCAAGAACGTTTTTGCATAGCACGCCGCCGTCGAACCGATATCGTTGCGCTTTGCGTCCGCGATGACAACCAAACCTTTTTCCGCCGCATATTTCAACGTTTCTTCGTACGCTTTCATACCTGCTACGCCGTACATTTCATAATACGCGATCTGCACTTTTACGGATGGTACGATATCGTACACGCTGTCAATGAGTTTTTTATTAAATTCAAACACGCGTTCCGCTACGCCTTCAAAAGTCGTTACCCCTGCTTTCATATCGTCGGGCAAGTAATCAAACAACGTGTCCAACCC
>SVII01000029.1 GCA_015069605.1 Clostridiales bacterium | reverse complement strand
CAGGTATCGTTATCACGGCAAGCCATAATCCAAAGGAATACAACGGTTATAAGGTATATAATTCGTTGGGCTGTCAAATCACGGACGAAGCGGCGAAGGCAATCACGGCAAAAATCAATGAATACGATTATTTCAACGATTTTACGCCGAATGAAAGCCTGATTGAAGTGATGGACGATGGAGTTAAAATCGCCTTTTTGCAAGAGATAAAAGCCTTTTCCTTGACGAAAATTACCGACAAAAACGCGCCGAGTATTGTCTATTCGCCTTTGCACGGTACGGGTAGAAAGTACGTGCAGGCAATCCTGAAAGAAATGGGGATAAAGGAAGTACATACCGTTAAAGAGCAAGAGTTGCCCGACGGAAACTTTACCACATGTCCCTATCCCAATCCCGAAGAAAAAGCGGCATTGACGCTTGCTTTGCGTGATGCGGAAATCTATAAACCTGACCTTGTTATGGCAACCGACCCCGATGCGGATCGTATCGGTATTGCTGTTCCCGATGAAAAGGGGGAGTACGTACTTTTGAACGGTAACGAAACGGGGAGTATTCTGCTCTACTATATTTTTCTTAAAAAGAGTGAAATGGGTATACCATGTACGGGTTCAACGGTAATCAAGACGATTGTTACAACGGACATTATCTTTGATATGGCAAAGGAATATGGCGCGGAAGTCAGGGAAGTATTGACGGGCTTTAAGTATATCGGCGAAGCTTTGGAAGAAACGGAAGATTATCTGCTTGGCTTGGAAGAGAGTTACGGTTATTTGGTTGGTACGCACGCAAGAGATAAGGACGCGGTGTCGGCGGCGATGTTGATTGCGGAAGCTTGCGCGTACTTCAAAGAAAAGGGCAAGAGTCTTTATGCTGTCTTGCAAGAAATTTACGAAAGGTACGGCTATTACAAAACGGAGCTGAAATCCATTTCCTTGCCAGGGAAAGACGGCATGGAAAAGATGAAAGAAATTTTGGCGAACATAAGAAAAAATCCGCCGAAGGAAATCGACGGACAAACGCTTACGTTTGACGATTTTGCACAAGGGCTATTTGGACTTCCCAAGAGCGACGTTTTGCGTTTTAAGAACGAGGGCTACCGCATTATTATCCGTCCAAGCGGTACGGAACCGAAAATGAAGATTTACTTGCAAGCGAAAGGAAAGACGATTGCAAACGCACAAGAAAAAATTTGTGCTATGCTTAAATTTATAGAGGCGTTTATCTAATTGGTATTTGTACGGAGAAAGTTGAAAACAAGAGGGAGAAAAACGCTATGTCCTTAAAAAATGCGGCGCAGATAGACAAAAATTTTTCAACGCTAAAGGCAGTACAAAGAGAGGGGTTGACTTATTATAACGCCGAAAATTTTGACGTCTATGGTGTAAAAAGAATAGACAGTGTGTATCGTAGAATGCCATACGACGCGGCACTTGCGGTCAGCGAAAAGGTGGCGATGATTTCTACGGAATGCGCAGGCGGCAGAGTCCGTTTTGCAACGGATAGCCCTTATATTTCGATTTTTGTTAAATACCGTTCGGTGGCGAAAGTGCCGAATTATTCCCATACGGCGACGATGGGCTTTGATTTGTATTCGGGGCAACGCTATATCGGCTGTTTTGTGCCGAATATGGACGCGGTGGAAAGCATGGAAGGTGTAATCGATTTGGAGGAAATCGCTTTTCGTGAGTATACGCTCAATTTTCCTGTTGGCAGCGAGATAAATGAATTGTATATAGGGGTAAAGCAAGGGTGTAAGCTTGAAAAAGCGGCGGTGTATTCCATTCAAAAGCCTATTGTATTTTACGGCTCGTCTACCACGCAGGGCGCATGCGCTTCTCGGCCAGGAAATACGTATGAAAATATTATCAGCCGTGCGTTTGATTGCGATTACGTAAACCTTGGCTTTTGGGGAAATGCCAAAGGCGAACAGGCGATGGCGGAATATATCGCAGGACTTAAAATGTCGGCATTTATTTACGATTACGACTATAATACAAATAACGCGGAACACCTGCAAGTTACGCACGAAAAGATGTTCCAAATCATAAGAGAACGCAACCCGAAATTGCCGATTATTATTTTATCTGCACCAAGATATTATTTAAACGAAGAGATGGAAAAGCGGCTTTCGATTATCAAAAAAACATATCAAAACGCGGTGGATAGCGGAGATAAACACGTACGTTTTATAGCGGGAAAAACAATGTTAGAAGAGGTGAAGGACACCGCTTTGGCGGACAATATTCATCCTGGGGATAGCGGCTTTATCGCTATGGCAAGCCATATAGGCGCGGCATTGAAAGAAATGATAGGTGCTAGGAATGAAAATTAATTTTTTGGGTGATAGCATTACGCGCGGAGCAGGGCTTGATAATCCTGCGGATAAATATTCCACCTTGGTTGCGAAGTATTTTGGCGCGGAAGAATGCAATTACGGTGTTGGCGGCACGCGAATTGCTCGGCAACGAAATTGTATAAACGATTACGACGAAAACGTTTTTATGCATCGTGCTGTGCAAATGGAAAAAAAATGCAGATTTTACTTTTGTGTTTGGCGGAACAAATGATTACGGACACGGAGATGTAAAATTAGGTTGTTTTGACGATCGTGACGTATATACTTTTTATGGCGCGTTTCATGAACTCATCGCATACATGGTATCCTCATTTCCAAAAGGAAGGCTGTGTTTTATTCTGCCCATTCCGCGTTATAATCAAGACAATCCCCATGGGGAGGGCGGTATTAAGCAAGAGCCTGTTGGGGATTTGTCCACCTATATAGAGGCAGAAAAGCAAGTGCTTGCCTATTACGGCGTGGAATACCTTGACCTTTCCGATAAGTTCTACGTGCCGACTGCTCCAAATGGCAGTAAACTCTTTTTAGACGGTTTGCATCCTAACGCCGCTGGGCATCAAGTGCTAGCCGATAGTTTGATTGCGTATTTAAAAAACAAATTTTTATGATCTATGAGCAAGAGGTAAAATATGCTGTATCCTAAATCAAATAAATATAGAAATGTGTACAATTTGAACGGCGTTTGGAAATTCAAAACGGTGGACGAGAATTATATTCCCACCGAAGAGGCGCAAGAAGCAAAGCCGATGGCTGTTCCTGCGAGCATGAACGAAATCGTAACGGAACGCGCAGTAAAGGAGCATGTTGGCAAGGTGCTTTATGAAACGACGTTTAGCATCCCTGTGAACGCCGAGATGGTGTATCGTTTGCGTATCGGTGCAACGAGTCATAAATGTGAAGTGTACTTGAACGGTAAGCATATCGGCGGGGGTATTAACGGATTTTTCCCGATTGATTTGCCTTTGGAAAACTTGCAGGAAGAAAATCGTTTGTCGGTGGTGATTGACAACCGTCTTACTTTTCAAACCTTGCCCCCTGGAAAAGTGGAAAACGGCAGACAAATTTACAACCACGATTTTTACAATTTCACGGGCATTCATCGTGACGTGCTTGTATATACGTTGCCCCAAAAGCATATTGACGATATCACGATTAAGACGGTTGTGGGCGGAGATTATTCCGCGGTATCGGTCAAAGTGGATACGAACTGCGAAAAAATCACCTGCAAGGTGAAAGATGCCGAGGGGAAAATCGTAGCGGAAGGCACAGACGGATTATTAAAGGTAAACGAGCCGCATACGTGGTCGCCTGAATCGCCGTATTTGTATACAGTCGTAGTGGAAACGGAAAGCGATAAATACGAAGAACGATTTGGTATTAGAAAAATCCACGTAGATGAAAAAGGCTTCTATTTGAACGATAAACCCGTCTATTTTAAGGGCTTTGGTATGCACGAAGACTTTTACGTAATCGGTAAGGGGAACAATACGGCAGTCAGCATTCGTGATTTCGAGCTGTTGAAATGGATGAATGCTAACTCTTTCCGTACCAGCCATTATCCTTACAGCGAAGAAATGATGAATCTTGCTGACGAATACGGATTTTTGGTTATCAATGAAGTCCCTGCCGTGGGGATGCACTGGTGGGATGATTACAACTTTGCTCCCGACAAGGTGAATGCAGAAACGGCGGTTGTGCATAAAGAACTAATTCGTCAGTTGATGGAACGTGATAAAAATCATCCTTCTATCGTTATGTTCAGCGTTGCAAACGAACCTGCAACCCACGAGGAAGCTGCAGGGGAATATTTCCGTGACGTCATTTCTTATACGCGTACGGTTTGCGATTTGCCGTTGACGCTTGTTGAGTTTACGCATTTTACGGAAAATTCGTTGGTGACGGATTTAATCGACGTCGTTTGTATCAATCGCTATTACGCTTGGTATACCGAACATGGACAAATTGACGTCGTGCGCGAACGTTTGTTGGATGAATTGCAGATGTATTACGAAGCGGCAAAAAAACCCATCATCGTTACTGAATTCGGTGCGGATACGTTGGAAGGAGTGCATATGCTCCCTGCTGAAACTTTCTCGGAAGAATGGCAGGAAGAGTATTTGATTGAAAATTTCAAAGCGATTGACGCATGTGAAGGTTGTATCGGCGAGCATATTTGGAATTTGGCTGATTTTAAGACAAAGGAAGGTTTGCGTAGAGCTCGCGGCAACCGTAAGGGAGTATTCACGCGTGATAGACAGCCCAAAATGTCGGCGCATTACGTACGTAAACGTTGG
>SVII01000014.1 GCA_015069605.1 Clostridiales bacterium | reverse complement strand
GTTTCTTTTTTGGTGCGGATGAAGGGATTTGAACCCATACGGAGTTACCCACAGGAACCTGAAACCTGCGCGTCTGCCAGTTTCGCCACATCCGCTTAAAACGTTCTTTTTATTTTTACACGGAGAGAACTTTAACTCCTGAAGTGGGCAATCATGCTAATCCACATATTAAAACAGATAAATCCGTTTTTAACAATTTTCAATTGACGGAATTTCCGTCTTTTGTAATTCGCCGTCCTTACGTTCAAGCAACCACGCTTTGCCGCCGCTGGATAAACTCCCGACGATTTCGCCGTCTTTCATCACGATCGCCGCATCGTCCTCGATCCCGTAAGCACAATCGAAATTATAACACACTATTTGGTCAAAGTCAAGCATTCTAAGCCCATAATGCGGAGAAATTACGCCTTTTTTCCAATTCAAACCTTGGAACATTGCGTACTTTTCCCCCGTCAATTCCGCCGCGGAATCGGTGTAAATATCCGAAAACCAACAAATCGCGCCCGCAGACAAACCTGCAATAATCACTCCGCGCTGATACGCGTCCTCAATCAACGGCAACAGCCCCGTCTTCTTCCAACTGTCCATCATGAACACCGTATCACCGCCGCCCACGTAAATCATATCCGCTTTCAAGAACTTGGCTTTCATTTTCTCTAAATCCACGTCCTTAAATACCGACAACGCTACGTCCGTCTTGATGTTGAAAACGCCCGTGTACACCTTATGAAACGTGTTATAATAGGGCATAAAATCATGGCTGGCGGTGGGAATAAACAAAGCGTTGGCTCTATTCTCCCCTGCGCGCATTTTTGCAAGTCTCGCGATATATTCGTCGATTTTTAACGTCGTTCTTTCGCGGAGTTCCCCGCCGCCGATTGCTATGATTGTTTTCTTCATATCCTTGACCTTATTTGCAATATTTCTCTTCGATTGCTTTGATTTTCGCGATACGTCTATCGTGACGTTCGCCGCCTTCGTATTCGCACGTAAGGAACGCGTTGACAATCTCTTCCATCATGCCCACACCGATTACCTTTTCGCCAAACGCAATCATGTTCGCGTCGTTATGATAACGAGTGTATTTTGCACAATACACGTCGTGACAATGCGCACAACGGATTCCAGGCACTTTATTTGCTACGATGGATACGCCGATACCCGACGAGCATACCACGATCCCTCTTTCGCATTCGCCTTTCGCAACGCTTTCCGCCGCGGCAAGCGCAAAATCAGGATAATCGCAAGATTCCGTCGTATGCGTACCAAAATCGATATATTCATGACCGCATTTTTCCAAATACGCGATAACCGCTTTCTTCAAGTTCAACGCTCCGTGATCACACGCTACTGCAATTTTCATAAATTCTCTCCTAAATTTTATTTTCAGTTTCCGACTTTTTCGGTCTTCCACGTTTTTTCGGTTTTTGAGCGATAGCAGGTATGCCTAATTTATCAATCAACGCGGACATACCCCCCTCTAACAAGCGAAAAACATAACGGTAGCAATCCACATCTTTGCCGTACGGATCCATTACGTCGTAACCCGTGATCTCGCAAAAAGAATACACGGTGTTTTCAAAATCTTCTTCGCCCGCTTTTCGCATGGCATTCCAACGCGCGTCTAGTAAATATTCTCTATGTTTTTCCGTCATACAAACGATAGCGTACGCGTCTTTTAGCATTTTATCCGTCAATTTACGGGATTTGAACTCCTCACAAATAAAACCATTTTCTTCCAATACAAATTTTGATTTGGGATTAATCGTATCACCGCGTTTGGCTTGAATGCCCGCAGAGGCTACGTCAATCCCTTTTAAATTGCGATCGATTAGTGCTTTTTTGAGTAGCAATTCCGCCATCGGCGAACGGCAGGTGTTGCCCGTACATACAAAGATTATTTTCCTCTTTTTTACGCTCATCTCGTACCTGCCCCCTTCATTTATTGTTTTTTACTTATGCGGTACGTCCACCGAAGTGCACGCTTTTCTCAATCGATTCAATACGCCCACCATCACGCCGTCCTTTTTATCGGGTTCAATCGTAACAAGTACGTCGCAAATCTTTTCTGCTTCACGAAGTAGATCATATAATTTACTCGCCATCTCTTCTTCCGTTGCGCCAAGATTGAGTATCTTCACGTTTTCATCTTGGAATTGTTCTATCCATTTGCTTTCGCAAAGCACCGCAACCCGTTTATTTTCCAAAATCGACGTTTGACAGGCTTGTTTTGCCGCAACAATATCCGTAAACAGTGTCGTTTGACAGCGTGGGGAATAATGTTTGTACAACACCCCAGGACTTTTCACTTTTTCGCCCGAAGCAAAATTCGGAACGTATTCCAAGCAATCGCCAACAACCGCCGCTATCATCTCCCTCGTAATCAAACCAGGCCGAAGAATCACGGGAACGTCCCCCGTCACGTCGCAAACGGTGCTTTCAATCCCGCCCTCACAAACGCCGCCGTCCAAAATTAAAGGAATTTTCCCATGAAAGTCGTCATATACGTGTTGCGCAGAAGTGGGGCTGACGTGTTTGGAAATATTTGCGCTCGGCGCGACCACGGGTATATCCACTGCTTTTAAAAACGCCTGCGCGCCCTCGTGTGAGGGAATACGCACGGCAAGCGTATGCAAACCGCAGGACACGTATGGACTCACCTTTCCCGTCGAGGGATAGACGAGCGTCAACGGCCCAGGTAAAAACGCTTGGCGTAATTTTTTCGCATACGGCGGATCGTAATCGATAATTTTTAACAAATCGTAATCCTTATGCACGTGCGCAATCAAAGGATTGTCGTTAGGTCTGCCTTTCACTTCAAATATACGTTTTGTCGCTTCGTCGTCAAAGGCATTTCCACCAAGCCCATACACCGTTTCCGTCGGAATTGCCACAACGCCACCGTCGAATATTATGTTTTTTGCCTCGTTTAATACGTCGGGCGTGATCGATTTAATTTCCGTTTTCATATCATTCAACGCGGACACGGTGCCGCCATTTTTTATTTTTTATACTTTTGCTTACGTTTCTTACTCAAAAGGAATTTCGTCATCTGCTTTGGAAAGATCACCCTTTCTTGCCGGAGGTTCAGGTGGCTGATACCCGTCGTCGTAATCATCCTCAGGCGCTACGTATTCCTCATCATCGTCATAGGAATGAGCGGCGTGCGAAAATTCAGGCGGTTCGTCGTCACGGTTTTGTTCGTCCACGTCCACGAATTTCGTGTATTCACCAATGAATTTCAAAGATACTCTACCCTGTTCACCAGCACGGTGTTTCGCCAAAATCAATTCCGCTGCGCCTTTCACAATCTTACCCGACGCGAGTTCTTCTGCCGTTGCAATCGCCTCGGGACGACTAATGAACATAACGATGTCGGCGTCTTGCTCGATCGCGCCCGATTCACGAAGGTCGGAAAGCGTAGGCTCTTTGGATTGAATACGGCGGAGCTGCGACAATGCGATTACGGGTACGCCAAGCTCCTTTGCCATAATCTTCAAATCACGAGTGATGGATGCGACTTCTTGCGTTCTGTTGTCGTTACCAGCCAATTTAGAATCGCCGCTGGACATTAGCTGGATATAGTCGATCATGATCAAATCCACGCCGCCTGACGTCGTCTTCAAACGACGGCATTTGGACAAAATTTCCGCAGGCGTAACACGCGAGGAATCGTCGATATAAATATTACTCTTCTTAAGCTGGTCGCCTGCAAGCATCAATTTTTTCCATTCTTTCGCGGAAAGTTCGCCCGAAAGCGCGTTTTTCATACTGACGTTTGCATACGAACAAATCAATCTTTGCACAATTTCCGTACGCGGCATTTCCAATGAGAACACTGCGCAAGTTTTGCCTGCGCGAAGTGCTGCATTTTCTACCAAGTTCATCGCAAGCGACGTTTTTCCCATACCAGGACGAGCCGCAAGGACAATCAATGCGCCCGCTTGCAAACCGTTTGTCATTCTATCCAAACGTTTAAAGCCCGTGGGAATGCCCTTGAACGTATTGGGATCGGATTGCAACATTTCAAATTTATGCAACACTTCCCCGATAACGTCCCCATCGTTCATACCCAGCAACGCCGAGCGTTCGGATTGTTTGGAAATATCATAAATTGTCTTTTCCGCGTACGCAATCGCGCTCTTTTCGTCCACACTCGACATAGACGTTTCAATGATTTGACGAGACGCGCGAATGAGTTTTCTATTCATGCTGTCACGGGAAACGATTTCATAGTAGGATTTATAATTCGCCGCCGACGGCGTAATTTGCGTCAGTTCGGTTAAATATACGATACCACCTGCTTTTTCAAGGCTGCCCTCGTTTTCCAACTCATCCGAAACCGTGACGAGGTCGATGGGTTTTCTCGCATTAAAAACGCGTTGCATTGCACGCAAAACATACTTATGCGATTCCTGATAAAAATCGTCTTCCGACAGTTTTTCCACAAGTTCAGACGCGATGTCACTATCGATCAGAAGACAGCCAAGCAGCGCCATTTCCGCATCGCGGTTATAGGGCATTGTATTGACGTTTGTTGCCATTTTTCTTCTCCCTTACGGATTTTGTATATGCCACCCATGTACGAGTTTCATTTCTTTCAACCCGTACATGGTAGCCTCATTATACTTAGTCTTGCAAACTCTTAAATTCTTCCAAAGTATCCTTAAATTCTTGCATAGCCGCTTCAAAAGGCGCTTTGGTTGTCAAATCCACGCCTGCCTTTTTCAAGATGGATACAGGATCGGTGCAACCGCCCGAAGAAAGGAACGTAAAGTAATCTTTTACAGCCGTTTCGCCTTCCGTCAAGATGCGTTTTGCAATCGAAATTGCGGAAATGATACCCGTCGCGTATTTGTACACGTAGAAAGACGTGTAGAAATGAGGAATACGCGCCCATTCGTACGCAATTTCTTCATCGTGGACAATCCCTTCACCGTAATAATCTTTGTTGAGCTGATAATATACCTTATTGAGGACTTCTTTCGTCAAAGGCTCGCCTGCTTCCGCTTTCGCGTGCGCGATTTGTTCAAATTCCGCAAACTGCGTCTGACGGAAGAGCGTCGCACGAATCATGTCCATATAATAATTGAGAAGATATTTCTTCAAATTTTTATCTTCGCTATTCTTATACAAATGTTTCAAAAGCAACACTTCGTTTACGGTGCTGGCAATTTCCGCCAAGAAAATCGTATAATCCGCTTTTGCATACGGCTGCGTTTCGTTGGATTTATAGCTATGCAAAGCGTGCCCCATTTCGTGCGCTACCGTGAAAATGTCGTTGGTCGTTTCCTGATAATTCAACAAAACGTACGGATGGGTATCGTACACACCCGACGAATACGCGCCCGAACGTTTGCCTTCGTTTTCGCAAACGTCGATCCAACCATCTTCCCTGCCCTTTCTCAAAAGATTTTGATAATCTTCCCCTAAAGGCGCAAGACCTTCAATCACAAGATCATACGCTTGATCAAACGGCAATTTAATGTCCGTATTTTCTACAAGCGGCACGTATATATCATACATATGTTGTTCTTCCATACCTAAAACTGCTTTGCGCGTAGAAATATAATCATGCATAATAGGAAGCGCACTGTGTACCGTTTCAATCAAATTGTTGTACACTGCGATATCCACGTCCTCACCGTCCATAGCGCGAGCCAAACAGCTGTCATATTTTCTCACCGTCGTATAGAATACGTCTTTTTTTACGTTGCTGTAATACGTCTGCGCAATCGCGTCGATAAGTTTAATAAACGCTCCGTAATATTTTTCAAACCATTCCTTTCTTTCTTCCGCCGTACCCGAACGAAGAGCTACGCCGTACATACCGTGGCTGATTTGCGTTTCTTCACCAAAAAGCATTGCCTTGGGCAAGTTCAAATTCGCGTTATTGAGCATAGAAAACACGCTTTGGAAATCGCGCATAACGTCACCGCCGAGGGTCAAAAGTTTTTCTTCCGCTTCGCTCAACACGTGCGCTTTTCCCGCCATAACCGTGCGCAAACGGTATTCGTAAGGAGTAAAATCGGGATCATTGATAAAACTTTGCAACGTTTCATCGGAGAGCGCCGTCAATTCTGGATCTACAAAGGAGAACTGCGCAAAAATTTTGGAAATCAACGCGCTAACCATAGCGTGCGCGGACGTGAATTGCGAATCGCGAACGTCCACGTCGTGATTCAAATGCGCGTACAAATATACTTTTTCAATGCGGCGAGAAATGACGTCGCTCAAGCCAAAACAAGCGAGCAACGTTTTCTTATCGCCAAGATTTCCTTTATAAGCTGAAAAATCATAATCGACGTATTCTGCTTCGATTGCTTTAAATTCCTTTTCCCATTCTTCATAATTTGTAAAAATATCCGAAACTTTCCATTTCAAATTTTCAGGTACGTTCTTTCTTTCTAACATATTTCTCTTACTTCCTTTTATTTTTTATCATTGCGCTATTCGGTGTCACTTTTAACCCCACTGCTGAAAGCAAAACCTCGCGTCTAATTTTTAAAACTATGGATCGGCGCAGGAATCAAACCGCCGCGCTGAATTAGACGCGACGAATCTGTCGTATGTACTGGCATAATAGGAGCTCGTCCCAACAAACCGCCAAAGCTGACCTGTTCACCCACACCTTTCCCTGGTGCAGGAATAATACGCACTGCCGTTGTTTTATTATTAATCATACCAATCGCCGCTTCGTCAGCAATCATTGCTGCAATCGTCGTTGCCGGCGTATCCCCTGGAATAGCAATCATATCCAACCCAACGCTACATACGCAAGTCATTGCTTCCAATTTATCTAACGTAATCTCGCCTTTTTCCGCCGCACGGATCATACCAATATCCTCGGATACGGGGATAAATGCTCCCGAAAGTCCCCCCACGCGAGAAGACGCCATAACGCCGCCCTTTTTCACGGCGTCGTTCAGCATCGCAAGCGCTGCCGTCGTTCCATGCCCGCCTACGCACCCTACGCCAAGTTCTTCCAATATCATTGCTACCGAATCCCCCATTGCAGGCGTGGGCGCAAGGGAAAGATCGACGATACCGAATTGCGCATTCAAGCGTTTCGCTGCTTCTTTGGCAACCAATTGTCCTGCACGCGTAATCTTAAACGCCGTCCGTTTGATCATTTCTGCCGCTTCCGTCAAGTCCGCGTCGGGAATTTGCTCCAGAGCATGTTTCACAACGCCCGGCCCGGATACCCCTACGTTGATGACGGTATCCCCTTCTCCTACGCCGTGAAAAGCGCCCGCCATAAAGGGATTATCTTCGACCGCATTACAAAAGGTTACTAGTTTCGCCGCCCCGATACCATCTTGATCTTTCGTCAAAAAAGCCGCTTCCTTAAACGCTTCTCCCATCAATCTTACCGCTTCCATATTGATGCCCGACTTCGTTGAGCCAACGTTGACGGACGCGCAAAGGCGTTGAGTTTGCGAAAGCACTTGCGGAATCGTTTGAATAAACATCCTCTCGTATTCCGCCGTCGATTTATGTACGAGCGCGGAATATCCGCCAAGGAAATCTATCCCAAGCGTTGATGCTGCCTCATCCAAAGCTTTACCAATCAAAGGTGCGTCCTGAGGAAACGCCGCACTGATTAAACTGACGGGCGTAACCGAAACACGTTTGTTTACGATAGGGATACCATATTCTCCTGAAAGATCTGAAGCTGTTTTGACGATGTCTTCCGCTTTGAAACAAACGAGATCATACACCTTTTGCGCCGTTTCCTTTGCTGTATCGCGAATACACCCTAATAAAGATATCCCCATTGTGATGGTGCGAATATCTAAATGCTCCTTTTCCACCATTGCGATCGTTTCCAAGACGTCGTGTTTACTGAACATATTTTTCTCCTTGTATTAACCGTTTGGAAAACGTACCGTTATACGTTGTGCATTGCGTTGAAAATGTCTTCATGCTGCAAATAAATCGACATCCCGATTTGTTTTCCAAGATCCGAACACTCTTTCGCCAAAGTGGATAATTTCATATTGACAGCAGAAATGTCCACAATCATAATCATTGCAAAATATTCGCCTAAAATCGTCTGCGAAATATCTTCAATATTCGCGCCCTTTTCGCTAAGAAACGTGCTGACTTTCGCAATAATTCCCGAACTGTCTTTTCCTGTTACCGTAACGACTGCTCTCATTTTTATTCTCCTTTTGTTTGCTGCACCTTACGAGGAACGGATTTTATTCGTTTTCCTCTCCATCCTCTTGCTGCGCTTCTTCTTGTGTTTTCGTGCTTTCCTCAATTTCCTCGTCGATCACTTCTTCAAATTCCAAAGCTTTATGTTCTAAAATCTCGTATTGTAAAATGAAGTTGCTTTGCACGATATAACGGACGTAGTCGCCACTTTCTAAAGCAGGCAACGGTTTTTCTACGTCAAAATACGCTTCGCGTTCCATCCACTCGCTCTTTTTCTTACTCCAAGTTTCAAACACGCAACCGATAACGTCCACGTTATCCTTTTGCAAGCTTTTTTCTTCAAAGCAATAGAAATAATTCTTCTCCTCGTTTTTTAAACCGTCAGAAAAGCCTCTCAAAAGCTTATAATAGCGGTTGATTCGGCTGAATTTGATCGCCATAAACGGAAACACCAACACTGCATACACCGCAGACGCCACGAAAACACATGCCTTAGGCAATGTTTGCATGGGATCCTTATACGGCAAACCTATATAATAAATCAGCCAAGCGATACTAAATGCCATATATACGAGCGTAGCTATCAAAAATATGTCAAGCACTCGTTTTCTTTGTTTGTAAACCGACAAAAAGTCGGCGTCATTATAAACGGATATCATCTATTTTTTTCTCCGTAATTTTTATTTAATCGCATACCTGCCCGCCTGATTTTGTAAAACAAGACGTGCAAATCCTTGTATATTGATCTTTAATCTTCGCAGATAAACAATACACCGAGCGTGTTTCTACCGCAATGGCTGGTGATGATAGAACCTGCAACCGTTTCGATTACTTCGTTGAAATCGAAAAGTTCTTGTACTTTTTGTTTTGCAAATTCCACCAATTCAGGATCAGCCGTGGAGTGCGTCACAAAACAGCGAGTTTTATCATATTTAGGGTACATTTCTTTCAAATCATCAATGTATTGCTTAATACACATCATCATCTTGCCGCGATACTTTTTACCAGGAACAAGCTGACCTTTTTCCATCAAAATTTGGGGATGAATTTTCAATAAGTTCGCCCCATACAGCGTCATTTTGGAAACTCTACCTCCTTTATACAAATAATCCAAGCTGTCGGGAACAAAGGACGTATTCACCTTCTCTCTAAGTGCCAAAATCGTTTCTTCGATTTCGTCAATAGATTTGCCTTCTTCACGCAAATCAACAGCTTTCATAACAAGCAAGCCTTGTCCCGAAGACAATGCCATACTGTCAATTACGCGTACTTTACCGCCAAAACTTTCCGCCGCCTGTTTTGCAAAGCTGTGCGAACCGGAACTTTTTGCGGAAATATTAAAATGCAACACTACGTCGCCCATTTCCAACTGTTTTTTGAAAAATTCTTCATAATCCCCGATGCTAGGCGCGCTGGTTTTGGGCAGGATATTCGTTTCCGCTACGAATTTAAAAATGTCCTGCGGCGTGATGTCAACGCCGTCAAAATACGCGTTAGCGTCAAGATTGACCTGCAAGGGCAAAATACCGATGTCTTTTTCTTTCACTAAATGCCCTAAATCGCAAGTGCTGTCAGATGTGATACGAATTGTCATAAATGTTCTCCTTGTTTCTCTTTTCTATATGAGTGTTTTTTATTTTTTTAAGAATTTAGTTTCTTTGAAAAATATCTTTTCAAAGATACTATGGTTATCAATTGCCCATTGCGGCACGACACCATAAATATCCGCTTCTTTATACAACCCTTTGATATGTGAGCCGTTTTCCTCTTGATATCTACTGTCTCTACTGTTGTTTCTATTGTCGCCAAGGAAGAAAATTTCCCCTTCTCCTACGACGTATTCCTTAAAATCGTACCCATCACGGTTCGTGTAATATGCATAGGGCTCGTCCAAAGGCACGTATTGCTCCGTGTCTTTATAACAAATATAAATTTGCCCATCCGTACAGTACAATTTATCGCCTTCCAATGCAATCAGACGTTTGATCAAATATCCGCCTGAAATACTGCTACATTCTTCATAGCCACCAACATACACCACAATGACGTCACCGTGGGAAAACTCCGTATTGTCGTCCGCGTATTCCATCAACAGCTTTTCACCGCTGTACAGCGTTTCATTCATCGATCTGCCTTCTACAACCACACCGCCAAAATTATTCGTCCAATAGGCTCTAAAAAGAAGGATTCCAAGAATGACAATCGCCAGAAACACAAAAAATCCGCCATTGTCTTTCTCGTCTCTATACCCAAACCGCGATTGATACAAATCGCCATAGCGTAAATCTTTGTTCATGTTACATACCCTCTCCCGTTTCCGCTTGTTTTGTTTGCGGAACTGCCATTCTTCTTACTTCATCACGCATCAAATTGACGTATTTACCGCAAGTCAAACATTGCAATTTTACATCCGCGCCTACGCGTACGATCTTCCATTCTTTTCCACCGCACGGGTGTATTTTCTTTAGTACAACGATCGTATTCAACTCGTACATGCTATCCTCTTACAGCCAAAGAATGTTCGTTACAGCATAGATTACTTCGTCGCGTTCGCTGTCAAACAACAACGATTTTCCCTCGTAGAAATTCTGCAAAGGCATACCGTATAATTCTCCTTTGAAATCCGCCGCTTTCAAAATGATTCGTTTCCATTTACCGCCGCCTTTGATGGGAATCGTGCAAATGTAACGCTCTGCGCCCTGCTCTACGTCCGCAACTTCAATCGTCACTTTCAAAACGTCCGTTTCGTTAAAATAAACGTCAAATTCTAATAATGCGTTCTCATCGGGAATATATTTGGGCGAACTGATTTTATACGTCTTGATACCCCCCACGGAATACGCGCCTTGAATCCCCGCATAACCAAGGGACACCTTCGCTTCAGCATCGTGTTCCAAGAAAATTCCGCCGATGGAATAATCTTCGTATTGCGCTACACCGAACGTATCCGTATCGTCACCCGAATACAGCTTACGGCTCTTGACTGCCGCAGGGTTAGGATTCGACAACTTTTTAGAAACGATTTTCGACATTACACGGAAACCGTTGATATATTTCGCATACGCATACACGAATACTGCCGTCGCGCCGCCGAAAGGCTTGACGGTGTAACTGACCGCCCCGTCTTTCACGGATTTACCGTCAACCTTATGGATACAACGCCATTCGCGGAACGCCGATTTCGTCTTAACGTCCGCCTCCGCATAAAAGATGCCCGCTTCTTCCAGCAAACCTTCTTTATCGCATTCCACGCTGATTTGTAATCCATTCTCGTTCTCCGCCAAACTGACGTTGAGTGTATCGGGAATATAGATTTCCCTACCCTTTAAGTTTCTTTCCAAGAACAAATCCATATCCGCCAAAGCATTCGGGCCGATACACGCCCCGCTACCCGCCGAATACACGATTGCATTCCCGTCTTCGTTGCCAATTCTCGAATACGTGTCGTACGCTCTGTCGCAATCAAAGCTCTCATCGCGAAGCGCGCAAAGCATCAACACGGGACATTTCACATACGGCGCATACGATTGCGCTTCCACCGCAGCAATATAACTGTGCGTTTCGTCTCTTAAATTATGCGCGACGTTGTTGCCGAATTTCGCCACGTTCAAAAACGAACGCCAACCTACCGCGTTGATGGGTACGCCGCATTTCACATCCGAGGATAACATCACTTGCCAAGCGATTTCGCCGCCTTTGCGAATACCCACTACACCGATATTCCCCACGTCCTCTCTTGATTTGAGGTACTCGACGGAATACAGCGCCACGTACGTCCATTCCACCCACGTGGTTTGGTCGGGGGATACGTCTTTCATATCATACAAGCCTCGCGCCTGTTCCAAATTCCCGTAACTCAAAGACGGGGGATAGATAGTGCGCATAACCCCGTCATCGTCCGTTGACATTTTTCCCGAATAATCGGGCATCAACACCGAATACCCTTTTTCAAAGAAATAGGTCATCAATTCCTCGTCGTACGTTTCGCCTGCGTCAGGCAACAACAACACAGTCGGACGTTTGCCTTCGCCTGAATGACGTAAAAACCGCGCGTAAATACGCACGCTGCCGTCTTTTACCGCGTGTCCTGAATATGAAACGTGACTCTTTCGTACGCCACCGTATTCTTCGATGCCCCATTCGCTTGCGCCTAACGGAGTTTTCGTATTAAATTTTTTCCATAGGGATATTGCGCTTACAATCATATTGCCTCTTCGTTTTTACCCTTGTCTTGTCTTTTCTTCTCTTTTGTGTTTTTTGTTGGCTGTATGAAAGCCCTTTTATCAATATGCAGTCAGTTGCAATTTAGAGCCGTGCTGTTCGGTCGCGCCCGTCACTAAAATTTTATTATCGATTCTATGTTTTAATTCTTCTACGTGAGAAATCAAGCCAATTGCGAAATTCTTACTAAGTTTCCCTAAAACGTCCATTACGACGTCCACAAGCTTTTCGTCCAACGTCCCGAACCCTTCGTCGAGGAAGAAAAACTCGATAGGACGCATGGATTTTTGACAAATCGCGCCGCTGAGCGAAAGCGCCAACGACAAGGAAACAAGGAACGTTTCGCCGCCCGACAGCGTTTTCACCGCACGAAGATTGCCTGCGTCTAAATTGTCACCTACTTTGAATTCTTTGTCGTATTGTAAAACATAACGTCCGTTTGTCAAAGAAAGCAACGTTTTGCTTGCTGCCTCGCAAATTTCCTGCAAATACTCCGACGCGATAAACTCCAAAAACTGGTTTCGAGAAATCATTTTACGCAACTCGTCGCAAAGATCTCTTTGCTTTTCTTTCGCGCGCAACTCCTTTTGCTGATCTTTGTATTTTTCTTTCAAATCCAACAAGCGTTTAACTTCCGTTTCCGCCGCCGCAAATTTTCTATTCCACACGTCTTTTTCGTTTTGCGCATCCTGTTTGGCTTGCAATGCCCTCTGTGCCGCACCCTCGTCATAACGCAAAAATTGCGTTTTGTCCGTTTCGTCGTAACGCTTTTGATAAAGAGCATACTCCGTGAAAAAGGCTTTACATTTCTGACGGATCGTTTCTTCGTCACCCAATTTTTCCACGAGCGCACGCGCTTCCTCTACCGAAGCAAATTCGCTTTCTTGAAGCGCCGTTTCCAACTGCGTTTGCAACTGCTGCGATACGTTTTCACAAGTTTCTAAAACACCTTGCTGTTTTTGCACGTCGGCAACCGTCAATTGTAATTTTTCCTGTGCCTTTTCCACGTTATTTTGCGCCGCAGTCTTTGCATTTTGCAAATCACCAACCATCTTTTGCAGCTGCTCTGCAGTACCCAGGTCTTTGACGAGCGCAATTTTCTCGTTCGCCGCATCGTACGCCATACGCAACAGTTTTCCCTTTTCCACAAGCAGATTTTTATCCGCTTCGTTGCTTTCGTACGCCTGACGGCGTTTGATCACATCGTCCACTTTCGTTTTTAAATTTTTACGTTGTTGTTCGATTATTTTAAACTTGGCAACAAGTTGTTCAACGTCAAAATTTTGCTCGCTGCTTTCTTCTATCGAATATTTTTCAAGTAACTGCGCTACATCGTTTGCAACCGTCGGGTGTTTTTCCGCCAACATACGTAAATCGGCACGCACTTCGCTGTACGTTTCCGACAATAAAACGCCTTTTGCATTATGTTTTAAATATTCCAAGAAATTGTCATCGTTTCCAAGATCCGCCAATTCTTTTTCCAAAGCCGCTTGCAACCCGTCGAAATCTTCTTTGAAGCATTTGTTTTTAATTGCATTGTATTCTTTTATGCAATCATCTAACTCTTTTTTTGCTTTCTGTTGTGCGTTAAAATCATCAGTAGCCTCGCGCACTTTTTGCAAATTGAGAGTTGTTTGCACAATTTTTTCGTCAAAATCTCCGTCTTGAAAACGCTGTTTTGCTTGTTGCAATTCCTCTTCGCAACGTTTTTTGACCGTTTCTAAAAAGGCAATTTCCTTTTTCGCTTTCGTCTTGGTCGTTTCATTGTTGAGAACCTGCTTTTCTATTGCCAACACAGCTTTGGCCTTGGGCAAAAGTTCAATTTCCGCTTGTTGCGTTTTCATTTGCGGTAACTGCGTTTGCAAATTTTCCAGTTTTTGACAAACCCCGTCGTATTCTTTTTTCGCTTTTTCTAACACCAACGCGTTTTCATATACTTTTTCCGCGTTCACAAAACGAGTTTCGGCAGCCTTTAATTGCGTTTCGCATTGCGCAAGCTCCTCGCGCTTTTGCGCAATCAGCTCGTCACTGCCCCCTTCGTTTTGCCCCATTTCCGCTTTCACAATCTCCACGGCATTGTACGCTTCGTCGTATTTTTGCCCGACTTTTCGCCACAGTTTTTCACCGTATTTTTCCAAATCAAATAATCTGGATACGAGTTTTACTCTGTCCGCGGTCGGCGCTTTCACCAGTGCCGCAAAATCACCCTGCGGCAACGCTATGCACATTTTAAAATCCGCAAAACTTAAACCGATAATCTCGTTTAACGCATCGTCCACGTCGCGCGTGCCTTCCGCCAACGCACCCCATTCGCCGTCATTTCTCTTTTCATAAAGATATGCCTTCGCTTGGTTGTTCTTGCGTTTGCGTTCACGATGCACGCGATAGGTGTGACGTTTCCCGCCCGTGACAATCTCAAAATCAAAGATCACGTACGCGCTGTCCGCTTTATAATTGATGCAATCGTTGGCTTTCGCCGCGCGTTCTACTTGACCGTATAATGCCAAGTGAATACTGTCTAAAATCGTGCTTTTACCGCTGCCCGTGTCCCCGAATATCCCGAACACGCCGCCCGAAAGTAATTTTTGAAAATCAATCTCCGCCTTTTCCGAAAAACTGTTAATGCCGCAAAATTCCAAATAGATCGGTTTCATCTTTCACCTCATTCCTCGGAAATTTCCTGCATAGCAGTCAAAAACAGAGTCTTCAATTCCTCTTTCGGTTCTGCGCCGTACGTCGCTTTATAATATGCGTTGAACAGTTCCTCGGAAGAGAGATTTTTACGAGATTGAAATTCCAACGTGTCCTCTACGCGCACTTGAGGAATCAACGACACCAAATTAGGTTTTGCCGCCAACGCTTGCGATTCTGCGCTTGTTAGCGGTTTGGATAAAATCAGCGTCAATTCCACGAGATTGTCAGGATATAAATCCAGAGTAGAAAGCGCCGTATCCACGTTCTCCGCCGTCAAACGAATGAGTTTTTTCCCCGACGTCAAAGGCACGTCTTTTAAGTTTTGCACCCCACCGTGTACGAGATCAAACACTTTTACACTCTTATCCGCGACCTCGTCAAACGCGTACTGCAATGGCGAGCCACTGTAATAACAATGTCCCTTGCCCATATGCTGTTTTTTATGCAAATGCCCCAACGCGATATAATCGCTCTTAGGTAAAACGTCCACGGGGATTGCGCGCGCGCCACCGAGATCAATCTCACGTTCGCCGTCAGAAACCGCGCCTCCCGCCACGAAAATATGCGCCATGAAAATGGAAGGTAAGCCTTCTATATTGCCACTTTCCCCTTCTGCGATCCATTTTTGCATTTGTTCTACATAGGAAAGTTCGGATTTTTCTTCTTTAAATCTTGCTTCGTTGGGATAGGGCAGAGTCGAGATAAACGCCTTTTCCCCCTGCTGATTTTCAAAAACAGCGTAGCCTTTTCCCGAAGAGATCGGTCGAATGGTTCTCGCTCCCCATTCTTTTGCTATCGGCAAAGGCTTTCGATCGTTGCCAACGATATAAATACCGTTTTCCTCGGACAGAGGCGCGACCGCAGACAAGCGTACGCCATCGTCATGGTTGCCACTGATAATTAAAACAACTCGTTTTTCCCCTGCAACCTTGCGAATCTTGGAGAAAAAAAGCTCTTCCGCTTCTGCACGAGGGGTATAGTTGTCAAAAATATCCCCTGCAATTAATACGAGTTCAATATTCTCTTCGTCACAAATACGAACAATTTCATCCAGGACTTCAGCTTGTTCGTCAAGTCGTTCGCGATTGATTAGGCGTTTGCCGATATGCCAATCGGACGTATGCAAAACTCTCATAAGCCTCCCTCCTATTTATCTTGTAAAAAATACTTTTTTTGGATTTTTGTAAATATAGACAAAAACGCCTTGCATTTACTGACGAAAAGGGGTATAATAAATTTACCTTTTTTAAAAGGGCAATACGATACCTATTCTATTGTATTATACAACATTTCTTTGTAAAATGCAAGAAAAGTTTGAAGAAAGAATAAAATTTTTCCTAATTTACACATTGTGTTTGCTCTTTTTGTAAAAAAAATTAAGATTGCGACGAAGATACGCATTTCGCGATAATCGACTTACGTTAAAATGCGGAAATTCAAGCAAGCCAAGGCGCGCGAGGCTTTCCGACGGGAGCGTACATAGACGTACGTGACCAAGGAAAACACAGCGCAACGACGGAGTGCGACGAAGATACGCATTTCGCGACAATCGACTTACGTTAAAATGCGGAAATTCAAGCAAGCCAAGGCGCGCGAGGCTTTCCGACGGGAGCGTACATAGACGTACGTGACCAAGGAAAACACAGCGTAACGACGGATTGCGACGAAGATACGCATTTCGCAACAATAAAACAAGGGAGTATATATATGGCGTTTTGTTCATTTTCCAAGGACACAGATAACACCTACACCCTCATTGAAAACAAGTTCATTACGAAATACCTGCCGGAAGCGGACGGGTTTGCCGTAAAGGTATATCTTTACGGTTTGTACTTATGCAAAAATACGGAAACGGAATTCGGTATTCGTTCGATGGCGGAAGTACTAAAAACAACCGAAGAAAAGATTGTCGAAGCGTTTGCGTTTTGGGAAGATTACGATCTTGTACAAATTCTTTCCAAAGACCCGTTTACTGTGGAATATTTACCCGTAAAAGCGGCGGTCGGCAAACCTAAAAGAATCCGTTATGAACAGTATGCTGATTTCAATAAGGAATTGCAACGTAAATTACAACGCGTTGGGAAATTTGTTTCCGCGGGCGATTATGTTAAGTATATGCGGTTTTTAGAAGAAAACAATTTACAACCACAGGCGTTTTTGCTAATCGTTGAATATTGTTTGAATAAACAAGGCGAAGCCGTTTCCCCTTCGTATATTTTCAATAAAGCGAAAAAATTGTTACGAAACGGACTTTCGACTTACGAACAAGTGGAAAAGGAATTGTCTAATTACAACGCGCATGAGGGGGATTTGCTTGCGATTTTCACGGCATTGTCCTCTACGCAACACACTCCTGATGAAACGGATTACGCTTTGTATAAGAAATGGACGGAAACGTTTGGAATTGCCAAGGATGGTGTAATTGCCGCTGCGAAAAAATTAAAACGTGGCAGCATGACCTCGCTCGACCTTACCCTGCAGGATCTTTTTGAAAAGGGAAAAACGGACGCAAAAGAAATCGATGGGTACTTGACGGCGAGAGAAAATCTTGCCAACCTCACTTTCCGTATCGGCAGAAAATTGGGCGTTAAAGTTCCCAATCCTGCCCCCTATATCGACGAATACGTGGAGCGTTGGTGCGATTATGGGTTTGAGGAAACGTCGCTTTTAGACGTGGCGTTGTTCTGTTTGAAAACTTCACGCGGAGATTTTGATTCCATGAACGAGCTGGTGCAAAAGCTGTTCGCGGATGGGATTGTTTCCAAAGAAGGCGTGAAAGCATACCTCAAAGCGAAAAATGACGATTTGAAATTGTTTACTAAAATCCAAGAATATTGCGGTTCGATCCGTAAAAATACAGCGAACCTTGCTTTAATCCAAACGTGGCGGGATTGGAAGTTCAACGACGAGATGATTTTGGAAGCGGCAAAACGCAGCGCAACCAGTGCAAATCCTATCCCCTATATCAATAAAATCTTGTCCGATTGGAAGCAAGCCGAAGTGTTTAATATAACGGATATCCCCACACATGGGTCGAGTTCAACGGCATTTTCAGGCAATTCTTCCACCACGAATAAAGGGTATGTCAACCCTACGATTGTGGATGTTAACGCAAAAGCCGATCGGGAAAGATATTACGCTTTGCTTCGTGAAAAAGCGCAGACGCGTGCCGAGAAATTCTTAGCAAAAGCCAATGCAAACGCAAGATTTAAAGAAATCGCCGCTGAGCTTTCTAAAATGGAACTTGCTCTTGCCAAAGCAGAAGTTTTTGAGCAAACCAACTTACCTGCTTTAAAGGAACAAAAGCGCAACCTACTTGCCGAGAGA
Source organism: Clostridiales bacterium (assembly GCA_015069605.1). Classification (GTDB taxonomy): domain Bacteria; phylum Bacillota; class Clostridia; order Christensenellales; family Borkfalkiaceae; genus Scatosoma. The sequence continues at coordinate 17,241 of SVII01000014.1, read as the reverse complement.
AAACAAATTTTAACGGGAATGGGTATTGACGAAACGCAGCTTTTGCCACAGTTTACCTGTAAAAAATGTTCGGATACAGGATTTTTACCCAGCGGTACAGCTTGCAACTGTTATAACCCGCAGTAAACAATAATATAATATTATGGATATATATTATGAAAGAGTTTTTTTCTTATTTCTTTGGACAAGGTGAATCAGGCGAATTTGAATATTTCACACTCGCGCACTTTTTGCCTTTAACCATTGCAGGCATTATTATTTTTCTAATATATAAATTTAGAACCCAACTCGCCGCATACAAACACGAGGACAAAATCCGTTTAGGGCTTGCGTTTGCATGTATCATCAATGAAATGTCGTATTTTTGGCGTTTAGTGGGAGTCCCTTCACTTGGAGCAAACCCCGTTGATCATTTACCCATCTCTATTTGTGGCTGGGCTATCATTTTCAGTGGATTTTTGTTGACAACCAAAAATAAAACGCTGTTTGACGTCACCTATTTTTGGGTGTTTTCAGGCACGATTTTTGCATTGATCACCCCTGCCGTAATTACCACAACAGGGCCAACGAGATTTCGTTATTATCAGTTTTGGTTAGAGCATTTGTTGGGATATTTCGCTGTTTTCTATATGATTTTTGTACATAAAATGCGCCCTACGTGGAAATCTATGCTCAAATCAGGATGTTTCCTAATCGTGTTGGCAGCGGTGGCAATCCTTACCAACAGTATGTTTGAAGGCGCTAATTATTTATTCCTTGCCAAAACAGCGGAAGCTGCAAGCATTTTGGATATTCTCCCGAAAAATTATCTCCTGCGCTTAACTATTATGGCAGTCGCAATCACTGCGTTGTTCTATCTCGCCTATTTACCTTGGCAGTTTATCGATCGTAAACGACGTTTACAAGAACAAGCGGAAACGCGCTGAAAGAAGCAGGCGCGTTTACGGATACTACGTTTTCCTGTGGTGCAATAGGTCAAGGCGGAAGTAGTTTGCAGGAGTTCTTTCCTATTTATTATTACAGTGAAAATGAACCGCCTTTAAATGAAGACGGCACGGCATATGACGATAATTATTGGCATTATGCGGAAGACGGCGTCACCCCCGTCATTTGGAAAAAGTAAATAGCAAACAAAAAACACACCTCTTTCATTCTCTTGGTGTGTTTTTTGATTATATTTATGTATTCATCCTTGCTGCAATTCTCTCTTTTGCTGCCTTAATCCCCCTTATTTCTTCTGTTTCATTTCAAAAAATGCAGCGCAACCCTCACACGCAAAATCCACAATCAGCTTTCCTGCATCTATTTGATAGGTGGCATTTGACGTACTTGGATACGCCAACGTGACGTTTTCAATTTCTCTATCCAAAGCCACCGTCACTCGCTTATCCCCTTGCAAACACCACACGGCAAGATACATCATATCCCCCGATATAAACCCCGAAACAACGTTCTTCTCACCAAAATGTGTAAATCCATTCGGGAAATAGGGCACAGCTGTCTTTTTCGCTTCTGCAATACTTTTATAATAGCGCACGCCTTCTTTCACAAGCGCGAACTGGTCTTCGTTTAAAAGTTCGATATGGCTAGCAAGGTGCATACGCCCCAAAAAGCTGTTAATCATGTTCAAAGCTACACGCTCTTTTGAAATATTCTCCGCTACCCACTTTTGATCATAAGGCAACGGCAAACCGATTTCGCCTGCGTCAATGGGATAACTCCATACCGCCGCTTGTTCAGGCAAGACCGCCGATAAAATGTTGCCCGCTATATATGGATATTTGAGATGACTGACCTGATCGGACGTAGACACGATAGAAAAATGCGAAAGCGTTTGATAATCCATACGCATTCCACCCGACGAGCAGGTTTCAAACAATACGTTTGGAAAGCGGTTTCTCATAGCGTCCACCCATACCAGGTATGCGTTTGCTGCTTGTTCCAGTCCTTCGCCTGCCGCATCCGCACAATAATCCGTACCCACACCGCAATCTTGGTTATAATCGAATTTTATGTATTCTGCGCCGTATTCTTCCACCATTTTACGAACGGCTTCACTCATATAATCAACGACTTTTTTTGCACGAAAATCCAAAAAATATCTGCCGTTTACGCAAATCTTTTTGCCATGGCGTTGCAAAAAACAATCGTCATCATAATACGAAAGCATCTCCGTGCAGTGTTTTCCGATAATTTCAGGCTCTATCCAAAGCCCCGCTTTCATGCCAAGCGAACGAATATAATCGGTAGTCGCTTTCACTCCGCAAGGAAAACGCTTGTTGCTTTCTTTCCATTTGCCCACAAACGGATAAATAATATTGCCGTCTTCCTCGTCATGCCAACCGCAATCAATAACGTAATATTCCACGCCTGTTTTTGCAATAATAGGAGCAATTTTTCTCGTTTGTTCTTCGGATGGACTATCCCACGACAAGTGCATATATTCGTTGAAAATGGCAGGCAGGTATGCGTCCACCGCGCATTTTCCTGCAATATGGCGGCGATATTTTGTCATTTCACCAATCACTTCGTTGGTATTTTTACCAAACGCCAACGCCACGTACGGTGTGCGGTAACGTTCCCCATTTTTCAGCGTTTTACACCAACCGCCAAAGGAAGTATTTGCACCGCCTAAATATAAATAATATTCTCCCATCCGATCGGCAATTTCATAATACCAAGAATTGTTACTTTCAATCTGGAACATGGTCATCTCGCCACGCGCTTTATCTTCAATAATCCCTTGCGGTAATTCTTCCTTGGTAGACCAACTGCCTATGTTGGCAAAAGCAATTCGTTTTTGACTTTCTATATTTGCACGATACAATCCTAATCCTGGGAATGAATATGTTTCAGGCTGACATTCGCCATGATGGCTTTGAATAAAGCGTGTAAAATACAAGTCGCTTGCGCTGTCAATTCCCTTTTGTCCGATACCGTTACAAACAAAAGAGGATACTTCTTCTATCGTAATGGGTTCTCGGGAGATATTTTCCACTTCAGTATAGACGCGGATTGCATTGCAATCTTCGTAAAATGTAAAGACCGTAGTCGTTTCTATCAACTCCGAACGCTGTTTTAAAATCAGTGTATCGTCCGTTTGCGTATGCGAAAGGTATTGCAATCGACAACCTTCCGAAGAATTTGCCATTTTTATACCCATATGAGAAGGCTTGTCTTGACTTGCGATTTGCACCTCAACGCACACTTGTCCCCTATCTGTGCGCAAATTTCCACACTGCTTTAACAACGCTTTGCCTTCTACAATCTCTATGATAATTTCTTTAAATTTTATAATCACGGCATTATCTCCCTTGCAATTTATATATAATACTATATCATATTTTTACTAGAATTGCAATATTATCAAACAAAAAAAACTATGTAATAACTTTTAACGTTATCTATAGCGTAAACACTCCTCGTACCCTCCGCGAATACTGAGTCTCCCTTCAAGCTCTTCCCTGCGTCTCAACGAAAAACACACCCACAAAGGGTGTGTTTTTCGTTGGCGCAGAGAAGAGGATTCGAACCTCCGGACCAGTCTTCCCAGTCACACGATTTCCAATCGTGCTCCTTAAACCACTCAGACATCTCTGCATAAAATAGGCACCTTCATAAAAGCGCCTATTTATATTACTGTATTTTTTCAAAAAAAGCAAGCGTTTTCACTCCGCTTTATGAAAATTCTTAAAAATTCTTTTTTAAGATTTCCCTTACTTCTTTCAATATCGCACAATCCCTTCCCAAAAACGGAAAAACCGTTTCGACGAAGTTCTTTATTTTTTATGCGATTATGCAAGTTCGGGTTCCGCTTTTTTCGCTTCGCTTTGCGAACCCGTGGGATCAACGATACTGTAACCAACGTTGATAAGGTGATCGGCTACACGTTCCAACCCCGCCACCGTGGAAGTGAAATAGGGACTGAGTTCCACTTTACAGTTACCGTCCGCAAGACGAAGATAATGGCTTGCCGACAGCGTACGTTTCATTTCATCCACTTCATTTTCAAGCTTGGTAAGTTCTCTTAATTGGCTGGAATCCTTATCATCAAAAATTTCTTCCGCCATTTCAAACATACGCAATACTTTATCTTTCATTGCTTGCAATTCATGCGTAGCGTTTTCAGAGAACGCCAAGCCTTTTTGTTGCATTTGTAAACCAATTTCATAGAAGTTTTCCGCGTGGTCACCGATACGTTCCAAGTCGTTTAATACGTGGAAATACGAACCAATCTTCTTTTCGTCAGACGCTTCTACCAAAGCAGACAGTTGGATAAGATATTTCGTCAACGCATTGTTCGTAAAGTCAATGATACGTTCGTTTTCCGCTATTCTTTCGCCATATTCTTCCGCATTTCCGTTCATTGCATCAAACGAAGCCGCGATATTCTCCTGCGCCACTTTTGCCATATATTCCACTTCTTTCTTCACCTGCATCAAAGCAACGGCAGGCGTTTTGAGAAGTCGTTCGTCCACAAATTTGAGTTGTCTATGTTCGCTGTCCGACGTTTTCTTATCCTTAATCATAAACGTAGCAAATTTCACCAACTGCTTGATGAACGGCAACAACACCAACGTCGTCGTTATGTTGAAGATTACGTGGAACCAAGCAAGCTGCATTTGCGGATTTCCTGGCATAAAACCTTGCAAAAAGGAAACAGCAAAATCTTTAAAAATCCAAATCAGCGCCGCAAACAACACCGTACCTAAAACGTTAAACGTCAAGTGGATCAACGCAGTACGCTTTGCATTAACCCCTGCGCCCATAGACGCGAGAATTGCCGTGATACACGTACCGATATTCGATCCAAGCACCAAGAATAACGCGGCGTCAAGCTGCAACGCTCCTGAACCGACCATCGTAATAAAGATACCTGTTGCCGCCGACGAACTTTGAATAAGCGCCGTAAATAACATACCGCAAAGGATTAACAACAAAGGAAAACTGATTTTTAGAAAAAGATTTGTGAAAAATTCATTGATAATAGGATAATTATCAAATGCCGAACCCATAACGTCCAAGCCCACGAAAATCAAACCGAAACCGCATAAAATACCGCCGATTTGTTTCACCTTTTCCGATTTAAAGAACGTCATCATAACGCCGATAAAAGCAAGCGTCGATGCAAACAACGAGATGCCAAGCGATTTCAAAGACACCAAAACACCCGTGATCGTCGTACCGATATTCGCGCCCATAATAATCGCTGTTGCTTGCGCGAGGGTCATAATTCCTGCGTTTACAAAACCGATTGCCATAACGGTGGTTGCGGCGGAACTTTGAATAATCGCCGTAACTCCCGCACCAACGCCAACGCCTGCAAAACGGTTGTTGCTTATCTTCCCAAGTAGTTTTTTCATGCCGCCGCCCGCGCTCTTTTCCAAGCCTTCGGACAACATATTCATACCGGCAATGAATACGCCACTACCTGCAAGCAGGAATAAAATTGCTTGAAGCATTTGTCTTTTCCTCCAAATTTTTTCTCTTGTTTTATATTTTTTGTTATTGCGTCCAAATTCTCCGCTAGTATAATTATATATAATTTTTGATTTTTTGGCAAGCGTTTGAAAAAAATTTTTGACAATTTATATGTAGATTTTGATATCAAGAGTTTCAACCTTTTATTTTTCGTTATCTTTTTCACATTTTTTCTTGACGAAATATAGAAAATATAGTATACTGTACTCCAACAAAAATTATAATACTGCCACCGGGTAGTTGCGAATTTGCGTTTTTCAAGCATTCGCGTTGCGTGCCGTTAGGTCTTTGAAGGTTCGCAATGGGAAGGCTTTTTCTTTTTACTTTTTCCGAATACAGCATTTTAATTTCGTTTTGCGAGGTGATAAGTAGTGTTGGCTAAAATAAAGAAACTCCTTTGTTATTTTTCGGCGTTTGAGTGGTCGCTTTGGTCGGTATCCGTCCTTTTGATTACCCTCTCCTTTTTCCTTGGCGGAGAATTCTACCCATTGACGTTGATCGCATCCCTGGTAGGGGTTACAGCATTGATTTTTCTCGCCAAAGGCAACGTAATCGGACAATTCATTTTGATTATTTTCAGTATTTTATACGCAATCATTTCTCTTCGGTTTCGTTACTATGGCGAAATGATCACCTACCTTTTTATGAGCGCGCCCGCCGCTGTATTTGCTTGTATCAGTTGGTTGAAACACCCCTCTAAAGCAGGAAAGTCAGAAGTACAAATCGCCAAACCGTCGAAAAAAACGTGGGGCTTCACCCTTTTGTTTTCTATGATTGCCACCGCGCTCTTTTATATGATTTTAAAATATTTCAACACGGAAAATTTGATTTTGAGCACCATTTCCGTCGCCACTAGCTTTTTCGCCTCCGCGCTCGTGTTTTTACGCAGTCCCTATTACGCCGTAGCATACGCCGCCAACGATCTCGTACTGATCGGACTTTGGCTATTCGCCAGCTTGGAAAGTGTTTCCTATCTACCCATGGTTCTTTATTTTATCGCTTTCCTTTGCAACGATTTGTATGGCTTTTATAGCTGGAAAAAAATGGAAAAACGGCAAAATAATGACGACATTTTGTAATTAAACACGGACATGGGTAGGTGTTACCCCGAAAAAATACCCTTTTACCGACGGGATTCCGTCGGTAAATTTTTTTATATAAAACACGAACAAATGTTTGACTTTTAAAAACAAATATTGTATAATGAACATATGATCAACGAAGAGAAATTAAAAATTTTAACGGAAAGCGCGAAATATGACGTTTCGTGTTCGTCGTCGGGAAGCGGACGAAAAAATATGGGCGGTATGGGCAACGGATACGTTGCGGGGTGCTGCCATTCTTTCACGCCCGACGGACGATGTGTTTCTCTGTTGAAAATTTTACTTAGTAACGATTGTATTTATAATTGCAAATACTGTCCCAACCGCTTGGATGCGGACGTGCCGCGCGCCACCGCTACGCCTGACGAGATTTGCGAATTGACGATTGATTTTTACAAGCGTAATTACATAGAAGGATTGTTCCTTTCTTCCGCCGTTTGTAAAAATCCTGACTATACGATGGAACGATTGTTGTTGGTCGTCAAAAAACTTCGAGTAGAATACAATTTCCATGGTTACATACATTTAAAAGGTATTCCAAAAGCCGATCCCCTTTTGATGCACAAAGCGGCTCGTTACGCGGATAGAATGAGTTATAATATTGAACTACCGTCCGAAAAAAGCTTAAAATTGCTTGCGCCGCAAAAGAGCAAGGAGAGTTTGTTGACTCCTATGAAAGCGTTGACTGCGCAAAGTTTACAATTTCGCGAAGAAAAACGAAAAGGTCAGGAAAAAGGTTATTTTTTGCCTGCGGGACAAACGACACAAATGATTATCGGTGCGTCGCCTGAGGCGGACGGACAAATTTTACGGCTGACGCAATCACTGTATCGCGTTACGGGGTTGAAACGAGTGTATTATTCATCCTACGTACCCGTGGTGCGAGATTCGTTGTTGCCTGATACCCCCACAGGGCAACTTCGAGAACATCGATTATATCAAGCGGATTGGCTGTTACGCTTTTACGGATTTTCAGTGGAAGAACTGCTGTCGGAAGGCGAAAATTTATCCATGGAATTTGACCCTAAATGCGCTTGGGCGCTAAAAAATATGCATCTTTTTCCCGTGGAGATCAACCGCGCGCCTCTGGAAGTGTTGTTGCGCGTGCCAGGAATCGGAGCAAAAAATGCTTACAAGATCATGGAAGCAAGAAAATATACAAAATTGTCCTTTGAAGATTTGACGAAAATGCGCGTTGCCTTAAAACGAGCAAAACATTTCATCACTTGTAACGGAAAATTTTTCGGCGCAAAAAACGAAACGGCCGTAAGAGGATTGTTGTCCGCAGCAGAAGAACACGACAGCGTAGAACAGCTAAATTTATTTTCTATGTTGTCCACGCCGCAAAACGCCATGATTGCATTGACGGGGCAAATGTAAACAAAACCCCCTAGGCAGGTATGCGTTGAACGCTAAAAAGGAGATTGTGGTGATTTATTTCTTCGACGGCACAACGGAAGGATTTTTAACCGCTTTCATCGCTGCATACACAGACGAAAGCGCAATCCTTACCTCAAAAGATATACAGCTTTCTTTAGAACAATCCTCTATCTTTATCCAAACGGATACCAAAAAAGCAAAGAAAGCCTCCGAACGGTTACAAATTTTCGATCCCCACGCGTTGTATGATTTGGATACACTGCTACGATGCGGTCAAGAAGATCATGAGCAAGTGGCCTTTTTGTATTTTCGGCATCTTGCAAGGCAAAAACGCCCCGTGGGAAAGCAATTTGCAAACCCCGACATTTTTCGTGCGGTGGAATATATGAAAAAAGTCGGTTTTGAAATCCATAGATTTCATGGATTTATTCGATTTATGGAAACGGAGAGCGGTGCGTTGTATGCTCCTTTTTCACCCGATAATGATATTTGCGATTTGCTTGTCCCCCATTTCAAAGCTCGATTACCCGAATACCCTTTTGTTTTACACGACGTCCGCCGTAAAAAAGCGGCTATTTACGACGGAAAAAACACGTTCGTCGCACCCCTGGGTACTGCAAACGTACTAATTTCCGCCAACGAAGAAGGTTGGCAAGCATTATGGAAACGATATTATAAAGCCGTCAATATTCCCTCGCGGGAACGATTGAAACAAATGCGCGGTTATATGCCCGCACGCTACTGGCAATTCCTACCCGAGAAGCAAGACAGCCCCTAAAGGGGCTTCTTTTTGCTTTTTATATGTTTTATCTGATTTTTTTCGTTGAAACGTTTGACAAAGAAAGCTAAAATCGGTATAATGAAATTGTCAATGGCAAAGGCGCCACGCGGTGAGAACCCGTTGTCCTTTGTCCTTTTTGCTTTTTACGCAGGAAAACTCGCATTTTAACGCGAAAGGAGATATGTTTTATGAAACTCGTGTCCGATTATTTCGGTTGTATGGTCTTTGACGACAAAGTGATGCAAGAAAGATTGTCCGAAGAAACCTATAACACCTTAAAACGTACCATCAAAGACGGTAGAAGTTTAAATTTATCCGTCGCGAACGCCGTTGCCTCCGCCATGAAAGATTGGGCGATCTCGCTCGGCGCGACCCATTACACCCATTGGTTCCAACCCATGACAGGGATCACGGCGGAAAAACACGACAGTTTTATCTCCCCCGACGAGGGCGGCAGAGTCATTATGGAATTTTCGGGTAAAGAACTTATTCGTGGTGAAACGGACGCATCTTCTTTCCCCTCGGGCGGACTTCGCGCTACGTTTGAAGCGAGAGGTTACACCGCTTGGGACGCGACTTCCTACGCATTCATCAAAGACAACGTGCTTTGTATCCCCACCGCGTTTTGTTCCTACGGCGGCGAAGCGTTGGATAAGAAAACCCCTCTTTTGCGTTCGATGGAGGCGATTAATCGCCAAACTCTGCGCATTTTAAAACTGTTTGGAAACGAGGACGCTACTTCCGTCAAAACGACGGTTGGGCCTGAACAAGAATATTTCCTTGTGGATAAAGAACTTTTCATACAAAGAAAAGATTTGATGTACACAGGTCGCACTCTGCTCGGCGCAAAACCGCCTAAAGGCCAGGATTTGGAAGGGCATTATTACGGTGTCATCAAGCCCCGTGTACAAGCATTCATGAAAGATTTGGACGAGGAATTGTGGAAACTGGGCGTGCTCGCCAAGACCGAACATAATGAAGCCGCCCCTTCGCAACACGAACTCGCGCCCATTTACGCTACGACGAATATCGCCGCTGACCACAACCAGCTGACAATGGAAATTATGCAAAAGGTAGCCAAGAAACACGACATGGTTTGTCTGTTACACGAAAAGCCCTTTGCAGGAGTCAACGGCAGCGGCAAACACAACAACTGGTCCATTTCGACGAATACGGGCGTTAACCTTTTAGAACCTGGTGACACTCCTGCGGAAAACGCGCAATTTTTGTTATTCCTTTGCGCCGTTTTGAAAGCGGTGGACGAATACCAAGATCTTCTTCGTATTTCCGTGGCTACGGCGGGTAACGATCATAGACTGGGCGCAAATGAAGCCCCCCCTGCCGTCGTGTCCATCTTCCTCGGTGACGAGTTGACGGAAATCCTTGAATGTATTGAAAAAGACCAGCCTTACGGCGCAAAAGAAAAAGAATTGATGCGTGTCGGCGTACATACTATGCCTAAATTCCCCAAGGATACTACGGATAGAAACCGTACTTCTCCCTTCGCGTTCACAGGCAACAAATTTGAGTTCCGTATGCTCGGCTCGTCTGCGTCCGTTTCCGGCCCGAACACGATGCTGAACACTGCGGTGGCGGAATCTTTGAAACAATTTGCGGATGAATTAGAAAAGGCCGACAGTTTCGAAACGGCATTACACGATCTCATCAAACGAACGATTACCAAGCACAAACGCATCATTTTTAACGGCAACGGATATGATGATAAATGGTTGGAGGAAGCGAAAAAACGCGGATTGTTGAACTTGAAAACGACCCCTGATGCTCTGCCGCAGTTCGTCGCGGACAAGAACGTTCGTCTTTTTACCGAGCATAAAGTGTACACCGAAAAGGAAATGCACTCCCGTTTGGAAATTTTGTTGGATAATTATTGTAAATTGATCCATATTGAAGGTAGAACTCTGGTGGATATAGCGAAAAAAGACGTACTGCCTGCCATCAGCGCGTACAGTCAAACGCTTGCAAATACCATTCTTTCTAAAAAATCGGTATCTAACGCGTTGGATTGTTCGTATGAAACGGAAACCTTAACGCAAATCTCCAATCTTTGCGCCGCTGCGTATTCAGGCGTGAAAGATTTGGAAGCGGCTTTGGACAAATTCACCAAAAATAAAGACGTCAAAAAATTGTCCGTCTTCTGCAAAGATAAAATCTTAGTCAAAATGCAAGAAATCCGTGAGGCAATCGACGCCCTGGAAATGATTGTGGACGCAGAATACTGGCCCATGCCTACCTATGGCGACTTACTGTTTAACGTTTAAGCTCATAAGGAGAAAACTATGTTTAACGCAGAAAAGACAACACGCGAGGCAATTCAATGGATCCGCGATTGGTTTGAAGTCAATGGAAAAGACTGTAATGCCGTCATCGGTATTTCAGGTGGAAAGGATTCGAGTATCGTTGCCGCGCTTTGCGTAGAGGCTCTCGGAAAAGACCGTGTCATCGGTGTGTTGATGCCCAACGGCGAACAAGCGGATATTGACTGTTCTAAGGCACTCGTCGCACACCTGGGTATCCCCTATTACGTTTGCAACATTCAAAAAGCCGTGAACGGTGTCTTGGAAAGTTTACAAGAAAGCGGCGTGGAAATCAGCCGCCAAACAAAGGTAAATTTGCCGCCTCGTATCCGTATGTCCACACTGTACGCCTTATCGCAATCCATGAATGGACGAGTGGCAAACACCTGCAATCTTTCGGAAGATTGGGTGGGATATTCCACGCGTTATGGTGATGCTGCTGGGGATTTTTCTCCGCTTGGGAAATTAACTGTACAGGAAGTGAAAGCCATTGGGAAATATTTAAACTTACCTACATTCCTTGTGGAAAAAGTCCCTTCGGACGGCTTGACGGATAGAACGGACGAAGACAATCTTGGATTCACCTACGCTATGCTGGACGAATACATTCGCACGGGTGTATGCGCGGACGAAGAAAAGAAAGCAAAAATCGACCGTTTACACGTGATGAACGAGTTTAAATTGAAACCCATCCCTTGTTTTGAATATCGCCCCGAACATTGACGTTATCCTATAAAACAATAAGAGCAGACCGCACAGGTCTGCTCTTTTTATCATAGTATTTACTCGAATTATTTGCCGAGATTTTTATACATAGGGCCGTAAGCCTGACAAGCTCTGTAATCCTGACCTTCTTTATCCATACCAAATGCATTCCAGCAAGCGGGACGATAAATTTGATCTTCGGGTACGTTATGCATACAAACGGGAATACGGAGCATCGAACACATCGTAATCAAATCCGCACCGATATGGCCGTAGGAAATTGCGCCGTGGTTTGCGCCCCAGTTTTGCATTACTTCGTATGCGGTCTTGAAAGGACTGCCTTCCTTGCCGTCGCAACGAGGAGCAAACCAAGTGCAAGGCCACGTAGGGTTGGTTCTTTCCATAAGCGTATCGGAAACTTCGTCGGGAAGATTTACCGTCCAACCTTCTGCGATTTGAAGAACGGGACCCAAGCCTTTTACAAGATTCAATCTAATCATTGTGCAAGGCATTTCCGCTTTCGTCGTGTAATGGCTGGAGAAACCGCCGCCACGGAAGTTGTCAAAGCCCGCTTCGCACCATACGGTTGCGTCCGTCATCTTCTTGATGTCTTCTTCGGTAACTTCCCACCACTTCTTCATAATCGCGTTGCCGTTTTCATCCTTACATTCACCGCAAGCATCCAAACAAGCCGCGCCCGAGTTCAACAAGTGGATAATACCATTGGATTCTTTCGCTTTGCCTTCCAATTTATAACCCGTAACGCGTTCAGTAGCTTCGCCCGACCAATACGTTCTTACGTCCGCGAAGATCTGCGCACGATGCGTCAATAATCTCATGAAGAGCATACCCAAACCATTTAAAACGTCGTTTTCGGTTGCAAGCGTATAGGGTTCTCTCGCGCCTTCGTAATCAAACGTGGAGCTGAGCAATGCTTCGGGATAATCGCAGTTGGGCCAATGGTCTGTCCATTGTCTTTGGCCTTGGAAACCGCCTGCAATCGCGTTGTGACCAACCATTTCTTCTTCAAATCCCTTGGGCAAATTCTTGTTGCCTGCCATAAGGTCTTTGATGATGCAGTACATTTTTACCGTGAATTCCCACTGTTTCTGCTTTTCTTCGTCCGTGAATTTGATACGACGTTTTTCGCCCAAGAATTCCACTTCTTCGGGGTTATCATCTCTGCCCATCTTGCAATGTTCTTTCGTCCAAGCAAGTGCTTTTTGATATTCTTCTTCGTTATAAATGCCTTCTTCCATACGGCGAAGAATTTCCACTTCGTCCACGGATTCTACACGCATACCAAGATAGGATTCCATGAAATCCTGATCAATAATCGAACCTGCGATACCCATACATTGCGAACCAATCTGCAAATAGGATTTACCACGCATCGTAGCCACCGCTACCGCTGCGCGACCGAAACGCAACAATTTTTCTTTTACGTCTTCGGGAATCGTCGTCACCATATCGCGATCTTGCACTTCGTGACCGTAGATACCGAATGCAGGCAAACCTTTTTGCGCATGGCCTGCCAAAACTGCCGCAAGATAAACCGCACCAGGTCTTTCCGTACCGTTAAAGCCCCAAACTGCCTTAATCGTCGTGGGATCCATATCCATCGTTTCGCTGCCATAACACCAACAAGGCGTAACGGACAAAGTGATGTCCACCCCTTCTTTTTTAAATTTTGCCGCGCAAGCCGCCGCTTCGGGTACACGACCGATCGACGTGTCCGCCATAACAACCTTTACAGGTTCGCCGTTGGAATAGAAAAGATTTTCTTCAAACAATTTTTTCGCCGCGTTTGCCATCGCCATTACTTGATCTTCCAAGCTCTCACGAAGTTGCATAGGTCCGCGTCTGCCGTCCACGATAGGACGAATACCGATTACGGGATAATCCCCAATATATCTAGATTTTGCCATTTTTATTGCCTCCTGATTTTTTATCTATGCAACTATAATTATATACTTGATTTTATGTAAAAACTTGTGTTATAATATTAAAAAATATAATTATTTTCACTTTTTTGAGGTTATATGATACTCAATGAATTAAAACAGCATGGAACGGACGATTTTCCGTTCGGATTATACAAAGTAAACGAGGCGCATCCAAAATATGAAATGGCATTCCATTGGCATTCATCCTTGGAGATTATTCGCGTTTTACAAGGCGAGCTTTCCCTGACTTTGGACAACCGTTCTTATCTTTTGACCGCAGGCGACGTGGCGTTTGTCAACAGCGAAACGGTACATGGCGCTACGCCCCAAAATTGCCGATACGAATGTTTGGTTTTCAACCTCGCATTTTTAAAAACGAACAATCGCGCTTGCGATCGGTTTATTGAGGATATTCTCTCTCGTCATTACGTATTGACGGAACTCCCCAACAACGAAAAAATCAAAGTGATTGTAAACGATATTTTTGAGGAACTTGGCGAAAGCGCAGAAGGATACTTTTTTAAAACTATCGGAAGATTGCACGAGCTTTTAGGCGAAATTCAAAGAAAGAAACTGTATTCTTCACACATGAAAGCGTTGCCTTCCAGCGACGAAAAAAAAGTGATTAAATTGAAGTTGGTATTGAAATTTATCCGCGATAATTTCGCTTCGGACATCACTTTGGAAGATATGGCTGCCGTGGCGGGATTTTCCCCGAAATATTTTTGTCGTTTTTTTAAAAATATGACGGGTACGACACCCACTCATTATTTGATGACCTACCGCATCGAGCGCGCGGCGAGAAAACTGCTTGGATCGGATGATCCAATTACGCAAATCGCTTTCGATTGCGGATTTAATGATTTGAGTTATTTTATCAAAACCTTTAAAACGTTTAAACGACTTTCTCCAAAAGATTACCGAAAAAATTAGCAAAAAAAATTATCCCCCAAGCACCATCACGTGTTCGGGGGAATTTTTTATTCATCGCATACCTGCCCTATCCTTTTTTAAAAATCGGGCAATTTTTCTTATTCTAATTCTAACTTTGCAACGCGGACACCAAGGCTCGTTCCATACATAAACGGCTCAGCATAGAAGCCGCATTCATCAAAAGCCGAAACGGGGGCATTGTTATCCAACCAAACCGCACTGACAATTCTTTTGTCCGTTTTCAGTGTAACGCGTAAATTGTCTTCTACGCGTGCTACGTGCGCATTCGCGCTCATAGGTACTTTTTTAATCAACGCATAGTAATATTTTCCGTCTGTTACGATATCCGCATTTTCCGCTTGAATATCCGCAGGCACGCAATTATATACCACCGCTTCATTTCTCGCAACCCATTTGCCCATATATTTGAGCGTTCCGCTTTCAATCTCCGTCAATTTACCATCCGCCATAGGCCCAACGTTAAGCAAAAGATTGTGTTGATATTTGCGGCAATCCACCAACAATTCCACAAGTTCCGCAACGGGTTTCACGCAAATATCGTCCTCAGCATACCCCCAATGATCGGTAATGCCTTGACAAACTTCCCCTGCAATAGGTTTATTATCGGAATTGACTTTCGTGGGCGCACCTCTTTCAAACGTAACGCTGTCGATTTCGGGATGTCCCGTTTTTCCAAGCGCATTCAATCCTGTGTTATTAATGATCATAGCCTCAGGTTGATATTTACGAATGGTTGCATACAAACGATCTTCCTGCCAATTTTCTTCGGGTTTCGCCCACATACCATCAAACCACAAACCACCGATTTTACCGTAATTTTTACAAAGAACCTCTACACTGTCCACTAAATAATCGATATATGCAGGGAAATCTTCCTTAAATTCGGGTTTCCACCAATCAAGCAAGGTATGATAGAAGAAAGGCACAATTCCTTCCTTATTGCATTCATCCACAAATTCACGCACCAAATCCCTGCCGCAAGCGGAATGGGGCGCGTCGAACGTATTCAAACCGCAGGTATCGAATAAGGAAAAACCATCATGATGACGGGTAGTCAATGTGATATATTTACAACCCGCCGCTTTCGCTGTAGCCACCAATTCCTTCGCCCAGTCTTCCGCAATTTCAAATTTTTCCATCAACGCATTGTATTCGTCCTGCCCTTCAAATCTCACTCCGTCCAAATACCATTCACCTTTTCCTACTACGCTGTATAACCCAAAATGACAAAAAAGACCAAACCCAAGTCTTTTAAAATCTTCAATATACTGATATTTGTTCGTTTTCTTAATCGTTTTTGTCTTCAAATAACAAAGTCTGTACGCAGGTTTTTCCATGCTCATAATCTCCTATGTTTCCATTTAATATTCGCCTTTAAGCGGCAAACGCGCTGTACGCCGCCCCCGAATCCTCGTTGTGGATATTGTAACACACTCCCTTTACATTTGTCAAGCACCATCATAAAAAATAGGAGATAATTCCCTATAAAAAAGAAAAAATCCGCCTTGAAATGTGTTTACTTTTGCCATAAAGACGTGTATAATAATAACGTGAGCCATAAATGGCGACAATTTCATATTTGGGGGTGCACCGGATTCGATTGCCGGTGAGCGAAAAGATAAGCATACCGCAGACGGAGTGACTGCGTTAAAACATTCCACCTAAATTTAAATGCAAATAATAATGCAAACTACGCTCTTGCAGCGTAACTTCGTTTTTTAACGAATCGTCGCGCCTGATTTATCCGTCGGTTAGGGTCGCGGCGTCATTTAGACGGAACACTCTTGTACGGATCGGAAGGTGTCTTTATAAGAGTATCTTACCTTCTGCGTTTTTCAAAGCGTGTTTACCCGCGTTGAAAAATTAAGAAATAATAGATAAACTAAGTATGTAGAAAGTTTTTTGGCTGCCGCGTAAGACGTGAGTTCGACTCTCACCACCTCCACCAATCCAGCACACGTCACTAACCTTGATTTTTAAGGTGTAGCGGCGTGTGTTTTGCTTTTTCGTAGTGTTTTTCTCTATGGAACTAGTAGTAGCCCGAAACACGATAGAGTTTCTTACTGTGTTTCGGGCGAAAATCCCCATTTTTGAAAAATCGTCACCCTGAACATTAAGGATTTTGTATCTTTCTATATATGTCCACCAAATAGTGGGTAAATTGGGTAAAAAGGTTAGCAAGCCCCCTTAAACGGCTGTTTAACAGGAAAGAGTTTGCCTTTGGCTTGCGCTACGTGGTGTATTACGGCAACCCCGATAACTACACAAAACAGGCGTATTATCGCTTTGCGGAAGCCCCCGACAAAATCTTACGCCACTTCTCGGAAGGTAGACTTTGTAGTCTTATCCGCAACATTCAAACGCACTAAAAACGAAAAAGAGTTCGGTATTCACACCGAATTCTTTTTTTTGCGTATAATGAAGACCTTGCTTTTTTTTGCGTAAATATGTTATAATAAAAATAACTATAAAATCAAAAAAATTTTACAAACTTGACTGATATTGTCATATTTACTGTGCTATAATTGATTAAAGGTGGTAAGATTATGTATTTAATTCTTTTTTTGGTTGTATTT
>SVII01000002.1 GCA_015069605.1 Clostridiales bacterium | reverse complement strand
CTCGTGATTTGAAAGAGGCAGGATCGCAAATTATTTTGGCGAACACCTATCACTTATACATGCGCCCGGGCGACGATATAGTAAAAAAGGCGGGCGGATTACACAAGTTTATGAACTGGGACAAGCCCATTTTGACGGACAGCGGCGGGTTTCAGGTGTTTTCGCTTGGAAAATTGAACAAAATCACGGACGAGGGTGTGGAATTTTCCTCGAACATTGACGGCAGTAAGCATTTCTTTACGCCCGAAAAGGCGATGCAGGTGGAACAAAACCTCGGCGCGGATATCATTATGGCGTTTGACGAATGCAGCGAATATGGCTACAATCACGCGCAAGCGGAAGCAGCGATGAAGCGTACGGCGACTTGGTTGGAGCGTTGTTATAAATTCCACGATAAGCCCGAACAGGCGTTGTTCCCGATTGTGCAGGGGAATATGTACAAAGACCTGCGCGGAGAGAGTTTGCGCCGCACGTTGCCTTTTGTCAAGCATGGGATAGCGATCGGCGGTTTGTCCGTTGGTGAACCCAAGCCGATTATGTATGAGTTGCTTGATTATTTACAGCCGTTGTTACCGACGGACGTACCCAGGTATTTGATGGGGGTAGGTTCGCCCGACTGTTTGATCGAAGGAACGCTCCGCGGTGTGGATATGTTCGACTGCGTACTCGCGACCCGTATTGCGCGTAACGGTACGGCGATGACCTCGCGCGGCAGAATTGTCGTAAGGAACGGAAAGTACAAAGAAGACTTTACGCCGCTTGACGAGGAATGTGATTGCTATTGCTGTAAAAATTACACGAAAGCATATTTGCGTCATATGATCAACGTCAATGAAATGTATGGTGCAATGCTTTTGAGCTTGCACAACATCACTTTCCTGCATAAATTGATGAAGGGCTTGCGCGAATCTATTTTGGGCGGTTACGTTAAGGAATACACGCAGGAATTTTACCGCAAATACGGCGGCGAAGGGAAATGGTAAGCAATACAATAATATAAGAATATAAAGATAAAAACCTGCCCTGCGGAGTGAAATCCGCGGGGCAGGTATGCGTTGAACAGCATTTTTAGCGGTTTTATTTTCCTTTTTACGACAAAAAATTAAGCGGTGAGCAAATGAAAAGTGCGTGAAATCGAAAAAAATCGTAAAAAGAGAAGGAAAACGCTTGCAAAAAAGGTAAAAAATGGGTATCATATAGACATAGAAAATTAATGTATGCGTGGAAATGCTACGCGTTAAGGAGAAAATTATGTTTTGGAATTTATTGACTTCGAGTTCTTCGACTCCGGAAGTAGGTACGCCTTGGGGCTCTTATTTGATGATCGGTATTTTGTTTGCCGTAATCATCGTGTTTATGATTTTGAATAGACGCACGCAGAAGAAAAGACAGGAAGAAACGACGAATATGCTCAACGCGATCCGTCCTGGCACAAAGGTAAAGACGATTGGCGGTATTTGCGGCGTTGTTGCGGAAGTTTGCAACGAAGACAATACGTTTGTATTGGAAACGGGTTCGGAAAAGACGGGCAAATCGTATATTCGTTTTGATAAACAAGCAATTTATCAAACGGATGCCGTAGCTGAAAATCAAGCACCCGTGTCCGAGGTGAAAGAGGAAAACGCGGAAGAAAACGCTACGCAGGAAGAAGTGTTTGAAGAAGAAAACACGGCAACGGAAGCTGTCAATGAAACCGTAGAAGAAAGCGTTGAAGAAACGGCTGAAACGGAAACGACGGACGAAGAATAATTGTTAAAATACTTCTAAAAAGAAAACGCCTTCGCATAGGATATTGCGGAGGTGTTTTATTATGCAAAACGAAAGGACGTATCAAAACGGCTTGTTTGACGTAGTGAAGGGCGTGGGGCTTGCCTTGGCTTTTTCTTTTTTGGGGGCGGTAGTATTTGCAGCGATTTTGCGCGCAACCAGTATTCCCGATTCCGTGATTTATCCCGTGACGCAAACGATCAAAGGTATAGCGATTGTACTGGGCGCGTTGGCGTTTACGCGCGGAGAAAAAGGCTGGATGAAGGGCGGCGGCGTTGGGCTGCTATTTACAGCGCTTTCCTATTTAGCGTTTTCGGCAATCGGCGGAGATTTTTCACTGTCTTGGATGGTTGTTTTAGAGGTGGTCATCGCCTTTATCATCGGTGCGCTTGCGGGTAGTCTTGCCGTCAATCTCAAAAGATAAAACGCGGTAAACGTATCCGCTTTCACAAAAAAAGGTGGATAGGGAAAGGAAAACTTATAAAAAGTAGAAAAAACCGCTTGCAATTTGTCGAAAAGCATAGTATAATATAGACAATAAATTTTGAAATTATACAGGAGGTCGCTTTATGATTAAAACGATTGCAAAACCCGCAGAAAAGAAAGTGACGGGCTGTGGCGAATGCAGAAGCACTTGTCAGTCCGCTTGCAAAACGAGCTGTACGGTAGGCAACCAGTCCTGCGAAAGAATTACGCGCGAAGAAAAAATCGAACGCAAATAATTCTTGAAACGTTCAACGCGGTTCACGCAGTTGAATGGGGTACATAAAAAGTAGAAAAAATTCGCAAAAACGGCGTATTTGAAAAAGTACGCCGTTTTTAACCGAGTTTTGACGTTGTTTACGCTACGTCGCTCGGTTGATTTTTTACGGAGGCTATGCAACCTTGATACACGTATTCAGTTATCGAGATAAAAATTACATATACGACGTAGGCAGCGGTTCGTTGCACGAATGCGACACGCCGACGGCGGATTACCTCAAGGCAAAGGAAGAGGGGCAGGACGTTGATATCACCTATATCACGGACGAGCAAATCAAAGAAATTCTTTCCGACGTAGAGGGTTTGAAGGAACAGGGCTTGCTCTTTAAAGACGAGATCAAAGCCTATCCCATGAAGAGCAGAGAAGTGAAAGCACTCTGTATTCATATTTGCCACGATTGCAATATGCGCTGTCGGTACTGTTTTGCCGACGAGGGCGCGTATCATTCCAAGCGTGAAAGTATGTCGTTTGAAACGGCGAAAGCGGCGGTCGATTTCCTCATTGCCAACAGCGGCAACAGAAAAGTGCTGGAAATGGACTTTTTCGGCGGCGAGCCGTTGATGAATCTCGACGTTTTGAAACAAACGGTGTACTACGCGAAAGAACAAGGCGAAAAGACGGGTAAAAAATTCCTGTTCACGACGACCACGAACGCATTGCTTTTGACGGACGAAACCATTCGTTTCTTCAACGAGGAAATGGAAAACGTCGTATTGTCGCTTGACGGCAGAAAGGAAGTGCACGACGAGATTAGAAAATCGGTCAACGGCAAAGGCACGTTCGATATCGTTATGGAAAAAATCAAGAAATTTATCTCTCTTCGCGGGGATAAGAGCTATTACGTGCGCGGCACGTTTACGGCGAAAAATCTTGATTTTGCCAAAGACGTACTCTTTATCGCCGACCAAGGCGTAGATTCCATTTCCATGGAGCCCGTGGTGACGGATCTTGAGGATTTGCAACTCAAAGAAGAGCATCTTCCCGCCATTGAAAAGGAGTATGAAAATCTTTGTGACGCATATTTGAAACGCTATGCAGAAGGGAAAGGTTTTAATTTCTTCCATTTCAACGTTGATTTGGAGGGTGGGCCTTGCCTTTCCAAGCGCGTATCCGCTTGCGGCGCGGGCAACGAGTATTTCTCCGTCGTTCCCAACGGCGATTTGTATCCCTGCCATCAGTTTGCAGGGAATGAAAAATTCCGTATGGGCAGTGTGACGGAAGGGATTGTGAAACCCGAATTGAGAGAACAGTTCGCAACGTCGTGTTTATTTACGAGAAAGAAGTGCGAAAACTGTTTTGCGAAGTTTATCTGTTCGGGCGGTTGCAGTGCGAACAATTACAATTTCAACGGCGACATCAACGAACCGTATGAAATGACCTGCGCAATGATGAAAAAGCGTATCGAATGCGCAATGCATATTCTTGCGGAAAAGAAAGTTTGGGCGCAAGAGTAACGAATATGCAAAGGACGTAGTCCTTATAAGACGTAGGCTCGCGAAAAAGTTGTAAAAAAATTGCTGAAAACGGCAAAAAAATTGTGTATATTCGTCGTTATGACTTGACGAATGAATAAAAAATAAGGTATAATAAAAAAGTATCATTGAATTTCGAGGACAACCCCTCGAAACGAAACAGGAGGCTTTAAATGGGCAAGAAGAAATCGGTGGTTTTAATGGTCTTACTTACCATCGTAATCGTCGTACTTAGCTGTTTGACGGTCTTCCCTTCTTTTGCGATCCCCGGAACGGTAAAAGAATGGAATCCTTCGATCATGCAGTACGATTTGGGCGCAGACCTCGGTGGTAATTATTACGCTTACTATTATCCGGAAGGCGTAATCACGGAGGCTGAATATGTAGAGTTGGATGAAGATGAAAAGAGCGACTACTTGCAAAACGGTAGTCTTTATCTCAGCAAAGATCCTTCGTACAATCTCGTTTCCGCGGACAAGGTAATGGACGATTTCAAGACGGAATTTGCGAAAGCGGCTGAAGTTATTTCCGCGCGTTATGCGGCGAAAGGGTATTCTGATTACAGCGTATCCATCGTTGACGATTACGCGTTGAAGATCGAACTTCCCAAATCCGAAGCAAACGTAGCTACGATTTTGACGTACTTCTCTTACACGCAAGACATGACGCTTGTAAAGGGCGGCGAAACGGTGGACGAATTGAAGGGTAAGGAAGCGAAGATTACCGACCTTATCAAAGAATTTTCCATTACGACTCGTTATAACGTAGCGTATATCAAAGTGAAATTCACGAAAGCAGGCGAAGCAATGCTCGATCGCGTAAAGGATAGTCTTTCCACTTCGGAAACGGCTTCCACCACGACGGATGCAAGCTCGTTGACGACGTTGGACATCAAGATGGGTGATTCCGATACGGCGATTGTGCAGATTCTCAAAGATTACGTGGATGGCAACACCGCAGTTGTTCCCGTAGCATATACGGAAGAAATTGCAACGGTGAAAACGCTCAACGTATTGTTGAACTCTGCATTGAATGCGGATCTTGACGTGGACTTCAAAGACGTGAACACCAACGAAATCAGAATTGCTGAATCCGCTTATGGTGAAAAGGTGCTTGTATGGGTGTACGTAGCGCTTGGGGTAGCGATCCTTGGTTTGATTGTTTACAGCATCGTGAAGATGGGTAGATACGGCGTTGTTGGTATGTACACTACGTTGTCCTATTTAATCGTAGTAGGTATCTGCTATGCATTTATCAGCGCAGGTGTATTTGAAGTGACGCTTGGTTCGTTGCTCGTATTCTTGGCAGGGTTAATCATTGTCAATGTTATGAATGCGCGCACGTATAAAGCAATCAAAGAAGAATACGATTTGGGTAAGACGGTAGCGTCCTCTGTAAAACAGGGCTACAACAAGACCATTATGGGTACGGTTGACGTATATGCGGTATTGCTTTTGGGCGCGTTGGCGTTCTTGATCGGCGCGGCTGGTTTATATACGTTTGCATTGCAGGCGATCATTTGTATCGTAACGGGTGCGTTCTGCAACCTCCTTTGGGGTCGTGCAATCAACTACGTATTCCTTTCCGCAAGCAAGAACAAAAATAAATATTTCCGTTTTGAAGTGAAGGAGGATGACGACGATGAGTAATACGAAATCTAAGAAAGGCATGCTCCTCAGTGTAGTGACGGTGATCGTTCTCGTAGCGGCATTCGTGGTTGGTATCTTGTTCGGTATGAATGGTAACACCGCAATCAGCGATACGCAGACTGTAACGGTAAGCGTTGACCGTTTCATCTACAAAACGCCTGAAAAGTTGGCGGATTTGGAAGAAATTTGCGAAGCGCAGTTCGACGGTTTGAAATTTGAACAAAAGAAAGGTGAAATGTCCGGTAACGTATGCGAAATCGTATATGTATTCGCAGAAGACGCTGACCTTTCCAAGATTGATACGACGGTTTTGGAAAACAACCTTAATGCAAAATTCAATGCAAACGACGAAGGTTGGGAATTTGGCGTAAGCGTAAACACGGTAGACGTGCAGGTGAGCCTTGCGAAAGGTACGATCCTTCGCGGCGCAATCGCAGTAGCGGTATTTGCAGTGCTTGCATTCGCGTACGTAGCAATCCGTTATATGAACTGGAAGACAGGTTTGGTTGCGGCTATTGCAGTCATTGCTGGCGCAGGTTTGACGCTTGCAATCGTTACGTTGGTAAGAATTCCTGCAACGGTTTCCGTTGTATATGCAGCAGCGTACGCAGCGCTCTTCTCCGCAGTAGCAACCGTTTTGACGTTCAATAAGAAGAACACGGAAAAGATCGTTTCCACGATTGCAGTTTTCACGGCGATTGCGCTTGTGTTGGTTGCTGTGGCAAGTGTGATTGCAGCAGGTGCGATTTCCGCGGTAACCTGGTTTGCAGTACAGGCGATTGTAGCAACGGCTGTCGTAGCGTTCGTAGGTATGATTTACGTACCCGCTTTGTGTGAAATGACGGCGACGGAAGAAGTTGTTGCTCCTGTAATCATCACAAAGAAAGAAAAGGTAAAGGCGGCGGCAAAAGCTGCTCCGAAAGCATCCAAGGCACAAAAAGAAGCTCCCGTTGTAGAAGAAACCAAGGAAGAAGCTCCTGTGGAAGAAACGGAAGTAGAACTCGAAGTGGAAGAAGAAACCGTTGAAGAAACCGAAGAAGTTGCTGAAACGGAAGAAGTTGTAGAAGACGCTGCGGAAGATACTCCCGTAGAAGAAAGCGTTGAAGAAACGGCTGAAGAAGTTGCGGAAGAAACGACGGAAGCTCCTGTAGAGGAAGAACCTGCAACGGAAGAAGTGGCAGTAGAAGAATCTGCAACGGAAGAAAAGACCGAAGACTGATAAGGCATTTGCCGAAATTAAAAAAAGAAGAACAAAGGGCGGGCGGGGGATACTCACTCGCCCAACGTTATTATATAAGGAAGAATACACAAAAGTATGAAAAAGATCGTTCCCGAATACTCTTTTACGGAAGAACAATTAAATAATATAGCTGTTCTTGCCGAAGAAACGGGTTTGACGGAGCAGATCACGCGTATTTTATACGCACGCGGGGTAGATACCGCGCAAAAGATCCGTCGGTTTATGAAACCTTCGGAAAAGAATTTCCTTTCGCCCTTCCTCATGCGCGGCATGAAAGAGGCAGTGGAAATGATTACGGCGGCGCGCGACGAAGGCAAGACAGTGGCTGTGTTTGGCGACTATGATGCCGACGGTATTTGCGCGTCCGCGATTATGTATCACGCATTGAAAGAATTTGGTATCGACGCGCATATATACGTTCCCGAACGCGCAGACGGGTATGGACTTTCCGAAGAGGCGATCGACCGTATTTTCGAGGACTCTAATCCCGAACTTTTCATTACGGTGGACTGTGGTATTTCTTGCGCAAAAGAAGCGCAATATATTTATGAACTCGGTTCGGACGTGATTGTTACTGATCACCACGAGTTGCCCGAAACGTTGCCCGATTGCGTGATTATCAATCCGAAATTACAAGACGATTACCCCTATGACAATTTGTGCGGAGCGGGGGTTGCTTTCAAAGTTGCTTGCGCCCTGATTGGCGAGGCGGCGTATAAATATTTAGACTTTGCAACGCTTGCAACCGTAGCGGATAGCGTGCCGCTGTTAGGCGAAAACCGTGATATCGTTACGGAAGGGTTGAAACTGTTCAACACAAAACTGCGTTCCTGCTTTGCGGCGTTGATTGGTAAAAATTACGATGGAATTACAGCGCAAACGCTTGCATTCAACGTTGCGCCCCGCGTTAATGCGGCGGGAAGAATGGGGGATGCGCAGGCGGCATTCCGTTTGTTTACGACGGACAGCGAAGCGGAAGTGTATGAACTGGCGACGAAGCTGTGTTTGTATAACACCGAACGTCAAAAATGCTGTGATGAGCTGTATCTTTCCGCAAAAAAGAAATTATTGGAAAAGGGTGCGTACGGCAACGTCATCATGTTGTCGGATGAAAGCTGGAATACGGGCTTTATCGGGATTGTAGCGGCAAGAATTTCCGAGGAATACAACCGTCCCACGTTGTTGTTTGTGCATCACGGCGATATGCTCAAGGGCAGCGCGCGCAGTATTGAAAGTATCAATATTTTCACAGCGTTGAAAAACTGCTCGGAATATATCGAGGAATTTGGCGGTCACGCGCAAGCGGCAGGCATCAATATTAAATTTGAAAATTTTGATCAGTTGGAAAATGCGCTCAACGAAGAAATCGGCAGAACGTATACCCAACGTGATTTTGAACAAATCATTCCAGTCAGCGAAGAGATTTCCTCGCGTTTTTCGGAAAAATTCGCGAGAGAGCTCATGGCGATGGAGCCCTACGGCGTAGGACATAGAAAGCCGCTTTTCTCCATTTCGGCAGGGGCATGTACGGCGCGAACGGTCAAACCCATGTCGCCGCACTTGTCGGTGAAGAGTGATTATATCGACCTAATGTACTTCTCGGGCGCGAAGAATTTAAAGATTATCGAAAGCGACGTAAGAAAGGATTTCATTTTTGAAATTAACATTTCCAAATTCAAAGGCAGAGAATATATCAAAGGCTACGTACGCGATTTGTTGTACGACGGCCGCACAGGCAGAAGCACGGCGGAGAGCATTTTTGCAAACTCGATTGCGAGATCGTACGTTGGCGCGGTAGGCGTTACGGCAACGGAATTGACGACGGAAGAAATCAAGGCACTCATCAAACGTAAATGGGAAGAATGTCCGTACGGGCTTTGCTTGATCGCTTCGGATAGACGCGCGCTTAAATTTTACGAGGAGTTGGAAGGACACGGCTGTGATTTGTTCTATCCTTCGTCGAGAAATATTGCAAACACCTTGATTGTGTCCCCTGCGGCGGACGCGGACTTGTCGGGATATCGCGATTTTATCTTCTTGGACACGCCTTCCGATTTCAATATTACAGCACTTGAGGGCAGGCAGGTATTCGTCAACCGCGAAATCTGTGGGTATAAAATGTTCGAAGATTTGGACACGACGAGAGAAAGCTTGTTGGAAATTTATGCGGCGCTTCGTCATGATATCAACCTTTTGAACGGCGAAACGGTGGAAGAAATCGCAATGGCTTGTGGCGGGCTTGGCTTTGACAAGCGGGAATTTATTTTTGCATTGAACGTGTTTGAGGAGCTCGGTCTTGTATCGTTGGGCGATGGGAAACTCACCGTTTATCGCGGAGTGAAAGCGGAACTTGCCAACTCGAAAATTTATCGAAAGGTTTGCTTATTACAAGGCAACCAATAAAAAGAACTCTATCATACAAACGCAACACAAAAGCTATGGAACAGACGCTCAATAATATTCAACAATTATATATGGGGGCGGACAAGGAAAAGCTGTTAAAGGCGTATGAGTACGCGGAAAAGGCGCACGCAAACCAAAAGCGCGCCTCAGGTGAACCGTATTTTATTCATCCTTGTGCTGTGGCCGATATTCTGATGGAATTAGGCTTAGATGCCGCGACGATTGCCGCGGCGCTTTTGCATGACGTCATTGAGGATACCGATTCCACGGCGGAAGATATTAAAAATGAGTTTGGCGACGAAGTGCTCAACCTCGTTGGCGGTGTCACGAAGCTCGAAAAGATCGTCTTTAAATCCAAAGAGGACGAAAATGCGGAAAATTTCCGTAAGATTTTCGTGGCGATGGCAAAAGACGTGCGAGTGATTATTATTAAACTCGCCGATAGATTGCACAATATGCGTTCGCTGAATTTCTTGTCCTTTGAAAGACAGCAGCGTATGGCGAACGAAACGTTGGACATTTACGCACCGCTTGCAGGGCGACTGGGTATTTCGCAAATCAAGTGCGAATTAGAGGACTTGTGTTTAAAGTACCTTGACCCCGAATTTTATGAAATGTTGGTATATGGGATTCGTGAAAAGCTGTCCGAACGCAAGGAATTTGTCAATAAAATCGTTGAAGAAATCAAGGAATTGATGCAAGGCGACGGTGTGGATGGAGAAGTTTTTGGGCGTCCCAAGCACTTTTATTCCATTTATAAAAAGATGAAAAACAAGGGCAAGACCATCGATCAAATTTACGATTTGACGGCGGTGCGTGTCATTGTCAAAGACATCAAAGAATGTTACACGGTGTTGGGGCGTATCCATGAAAAATGGAAACCCATTCCTGGACGTATCAAAGATTATATCGCTACGCCAAAGCCCAACAAATATCAATCGTTGCACACGACGGTTATGACCAAATACGGGCAGCCGTTTGAAATCCAAATCCGTACGGAAGAAATGCACCGTATCGCGGAATTCGGTATTGCGGCGCATTGGAAATATAAGGAAGGAAAAACGGAAGAGGAAGAAAAAACCGACTTTGAAAGCCGTTTGTCTTGGCTGAGGGAAGTGATGAATTGGCAGGGGGATTTGAAGGACTCCCGTGAGTTTATCGACGCCTTGAAAACAGAATTGTACAGCCACGAATTGTTGGTGTTTACACCCCGTGGTAAGGTTATTTCGTTGCCGCCTGGGGCAACGCCGATTGATTTCGCGTACGCGATTCACTCGGAGGTGGGCAATCGCTGTACGGGTGCGCGCGTCAATTCCAAGATCGTGCCTTTGACGACGACGTTGGAAGTGGGGGACGTGGTCGAGATTATTACGTCACCGAACTCCAAAGGCCCTTCGCGCGATTGGTTGAAATTTATCAAATCTCCTAGCGCAAAGGCAAAGATTAAAAACTTTTTTAGGAACGAACTGAAGGAAGAAAATATCCGTATTGGTCAGCTCAAGTTGGACGAAGAAGCCAAGAAAAAAGGGTTTACCTTATCCACGCTGTTGACGGCGGAAAGTTTCAAACGCATCTGCGAACGATTCTCGTTTACCGAGGAGGAAGAAATGTTCGCTGCGGTGGGTTACGGTTCGGTTTCCGTCAATCAAATTTTATTTAAGCTCATTGATTTTTACCGCAAGGAAACGCCCCAGCCCCTGCCTTTTGAAGTGCATTCGGGTGGAGGAAACAGAACACCCGGCGGTGTACTTGTCAACGGTCAAGCGGGGATTTTGGCGCATTTTGCGGGCTGCTGTTCGCCTGTACCTGGGGATGAAATTATTAGCTACACTTCGCGTGGTCGCGGCACGGTCATTCACCGCGCGGACTGCCCGAATTTAAAATCGGTAGAAAAGCAACGTTTGTTGCCTGCATCATGGCAAATCGCGGCAGGCGCAAAGCAAAGATATAACGCAAATATTGCCATTCGTGCGACCGATCAAGGCGCGGCGTTGTCGGTGCTGTCGTTCGTGGTATCGGAATTAAGACTTTCCATTTCCGCTGTCAACGGCAGAATTGATAAAAACGGTGACGCGGTGTTGGAAGCGTCCATTTCCCTGACGGACATTTCTGAAGTGGATCTCTTGATTAAGAAAATGCAGTCGGATAAGCGGATATACGAAGTGCACCGTATCACTTCTTTATCTTAAATAAGGCCAAGGAATGTTATATTCCTTGCGAGGTTAAGGACGAATGAAAATTATTACAATTGCTCCGAGAGGGTTCGGGGCAAACACATACGTTTTAACGGAAGACAACCAAACCGCGATCGTGATCGATCCGGCGCAAACGAGAGTGGAAAGCGAGCTGATAAAACTCGGTTTCCACGTTTCTTACGTGCTGCTTACGCATTGTCATTTTGACCACGTGGGCGGTGTAGGCGTATTGCAGGAAAGCGGCGCGAAAGTGCTGTGTTCTTTGGAAGAAAAGAAACTGATTGGTACGCAAGCGGACTTGTTTGATGCGTTCGGCGCGCCCCGTGTGGCGTATAAAGTGGACGACACGTTTGCGGACAATGAAACGAAAACGCTTTGCGGTATGCAAGTGAAGGCGATTTTAACGCCTGGGCATACCAGCGGCAGTTGTTGTTATGAAATCACGGCAAAGGATGGGGGCAGGTATTTGTTCACGGGGGATACGTTGTTTGCAGGCAGTATCGGCAGAACGGATTTTCCAACGGGATCGCTTGCTCAAATGCGAGAGAGTTTGTTTCGCTTGACAAAATTCAACGATATGCCCGTATATGCAGGGCATCAAGAAGAAACTACCCTCTCACAGGAAAAGAAAACCAATCCGTTTTTGTTGGATTTATAATTAGGAGATTTTATGTTCACTACCGATTGCAAATTTTTGGAAAACGAGCTGATGGACGTCGTGCGTTTGTTTAAACGCCGTCCGGAAGAACTTTCCCACTCTTTCCGTTTGGAAGAGGGTGCTTTTTGTAACGATTTCATGGTGGACGGAAAGGCATATTCCTTCAAAGACGAGGGGCAGGTATGCGATGAATTGGAATTAAAACGTTTAGAACGCCGTTTTGCAAAACTTGCTTTGTATGAAATTTTAAGCGAGCTTTACGGTGAAAAAATGCCGTGGGGTGCGTTGACGGGGATACGCCCCACCAAGCTTGCCTATATGGAGGAGGAAAACGGCAGGGATTTTAAAACGTTGTTCCGCCGTATGCAGGTCAGCGAGGAAAATATTCGGCTTGTCGAAGATATTTTAAATACGCAAAAAGGGATTTACGAAAAAAAGGACGGCAACACCGACCTATTTATTTCCTTGCCCTTTTGCCCGACCAAGTGCGCATATTGTTCCTTTATCACTGCACCGATTGAAAAAACTCGTCATTTCGTACCTGAATATTTAAACTGTTTGGAAAAAGAATTGCAGGCGGCAAAGGAAAGCGTGGGCAACCTTCGCAGCGTCTATATCGGCGGCGGCACGCCGTTTGCGCTGGATGCGCCTGATTTGGAACGAGTTTTAAAAGCTACCGCTCCCATTTTGCGAAATTCGAAAGTGGGCACGGAATACACGGTGGAAGCAGGCCGTCCTGACGTATTCACGGAAGAGAAATTATCCATTTTGCAGGGGTATGGGGTCAATCGAATTTGTATCAACCCGCAATCGTTTTCCGACGAAACGTTGCAAAAAATCGGCAGAAAACACACCGAAGCGGATATTTATCGCGCGTTTGAGATGTCGAAAAAATACAATTTCATCATCAACGTGGATTTAATTGCAGGTTTGACGGATGAAACCCCCGAAACGTTTATCCAAAGTGTCGAAAAGGCGGTGGAAACGGGTGCGGATAATATCACGGTGCATTGTCTTTCCTTAAAATCGGGAGCGAAACTCAAAGAGGACGCAATCAAAACGGAAACGAAAGAGGAAAATATCTACATTGAAAATGATTTCATCTCGACCATGGTATCCACTTCGCGCGAAATTTTGAGCAAAAACGGCTACGCGCCTTATTATATGTACCGACAGAAATATCAAGTGGGCAATAATGAAAACGTTGGCTGGACGAAACCGAATAAGGCGTGCGTATATAATATAGATATTATGGAGGAAACGGCGGACAATCTTGCTGTGGGTGCAAACGCTGTGTCCAAGCGTGTGTATAACGACGTGGGGTTGATCACTCGCCTTGCATCGCAAAAGGATTTGAAAACGTATATGGCGAGCGTGGATGAAATCATCACCAAACGCCGAAAATTCTTTGAATAATTTTCTTGTAAATCTATAAAATTTATAAAAAACGTCACGTTTTTAATTTACATTCTAAAAAGAATATGATAAAATAGTAATAACGGCTGTCTAGGCGAGAGGATTCTCCACGCTTTGCTTAGCGGTTCGGGATAAAATAATTTCCATATCAGGAGGATAAATAAAATGGAAAAGAACGAAATCATTGCTAAATTTGCAACCCACGAAGGCGACACCGGTTCGCCCGAAGTACAGATCGCTTTGTTGACGCAAAGAATCAACCACCTCAACGAACATTTGAAACAGCACAAACAGGACAATCACTCCCGTCGCGGTTTGTTGAAGATGGTAGGTAAGCGTCGTGGTCTTCTCGATTATCTCAAAGAAAAAGACATTATGAGATACAGAGCTATCGTAGAAGCGTTGGGTCTTAGAAAATAATGCAAGCACGAAAGGGCGGGTTGTTTTAACTCGCTCTTTTTGTCGATATATAGGCATTTTGGACAAGCCTTGGCATGGGCGAGGACAAAACCGATATATCCATAAAAAACCGTTTATGCCGGCGGCGTAAACGTAGGCGTGTCAGAAAAAAGAAATAATAAGGAGAAAATTTACAATGCCAGATTTGAACAATGCAAAAGTATTTAAGACCAACTACGCAGGCAGAGAACTCGTAGTAGAAATCGGCAAATACGCAGAACAGGCAAACGGCGCTTGTTTGGTACGTTGCGGCGACACAGCGGTACACGTATCCGTATGTATGTCCGAAACGGCAAGAGAGGGTATGGATTTCTTCCCCCTTTCGGTTGACTTTGAAGAAAAGATGTTCGCTGTGGGTAAAATCCCCGGCGGTTTCAAAAAACGTGAAGGTAGAGCGTCCGATAAGGCGATTCTTGTCAGCCGTTTGATCGACCGTCCCATTCGTCCTTTGTTCCCCAAGGGAATTTTCAATGACGTAGTGGTTGTTGCTACGGCACTTTCGGTAGATCCCGACGTTGCTCCCGAACCTATCGCTATGATCGGTTCGTCCATTGCGTTGTCCATTTCCGATATTCCTTGGGCAGGCCCCACGGGTTCGGTAATCGTGGGGATGGTGGACGGTGAATACGTGATCAATCCCGATATGGAACAAAGAGCAAAGAGTGACATTCACCTTTCCTTGGCAGGTACGAAAGATGCGATCTTGATGATCGAAGCAGGCGCAAACGAAGTTACCGACGCGCAAATGGTTGGCGCGATCATGTACGGTCACGAAGAAATTAAGAAAGTGTGCGCTTGGATTGAAGGTATCGCGCAGGAAGCAGGTAAACCCAAGAAAGAAATGGAACTTTACCACATTCCCGAAGAAATTGACGAAGCGGTAAAGGCGTACGGCTACGATAAATTGTATGCAGCGCTCGATACGTTTGACCGTCAGGAACGTCAGGCTCGTCAGGCGGAAGCAGAAGCGGAAATTATCGCGCACTTTGAAGAAATCTATCCCGAACAGATGCGTGAAGTGAAGGATTCCATTTACTATATCGTAAAAGGTATCGTTCGTGCAAAGATTTTCGACGGTGTTCGTCCCGACGGCAGAAAATTGACCGAAGTTCGTCCTATCTGGTGCGAACACGGCATTCTTCCCAGAGTACACGGTTCGGCTGTATTCACGAGAGGACAAACGCAGGCGTTGACGACCTGTACGCTTGGTATGCTCGGTGAAGCGCAGAGAATGGAAGGTCTTGACGAAGAAGAAGAAAAGAGATATATGCATCAATATAACTTCCCCGGCTATTCGACGGGTGAAGCAAAGGCGCTGAGAAGCCCCGGCCGTCGTGAAATCGGTCACGGTGCTTTGGCGGAACGTGCGCTTGTTCCCGTAATTCCTGAAGCAAGCGAATTCCCTTACGCAATCCGTGTCGTATCCGACATTATGTCCTCGAACGGTTCGTCCTCGATGGCATCCGTATGCGGTTCGACGATGGCGCTTATGGACGCAGGTGTTCCCATCAAAGCACCCGTAGCAGGTTGCGCAATGGGTCTTGTAAAAGATCCCGAAACGGGCAAATACGTTATCATGACGGATATCCAAGGTCTTGAAGACTTCCTTGGCGATATGGACTTCAAGGTAGCAGGTACGGATAAGGGTATCACGGCAATCCAAATGGATATTAAGATTAAGGGTATTTCCGAACAAATTATGCTTGACGCTATCGCGCAGGCGCAGGAAGCTAGAAAGCACATTTTGGGTAAAATGCTTGAATGTATCCCTGAAACGGCTGAAAAACTTTCCGATTATGCTCCGAAGATTATTTCCTTCAAAATCAACCCTGAAAAGATCGGTGACGTTGTTGGTAAGCAAGGTAAAGTTATCAACAAGATTATCGAACAAACAGGTACGAAGATTGACATCGAAGAAGATGGTACCGTATGCGTGGCTTGCTTCGGCGACGTTGCAAACGCAGAACGCGCAAAGGCAATCATTCAATCGATTGTACACGATCCCGAAGTGGGCGATATGTTCGTTGGCGTAGTTGTTCGTACGATTGCAATCGGCGCGTTTGTTGAATTTGCACCCGGTAAAGACGGTATGATCCACATTTCCAAATTGTCCTCGCAAAGAGTAAACAAAGTGGAAGATGTTGTGAATATCGGCGACAAAGTGAAAGTAGAAATCATCAAGATCAGCGAAAAGGGTATCGACCTTAAATTGCTTGAAAAGATGGACTAATCAAGAATTAAAAAAGAAAGGACTTATCAATTTCGATAAGTCCTTTTTGTATGCAATCAATAGTAAAGGAAGTGGGCAGGTACGAGATGAACGAAAAAATTAGTGATCCTTCTTGGGTTCGGGCTCATTGGTAGAAAGCCCTGCTACGCCGTCCACGGGCATGGAAAAGGCAATGCCTTGCCCTGCGGTGTCCAATCCAACTTCTTTATACAAGGCGTGCATAACGTCGTCCTTGATGTTGGCAGGAACAAGAATCATAACAATTTCCTTTTCGGGCTCGATTGTGATATGGAAAAAGGTTTCCGCTTCTTTGCTTGCCGTACCGCGCGCATTGATGACCGTGCCGCCGCGCGCGCCGAATTTCTTCGCCGCGTCCATCACCGCTTCGCTGTAACCGCTGTTGACTATACAAAAAATCGCTTCGTGCGTATATTCTGCCATAATTTTCTCCTTATCCGCGACGGTTGGTCGCATTGCTGTTGCTTAAAAATTGATAAATCGCCACCCCAATTACGCTGGAAAGGGGAATGGTGAAAGCAATACCTTTTCCATTTTTTAGGGTGTGGAACTTGTCTTCCAAAGCGTGCATAGCTTCCACGGCTCTATCTTCCCGAACAATGCTAAAAATAACACTCTTGTCCGAATCTTCCAGACCTAACATATATAACGTTTCCGATTTTGCCGTGCCTTGCGCCAAAACACTGGTTTGGAAATTGACTTCAAAACCGCTTAAAAAATCCATATAAAATTCCGTTTTATTACGGTTGACAACGGTGACGAGAAGTTTCAATTTACGGAAATCGGAAGCAACGGGTTTCGTTGTCTTGGTTTTAGTTTTCTTCGTTGAACGCATACCTGCCCCCTCCTTTTACATAAATTGAATGATTTGTTCGTCGTCCGCGCTCAAGATGCGCTTCATGGCGATTTTTTCTTTGATATGCCTTGCGGCAACGGCTCTAAAGCCCAACACCTGAATGGTGATTAAGGGGGTCATAGCAACCATCGCCACAAGCCCGAATGCATCCAGTAAGATTTTTTCGGGTTGTAATACGAAACAAATACCGACGATAAAAGGCAGGATAAAAGTGGAAGTCAAAGGCCCGCTGGCTACGCCGCCCGAGTCAAATGCAATCGCCGTGTACAGCTTAGGTACGAAGAACGAAAGCCCAAGGGAGAGGAAATACCCTGGAATCAAATAATACAAAATACTGAAATCAAAGATGACGCGGATGACGGAAAGTCCGATAGACGCGCCGACACCGACGGACAAAGCAATCAACATAGAACGTTTGCTAATTGCGCCGCCTGTAACCGTTTCCACTTGTTTATTAAGGACGTGAATGGCAGGTTCGGCAAGAACTACCGCAAAACCGAGAATAAACGCCATCACCACCATCACTACGGGATTGTTTGTCGCTAGCTGTGTACCCATTTTATACCCGATGGGCATAAAGCCGACGTGGACGGACGTAAGGAAAATTACCAATCCAAAGAAGGTGTAAAAAATACCGATAATAATTTGTTTTAAACGTTTCTTTGAGGATTGCATAAAAATCGCTTGCAAAATAAAGAAGAACAAGACGATGGGGGCAAGCGCGATACCGACTTCCAACATTGTATCTAAGAAAGATTTGACAATTTCAATAAATTCCGCGTGCATGGGATAGGTAGAAACTTCGTAATCAATCTCGCCTTTGGAAACCGCGCCAAGCATCATCACCGCCAAAATCGGACCAATCGAACAAAGCGCGATAAACCCGAAATTGTTTTCACGTTGCCGTTTGTCCCCAAGCGTCGTCGCAACACCCACGCCGAGTGCCATGATAAAAGGTACGGTGATGGGGCCGGTTGTAACGCCGCCCGAATCGAAAGCAAGGGGGAGGAATTGTTCGCCACCGCCTGCAACGATTACGATGGAAACAAGCGCAAACAACAACATATAAAAGAAAGTCAGCATCCACGACAAACTGACGCGGAAAACGATTTTTACAATGCCCAGCACAAGAAATAATCCCACACCTACGCCGATTGTGATTTTCAACAGGGTGGGGTCGATAAAGCTGGCAACTTGTTCAGCCAAAACGGAAAGATCGGGTTCTGCAATCGTGATAAACAAGCCCATTACGAAGCAGATCAACAGCAAGGTTTTAAATTTCCCCGATTTAGAAAGTCCTGAACCAATTTGTTCGCCCATAGGGGTCATAGCGATGTCTGCGCCGAGGTTGAACAAGGACATACCTATAATCAATGCGATTGCCGCGCCGACAAACACCCACAATTCCTTTGCCGTGAAATTGACGAGCGGAGTAAAATTGAGAAGCAAAACAATCACCGTCACGGGCAAAACCGAAACGGTCGCTTCTTTAAATTTTGTCAGCAGAGCTTTCAGCATATCGATCACCTAAAAAGCGTATTTTTTACAATCATTTATGAAAAAACGCGGCGTTTGCGTAAAGTCAAACGACACTATCATTATTATACCTTAATTTTCCTTTTTTGTCAATAGTGATAACGGCTAAAAGAAGGGGGGAAAGGCGTGAAAAAGGAAAAAGTTTTGTGAAAAATGTAGAAAGAAACCGCTTGCCGAAAAACAAACGGTTTTGTTAATGTTAAAACAAGGAAACTCCTTTATTTTACGGAGAATTTATACACCGTAATCTCTTGATAGGTTTCGCCCGCTTTCAAAATGGTCGAAGGGTACTGAGGACAGTTAGGGGAGTTGGGATATCCTTGCGTTTCCAAACACAGCGCGCAATGATTGACGTATGCTTTCTTGCCGACAAACCCACCCGTTGCGCAAGCCGTATATAACTGTACGCCAGGGAGCGTCGTGTAGCAATCCATTCTCCTGCCTGATTCAGGGTCGTAAACGTAGGCGAAATGCTCCAAGCCCTTACCGATACGATCTAAACAGTAATTAAAATCGTAGCCACCGCATTGTTTGATGAGTTTTGCATCCGAAAACATATCCTTTCCAAGAGGTTTTGCGGGCATAAAACTGTACGGCGTGTTGCGAATATCTAAATACTCGCCGTGGGGAATGAGCTCCTCGTCCACGGGGGTGATTTTGGAAGCGTTAATCATCAATTCATGGGAAAGGACGGTGTCCTGACCGCCGATATTGAAATAGGCGTGGTTGGTCAAATTGCAAGGACAATCCTTGTCTGTCGTAGCGTTATATTCAATGGCAATCTCGTTGGAATCGGTCAACGTAAACCAAATGGTTACCTGCATATTTCCAGGATAGCCGCCCTCACCGTCGGGGGAAAAATGGGAGAGTTTTAATCGATTTCCCACGATTTCCGCGTCCCAAATTTTACGGTCGAAATTGCCTGTAAAACCGCCGTGGAGAGAGTTTGTTTTTTCGTTGGCTTCCACGTGGTAAGTTTCGCCGTTAATCGTGAAAGATGAGCCGCTGATACGGTTGCCAAAACGCCCGATTGTTGCGCCGAAATAAGGGTTTTCTTCATAATAATCTTCAGGACGAGCGCAGCCGACAAGGCAATCTGCAAACTTGCCTTTTCTATCGGGCATGGAAATGCGAATGAGTCGCGCGCCGTAAGTGAGTACGTCCACTTCCGCGCCGTTGGCGTTGGAAAGAGTGTACACGTCGTTGATTTTGCCATCTTTTTCAAAGGAATAGGTTTTGGTAATCATAGGAACTCCCATTTGCTTT
This sequence comes from Clostridiales bacterium, assembly GCA_015069605.1. Classification (GTDB taxonomy): domain Bacteria; phylum Bacillota; class Clostridia; order Christensenellales; family Borkfalkiaceae; genus Scatosoma. The sequence continues at coordinate 120,080 of SVII01000002.1, read as the reverse complement.
TATATAGGAATATTATAACAGTTTTTCAAGGAAAAATCCAGCGTTTCGAGGCAAGGAAAATTTGTAAAAAATGAAAATATTTCCTTATAAAATATTGACAAACCGAATGGCGTGTGGTATGATTATTTTTAAGAAAATAAGGTGGCTTGGTTTCCCTTTCAAAAGAGAAAAGGACGTACCATGTCTAAAAATATGAGGTGAAAAATGCTGACGATTGATAAGGTGCAACGCGCAAGTGAAGCACTGCAAGGCGTAGCGAGAAAAACGGGCGTGATTTACGCTCCGAAACTCTGTCCTGGTGCGGATTTGTATTTAAAAACGGAAAACTTACAGGTGACGGGTTCGTTTAAGGTGCGCGGCGCGTATTATAAAATGACCTGCCTTTCCGAAGAAGAAAAGGCGCGCGGTGTGATTGCTTGTTCCGCGGGCAACCACGCGCAAGGCGTAGCGTTGGCGGCGCGGAAAAACGGCATCAAAGCAGTGATTTGCTTGCCTGCAGGCGCGCCCATTTCCAAAGTGGAAGCTACCAAAAGCTATGGCGCGGAAGTGTGTCTTGTCGAGGGTGTTTACGACGACGCGTATCAAAAAGCGTTGCAGCTTCGCGACGAGAATGGGTATAGCTTTTTACATCCTTTCGACGATGAGGACGTTATCGCAGGACAGGGTACGATTGCATTAGAACTCATGGAACAAGTAGCGGATATGGACGCGGTAGTTGTTCCCATTGGGGGCGGCGGCTTGATTTCGGGGATTGCATTCACGTTAAAAACGCTCAATCCGAATATCAAAGTGTACGGCGTAGAGGCGCAGGGCGCGCCGTCTATGCGTAATTCTGTGGCGCACGGTGAAATTGAGGAATTGCCTTCCGTTTCGACAATTGCGGACGGGATTGCCGTCAAAAAACCTGGCAACCTTACCTATGAACTTTGCTGTAAATACGTGGACGAAATTGTGACGGTGACGGAAGATGAAATCTCGGCGGCGATTTTGGCGTTGATGGAGAAACATAAACTGGTCGCTGAAGGCGCGGGTGCGGTCGCTGTGGCGGCGGCAATGTTTGGCAAGATTGATTTGCAGGGCAAAAAAGCCGTTTGCGTCGTGTCGGGCGGCAATATCGACGTGACCATTCTTTCCAGAGTTATTTCCCGTGGATTGTTGATTTCGGGTAGAAATTGTCAGCTTGCGATTGAATTGACGGATAAACCTGGGCAACTGAAAGAAGTGGCGGGCATTATTGCAGAGCAGGGCGGAAACTTTACGTCTGTACGGCATGAACGCGCGTGCGAAGGCTCGGACGTCAACGGTTGCTGTATGCGTATCACGTTGGAAACGAGAAATCACGAACACGTACAAAAAATCCGCGACGCATTGACGAACGCTGGATTTAAGTTGTTGTAAAATCATAAGGAGAAAAATAAAATGGCAGAATTGAAGAAAGTATCAACGGAAAAAGCTCCCGCGGCGATCGGCCCGTATTCGCAGGCTATCGTATTCGGGGACATGGTGTTCACTTCGGGACAAATCCCTATCAATCCCGCAAACGGCGAAATTGAAGCGGTGACGATTGAAGAACAGGCGGAACAGGTCATGAAAAACCTCGGCGAAGTGTTAAAAGCCGCAGGCACGAGCTTTGAAAAAGCGATTAAAACGACTTGTTTTTTGGCGGACATGGGGGATTTTGCAGCGTTCAATGGCGTATATGCAAAATACTTCACCGAAAAACCTGCAAGAAGCTGCGTCGCTGTGAAAACGTTGCCTAAAAACGTGCTTGTGGAAGTGGAAGTTATCGCAACGTTGTAAAAAGAGCAAAAAGCAAAAATGTGAAAATAAAAACCGCTCAAACGAGCGGTTTTTTACATATAAAATAACGACAAAAAAATTTAATATTCTTTACGACCACATAAAACGTCAATGGTGACGTCGAAATAGTCTGCTAATTTCCAACATTCTACAATGCTGGGTTCGTTGATTCCCTGCTCCCAACGCGATAAATTTGCTTGGCTCGTTCCTATTTCTTTGGCGAGTGCCCTTTGGGAAAGTTTTAACCCTTTTCTTAATTCTGCAATTTTATTATTTTTAAAATTATATTCCATACCTTAATTATACAAAAACGTATCAAAAATGTTTGACAAAATACAAATTTGTATCATATAATATATAAAAACAAGGAGAATATGGAAATGAAATCACCGATTGCACAAATATATTATGGGGAGAATGGCTTGCAGGAGTTAATACCGCAAAGCGAAAAATACAAAAAAGCGCTTTCAGAAGTGGTGAAAAAAGACGAAGAAATACGAGAAAAGTGGAAGAATAATCCTGAGGCGTTGACACTATATGACGAATTTGTATGGGCGAAAGGAAATATGCAATGTGAAGAGGTAGAAAATCATTTCGTGGAAGGATTTCGTTTTGGTTTTTTAATGGCGTTGGACGTTATGGGGAAAATTACGGAATAGCACAAAAAGAACCGCTCGTGTGAAAACGAGCGGTTTTTCTCTTAAATGGGCATACCAGGTATGCAATGAAGCGATTACAGCTTCGTGCGTTCTTCTTCCGCCAGCTTGCTGTTAGGATCGGCGGGGATTTTCATCGAAAGCAAGAAGAATACCAAACCAACGAGGAAGAGAATGGGCAAAGGAAGCAATGCAATGTTGAAGATGGAGAAACGTTCCGCCAAGGGGAAGAATCCACTCAAAAGGGAGATCAAGCCCACACCGACGATTGCCGCGCTCTTGCCGAAGATGTCGTAAATACCGAAATATTCCCCCGTTTTTTCGCTGGGAATAATCTTGGTGAAATAGGAACGGGACATAGCTTGTACACCGCCTTGGAACATACCAACGCCGACTGCCATCGCCCAGAATTGCCATTCTTGTCTAAGGAATACGGCAAGAATACCAATTGCCGTGTATGCTGCGATACAAGCCACCAACAATTTGTTGGATTTATATTTCGAGGACAATTTCCCAAAGATGATCGCGCAAGGGAAAGCTACGATTTGCGTAACGAATAACGCGATAACCAATTTTACCGTACCGAAGTTTTCAAATTGCAAGTCTTTCCCGATACTCATTGCCATTTTAATAATGGTATGTACGCCGTCGATATAGAAGAAATACGCGATCAAGAAGAACAAAGCCTTTTTGTTTTTCGCCAATTCCTTGAAGATGGAACCCAAACGTACGAAGGTTTCCTTGACGGGTTTTTCGGGCTTGGGCATGAAGTTCGTTTGTTGATAACTCTTATAAAGGGGCAGGGTAAAGATAAACCACCAAACCGCCGTCACCAAACAGCAAAGGGTGTACGCGATGCCGAGGAAAGGCTTGTCCGTAACAATGCCGTCCACTTTGGTCACAAGAACCATATCCCCAAGGATATACAGCACCAAACAAACGATAAAGGGGATACAGCTACCGATATAGCCCCAAGCGTAACCATTTGCGGACACTTTGTGCATTTTCTCGTCCGTCGTGATGTCGGAGAGCATGGAATCGTAAAATACGTTCGCCGAAGTGTAGCCCACTTCCGTAATAATATATACGACCAAGAAAAGAATACCTGCAAACGCAAGGCTCTTCATTGCGCTAAAAATCGAAAGCAAAGTACAGCCGACGATACCGATGCTGGCAAAAATGGCAAACACTTTCCGTTTTTGGCTGAAGTCTGCATACGTACCCATGATCGGGCAAAGAATTACGGCAATGATCGTAACGATGACGTTGACCGAACCCCACACCGTCGTCAGACTTTCCGAGGGGGAGAGGAAGTCGAAATAGAAAGCAAGCAACGCCGTGGCAAGCAAGGTGTATGCCGAGTTCGCGACGTCATACAAAATCCAGTTCTTTTCCTTCTTCGTCAGTTTGCCGTTTGCGGCAAGGGGTGGAGCTTGTACAGTTTGTACGTTTTCTACGTTTTGTTCCATTATGCGTTATCTCCTGCATAAGTATTTTTAAACAGCGCGTTAAGCTGTTTATTTTTAACACAAAGGGGAAGATTTGTAAAATATTCTTCCAACACGGCGCTCGCTTTCGGAATTGCCGTTTTATAGCGTTTATAGAGTTTTTCGTTCAATTTCGCGCAGTTGGGGTCGTCCTTTTTGTGCAAAAACATATCCCCGAATTTTCTTTCCATACGCGCCAACGTCAAAAAGGCGTGAGCAAAGACGTGAAAAGCTTCGCTTTTTGCGCCGAACCAGCCGTTGATACGGCGAATGGTTTTGATGCAACGCTTGATTTCGGGCAGGTCGATGTCGTACGCTTCCGCGCAGGCCTCCGCCGTACCGTTTTTATCCGTCAAATGTCCTGCGTTGTTGACGCCGCGAATGGCTTTACCATCCATTCTCATTAAATATTTATCAAATTCCGATTCAATCTTGCCATGCGTCGTTTTTTCCGTCGTTTTTTCGTTGATAAGACCGTGCAACGAGCAATCCAACGTAAAGTGGCAAATCATACCGCCGATATACGCGGCATAAGCAGTGTCGGGGAAGAATGTTCCGTCTTCGGTTTTATTCTTTTCGTCGTTGAAAATACGTTCCGCCGCTTCGAGATAAAACCCTCTACCCGTTTCATGATGCAACGCCATACCGTATTTTTTAATGGTGTTTTTTGTCAAGGGCTTGTAATAGAACAAGATGTCGGGCCCCTGCAAGCCAAGATGGAAGGCTTCTGTATATTTTTCGAAAAATCCTTTCAAGGCAGGGGGCATGGTCGCGAGGACGTCCTCTCCAAACCGATTGTGTGCGTATAATGCAGGCATAACAAGTTACCTCTATCAAATCATTGCCTATATTATAACATATTTTTCCTAAAAAAGATAGTGTTAGACGAAAAAAAATATAAAAAATCATCAAAAAACCTAAAAAACGTGGAAAAATTTTACGAATGAAAGAACTGTCACCAGCAAATACTAAATAGGAAAGGATAGGGCAGGTACGCGTTGAAAAATAAATGTGGCAGGCAGGTACGCGTTGAAAGGAGAAGAAAATATGCTAAATAAAAGTGAGTTAGACGTCATGAACGCGGTGTATTCGCTCTGTCACGAGAAGGGAATATGTCTGATTTCGCCGACGGAACTGATTGATTTATTGCCGCCTCGAAAAAAATATACGGAAGAGCAGGTGGAGAAAATTCTTTCCGCGCTTGCTTTGGATGAGTATTTCGAACTCTTATCGTCTGATCGAAAGGGAGAGAAGATGTACGTCATTTCCCTGCGCGCCAACGGGTATGCGTTTAAACGCAATTTCACACAGATTAAACGGGATTGGGCGGTAAAATTGGCTTGGGCAATCGTCTCTGCTGTCATCGCGTTTGCCGTGGGGTTACTTTTGAAAGGGATATTTTAAAATCCTCGTAATTTTTTTGGTGCAGACAGTTTACTTTTGTTTGTGATTGTGGTATAATACAAACGAATGTTTGCATTATACGAAAGGAGAAAATATGGACTTTACGTTACACGCTCCGTTTGCGCCCACGGGGGATCAACCGCAAGCGATTGAAAAATTGACGGAAGGTGTGTTGGACGGGATTCGCACGCAGGTGTTGGTCGGGGTTACTGGCAGTGGTAAAACCTTCACGATGGCGAACGTCATTAAAAACGTCAACCGCCCGACGCTGGTGATTGCGCACAATAAAACGCTCGCCGCGCAGCTTTGTAATGAGTTTCGGGAATTTTTCCCTGAAAACCGCGTGGAATATTTTGTGTCCTATTACGATTATTATCAACCCGAAAGTTATATTCCGTCCACGGATACGTATATCGAAAAAGATTTGAGTATGAACGACGAGATTGACAAATTGCGCAACAGCGCGACGGGCTCGTTGATGGAAAGAAAAGACGTGTTGGTGGTGGCGTCGGTGTCGTGCATTTACGGTTTGGGCGCTCCCGAAGAATATTTCCGTTTGTCCTTGTCTTTGCGACCTGGTATGGAATGGGAACGCAATGATTTGATGCGAAAACTCATCGAGTTGCAGTATTCGAGAAACGATATGGATTTCAAGCGTTCGACTTTCCGCGTGCGCGGGGATTCGTTGGAGATTTTCCCTGCGTCCAACTCCGATGTGGCAATCCGTGTGGAATTTTTTGGGGACGAAATCGAAAAAATTTTTGAAGTGGAAGCATTGACGGGGAATAAACTCAACGAATTGTCGCACGTAGCCATTTTCCCTGCCAGCCAGTACGCCGTAGGAACGGAGAAATTACGCGGTGCGTTGGCGATGATTGAAGAGGATTTGCAAGGGGAAGTGCGCGCGTTTGAAGAAGCGGGCAAAATTTTGGAAGCGCAACGGCTCAAGCAGCGCACCGAGCATGATTTGGAAATGATGCGCGAGATCGGGTATTGCAGCGGCATTGAAAATTACAGTCGATATTTTGACGGCAGAAAACCAGGCGAACCTTCTTTTACGTTGTTGGATTATTTTCCTTCGGGGGAATTTTTGGTATTTATCGACGAAAGCCATATGACGATCCCGCAAATCCGCGCAATGTATCACGGCGATTTATCGAGAAAGAAAAATTTGGTAGAATACGGGTTTAGAATGAACGCCGCGTTCGACAACCGACCTTTGACGTTTGCGGAATTTGACGCGCGTGTACCGCAAATGGTATGCGTGTCGGCGACCCCTGCTCCGTATGAATTAGAACAGGCAGGTCAGCGCGTAGAACAGCTAATCCGTCCCACGGGACTGCTTGACCCTGAAATTACGGTAAAACCGACGAAAGGGCAGATCGACGATTTGCTTTCGGAGATTCATAATGTCATAAATGACGGGGGACGGGTCTTGATTACGACACTTACCAAGCGTATGGCAGAGGAGCTCACCGACTTTTTAAAAGAGCATTCTATCAAGGTGAAATATATGCACAGCGACGTGGATACGTTGGAACGTATCGACATTGTCAACGGCTTGCGTTTGGGGGAATTTGACGTACTTTGCGGTATCAACTTATTGCGCGAAGGGTTGGATTTGCCCGAAGTGAAATTGGTGGCGATTTTGGACGCGGATAAGGAAGGGTTCTTGCGTAGCGATACGGCGCTTATTCAAACGATCGGGCGCGCGGCACGAAACAGCGAAGGTCGGGTAGTGATGTACGCGGACATGATTACGGACAGTATGAAACGAGCGATCGGGGAAACCAACCGCCGTCGAAAAATTCAGGACGAATATAACAAAGCGCACGGAATCGTACCGAAAACGATTATCAAAGAAGTCAAATCGACGTTGAATATTACGAAGAAAAAGACGGACGACGATATTAAGATGCAGGATATTCCCGACGAAATTGAGAAACTCAAGGCACTGATGAAAGTGGCAAGCGGACAGTTGGATTTCGAGCGCGCGATTGAGATTAGAGAAAAGATTGCGGAATTGAAAATGAAACTCCGCAAAGCGCAAAAATAAAGCGGTTGGTTGTATTGGAGGGGAGAAAAACCTTAACGTTAAGGATAAATACGTATGAAAGAAGAAATTGTAATTAAAGGCGCAAAAGAGAATAATTTAAAAAACGTGAACGTTACCATTCCTCGTAACAAACTCACCGTATTTACGGGGCTTTCGGGGAGCGGTAAATCCACTTTGGCATTCGACACGATCTTTGCGGAAGGGCAAAGACGGTACGTGGAAAGCCTGTCTTCCTATGCCCGTCAGTTTTTAGGGCAAATGGAAAAACCCGACGTGGAGAGCATTGAGGGCTTGTCCCCCGCAATCTCTATCGATCAAAAAACGACTTCCCGCAACCCGCGTTCGACGGTGGGGACGGTGACGGAAGTTTACGATTATTTCCGTTTGCTATTCGCGAGAATCGGTACGCCACATTGTCCAAAATGCGGTCGTGAAATTCGCCGTCAAACGGTGGACGAGATTTGCGATAAAGTGATGGCAATGCCCGAGGGCAGTAAAATTTTGATCAATGCTCCCGTCGTTCGCGGTCGTAAAGGCGAATACGTTAAAGAGCTCAACGGCTTTAAAAAGAGCGGTTATGGCAGAGTGAAAATTGACGGAATCGTGTACGATTTACAAGAAGAAATCAAGCTGGAAAAGAATATCAAGCACAACATTTCCGTGGTTATCGATCGTTTGGTGGTGAAACCCACGGTGCAAAAACGTTTGACGGATAGTTTGGAAACGGCGTTAAAGCTCGCGGACGGGCTGGTTGTGATCGATCACGAAGGGGAGGAGGAGTTGTATTCCGTCAACTATGCCTGCCCCGATTGCGGTGTGTCGTTGGAAGAGATTGAACCCCGTATGTTTTCCTTTAACACGGTATATGGGGCGTGTCCAACCTGTTCGGGTTTAGGATTTAAACAGTTCGTCGATCCTGATTTGATTTGTCCCGATAAGACAAAAACGCTCCGTGAAGGCGCGATGAAAGTGACGGGTTGGAGTTTGGGTTCTAACTCCATGGCACTGATGGAAGTGTCGGCGCTTGCGCGTGCGTACGGTTTTTCTTTGGACGTGCCTGTGAAGGATTTGTCCAAAGAAGTGTACGATATCTTAATGTATGGCAGTGACGAGCGTGTGGATATGCAATACCAAACTCGTTCCTTTTCGGGTAGTTTTAAAAAGACGTGGGAAGGGTATGTAAACAACTTGCAAAGACGTTATGCGACGTCCACGTCCGACGGTGTCAAGGGGGAAATTGAACGCTTGATGCGGAACGCGCCTTGTGATGGTTGCCACGGCAAACGCTTGAAAAAAGAGGCGTTGTCGGTGTACGTTTGCGGTAAAAACATTTGGGACGTATGCGATATGTCCGTGGATAAACTGTGCGATTTCATGGACGAAGTCAGTCAAAAGCTGACGCCTACCCAGCATTTGATCGCGGACGCGATTATCAAAGAAATCAACAGCCGTTTAGGCTTTTTGCGGAACGTGGGATTGAACTATTTGACGTTGACGCGTACGGCGGTAACGTTGTCGGGCGGGGAAAGCCAACGTATCCGTTTGGCCACGCAGATCGGCAGTGCGCTCACGGGCGTGTTGTATATTTTGGACGAACCGAGCATCGGTTTGCATCAACGCGACAATGAAAAATTGTTAAATTCCTTGAAAGGTTTGCGGGATCTTGGCAACACGCTGATTGTTGTCGAGCATGATGAGGACACTATGCGCGCGGCAGATTATATTGTCGATATCGGCCCGAAAGCGGGCGTTCACGGGGGAGAAGTGGTGGCGTGCGGTACGCAAGCGGACATTATGGCTGAGCCGCGCTCTATCACGGGCGATTATCTGGCGGGCAGACGCAAAATCCAAACGCCTGCGGTGCGTGCCGTGCCGAGTGATAAATGGCTGAAAGTGTACGGCTGTCAGCAAAACAATTTAAAAAATATCGACGTCAAAGTACCCGTGGGCTTGATTACGGCGGTGACGGGAGTTTCGGGCAGCGGTAAATCGAGTTTCGTCAACGAAATCGTGTACCCCACGCTTGCGAATATCCACAACGGCGCGAAACACGCGCAAGGAAAATTTGAGAAAATGGACGGCGTGGAATATTTCGACAAAGTGATTGCCATTGATCAATCGCCTATCGGTAGGACGCCGCGCAGCAATCCTGCCACGTACACGGGTGTGTTCAATGCGATTCGTGATTTGTTTTCTATGACTCCCGATGCGAAAGAAAGGGGTTACAAGGCAGGCAGGTTCTCGTTCAATATTTCAGGCGGTCGCTGCGAGCATTGTTTTGGGGACGGTATTATTAAGATTGAAATGCACTTCTTGCCCGATATTTTTGTGCCTTGCGAAGTGTGCGGCGGAAAGCGTTACAACCGCGAAACTTTGGAAGTCAAATACAAAGGCAAGAGCATTGCCGACGTGTTGGATATGACGGTGGAAGAGGCTTGCGAATTTTTCCAACCCGTACCCACGATTTATAATAAAATCAAAACGCTCAACGACGTGGGGCTGGGGTATATTAAATTGGGGCAAAGCTCTACTACGCTTTCAGGCGGAGAAGCGCAACGTGTTAAATTGGCGACCGAGCTTGCCAAACGTTCGACGGGTAAAACGTTGTATATTTTGGACGAACCCACGACGGGCTTGCACAGCTACGACGTGGATAAATTGATTAAGATATTGTTGCAACTTCGTGAGAGTGGCAATACGGTGTTGGTCATTGAACACAATTTGGACGTTATCAAAACTGCCGATTATCTTATTGATTTAGGCCCTGAAGGGGGTAACGGCGGCGGTACGATTGTCTGCGAAGGCACACCCGAACAAGTGGCGGAGGTGGAAAACAGCTACACAGGACGGTTCTTAAAAAAGGTGTTATAATCTATTCAATGCGTACACGGGTAGGGTATTTAGGAAAAATCTAAATAAAAAAGGCTCTCGATTGAGAGCCTTTCATTTTTAGAAAATCGACACATTTTTACATAATTTATAGCTTTCGACAAAATTCGATAAACAAAGACAAAATGCAACAAAATCTCCCATTCCATTCGACAAAAAAATACTTGAAGCGTCACGCTTCGCCGTGATATAATATAGACAAAGATCGACAACGTCGAAAAATGCAAAGGAGAATGGTTATGACGGAACAAATGAATAAAATTAAATGCGAGGAATTGATGAACGTGGTGGCGACGATTTTAAAGGACGAGTTGATTTGCTCTTGTTCGCAAGAGGGAGCACAAATACGTTTGTGTTTTTTGAACGGACAGCAGTTTGTTCTTTCCGTAGAGGAAAATAAGTAAATCGACAACTTTTTTGAAAAGTGTGGAAAAATAAAAAAAGTCATAAAAAATATTGACAAACGAAAATGGGAGTGATATAATACATTTACAAAAATAATTTAGGGAGGAGTTTTTTCTTATGAAGAAATTCAAACTGTTTCTAGTTGCTATTCTTACTGTTATTATGAGTGTATTCTGCTTGGCTTCTTGTGGTGCTTCGGGTACTTATAAAGTAACGTCCTATAAAGCTGGTCCTATTTCTATTGAAGTAGAAGAAGACAATGAATCCTATATTAAGGTAAAAGGCGATGAAGTAACGATGTCTATTAAAGTTGGCTCTGTAAAGTTGGAAGGAACTGGTACCTGTGAAAAGGGCGAAGACAATGCATATGTTCTTACGATTGAAGGCGTTAAATATAATGCTACGATTGAAAAAGGCGTAATGACGATTAATCTTTTGGGGACCGAACTTATTCTTGAAAAATAATTAAAACCAAACAACGAAAAACTTGCGGGTGTGACAAAAGTCGCGCCCGTTTGTTTTTTGTTCTACCGACCGAAAGTAAGTGAGCGGAGTGTATCTCAACAAGAGAGAAAAAGGGGCAGGAAATGCATTCAACGCATACCTGCCCTTGTCATTTGTATTCATTTTGGATTAGAATTCCAACTTTTCTTCGATGTATTTGATTGCTTCGTCTACGGTAACACGGATTTGTTCCATGGTATCGCGGTCACGCACCGTTACGGTGTTGTTTTCCAACGTATCGAAGTCGATGGTTACGCAGAACGGTGTACCGATTTCGTCTTGACGGCGGTAACGTTTGCCAATCGAGCCCGTTACGTCGTAAGTAGTGGGGAATTTCTTCATCATCTTCGCGTAAATTTCGTCAGCCTTTTCGGAAAGGTTTTTCTGCAAAGGCAACACCGCGCACTTGTAAGGCGCAAGGGCAGGGTGCAAACGAAGTACCGTACGCACGTCGTTCTTTTCCGCGTCCACCACTTCTTCGTCGTAAGCGTCGGTGAGGAAAGCAAGCACTACGCGGTCAGCGCCCAAAGAGGGTTCGACAACGTAAGGTACGTATCTTTCGTTGGTGACGGGGTCAAGATAGGTGATGGGTTTGCCGCATTCTTTTGCGTGCTGGGACAAGTCGTAATCCGTTCTGTCCGCAATGCCCCAAAGTTCGCCCCAACCGAACGCGAATTTGTATTCAAAGTCGGTGGTCGCTTTGGAATAGAAGCAAAGTTCTTCGGGATCGTGGTCGCGAAGGTGAAGATTTTCTTCCTTCATGCCAAGCGACAACAACCAGTTTTTACAATAATCTTTCCAGTATGCAAACCATTCGAGGTCGGTGCCGGGTTTGCAGAAGAATTCCAGTTCCATTTGTTCAAATTCACGGGTACGGAACGTGAAGTTACCGGGCGTGATTTCGTTACGGAAAGATTTACCGATCTGCGCAATACCGAAAGGAACGCGCAAACGGGTGGAACGCTGTACGTTTTCAAAGTTGACGAAAATACCTTGCGCCGTTTCGGGACGGAGATATACCGTGTTTGCGGAATCTTCCGTAACGCCCTGGAAAGTTTTAAACATCAAATTGAATTTACGGATCGAAGTGAAATTTGCATTACCGCAAATAGGACAAACGAGTTTATGTTCAGTGATGAATGCTTCGAGCGCGTCGTTATCCATCGCTTCCACTTTCACGTCCAAGCCTTTTTTTGCAACGTATGCCTCAACGAGGTTATCCGCGCGGTGACGGGCTTTACAGCTCTTACAATCCATCAAAGGATCGGAGAAACCGCCAAGGTGTCCCGACGCCTGCCACGTACGGGTGTTCATAAGGATAGCGCAGTCCACGCCCGTATTGTAGGGGTTTTCCTGTACGAATTTTTTCCACCAAGCTTTCTTGACGTTGTTTTTTAATTCCACGCCCAAAGGACCGTAATCCCACGTGTTTGCCAAGCCGCCGTAAATTTCGCTGCCAGGGAAAATAAAGCCTCTGTTTTTGCAAAGGGAAACGAGTTTATCCATCGTTACCGCTCTTTTTTCTGCCATAACCGTAACCTCACGAGATTTTTTGTAGGCTTCACCGCACGCCGTGCTTAGCCGTTTGCGACGTAGCCTTATATTTCACGCAGTTATTATACAATGTTTTACGTTGTCAAGTCAATCGAAAGGGGATAATTTTAAAAAAATTTTCTTTGAAAAATGCGGAAAAGAAAATTTTGGCGATTTTGGTAACCTCTTGGCTTTTTTTCTAAAAATTTAACAAAAAATTTAAAAAAAATTTATAAAAATAGTGGGAGAATTATTCCATTTTTTGAAATTATGTGGTATAATGATATGACCGATATTATATAGAGTTAATAAAACGAGAGAGGAAAGTATGCTTTCGGATATTGAAATTGCGGAAAAAGCGGAACTAATAGACATACGCGAAGTGGCGGCGAAGCTCGATTTGACAGAGAACGAGTTGGAATTGTACGGTAAGTATAAGGCAAAGATTTCGTTGCCCAAAGACGCGAAACGCAAAGCCAAACTCATTTTGGTGACGGCGATTAACCCCACGTCTTCAGGAGAAGGAAAAACGACGGTTTCCATTGGGCTTGCGGATGGGTTATCCAAGATCGGCAAACGCGCGTGTCTTGCTTTGAGAGAACCCTCGCTTGGGCCTGTATTTGGGATTAAAGGCGGCGCGGCGGGCGGCGGCTATGCGCAAGTAGTGCCTATGTCTGAAATCAATTTACATTTCACGGGCGATTTGCACGCGATCACGGCGGCGAATAATTTGCTGTGCGCGTTGATGGATAACCATATTTTCCGTGGCAATGAATTGAAAATTGATACGAATAATATTTATTTCCACCGTTGCATGGATATGAACGAACGTCAGCTCATCAACGTGACGATCGGCGGCAAGGGCAGAGGTGTGGAAAGAGAAGACCATTTCGACATCACGGCGGCAAGCGAAGTGATGGCGGTGCTGTGTTTGGCTACCGATATCGACGATTTGAAAAAGCGTTTGGGCAACATCATCGTTGGTTTGAATACGGACGGCGAATACGTACGCGCGAAAGATATTCCTGGCGCAGTCGGTTCGATGGCGGTGCTTTTGAAAGACGCTATGAAACCCAACCTTGTACAAACGCTTGAACATACGCCTGCAATTATTCATGGCGGCCCGTTTGCGAATATTGCGCACGGCTGCAACAGCGTACAGGCTACGTATGCGGCGATGAGTCTTGCGGATTACGCGGTGACGGAAGCGGGGTTTGGTGCGGATCTTGGCGCGGAGAAGTTCTTGGATACCAAGTGTCGCGCGGCGGGGATTGAACCCGATTGCGTTGTCATCGTAGCTACCGTAAAAGCATTGAAGTTGCACGGCGGCGCGGCGAAGGAAACTTTGTCGGAAGAGAACTTGGATGCGCTTGCAAAGGGTATGCCCAACCTTTTGAAACATATTGAAAACGTGAAAAACGTATATAAGAAACCCGTAGTCGTAGCAATGAATAGATTTTTCACGGACACGCAGGCGGAAACGGATTTTGTCATCAAGACGGTGCAAGAGGCAGGCTCCGTAGCCGTATTCACGGATGTGTTCTTGAAAGGCGGCGACGGCGGTAAAGAGCTGGCGGAAGAAGTGGTGAAGGCTTGTGAGATTCCCTCAAAACTTTGTTTCCCTTATGATTTGAATGAAGGCGTTTGCGAGAAGATTGAAAACGTAGCGAAGAAGATTTACGGCGCGGATGGGGTAGATTTCTCGGATGAGGCTTTGGCAAAAATCAAGACGATTGAGGAAAAAGGCTGTGGCAATTTGCCCGTAATCGTAGCGAAAACGCAATATTCGCTTTCGGATAATGCGGAATTGCTTGGCAGACCTACGGGATTTAGAATTTCCGTTCGGGATATTGTTTTGAAAGGCGGAGCGGGATTTATCGTAGCAATCGCAGGCAAGATTATGCTGATGCCGGGGCTCGGCGCGCATCCTGCGGCGGAGAAGATTGATCTTTTAAGCGACGGCACAATCGTCGGCTTATCCTAACCAACGTTCCGTTGGATCAAGTCTTTCTATCTTTCCTAGTCGAGGCTAAATGTTTGGTCGGTGACGGGCGGATAGATAGAATAGGTAAACAAGAAAATTAGTAGAATTAGATTGAAAAAAGTGAGAAGTTTATGAACACGATAGAAGCTACGAACTTTATTGAACAAATCATCAACGACGACATTGAAAACGGCAAGATTAACGCCGTACAGACTCGTTTCCCTCCCGAACCTAACGGGTATTTGCATATCGGGCATATCAAGAGTATGCTTGTCAATTTCGGTACGGCGAAGAAATACGAGGGGAAATGTAATTTGTTCTTTGACGACACCAACCCTTCCAAGGAAAAGACGGAATTTGTGGACGCAATCCGTAAAGATATTTCGTGGGTAGGTTATGATTGGGCGAAGGAAGTGTACGCGTCCGATTTCTTTGAAACGATTTATAATTACGCGGAAAAATTAATCCTTGACGGCAAAGCGTTCGTTTGTGATTTGTCGCCTGAAGAAATCAGCGCTACGCGCGGTACGCTGACGGAGGCTGGTAAGGAAAGTCCGTACAGAAACCGCACGGTTGCGGAAAATTTACAATTATTCCGTGAAATGCGTGACGGGAAATATCCCGACGGAAGCAAGTGTTTGCGTGCGAAGATTGATATGGCGTCGCCGAATATGAATATGCGCGACCCTGTTATCTACCGTATCTTGCGTTGTACCCATCACCGTACGGGTGATAAATGGTGTATCTATCCTATGTACGACTATGCGCATCCCATTTGCGATTACTTGCAGGGCGTAACTCATTCCCTTTGCACGTTAGAATTTGAAGATCACAGACCCTTGTATGATTGGGTGGGCATCAACCTTGGTTTTGAACCCAAACCTCGTCAAATCGAATTTGCGCGTCTTGCCGTAACCAACACGGTGATGTCTAAGAGATATTTGAAAAAATTAGTGGAAGAGGGTCACGTGCACGGTTGGGACGATCCCCGTATGCCGACGGTGGCAGGGCTTAGAAACCGCGGTGTTCCCCCTGAAGCGTTGTTGGATTTCTGTACGAAAATCGGTATCGTAAAAGCGAATTCCGAATGTCAGCTTTCCTATTTGGAAGCGTGTATTCGTGACAACCTCAACGAAAATGCGGAACGCGCTATGGCTGTGTTAGAGCCTTTGAAAGTGACGATTACGAACTATGAGGGGACGGAAATGCTGGAAACGGCGTTGCATCCTTTGAAACCAGAAATGGGAACAAGACAAGTGGCGTTCTCCAACGTTGTGTATATCGACAAGGCGGATTTCTCGCAAAATCCTCCGCCGAAGTACCAGCGTTTGAAACCGGATGGATACGTACGTTTGAAGGGCGCGTATATCATTCATTGTGACGAAGTGATTACGGACGACAACGGCGAAGTGGTGGAACTCAAATGCTCGTATATCCCTGAAAGCAGATCGTCTAGCGACACCAGCGGTATCAAGGTAAAGGGTACGATTCAATGGGTGGACGGCTTGACGGGCGTGGACGCGGAGATTCGTCGTTACGGTGTGCTTTTGAAAGATGCGGAATATGCAGGTCAAGATTTTGGCGAAAGAATGAACCTTGACAGCGAGCATATTTTCTATGGTAAGGCAGAACCCTATCTTGCGGAAAGCAAGGACGGCAAGCCCTTCCAGTTGATGCGCGTTGGGTATTATAAGAAGTGTCAATCGCAATCGGGCGGTTTGGTGTTGTCCGAAATCGTATCGTTGAAAGACAATTTCAATAAATAATCGAAAACATAAGAACGACCCTCGGAAAAATGTCAAACCGACGGGGTTGAACATAATTCCGCTTGTATAGCGGAAAAAATTTAAGGAGAAAAATATGATTCCTTTACATTCTGTTTTGGCTATTCAGGACGTCATGTATAAAGTGCCTTTGCTAGCAGCAATCGTTTGCGCGGCGATCTTGGCAATAGCCTTCATCATTGGTTTTGCGAAAGGTTTCCGCAGAGTCAGTTGGGGCGGTGTGGTTTGGGCTGCAAGCGGTTTTGCGTTCATTGTGGGCAACAAATTGCTTAGAAACCGCAATCCTATTCTTAAGATGCCTGCTGTAGCGGCGCTGGATGAGGGTATGAGATCGTTTGTATCGTCGTTTAGCATTGCGCTTCTTTGCGCGTTGGCAGGTTTGTTTGCTTACGGCGTATGTTCGCTGATATTCAAGCACAGGAGAATTAAAAAACGCGATCCCGAAATCAGTATTTACAGCGGTTATGAATACGAAGATGATTACGATGATTACGACGATTACGATGCGCCTAGCCATATGGTAGATGCACGCAAGAAAAAACCTAATTTTTTGGGTAGAGTCTTGGGTGGTATCGTGTGCGCTATCAATGTGACGGTAATTCTTGTGCTGGGCATTTCGTTTGTTCTTCTTTTAATCAGTGCAACGGCGCTTATAAATGGGCCTTTGGGGTATTTATTCGACATCAAAATCGTGCCGATTTTGCGTAATTATGCGTCCGTGTATGCGTTGGATTTCTTGACGATCGGCATCATTATTGTAATATCCTGCAAGGGGTATAAAAACGGTTTGATCGGCAGTATCCGTTCGTTGGTCGTTATGTTCGGTGTCATAATCGCGGCGGTGATTTCCTTCTGGTTGCCATTCTCGTCGTTTGCTGGCAGTGAAAAAGCACATTTCTTAAATTTATTGATCACCAGATGGATCAATCTCCTTGGCGGCGTAAACGAGCTTATTCGCGGTTTGGCGGCAAAAATTCTTTCGGGTGTTTGTATTTTTGTGTTGGCGTCTTTGGTGCTTTGGCTTGTCAACTTCCTTTTGGCGAAGTGCTCCCGTTCGATTAGAGGTTCTGCGCCCGCGCGTATTATTGACGGTGTGCTTGCATGCTTATTGTATTTCGTAATCGGCGTATTGATCGTCTTGGCGATGTGGAGTGTATTGTATCTTGTAGATTATTGCGGTATTTTCAAGAGCACGGAAATCTTTAACGAAAACGCAGCGTTGGCGAAAGGTATGTTCCGTTTTGGCGAAACGTATATCAGACCCATTTTCGACAAGTTACTAGTAAAGGCGTAAAGCGTTAGAAAGTGAAAGAATATAGTATTATATATAAGGAAGCAGGGACGTGAAAAGCGCGCCCCTGCTTTTTTAAAACAGTTGCCTTATGGCAAAGGGTGCAAACGAATGAAAAGCAAAATTAAAAGATTTGACGAATTGACGACAAAGGAATTATACGAAATTTTACGCGCTCGCGCGGAAGTTTTTGTCGTGGAACAAAATTGCGCGTATCAAGATTTGGATGGAGTGGATTTAGACGCATATCACGTATGGTTTGAGGAGAATGGCAAAATTTTAGCGTATCTTCGTGTAGTGGACAAAGGGAAACGTTTGGATGAGGTATCGCTCGGCAGAGTTATTTCTTTAAAACGCCGTTGCGGTTTAGGCTCAAAATTGATGCGGTTGGGGATTGCGGTTGCGAAAGAGAAGTTTGGCGCAAGAGTGATTAAAATCGGTGCGCAAGCGTACGCGCAGCCTTTTTACGAAAGCGTGGGTTTTTCTCGGATTTCGGAGGAATATGACGAGGACGGGATTCCGCACGTGTATATGATTTATCAAGAATAACGCTACAAAAAGAGCCTGCGGAACACTTCCGCAGGCTCTTTGAAATCTTGTCAATAATGTTTAAATAACGCCTTTTTTAATGATGATGTTGGCGTAGATTGCACTTTCGCCCGTTGCGATCACGGCGTATGCATTTTTTGCGCGTTCGTAGAAAGCAAATCTTTCAATTTCCGTCGAACGAAGATTGTCGTCGTGTTTATTTGCTACGTCGAAATATTCCGCCCAAATAGTGGGGGTGGGGTCGCCGTTTGTCGTTTGCATCAACATAAAGTTATGTTCCGCATACGTATCGAGGGGGATGAGGGAAAGCACTGCGTCCAAAATTTCCACACCGCCATGACCGTCCGCGCGCACAACGCGTTTACCGTTGGTTTCAGAAGGGAAATTTCCGTCAGCGATTACAATTTCATCTCCGTGACCCATTTCACATAAAATTTTCAAAAGTTCAGGACTAACGATTTTCGGTATATTTTTTAACATGATTTTTCTCCTTAAATAACTACGATATCCATATCTTTAAATTGCTTTTTCAAACCCTCAGGGAAGTCCTGATCGGTAATCAAAACGTTGATTTCATTCGTGCGAGCAAAAGTATAGGGCTTAATTTTACCAATTTTGGAACTATCCAACATCATATAGATAAATTTCGCCTTTTTACAAACGACGCGAAGAAGCTCTGCCTCGACTTGCGAACTGCACGAAAAACCGTTTTCAGCCGTAAACGCCGATGCGGAAATGATAGCGAGCTCAAAATTTGTGTCCGTGAAATACATAGACGAAAACGCGGACGCCGTGGACAGGTTTTCTTTAATTAACTGGCCGCCCAAAAGGTTGACGACTACGTTTTTCTTTTTGGCGAGCTCGGTAGCCACCGCAAGCCCGTTGGTGAATACGTTACAATTAAAATCGGGCATTTCTTTGGCGAGATACAACGCCGTTGTACCGCCGTCGATAAACAGGGACGCGCCCTCGTCAATCAAGCCTGCCGCTTTTTGCGCAATGACGATTTTTTCGTCAGTATGTATCGTGGTTTTCTTGGTGTAAGGCTCGCCCGAAGTTTTTTGTACTTCACGAACGGACATTGCGCCGCCGCGGACGCGAATGATTTTGCCTTCTTCTTCCAATTGGAATAAATCTCTACGTAAGGTCATCTGCGAAACGTTGGGAAAATATTCTTCTAGTTGCTCTAGCGACAGCTTTCCGCGTTTGTCCAAAAGTTCCGCAATTTCCGTAATGCGCTCTCTCTTCATTCGTTTCCTCCTTATGTGTAGTATCACCATATCAAATTTATCACAAATTTACAAAAAAAGCAAGTGTATAGTCGTAAAAAGTTGATTTTTCTGTGATATTTTTTCATTTCGTTTTGAAAATGTACTATAAAAATGTTACTTTTTTACAATAAAGTAACAAAGTGGAAAAAGGCGTTTCATCAAAAGAGGAATGTGGTATAAATGAATCAAGAGGAAAACGGTTGCGTTTTTTCTTTGGGTATGGTATAATACAAGAAAAAGAAACGGAGAATAAAGATGTACGATTTTCTTGTCGATTTAGATGCGTATTTTTGCGAAAAGTATGCAGATTATGATAAAATAACTTCGTTGCCTGGCTATCGTATGCCGAAAATGCAGACGTCGGAGGTGCGCGAGGACGGGAGAACGTATGCGTACACGTTGCCTGCGAATACAATGCGGCTTGCCAAGCAAGAGGGGAAAGCGGAATTGCTTGCGGAACTGAAAACCCGTATGCTAGATAAGACGTTTTCTTTTTCGTTTTCGCCTTGTAATATTTTTACGCGCATCAAAAACGTATTTTCCAAATACGCTCCGCATAAGCATTTAAAATCGATGCTGGAAAAATACGGCGTGACGCAAGCGGCGGCAGGCGAAAATTTAAACATCGAACCTGAAATTTTGCAGGGGATTTGGAAAGGGAAATTTGTTCCAACGAAAAATTTATTATTCTCGTTGGCATTGACGGCACATTGGTCTTTTGAAGATACAAAAAAAATGATGGAAATTTGTTATTGCGAATTTGATTATACCGTAGTCAAAGACGTCGTGATCGCATACCTGCTCCATCAAAAAGTGTATAATCGTGATATGATCGATGCGGCGCTTGCTGAATACAAAGTGACGAATTTGTTTTTGAAATAATTTCGGCAAAGGCATAGAAACGGTTGCGTTTTTGTTGCGCTCCGTGCTATAATAGGATTAACAATAGAATATCCGAGCGGAAGAAGAGTATTCCTTTTGCATATCACAAGACAAGAGAGACGCGCCGTTGGCTGAAAGCGTGACAAGTGATAAGCGGGGAAGAAAGTGCGCTTTCGCGTTTGCAGGACAGACTAATCCTCTGCGGGGGCTCCCGTTATCGAGCGAATGAGGGAAAATTGCGTTATTTTGCGAAATTTTCTAAAGTAAAGTGGAACAGCGTATCACCGCGCCTTTATACAATGGTATAAGGGCGCTTTTTAATTGGTTTTGAGAATCGTGGATTGATTTTTTACAAAAATAGATGGTAAGGAGGTTGCCTATGTGGTTTAAGGGTTTGCGAGAAGATATCAAAGCGGCAAAACGCAACGACCCTGCGGCGCGAAATGGTTTTGAAATATGGCTGACCTATGCGGGCGTGCACGCATTGTCGTGGCATCGTTGGGCGTACTTTTTTCATAAAATCAAATTAAAATTGTTGGCGCGTATCGTCAGTCAGTTGGGTAGATTTTTCACGGGGATTGAAATTCACCCTGCGGCGAAAATCGAACCGGGCGTATTTATTGACCATGGTTCGGGGGTTGTCATCGGGGAAACAGCGGAAGTGCATAAGGGCACGGTGATTTATCAAGGTGTCACCCTTGGAGGTACTGGTAAGGAACACGGCAAACGTCACCCGACGATTATGGAGAACGTGACGCTATCGGCAGGCGCGAAAGTGCTTGGTGGATTTACCGTCGGTAAGGGCGCAAAAATCGGCGCGGGCGCGGTGGTGTTAAAAGAAGTGCCGCCGTACGCAACGGTGGTGGGTGTTCCTGGGCGTATTGTGCGGATTCGGACTCCTGAAACCGAGGACGCAACGCACACGGGGATTATTGCCGTAGCGGCATTGAACGCGGAAATTGATTTAGAGAAAAAGGCGGCGGACGAGGAAAGGGCGAAAGAGGCGGCTCGGATTGCTGAGGAGGAGCGGAGCGGTAAAAAATGAACTACCCATGTCCGCAAGGAACACAAAAACGTAAGGAGAATAGATATATGAAAATTTACAATTCGTTGACGAAAAGAAAGGAAGAATTTATCCCTTTGGAAGGCAATAAAGTAAAGATGTACGCTTGTGGCATTACGGTGTCGGGCGAAGCGCATATCGGGCACGGGTATCAGGCTCTTATTTACGATATTATGCGTAAATATTTGGAAAAGCAGGGTTATGACGTAACATATGCGCGCAATTACACGGACGTGGACGATAAGATTATCGCAAAATCTCGTGAAACGGGAATTCCTGCGGATGAATACGCAGCGAAAATGATTGAAAACATCAATGCGATTATGGAAAAGTTCCACGTGCAAGACCCCAACGTTTGGTTGAAAGCGACGGAAAATATTGAAAATATTATTGGGTTTGTATCGACGTTGATTGAAAAAGGCCACGCATATCCCACGAAAAATGGGGACGTATATTTTGACGTGGAATCCTTCCCTGGATACGGTAAACTTTCCAACAGAAATATTGAAGACGCGCTGGACGGGGTGCGTGTAGATAACGACGACGAGAAGAAAAACGCTTATGACTTTGCGCTTTGGAAGAGCGCGAAACCCGGAGAAATTTATTGGGAATCGCCTTGGGGACAGGGCAGACCGGGTTGGCATATTGAATGCTCGGCAATGAATCGTGCGGCGTTTGGCGATCAAATCGATATCCACGGCGGCGGCAGGGACTTAATCTTCCCCCACCATGAAAACGAAATCGCGCAAACGGAAGCCTTGACGGGCAAACAGTTCGTTAAATATTGGACGCATAACGGTTTGATCAAAGTCAACGGTCAAAAAATGAGTAAATCGCTCGGTAACAGCTTGTTGCTTGCCGATCTTTTGGAAAAATATTCGGATGAAGCGGTGAAATTTGCATTGCTTGCCACCAATTACCGTAACGATATCAACATCACGGACGATTTGTTCCCTGATGCCGAAAAGCATTTGTATGATTTTTACTCCGCGCTTTTGGCGGTGGAAAAAGCCAACCTCACCGCAACGGACGCGGACATGGTAGCGGCAAACGTTATCGATGAAGAGTTTAACGCTTGTATGAGCGACGATTTCAACACCGCATTGGCGTTGTCGAATTTGTTTGGATATTTCAAAGAAATGAAAAAATGGACGACGGCAGGGGATGCGAAAGCGGCGGCGTATGCAGCACAGATTAGAAAGACCTATTCGCTTCTTGGTTTGTTCACCAAACCTGCGGCAGAATACGTGGCTTGGTTTGATGCGAAAAACGCGGAAGACATTCCTGCGGACGTCAAAGCCGTAGCGGAAGAACGCTGGGCGGCAAGAACCAATCGCGACTGGGCGAAGAGTGACGAACTTCGCGCGAAACTCATGGAAATGGGTTATGCGGTGAAAGATAGCAAGACGGGTTACGAATTGACGAAAATTTAACGCGCAGGCTTGGTATTGCTTGACAAACTTTCGCAATCCATATATAATGTAAAAGAAAATCAAACCATAGAGGATAAGATTATGAAAACGTATACAGGCAAAACTTTGCGTGAAATGTATCTCAATTTCTTCAAAGACAAGGGACATAAAGTGATTCCTTCGGCGTCTTTGATCCCTGAAAACGATCCCACCGTTTTGTTTACGACGGCGGGTATGCACCCCCTCGTGCCTTACCTTTTGGGGGAAAGACACCCTGCAGGCAAACGCCTCACCGACGTGCAAAAATGCGTGCGTACGGGGGATATTGACGACGTTGGCGACGAAAGACATTGTACGTTCTTTGAAATGCTCGGCAACTGGTCGCTTGGCGATTATTTCAAGGAAGAAATGATTCCTTGGAGTTATGAATTTTTGACGGGGGAAGACTATTTGCATATTCCTTCGGATAAGATTGCCGTAACGGTGTTTGGCGGTGACGAAACGTTGCCCCGTGACGACGAAGCGGCTGCGCTTTGGGAAAAAGCAGGTATTAAGAAAGAAAATATCTATTTCATGCCCCGTGAAAACAACTGGTGGGGGCCTGCTGGTTTGACCGGGCCTTGCGGTACGGATACCGAAATGTTTGTTATTCGTAAACCCAAATGCTCGCCCACCTGCAACCCCGATTGTAACTGCGGCGCGTTCCTTGAAATTTGGAACGACGTATTTATGCGTTTTAACAAACAAGCGGATGGTTCGTACGTCGAACTTTCGCAAAAGAACGTGGACACGGGTATGGGTTTAGAGCGTGCGCTTTGCGTATTGAACGGTAAATCCAGCGTATATGAAACTGACCTCTTTGAAAATGCAATCAAGGCGATTTCTCAGCTTACGGGCAAGACCTACGGTGAGGATGAGGAAACCACGAAGGCGTTCCGCGTACTTCTTGACCATACGAGAACGGCAACCTTTATGCTCGGTGATGAAAAGGGTATCGTACCTTCCAATACCGACCAGGGTTATATTTTGCGCCGTATCATTCGTCGCGCGGTGCGTTACGGAAGAAAGATCAATCTTCCTGAAGGCAGTCTTGCGAAGATTTCCGAAGCGTTTATCGAAGAATACAAAGACGTATATCCCGAATTGAATATCAATCGCGCGAAGATAGCGGAAGAACTCAACAAGGAAGAAACGAAGTTCAACAAGACTTTGCAGCAGGGCTTGAAAGAATTTGAAAAGTGCGTAAACGGTATTGAAAGAAAGAATGCGTTTATGTCGCAAAAAGATCCCGCATACGTACCTGAAACAATGATCGGCGGTAAGCAGGCGTTCCATTTGTACGACACCTACGGTTTCCCCGTAGAAATTACGGACGAAATGGCAAAAGAACGCGGTCTTACGGTGGATATCGAGGGGTACAAAGCGGCATTTGAAGAACACCAAAACAAGAGCAAAGCGGGCAGTGAGCAGAAATTTGCTTGCGGTCTTGCCGACCATAAGGAAGAAACGACGAAATTACACACGGCAACCCACTTGTTGCACGCGGCTTTGAAGAAAGTATATTCGTCCGAAGTCAACCAAAAGGGCTCGAACATCACCGAAGAAAGATTGCGTTTCGATTTCAACTTACCTCAACCCATGACAGCGGAAGAAATCAAGAAAGTAGAAGATCTTGTCAACGAAGTGATTCAAGCGGATATTCCCGTTGTGATGAAAGAAATCACGTTGGACGAAGCGAAGACGGAAGGCTTTACGGGCTTGTTTGAAAGCAAGTACGGCGAAGTGGTAAAAACGTACACGATCGGGGATTTTTCTAAGGAAATTTGCGGCGGCCCTCACGTGGAATCGACAGGCAAACTTGGTAAATTCAAGATTCAAAAAGAACAAAGCTGCGGTAGCGGGCTTCGTCGTATCAAGGCGATCCTTGAATAATTGGACGAGCTATCCATGTATGAGATGAACGGACAAACGGCGATTGTGGACGATATAAAAAAACTAACCACGCCTTTTATCGAACGGGGGTTTACGTTTGAATACCTGTACGAAAAGGGCGGGGATAGCAGTTGCGTGTATATATGTCGTTTTCGAAAAGGGCGAGATTTTTTCGATTGGCGAGAAGTGTCGGGCGGTAACGAGATCAATATCGTGGCGTACGTTGGTGGCGAATACCGTTTTCCCTCTTTAAAAACGGTGTATAAAAAAGAATACCGTGCGTTTGCAATCAAGCACTTTTTCAAAAAGGCAACGATGGCGGAAAAGCGAGTGTTTGTTGCGGAGATTTTAAAGAAAGAACTTTTTAGCGGCGGCGATTTCTTTGGAATAAAAATATAAACATCAAGAAGAACCTTTCATAATAGAGAGGTTCTTTTTTTATGCAAAAACAACAAAACAAGGGGGTAGGTATGCGTTGAAATAGGTATAGTGGTAAAAATTCCCTTTCGAAAATATAGAGAAAAGATGCCGCAGTCGGTGTTTAATATTTGGCAAGTAAAGGCGGAAAGATACATAAAAATCAAAGGAGGAGTTGCGCGGTGAACGCGCAGTAATATGAAAAAAGTGAAAAAGCAAAATCAAAATCTTTCCGCAAAACACACGCAAGGCACGGCAATCAATGCGATGCAAAAAACGCCGTCCGTGTACGTGGCGATCATCGTGGTTTGGCTGCTGTGTACAGCGTTTTTGCTGACAACTTGCGGCATCATTCTTTACGACTTATTCCGCGGCGATCCCACTCTGATCGATCCCGAAACCAGCAATATCGTGCTTGGAAAAACGGTAGCAGTTGCGCTACTTTTAATAGCGAACGCCGTTATGCTTTCGTATATGTGGCTGGGTAGCGTCAAAGACTTTATGTTCTCGTTTTTGTTTTTACTGTTCGGCAAAAAAATCATGAAACGCTACGATCCCATCATACAAACGAAAACGGGTTTCAACACGGACACGGGTGGGGGGATCACAACGAAAAACCCTAAATTTTTACTGTTGTATTGCACGTGTAACGATTTCAATGCCGACGCTTTGGCGCATAGTATGCAGCAGGATTACGACAATTTTCAAACAGTGATTTTGGATGACAGCAGTAATCCCGAATACCAACAAAAGATTGATGAATTTGCGCAAACACACGCCGTAACGGTGGTGCGTCGCGCCGATCGAAAGGGTTTTAAAGCAGGAAATTTAAACAATTATTTACAAGGAAAAACGGATTACGATTATTTCGTCGTGTTGGATAGCGACGAACGTATCCCCAAAGAATATATTAAGGAAACGTTGAAATATTACGCTTACGACGAAAGCGTGGGTGTAGTGCAGGCGGCGCATAAAGCGACCAAGGGTAGCAATATGTTCCAAAATTTGATGGGACTTTCCGTGAAAAGCAACGGTAAAATTTGCCAAGTAATGAAAAATTTCTACGGCAGCAACGCATTGATCGGGCATGGTATGACAATCAGCAGAAAATGCTACGAGGCAACGCATGGTTTTCCGCAGGTCGTGGCGGAAGATATTTCTTTTGCTGTGGACGTAAAAAACAGCGGGTATCGAGTAATGTACGCGCCGAATATTGTTTGCGAGGAGGAATTCCCTGTCAATTATCTGTGCTTAAAAAAACGTCAGGCGAAATGGGTGCAAGGTAACGTGGAGTTTATGAAAAAATATAATCGCAGTATCACCGAGTCCAAAATGACGTGGTATGAAAAGATGGACGTAAAACTCTCTCATTACAATCTTCCGATTATCCCCATGCTGTCCTTTTTTATCATAATTAACACGATTATTATGGGATTTTTGGGCTTTGACGTGACGAGATACTCTTTGGCGATTGTAGGCTTGATGTTGCTGTTTTTGGTATCGCCGCTCATTCCCGATTTCTTCGTGCATGGCAAAAAACACAACGTATTCAAGCTGCTCGGCTATGCATTGCTTAATTTCATAGTGTACGCGTCGCTCGTTCCCATGATGATTGGAACGGTGCTCTTGGCTCTGTTTGGCAAAAAAGCAAAATTTATCGTTACGCCCAAAGAAGAGAAACGGCTTTCGTGGAAAGATGCAGTGTTGGGATCGTACGATTCCATTATTTTCGCGCTCGTTGTGGGGCTGTTGACGTACGCCACCTATTTTTCCTTTGCGCCGACGGTGTTGATTGTGCTGTGTTGCGCGTTGACGCCGCTTGCAATTTTAGTTGCAAACGTGCCCGTGAAAGAAAAATAACCAAAACGAAGAACGAGCTGCTTTCTATAAAGCGGCTCTTGTTTTTTCATAAAAAAAATCTTTTTCAAAATGGCAAAAAAATTTTTCAAAAAAGTGTTTACATTTGCTTGTAGTTATGGTATAATGTAATTGGTGAAAATTGGCAAGCTGAAAAATGACTTGCATATATTTTCGCATTACGAAACAGAAAAAATATTTATAGTTTATAAGGAGATAAACAAAATGACGAACAATCAGAAAGTGCTTCAATTTGTTGCAGATTGCCAGGCTTTTGCACAGCCCGACAAAGTTGTATGGATTGACGGTAGCGACGCGCAGAGAGATGCGCTTAGAGAAGAAGCTTGCGCTACGGGCGAAATCATCAAGCTTAATCAGGAACTTCTTCCCGATTGCTATTATCACAGAACGGCGGAAAATGACGTTGCGCGTGTAGAAGACAGAACGTTCATTTGCTGTGAAAACGAAGCGGATGCGCTTCCTCATTCCATTGTTAAATGGAAAGCACCCAAAGACGCTTATGCGATGGTAAATGAAATCGCAAAGGGCGCATACAAGGGCAGAACGATGTACGTTATCCCTTATTCGATGGGCGTTGTAGGTTCGCCTTTCTCCAAAATCGGTATTGAAGTCACCGACTCTATCTACGTTGTACTCAACATGATGATCATGACCCGCGTTGGTAAAATGTGCCTTGATCAGCTTGGTGCTGACGGCGATTTCGTTAAAGGCTTCCACGCAAAATGTAACGTAGATCCCGAAAAGAGATATATTATGCACTTCCCCGAAGACAACACGATCATCTCCGTGAACTCTGCTTACGGCGGTAACGTATTGCTTGGTAAGAAGTGTTTCGCGCTTCGTATCGCTACCAACCTTGGTAAGAAAGAAGGCTGGATGGCAGAACACATGCTTATCCTCGGCGTAAAACGTCCTCAGGATAAGGAAATGAAATATGTTGCAGCAGCGTTCCCTTCCGCTTGCGGTAAGACTAACCTTGCAATGTTGATTCCTCCCAAGCAGTATCTTGACGCTGGCTACGAAGTACAGTGCGTAGGCGACGACATCGCTTGGATTCGCGTAGGCGAAGACGGAAGATTGTGGGCTTGTAACCCCGAAAACGGTTTCTTCGGCGTTGCTCCTGGTACGAACAAGAAATCCAACCCCAACGCATTGGCAGCTACGATGAAAGGCACGATTTTCACCAACGTAGCTCTTAACCCCGCAGACAACACCGTTTGGTGGGAAAAATTGACGAAAGAAGCTCCTGCAGAACTTATCGATTGGACGGGCAAGCCTTGGACGCCTGATTGCGGCCGCAACGCAGCGCATCCCAACTCCCGTTTCACCGCTCCTGCAGAAAACTGCCCTTGCATCTCTCCCGAATTTAACTCCAAGGCAGGCGTTCCTCTTTCCGCGATCATCTTCGGCGGTAGAAGAGCTACGACGACCCCCCTTGTATATCAATCCAGAGATTGGAACCATGGTACGTTCGTTGGTACGATTATGTCCTCTGAAACGACGGCAGCAGCTACGGGCGCAGTAGGCGTACTTCGTCACGATCCCATGGCAATGAAACCTTTCATGGGTTATTCCGTTGATCAGTACTTCCAGCACTGGATCAATATGGGTGCAAAAGTAGAAGAAAGCAAGCAACCCAAGATCTTCAACGTTAACTGGTTCCGTCAGGACGAAAACGGCAACTTCATGTGGCCTGGTTTCGGCGACAATATGCGCGTACTTGACTGGATTCTTGACAGATGCGAAGGCACAGTAGAAGCTCAGGAAACGGCAATCGGTTACCTTCCTTACGCAAAAGACATCAACATCGAAAACTGCGACATTACGGCGGAAACGCTTGATAAGCTCCTCGAAGTTGACAAACAGCGTTGGGCAGCAGAAGCTGAAGAAATCACGACCTACTACGCTGAAAACTTCGGCGACAAGATGCCTAAGGAAATCATGGAAAACCTCGAAATCCTTAAAAAGAACTGCGCTAACTAATTGATAACGCAAAAAACGCTCCCGTCGGTTTGTGCCGACGGGAGTTTTTCTATGTTTTGGAGTTGTTTGACAAAGTGGAAATTTCGGGGAATAACTCTAATATGGATTGAATGCCCAACTTAAAACCGCGTTTAAAAATTTCTTTTTGAAAACAAGCGTTTCGAGCAATCCACAATTCTTCAAATTGCAGATAATCTTCTTTTTGTTTCGGGGTCAGTTGTTCATAAAAAACGTCATAAGCCGAAACTTCCTGCGCGTTTGCAGTAAGGTGTTGAAAATATTTCCTTTCTTCAAGTTCTGTATAAAATAAAGCATCTAATATGGATTGCATTTGGAGTTCTCCTTTTATCAAGTAAGTATCAATATTATACTACCCAAAATGGGTTTTGTCAACCCATTTTGGGTAGTATATGGTAAAATGATAGGGAGGTGGGTTATGAAATTTAACGAACGCTTAAAAGCGATACGAATGGAAAGCGGTTTAACACAAAAAGAGGTATATGAACAGCTTGGTTTATCGCAGAACGGATATGCGAGCTATGAACAAGGGCGAACGGAGCCGAACATTGCGACTTTGGTGAAATTATGTCAAATCTTTGACGTCAGTGCAGATTATTTGTTGGGGTTGGAAGATTGATTTTCTTGTCATACTGACCGAGCGTTAGCAGGTGACGTGTATCTCAAAATTTAAAAAGGAAAAATAAATATGAAAAAGGTGCTTATTTTATCGGGCAGTCCTAGAAAGGGCGGAAATTCGGATATTTTATGTGATGAATTTGCGCGTGGGGCAAAAGAATCGGGCAACGAAGTGGAAAAAATCTTCATTGCGGAAAAGAAAATCTCGCCTTGTATGGGGTGCTATTTTTGCGCAAAGCAAAGGGGCAGGTGCGTGATGAACGACGGCATGGCGGAAATTTTACAAAAAATTATCGATTGTGACGTATTGGTTTTGTCCAGTCCCGTGTATTTCTATTCCATCTCCGCGCAGTTGAAAGCGGTGATCGATCGAACGGTAGCGCGTTGGACGGAAATTGCCAACAAAGATTTGTATTATATCGCAACGGCGGCGGAATCGGATGAGGATACTTTGGATACAACGTTGGCTTGTTTTCATGGCTTTGCGAAATGTATCAACGGTTATGAAGAAAAGGGTACGTTGTACGGCAAAGGTGTTTATGAAAAGGGCGACGTGTTGCAACGGTCGGAACTCATGACGATTGCTTATGAAATGGGGCAATCTGTAAAATAAAGAATTTGTTTTGTTTGGAGCTTGGCGTAAAAAATAAAAATGCGCGGGGACGGGGCGAAACGAACGGTGAAAATCTATAAAAAATAAAACTACCCAACGGGGTTTCCGTCGGGTAGTTTTTCATTTTGTGGGCGACAAACGCGAGGGAGGAGTTATAGAGGTTTGATTTTTACGTTTCCGCACAGCACGTCCGAATACGAGTAGGACGTTTTGCCTAAAAAATCCGCGTCGTCGGGCTTGATGGTGAATAGCGCGGGATAGATGCCTGTAAGCACTCCTGAAAAGCTGACGCTCTTATTTCTGCCGAGATTCACGCGTACGGCAACGCGTTGTGCGGAACAATTTTTTACCATTTGTTTAACGTCTTTTATATTTTTGGTAGGCTTTATCATAGTATCAGTATGTCCAAATTTTTCCTTTTTTATCCTTGCTATTCTTACATTTTTACAAAGAATGGGGCAGTTTGTTCTAAAATGCAGGGCGACGGCATAGGATAAAAGGCAACGAAACCAAATGTAAGGAGTAAAAAATGTCTGTAAAACCGCAATATGAAACTTATCGCTACGTCGGGGAAGTTTGTCGATTGAAAAGTCAGTCTATCGTGGAGTGTCGTTTATCGGGCAGCGAAATTAGTTGTATTCTTGCCGTCAACGCCAAAGCTGTGCCTACTGAATGTGTGTGCGCGGATGGGGAAGTGCGATATAGCGGAAAAATTTTATTAAATATTGTATATGAGGACAGTGAACGCAAGATTTGTCGCGCGGAACGCGGCGCGGAATTTTTCCATAAAGCCGAACACGGAAACGTCACGCCTGCGTGTTTTGCCAAGGCGGCGTTTACTACGGAAAACGTCAGTTGGCGCAGGGAAGGGTCAGGGCTGTATCTTGCCGTTGTGGTGGATGCGGCGCTCACCGTGTACGGAAATAAGCAGATGGAATACCTTGTCGGCGGCGAGGATATGATTGTCAAAAAAGACTTTTTGAATTTACGCAAAACGCTGTGCGTAACGGGGGAAACGGAAGCTGAGGACGAATTTGAAACCGATTACGTTGGGGATATTTTGCTGCACAGCGAAACGGCATCTGTTTCACGTGTAACAGCCTCAGCGGGGCAGATTGACGTCGAAGGAGAAGTCAATTTAAATATTTGTGTGTTAAAAAGCGACGAATCGGTGTGTTCTTACGAACGCTTAATACCTTTTAAAATGCAAGTGCCTTGCGACGAAGCGTTTGGAAAGGTGAGTGTATGCGCTCGTGTGGATGTTCGGTCGGCGCATTTGACGGCAGGCGTGGACGAGGAAAAAGGAACGGCGAAAATCGTCTTTGCATATTGTCTTGCGGCAGATTGTTACGTGTGCGTAGAAGAGGAAATTTCGGTGGCAGTGGACGCATTTTCGACTCGGGAAGAATTGCTGTTGGAAACTGTAAACGATGGGGGCAGGTATTTGACGAACGTGGAAAAATGCGTAGAAAGAGTCAGCGGGGAGGCGGTGTTGTCCCCTGCGCTTGACGGGGAGTACGTCTTGCAGGCGGCGGTGTTGCCACGTGCGGATATGGTATGCAGGAAAGGGGAACGCGGTTTGGAAGCGGAAGGTGTTGTGCAGGCGGAAGTGTTGTTGCGTGGCACGGACGGCTCGTATCGAGCGGCAAATTTGTCTTTGCCCGTCATCTTCCCTTTGGACACGGACGCGGAAGAAGCGGAGCTGGATTGTATGGTTTGCGGCTTGAACGTACGCCGTAAAAAGAATGGGGAAACGGAAGCGGAAGCGACCTTGAAATGCGTAGCGCGCTGTTATCAAAACGGTGTTTGGGAATATATCGGTGAGGCGAAATCGGGGGACGAATACCCGATAAACGATGCGGCGTTTTCGGTGTATATTCCCCGTGCGGGCGAGGATCTTTGGCAGGTTTCCAAACGCCTTGTTTGCGATCCTGAGGAATTAAAAAAGAGCAATCCCGACCTGCAATTCCCGATTCGTGAGGGGGAACGCATCTTTGTTTATAGGCAAATTAAGTAAAAAGCACGAAAGATACAGCTATTTTAGGCTGATTTCATAAAAAACGCTAAGAAAAACATTATAAAATATTGAAATTTTGGAAAAAATATGGTACAATAAGACCGTGAACGCGCGGCGGGGTGTTCCTCGCCGCATTTTTCGGGTGTGGAAAGTGAATACGGTCAAAATCAAATCTTATGCAAAAATCAATTTGACGTTGGAGATCGTCGGCGAAAAGGATGGGTATCATTTACTTGATTCTTTGGTGGCAAGTTTGGACATCTTCGATCTTCTCGTTTTGAAAAAGCGTAAGGACAAGTTATCTTCCGTCACGATGCACGGGATGGGCAGTGAAAGTATTCCCCCCGAACACAACAATGCGTTAAAAGCCGCAGAAGCCTTTTCACAAACTTTCGGTTGCAACGGCGCGGATATTACAATTTATAAAGATATCCCCATCGGTGCAGGGCTTGGCGGTTCGTCTGCGGATATTGTAGGCGTCATCAACGGCATGGCGAAGCTCTATGAAGTGGGGGACAGGGTCGCGTTGAAAGCACTTGCGGACGCTCTTGGCAGCGATACGGGGTATATGCTGACGGGCGGTTTTGCAAGAATGCAAGGCCGCGGCGAAGAAATTGAAACGTTAGACTTGACGGAAAAATTACACTTTTTGTTGCTTTGTCCGTCCTCGTCGGTGTCGGCAGGGGGCTGTTATCGGGAATACGACCGTTTACAAACGGAAAATTCGGTTGTAACGAAAGAAAATGCGACGGAAAATTGTATCGCAGCGTTGCGTGAAAAAAACTACGAGGTGGCAGGCAGGTATTTGATGAATGACCTTTTTGCACCTGCAGCGAGCTTGAATGCGGACGTAAGACAAGCTTACGAAGAGGCGAAATCCTTTTCACCGCTCGGCGTAGTGATGTCGGGTTCGGGCAGTTGTGTGGCGGCATGGTTTGAAACCAAAGAACTGTGCGAATGGGCAAAGAGCCGTTATAAAGGCAAGCATCGCGCGTACGTAGCGCAAACGGTATTGCCTGATTATACGAAAAAGAAAAAAATAATATGGAAAAATCCTTTCGTTTTGTCGGACGAAGAAAAAGCGTTGACAAACGGTAAGGAAACCGAGAAATAACGAAAAATAAAAACGGAGCGAAAAGAGCATGGAAGAAAGAATCATTGACGACGAATACGGCAGGGGCATTCGCTTGAAAAAGACGAAGGATGGGTACGTGGACGTCACAGACGAACTTGCGGAAGGCAATGAAAACGCTGAGGGCGAAGAAGTGATGGACGCGGAAGAAATTACTTTTCAATTTCCTGAAACGGACGAGGGCGATTACGACGAGAGATATGCGGAATTGACTCCCGAAGAAGCGGCGGAATTGCGTAAACAGCAAGAGGCGGAAATTGCTCGTCAAAAAGCGGAATACGACCGCGCTTGTCGCGAGGGGGAAGCATTGCTCGCTTCAGGCAGTTTTAAATCGGCTGAATTGAAATTTGAAAAGGCATTAAAGCTGGACGGTGATGCGGTGGAAGCGGCGGTAGGATACTGGCGCGCAAAGACCTCGAACTTCACCCAGCCCGACGTGCTTGCGGACGAATACGTGAAAGCGGACAACCCCATTGAAGATTTGGAATACGATTTGGGCTTTAAAGCGGTGGATAAAATCAAACAGGATTATCGTTCGGTTTTTGAAAAGCGTTTGGAAGAATTAAAGACGGAAGAAGCGCCTTTGGCGGAAAAAGTGGAAAGTAAACAAGCCAATCGTCGCGTGTATTTGAAAGAGCGTTTCAAAAAGGCTACGGTGATGTTCATCGCAGCCATGGTGCCCTTCTTGACATCGTTGATTTTAACGGTGGTGTTCGGTTTGAAGAACTTTACAACTCCTGATTCGAGGTACGTAATTCCGACGATTGTGCTGGGTTGTATCGCGTTCGTGTGCTTTATCGTGTTCTTGATTTTTACGAACAAATTCCTCAACGCCGCGCGTATGCGTCGCGCCAACGAAAAACTTTCGTCCACGGATGATGGGGATGAATTGTTGGAGATTAGAAGATACAAGGCTTGGTACGAACAGCTCTTAATCGGCAGAGCCATCATTGAAGATGACGAAGAATTCGACGAAGAAACGGAAGACGGCGAAGAATAAAAAATCGAAGCGGAAAGGGCGACCTTTCCGCTTTAATGTTACTTTGCGCAAATTTATATATTTATAAGGAAGCAAAAAGTGGTTGCAATTCCCTTGTCGTTCGTGATATAATAAAAACGTATGAAGAAAATTTTGACTTATTTTAAACCGTATAAATGGCAGAGCTTGTTAGGGCCTCTGTTTAAATTACTCGAAGCCACGTTTGAATTGTTGGTGCCTTTTATTGTAGGCTTGATCGTGGACAAGGGGCTTGGCGAGCGCGTAAACGGGGGGTATCCGTATGCGGACAAACCGTTTATCGTCTGGATGTGCGTAGTGTTGGCACTCTTTGGCTTGTTTGGCTTGGTGTTCGCTGTCATAGCGCAATATTTCGCGGCGAAAACGGCGACGGGGGTGTCGGCAGGCGTTCGCAAAGATTTGTTCCGTAAGATACAATCTCTTTCCTACAAGGATATAGACCAAGTGGGCGCGTCCACGCTGTTGACCAGAATGACCAGCGACGTCGATCAAATGCAATCGGGGATCAACCTGTTTTTGCGTTTATTTTTGCGTTCGCCGTTTATTGTATTTGGCGCAATGGCGGTGGCGTGTATCATTTCTCCCGATTCGTTCGGGGTGTTTGCCGTGACCATCGTGGTGTTGGCAATCGTTGTGTATGCGGTGATGTTTGCGTGTATGCCCTTGTACAAAAAAACACAAGCAAAGCTGGATAAAGTAGTTCTTTCTGCGCGCGAAAATTTGACTGGCGCAAGAGTGTTACGTGCGTTTTGTCAAGAGGAGGAAGAGCGTGAAATTTTCCAAACTCGCAATGAAGAATTGACAAAAGGACGGAAATTTGTAGGGGGCGTGGCTACGATCACTAACCCTTTGACGTATGTCTTGATCAATTTTGCTATTATTTGGTTGTTGTGGGTAGGCGCGTTGAAAGTGGACGTCGGAGACCTTTCGCAGGGTAGTGTGTTGGCATTGTATAACCTCATGGGGCAAATTTTAATTGAACTTATCAAACTTGCTAACCTCATTGTAACGGTGACGAAAGCGGCGGCTTGCGCAGGGCGTATTGAAACGGTGCTCACCAGACAGCCCACCATTCTTTTGAAAGAGAGAGAAAATACGCTTTTAGAAAACGCAAGTGGCGACATGATTGTCTTTGATAAGGTGTCGGCGCGGTATAACGAGGGCGCGGAGAATGCGCTCACTGAGTTGTCCTTTACCTTAAAACGTGGGGAAACGTTAGGCGTTATCGGCGGTACGGGTTCGGGTAAAACGACTTTGGTGAACTTAATTCCACATTTTTATGACGTAACGGAAGGTAAAATTTTTGTGGCAGGCAGGGACGTTTGCGAAGCGGATTATCAGGAAGAACTGCGTTTAAAAGTGGGTATTGTACCGCAAAAGGCTTTGCTGTTCAAAGGCACAATTCGCGAGAATTTATTGTGGGGGAAAGCGGACGCAACAGATGAGGAATTGATGCAGGCGGCGCGGTTGGCGCAAGCGGAAGAAGTAATTTTGGACAAAGGCGGTTTGGACGCGACGGTGGAACAGGGCGGAAAAAACTTTTCGGGCGGACAAAAACAGCGTTTGACGATTGCGCGTGCGTTAACAAGAAATCCTGAAATTTTGATTTTGGACGATTCGGCGTCGGCGTTGGATTACGCAACGGACGCGGCGCTTCGGAAAGCGATTCGCGGATTGAATACGACGGTGGTAATCGTATCCCAGCGCGCTTCGGCGGTGCGCGACGCGGATAAAATTCTCGTCCTCGATGAAGGCGCAGCTGTAGGGATGGGTACGCATGAACAGCTGATGAACAGTTGCGAAGTGTATCGTGAAATCTATTTTTCGCAGTACGACGAAAGCAAGGAAAACAACTCGGCGGAAGGAGGTGCGGCGGTATGAGCAAGCAAAAACCTTCCACGTTAAAACGAATTTTACACTATGTAGGCAAATATCCGTTGTCGCTGTTTGGTTCACTGCTGCTCGCAATTGTATCGGTGGCGGCGACCCTTTGCGTGCCTGTATTCTTCGGGGACGCGATCGATTGTATCGTTGAATACGGCGTACAATGGGAAGAGTTGACGAAAATTTTTATCAAAACGGCGGCGATTGTGGGGATCGCAGCGATAGCGCAATGGCTGATGAGCCTTTGCAATAACCGTATTTCTTGCAACGTAGTGCGGGATATTCGCCACGACGCTTTTGAAAAGCTGGGCGCGTTGCCTTTGTCGTATATTGACACGCACGCGCATGGGGAAACGCTCAGCCGTATCGTAGCGGACGCCGATCAATTTTCCGATGGATTATTGATGGGTTTTACGCAATTTTTTACAGGGGTTATGACGATTTTGGGCACGATTGCATTTATGCTCGTCACCAACGTAAAAATCGGACTTGTCGTTGTATTTGTGACACCCGTGTCCTTGTTTGTGGCACGGTTCGTGGCAACGCATACCCATAAATTCTTTAAAGAGCAAACCAAAACGCGCGGTCAGCAAACGGCGTTTGTCGAAGAGGCGATCACGGGTTTGAAAACGACGAAAGCCTTTTCGCAGGAAAAAGCCAACGAAGATAAATTCAACGAAATCAACGATCGATTACAAAAATCTTCCCTGAATGCGGTGTTTTATTCTTCGCTTGTTAACCCGTCCACGCGTTTTATCAACAATCTAGTGTATGCGTTGGTAGCATTAATCGGAGCGTTTGATGTTGTAGGCGGTGTGTTCACCGTCGGCGGATTGACGAAATTTTTATCTTACGCGAACCAATACACCAAACCTTTCAATGAAATTTCGGGCGTCGTGACCGAACTCAAAGGCGCGTTCACGTGCGCGGCGCGAATTTTTGAACTTATCGACGAAACGGAAGAAGTATCCGATGCGGGAAATATCGAGCTGGGCAAAGCGCAAGGCAACGTAGCTTTGGAAAACGTGTCTTTCTCATATACTCCCGATAAGCGTTTGATCGAGGATCTTTCCTTGGTAGTAACCCCTGGACAGCGAGTGGCGATCGTAGGGAAAACGGGCGCAGGCAAGAGTACGCTGATCAATCTTTTGATGCGGTTTTACGACGTGAATGGCGGAGCGATTAAGGTGGAAGGCAAGGACGTGCGCGAACTCACGCGGAAATCGTTGCGTGAAAATTACGGTATGGTGCTGCAAGAAACGTGGTTGAAAAGCGGTACTGTGCGTGAAAATTTAAAACTTGGCAAGCCTGATTGTACGGACGAGGAGATGATTGCGGCGGCGAAAGCGACGCGCGCGCATGGGTTTATCATGCGAATGGAAAAAGGGTACGACACTGTGCTGAGTGAATCGGGGGGGGATTTGTCCGAAGGGCAAAAACAACTTTTATGTATCGCGCGTATTATGTTGGCGTTGCCGTCCATGTTGATTTTGGACGAGGCGACCTCTTCCATCGATACTCGTACCGAACGTAAAATTTCCGAGGCGTTTGATAAATTGATGGAAGGCAGAACTTCTTTTGTCGTAGCGCACCGTTTATCAACGATTGTCCATTCTGATCTTATTTTGGTTATGGAAGCAGGTCGCGTTGTTGAACAAGGCACGCATATGCAGCTTTTGCAAAAGGGTGGAGCTTACGCGGCGTTGCATCGCGGGCAATTTGAATAAAACGCTTGAAATGTGTCGCAATACGGCGTTGAACTTGCGTTTTGTCTTGGTCACGTACGTCTATGTACGCTCCCATCGATAAATCCGCGTTCGCCTTGTCTTGCTCGCATTTGAACTGTTTTGTACAAGCACTCTCCGCGGGTGAGTCTTTCTATCTTTCCCTATCGCTTTAAAAACACGTTCAACGCATACATGCCTATGGGTGAGCGCTAAAAAGTCATATATTTGTTCGTTTCGTCATATACTGAAAAAGAATACAGTGTTGGGCGGAAACGGATATGAGGCTATACGACGAAATTTTTAAGGACACAGACGGAGCAGCATTATCGCGGTGTTCGTTGATTCCTGCGGGCGGCGGATATTTTGAGGGCGTAAAAGCGGTGGATGATTTTTCTTCGGAGCAAATCGTCGTGTGCTTTCCTCGCGCGAGTGTGCGTGTAGAGGGGCAGGGGTTGTCCATTAAAAAATACTGCGACGGAGATTTGCAAATTGCAGGTAAAATTTTTTCCCTAACGGTAGAGGATGGGGCGAGGGCAACACGAAAAACAAACGCTAACGCCGATCAGCGAGGCGTAAGATGACGTGGTTACGCGAACGTATTTTAATTGAGGGGATAATGCCTGAACGTGCGCTCCTGCGTTTAAAACGAGCCAATATTGACGTCTATAACGTCAAAAAAGTGCAAAAAAATCAAATACTTTTGTCGGTAAACAAAAAAGACAGCAAAAAAGTTTTTGCAATTTATCCAAATGTATGTTATAATATATCCGTATATACTCCGTATGTAACCAAACACGTTGGTTACGAAGGAATGGCAAAATATTTAGAAACGGCAAAAAACCGTGTGGGGTTACTCTTGGGCGGGTTGCTGTTTTTAGGCAGTACCCTCTTTTTCAATGGGTTTGTGTTCGGTGTAGATTTTATCGGCAGCGACGTATATAAACGAGAAGTATATATGGCGCTGGAAGAGGGTGGAATTGCGCCCTTTCATCCGTACACAACGGGGAACGAGGACTGGATATGTTCGCAAATATTGCGCTTGGATCGGGTGGAGTTTTGCTCGATTAAAAAAGAGGGGTTGCGGACGAAAGTGGAGATTCGTTTGTCGCCTTTTTCCACGTCCACGTTGCAAAAAGGGGATATGATTGTAAAACATACGGGCGAAATTATCGCTCTGACGGTATTGCGCGGATCAGCTCTGAAAAAAATCGGGGATACGGTGACGGCTGGCGAGAGCCTCGTCGGCGGGTATTTTTCCACCGAAACAGGGGAGCAGGTACGCGTTGAACCTATCGCGCGCGCACGTATCGCGTGTACGTACGAGGAAAAAATCGAGGCGGAAAACAAAACCCAAGCGTTTGCGATTGCGTATTTGAACGCTGAACTCGGCGCGGAAGATTGCGTGAAACAAACGATAGTAGAAAGTACGGAACAAGAAACTATTTTTTATGTCAAGATCGAATACGAAACGATCGAAACGGTGAATTTTTAAAAACCGCAAAGGCGGGGAGGAAGCATATTGTCAAACGTTATAAAGACAATGGAAACGGTGGACACCGGATCTGTGGACAAGCTGGCGCGCATTTTGGGCGCGTTTGATGAAAATATCACGTATTTGTCCAGAGAGCTCGGGGTAGCGGCGTACGTGGAAGGTGTGAAAATTCGCGTGGAAGGCGAAGCGGAAGGAACGGCTTTGTGCTATAAAGTTCTGACCGCGCTTTTAACACTTGCAGAGCAAGGCGAAGAGATCGACAAAGGTCGGTTGGCGTACTGCATCGAACTTGCCAAAGAGGGTAGAGCGGACGAAATCGCTTCGTTGACCGAAGGGGTTGTGGCAATCACGGCGCGCGGCAAGCAAATCAAATGCAAGACGGTAGGGCAAAAGGCATACGTGGACGCAATCAAGAAAAACGCGGTGACGTTTGGCGTCGGCCCTGCGGGTACGGGGAAAACGTACTTGGCGGTGTGTCTTGCGGTGGCGGCGTTCAAAAGTAAGCAAGTGGAAAAAATCCTCTTGACTCGTCCTGCTGTGGAAGCGGGGGAAAAACTTGGTTTTTTACCTGGGGATTTGCAGACGAAAGTTGATCCGTATTTGCGTCCCTTATATGATGCGCTGCAAGAAATGTTGGGGTTAGAAACGTACGCAAAATTGATGGAACGTGGCGTGATTGAGGTTGCTCCTCTAGCATATATGCGCGGTAGAACGTTGTCTAATGCGTTCATCATTTTGGACGAAGCGCAAAATACGACGAGAGAGCAAATGAAAATGTTCCTAACCCGTATGGGCGAAGGGAGTAAAATGGTCGTGACGGGTGATGTTACTCAAATCGACTTAGACGGAAAAGAGAGCGGACTTGTCCATGCGACCAAGATATTAGAGGGTGTGGAAGGGATTGCAGTGTGTCGTTTGACGGCGAAGGACGTTGTAAGACATCCGTTGGTGATGCGGATCATTCGCGCATATGAAAAAGACACCGAAGAACAAGAGGAGAAAAAAGCGTTATCCAAACAACGCAAAAAGAATTTCTTAACAGCAAAAGAAGAAGTCTGTGAAACGGACACGGAAGGAGAGTGATTTCAATGGCGGTAAAACAATTCGTAACCGACTGGACAAAACGTGACACGCTGAAAAGCTCGATGTTATTTTTGTTGCATTTTGTGATTATGATAGCCATAGCGGCGGTTTTATTGCTTGGCAATAAAATGTCGAATATCGGGGAATATATGAAAGAAAAAGGCGCGGGGTATTTGTACGCGCTGTTCTGTCTTTTCCTGTTGGTGCTGATTACCTATTTGTACTTTATATTTGAAAATAAATCCATTTTGTTATCGGGCAAGCAAACGGCGTTGGTGTTTGCGGTGCTGGACGTATATATCGTGCTGTCTTATTTAATCGGTGAAAAGTTGGATATTTACGCTCGTCCCGTAGCGTTCGTAGCGTTAATGATTTTCATTTTAATAGGCAGAAGAGAAGCGATTTTTCTCAATATCATCAGTGCGTTGTTAATTTTTATCATTGATACGTTCACGGGCGGTACGGCGGACGCAACGGCGTATTATTCGTCGTTGATTATATCTTTCTCGGCAGGTATGTTTGCTGTCTTTTTCTGCGGCAGAACCAAAACTCGTTTTGGGGTGGTCTTGATCGGCATCGCGATTGTTGTGCCTATCGATTTGATTATTTTGTTGTTGGAAGTAACTACGCTTGTCAATGCTGGGCCGGTATCGGTAGGGGAAATGCCTGCGTTTGACCGTATCGTAATGCACATGGGTTACGGACTGTTTGGCGGGATTACGTCCACCGTTTTGTATTTGACGATTTTGCCTATTTTTGAGGGTATTTTCAACTGCCTTACGGCGTATAGACTTCGTGAATTGACAAGCTCTGATGCAAAAATTTTGAAAGAATTAAAACAAAAAGCTCCTGGCACGTACAACCATTGTATGATGGTAGCGCAATTGTCGGAGGCTTGTGCGGCGGCGATTGGCGAAAACGTGGACTATGCGCGCGCAGCGGCAATGTATCACGACGTCGGGAAATTGCACAATCCAGAACATTTCACCGAAAACCAAGGCGATTACAATTTGCATGATGAATTGACGCCTGAACTGTCCGCGGACATCATTCGTTCGCATGCGCAAGATGGGTATAAACTTATTCGCGCGCGGCACTTGCCTGAGTTTTTGGCGGACGTAGCTATTCAACACCACGGCACGATGCCCATTCGTTATTTCTATGCGAAAGCGTTGAAACTGACGGACGGGGAGTTAAATATCGAAGATTTCTCCTATCTTGGCCCGAAACCTCAAACGAAGATTGCGGCGATCATTATGATTGCAGACGCTTCGGAAGCGGCAGTTCGCGCCACCAACGCGCGCACGCCTGAGGCGGCGGAAAAGGCGATCCGTTCGGTGATTGAAGAAAGAATGGATTTGGAACAGTTTTCCGAATGTGACATCACGCTGGTTGATCTCACAAAAATTCGTTTGGCACTGGTAGCGGCGTTGACGGGGGTATATCACCACAGAATTAAGTATCCCAACATCAAATACAGACACACGGAAAGCGGCACGAAGGGAGAGAGTTTGTAATGAATTTTCGTATTTATTGCGAGGGGGACGAATTCCCCAAAGAAAACGTAGCGGCGTTGGAAAAAGCGATGGACGGGTTCGTGGAAACGGACGTGACGCTCGCGATTGAATTTTTGTTTGTGAACGGCACGGAAATCCGCCGTTTAAACCGCGAAACGCGCGGAATAGACAAAGTGACGGACGTGTTGAGTTATCCCACCTTGGATGGCATCAAAGGCGAGGCGATTTATGGCGAGGATCATCCATACGAGATGGACGAAGAGGACAACCTTTTGATCGGCTCGGTAGTCGTTTGTTGCGATCGCGCGAAAGAACAAGCGGAAGAATTTGGACATTCGTACAACCGTGAATTGCACTATTTGTTGGTACACGGCATCATGCATTGTCTTGGTTACGATCATATGACAGACGAAGAAAAAGCGGAAATGCGCGAACAGGAAGAAAAAATACTTGGAAAATTAGGCATTACCCGCGATTAAAAAGAAGCGAGGAAATCGCTTCCTTACGGTGCGTAGAACCAATCTACGCAAAAAATACACAACGTAAAAACAAAGGAGTTTTTAAAGGACATAATGAGAAGCGGATACGTAGCGGTCATTGGCAGAGCAAACGCAGGAAAAAGTACGTTAATCAACGTGATGGTAGGGGAGAAAGTTTCGATCGTTTCTCCCAAGCCTCAAACTACGCGCGATCGTATTTTGGGGGTATTGACGGAGGACGATTATCAAATCGTTTTCGTGGACACGCCCGGTATTTACAAAGCGCGTAACGCATTGACGGATATGATGATGCGCACGACGGATACAAGCGCGCGGTCAGTGGACTTTATTTTGTACGTGCTCGACGGTCACGAAGGGGTCAAGGACGAAGATTTCGAGTTGATCAAAAAATATAAAGACTACGGATTGCCGATGGCGGTAGCATATACGAAAATTGACATTATGCCCAAGGAAAACATTCCTTTGGATATGGCAAAATTCGCGGATTCGGGGCTGGATATCGACGTGTTCCCGCTGTCTGCAAGAAAGGGGAAAAACGTACGTAACCTCAAGGAATTTCTCGTTAAGCAAATGCCTGAAGGGGAAAAGGTGTTTGAAGAGGATATCGTGTCGGACAAGAGCGAACGGTTCATGATTTCCGAGATCATGCGCGAGAAAATTTTGTTGAAGTTCGACAAAGAAATTCCGCACGGGATTGCGATT
This sequence comes from Clostridiales bacterium, assembly GCA_015069605.1. Taxonomy (GTDB): domain Bacteria; phylum Bacillota; class Clostridia; order Christensenellales; family Borkfalkiaceae; genus Scatosoma. Next base: position 76,579 of record SVII01000002.1, on the reverse strand, counting down.
GTCATCAACCATTTCACGTTACAGGACAACGGCGTGTACGACATCAACCTCGATATCGTTTGCGAAAGAGCGAACCACAAAGCGATCTTGATCGGCAAGCAGGGCAGAGCGATTAAAGAAGTGTCCTCTTTTGCCCGTCAGGACATGGAGAAGTTTTTGGGTGCGAAAGTCTTTTTGACAACGTACGTCAAGGTCAAGGAAGATTGGCGGGATAAGCAAGGTTTACTCCGCGAATACGGTTACGAGGATTTAAAAGACTAAGAGGCGTTTTGTTGTATGATTTTGCCTTTCCGCTTTCATACGCATAAAAGGTTTTCTCTTTCCGCACAATAAGGTTGGGAGGACGGAACAGTATGCACGACAAAAACCAAGAAAGCGGCGCGGCGAAAATGGCTTGGCAGTTGTTTGAAAAAACGGGTAGTATCAGTTACTATATGCTGTACTACGACTTGATCCGAAAAGAATAAAAAGGACGAAAAAAAGATGGAGATTAAAACGGAGGCGATCGTCTTACAGACCCTCGATTATAAAGATAACGATAAATTGCTGACGTTGTTTTCTCCCTCTTTGGGCAAGATCACGGCTGGTATCCGCGGCGTGAAAAAGCCCACAGCAAAGCTCGCGTTTGCGGCACAACCCTTTTGTTTCGCTGAATACGTTTTAGCGGAAAAAGGGGGCAGGTACACGGTGACAGCGGCGTATTTACATGAGAGCTTTTTTGAACTCCGCACCGATATTACGCGCTTTTACGCGGCGTGCGCGGCGGCGGAAGTATGTCGTACAATCCTGCAAGAAAACGAAACGTACGAGGGGATTTTCATCGGCTTGATCGAGCTGTTGAAAGCGCTTTCCCTCGGCGAAGAGGACGTTGCTGAACCTTTGATTTCCTTTTTATTGATCGCGCTCCGTGAAAGCGGATACCCCATCGATTTGAGCTTTTTGGAAGAATGCGACGGGGATATTGGCGAGAAATTGTGGTTTGATTTTGCGGACGGACGTTTTTCGACGTTTGAACGTTGCAACCAAGGGGAACGCGCCAGCGTTTCCACCTATCATACGTTGAGAAAATGCGAGGGGCTGACGTATGATGAAGACGCGCTTGCAGGGGGTAAAAAACGCGCCCTGCGGCTGATAAAAGCCTACCTTGGCGAAAAGACGGAAGGTAGGTTTGACAATTTAGGCGAAGTCATTCGCCTGTACGAGGAATAAGGGGAAATACGCAAAAGGCGGTTTGCTATTCTTCGTACGTATTTTAAGAAGTGGGCGACTCGTAAGATGTGACGATACGCTCAAAAATAGGAGAATATATGGCAAGAATCAGCAAGAAGAAAGACTCCGCGCCTTTGATTACGCGCGCGGAAAAAAAAGACGCTGCGAAAGGTTTGATTCGTGAAGTGCTTGCAAAAAAGACGTACAAACACAACGATTTAATCGACGCGGCATCAAAACTGTACACCGAAAGATACAGCGGTGAAGACACGGAAAATATCAACGACGTCAAGGGTAGAATCGGGTCGGTACTCGATATCATGAAAAAGGACGGTGACGTAACGTTTGACGGGGGTATGTACGCGTTGAAAGCGGTAAAAACGTCGGAAGAACCTACAAAGACCGAAGCAGTAAAAGAAGAAAAAACGACGAAACGCCGCGGGAAAGCGAAGAAGGAAACGACGGTTGCGGAAGAAGTAAAAACGCAAATTGTAGCGGAAGGTAAGGAAGAAAAACCCGCTAAAAAAACGGCGAAAAAGACGAAGACGGTAAAAGCGGAAAAAATTCAGCCTTTGCCTGCAGAAAAGCCCGAACCTCAAACGACGCCTGCGCCCGACGCAGAGCCGAAAAAGGAAGAAACGGAAGAAGTTTTGCCTCTTCCCCCTGCCCCTTTGCAACCCATCGCGCCCGTTGCGCCCGTGACGCCTGAAACTGCGCCCGAACCCATGCCCGAAGTTGTGCCCAAAAAACGCGGCAGAAAAGCGAAATCGGTCAAGGTAGAAGACAAGGCGGAAACGGTTGCACCAGCGGAAGAAGTAAAGACGGAAAAAACGCAAGAACAAGCACCCGTGGTCGAGATGAAAACGGAAATTGCGGAAGAACCCAAAGCGGAAAAAGAACCTGCAAAGGAAGAAAAACCGCAAGAAAAACCGCAAGAAAAACAGGAAGAAAAGAAAGCGGAAGACGGGCCAAAAGGAACGCTCATGGATATGAGTTTTCTCTTTGGCTCGGTGAAACCGACTAAGGCGGAAAAGACGCCTATTCAGGAAGAAAAATCGGATGTAAAACCCGTAGAAAAGAAAGAGCCCGTTAAGGCGGAAATGAAGACGGCGAAACCCGTAGAAAAACTTGCGGAGAAGAAAGCTCCTATCGTGAAAGAACCCGTAAAAGAACAAACGACGGCGAAAGAACAGAAAAAGGCTCTTCGTCCCGTCGGCGGTGTCAAAACGGCAATAACGGCGGAGAATCGTCGTGTGGTGATTGGCAGACCTTTGACGGCAGACGAGAGATTGCGCGAAACGTTTTTGAGGAAGATGCGCGCGCTTGGCGGCGATTATTTTGAATACTATTCGGTGTATTTGTTGGAAAGATATTCGATGAAAAACGGCAGACGTTTGGAAGGCATGAAGATCACGGCGGGAGAACGCGACGGCGGCATTGACGGCGAGATTGAATTGACGGATAAACTCGGTTTTAAGGAAACCATCTACATACAGTCGAAGAACTGGAATCCCGATAAGGGCGACGAAAAATTGTGGGTGGTAGGCGAAACGCTGTTGCAACAATTTATCGGCGCGTGTATGTGTCGTCAGGCGAAAGACGGGAAACAGCATTGTCGCGGTATTTTCATTACGACGTCGAGATTTACGCCCGAAGCAAAACGTATTTTAGACGAAATGTCGGATAAGATTGTAGGGTACGACGGAAACGATTTATACGAAGCGGCGAAAGAATGTCAATTCGGCGTCATCAAAAAGAACGGCGAATGGGTATTGGATGAGCATTTGCTTTCAGGCAGTAAGGCGTTTTTCTCGTTATATTAAGCAGGCAGGTATGCGTTGAAAGGCAATATTGCCTCAAATGAGCGCAATCAATGTATGCAAAAAAACTATAAGGCAGTAAGGGGGAAATCAGGAAGTTTTCCCCCTTAAATATTATTTTGTTAATTTTGCATAATGATTTTGTTGAAAAATTTTCTTATACAGCTATTAGAAATTATTGCATTTATTTTTAAAATACTGTATAATACCATGGATAAGTGGGAAGATTTAAGGTGGAAAAACTTTTTATCTGTGGTGAAGTTTAACGTTAAAAAAGGAAGATAGGAAATGAAGAAGGCACAGAAGATTGCAATTATGACAGGCGGCGGCGATTGCTCCGGCTTGAATCCCGTCATTCGCGCGGTGGTAAAAACCGCGATTATGAAATACGGTTTGGAAGTCGTTGGCGTTCGTCACGGTTATCACGGTTTGTATCATGGGGATTTTGTAAAACTCGGTTTGGAAGACGTGGAAGAAATTATCACGCGTGGCGGTACGATTTTGTACAGTTCGAACAAGGATAATTTGTTCCAGTATCCCATAAAGGACGAAAATGGAAACTTCGTTCGCGATGAAAATGGTAAGCTTACCTATGAGGACGTTTCCGACGTTGCGGTAGAGCATTTGAATGCAGAAGGCATTGATGCACTGTTCATTTTAGGCGGCGATGGTACGTTGACTTCGGGTAGAGATTTCGCAAGAAAAGGGGTGAACGTAGTCGCAATCCCCAAGACGATTGACAACGATTTGGCATTCACCGATTACACGTTCGGGTTTGACAGCGCGATCAGTGTAGCGACGGACGGTTTGGATAGAATCCGCACTACGGGTATGTCTCATCACCGTATTATGGTCGTAGAAATCATGGGTCGTGGCGCAGGCTGGTTGACGTTGCATTCGGGTATCGCAGGCGCGGCAGACGTCATTTTGATCCCTGAAATCCCTTATGACATCAATAAAGTTGCAGAAAAAATCAAAGCTGACAAAGCGAACGGGAAAGAATTTTCCATCGTTGCCGTTTCCGAAGGCGCAAAATCGTTGGATGGTAAGCAAGTGGTATTGAAGGTGATTGAAGACAGCGCGGACTCCATTCGTTTGGGTGGCGTAGGCGCGGTCGTAGCCGATCAGTTGGAAAAGTTGGTCGGTTCGGAAGCGCGCGCAACGACGCTTGGTCACATTCAGCGCGGCGGCGTACCCACAGCGCACGATCGCGTACTTTCCTCTCGTTACGGTTATGCGGCGGTGGAACTTTGCATGAAGGGTGAATTTGGTAAGATGGTCACCTTGCAGGGGGGCACGATGCACGCGATTTCGTTGGAAGACGTTATCGGTCAAAAAACCAAAAACGTTGATCCCAACGGCGAACTTGTTACCATGGCAAAAGCAATGGGCGTATGCTTCGGGGACTAAGAAGAGAGCAAAAACTCAATAAAACACAAACACCGTTTTCTAAGGAGAGCGGTGTTTTTTTATGCAAAAAATTTAAACAATTTGCTAAAAAAGTGAACAAAGATAAAATAAATAAACAAATTTTTCCTAACCTATTGACAATATACGACAAAATATGATAAAATAGTAAAAATATTTATATTTATATATAAGGAGGAAAGGCACAGTCTATAAAAGGCTTGTCTGAACGGATTATGGCAACTTTGAAATGCCCCATTTGCGGAGCAGCGTCGAAAGACGTGAAAGACAACGGCGGTGGCTCGTATTTTTGTAAACTTTGTTTCAGCGATTTTCAATGGCCAGCAAAAGAAAGCGTAGCAAGCGTAACGCCCCCTGCAACGGGCGCGGCAGATCCCTTGGCTGGAATGGGTGACCTTTTGGCAATGTATGGGGTGACGGGTAAGAAACCGGATAAAGCAGTCTCGATGGAAAAAATGAGCGTCGAGGAATTGCGTAAAATCGCTTATGAATATGAATACGGCGAAAAGAGAAGAGAGAAAGACCTTGCGAAAGCGTTTGCATATTTCAAAGTAGCGGCGGAAAAAGGCGACAGCGAATCCATGTACAAAGTAGCGTATGCTTACGAAAATGGACAAGGAACGGAGATCAATAAAACCAAAGCGTATTTTTGGTACAAAGAAGGCTTGCGCGCAGGCAATAGCCGTTGCGGCATAGTCATTCGCGAACGTTTTGCCAAATTCGTAGCGCAAGAGAGAGCAGCGAAAGAACAGAACGCACCCAGACCTAATACGACGCCCGTTTCCAACGAAGGCGTAAACGTTTACGAAAAGAGTATTGCAGGCGTGTTGGAAGTTACTTGTCGGTATGCAAATTGTATATCTTCGGGTTCGGGTTTCTTGATCAGCAACACGGGCTATGCGATTACGAACACGCACGTGGTGACGCATAATTCGCAGCCTTGCCGCGACGTATCCGTAAGAGTGGCAGGGGAAACAATCAAAGCCAGTGTCGTAATGTTGGGCGATGATAAAGGCGGCAGAGGGAACGGCGTCGATTTGGCGTTGTTGAAACTGTCGAAATTCCCTGCAAGAGGGAAATCCCTTTGTTTTGAAAACTTTGACAACGTAAGAATTGGGGAACAAGTGTACGTTATCGGTAACTCTCTTGGTGACGGCACGTGTATCACGAGCGGTATTGTCAGCGACAAGTGCAGAACGCTGAACGGGCACAAATTGTTGATGACCGATTGCCCGATCAACAACGGAAATTCGGGCGGCCCTATCTTCAACGCGAAGGGGAAAGTCATCGGCGTTATCGTTTCTTCGAGAGTAAAAGCGGACGGTTCTGCAACGGAAGGTATGAATTACGCAATTCCCTCGTTTATCGTAGAGGAATTCCTCAACGGAGAACACACGGCAGTGCGTTTGATGAGCGGAGAATTCTCTTTACCGCCTACAAAATATTGCATTTGCCCAGAATGTGGTGGAACGGCGGTTGTTTATCCCACAGGTAGCTGTATTTGTCAACAATGTCATAAGAGATTTACACGCACGAGTCAAACTGGAGAAATTAAAAAGGCAAAAGCGCCTTGTCCCATTTGTAATTCTTGGAACACAAATATACAAAACAACATCTTCCATTGTGATAATTGTGGTTTTACTGAAGGTGACAAAATAAGAAAATAAAAAAGATACATAGGAGTACATATTATGGAAACCATTCAAATTAAACTCCCCGAGGGGAAAAATAAGTGTTTGCTTTGGGAATACGATATTTCCAACAAAAAAGGCGGATTGTTCGGTATGGGAAGCGCAAAAATTAAGGTTGCGACGGCTCCCAACACCGCTGCGTATTTGTATAACATGAACGAAAAACGTTTTGAACCCGTTCGCGGTGAAATCGAACTGAAAAAAGGGGTTGCTTACAGATTGTTCGGTATGATGAGCGATTGCAAATCTCTTTTGACGGACGGCAACGAATTTAGAGGTAGATTGACGGGGGAAACCCGTTTGGTATTCACCAATCAATCGAGCGGTGAAAAGACGTCGTTTATGGCGCCCGTTACCGTAGTTGGTACGTTTGGTTTTGGTAAAGTGTTGAACGGCACGAACTTTATCAAAGCGCACATGGACGAAGTGACGCCTAGCGAACCTTTGTATGCGGATTATACGGGGGATAGCAACGGATTCAACGTTCGTCAGTATTTCCATGATACGATTAAGACTCGTTTGTTCAGCTATATCGAAGATTGCATTTCTGAAAATTCCACGGCGAACGGCGTGATGCTTTCGGCTTTGGAATCGATTAGAGGGGAAGTTAACGATTACGCGTTGCAGTTGAGCAGAGAAGTGTACGATGCGGATAGAGAATCGGGCTGGGTAGAAATCATTTGTAAAGTAACCAAGATTGAACCGATGGGCGAATTGTACGAAAGAATCAAAAAGAACTTCAACGCAGCGGCGCAGCACGTCAGCAATGCAGACGTTTTGGCAAGCCAGTACAAGGCGGCAAAGATCGCGCACAACATTCGCAGAGAACTTGAGGAGGACTAATCGTTATGGGGATTTTTGATAAACTTTTCGGTGGCGGCAATAAAACGGATTGGAAACAAGTGGAAAAGGTAATCTTGGAAGTCAACGACGGTCTTTCGAGTGAATTTTCTTATAACGAATTGGAACAATGGAGAAAAATTAGCTCCGATTTCGATCGTTTGAATATTTCCGATTTCAAGAAATCTAACAGCTCGGCAAACTTCACGGGCAGCATTATCAAAGCGTATGAAATGAAAGTGCGCGGTTTGAAAACGACGGGTGAATTTTTAAACGAAGTCAACCGTATCGTCAAGGAAGCAATGATTATTGCTTTTGGCGCAAACATAGGCGGCGGCCAGGTAAAACACGAGGATGAAGAAATTCTCATTCGTTTGATTAGAGATATGAAGAGTGGCAAATTCGGCAATCCCGAACTTGTCAACAGCGAACGTTTGAATACGGCACTCAATACGTTGTTGGAAGAAGTCAGCTTGCAGTACGAAGAAAAGAAAGTGCGCGGTACGGTGCTTTCGGAAGCGGACAAAAAGACGCTCAGCCAGTTGCTTTCGGGTAGAGATGAAGCGAAAGCGTATAAGATGATTTCTTCGCTTGCAAATTCCGTACATATGGGTACGTATAAACCTAGCGGAGCAGGTGCGGCGACGGGCGGCAAAGTTTTGGACGCGAAGTTGGCGGAAATCGATGCTATGGTAAAAGAACAGCTTTCCAAGCGTGAAAAGGCGCAGGAAGAAATCGACGCGCTCAACCAAGAAATTGCGGAAAAAGACAGATTTTTGGATGAAATTGCGGATGATCTTAGCCGTGACACCGAATACGAACAGGCTGCAAACGACATCGAGTCCTTGAAAGCGGAAAGAGATTGGAAATCTTCGGATATTCAAAATTACAGCAATTTGAAAGATGGGCTTTCCCGCTTGAAAGTGATGATTGAAAACTTGCTCAGCCGCGACAGCTCTGAAAAGACGGTGAAATGGATTGAAGAGCAGCTTAGCGCGAAGGGCGTCAGCTTGAGCAATCCCAACAATTTGCAGGCGTTGCTGGACGTATTTAGCAAGGAAATCAACAAGGTAGCGCCTAAGCGTATTGAAGTGGGCGGGCCTAAGAAGATGGATATGGCGGCTCCTACGAGATCGGCGGTAGATCCCAAGATTATGGCGGATCGCGAAGCGCGTATTAGAAGAAAACAAGCGCAGGCGGCGGCACAGGCGGAGATTGACAGCTTGGGCGTAGGCGTTGCGGATAACGACGCAGCGACAGATTTCTCCAAGAAATCTCCTTTGGATCGATAAGAAATAGGCGAAGAATAAATATGACGGACGCGCCGCTTGATAGGGCGGCGCGCGATACTGAAATAAAGGACGAGGTAAAGAAAAATGGCGAAAAGTGAAATTGAAATTCGTATGGAACAAGAACGCTGCATGGACGCGATCAACGAAGCGATCGGGGAAGTGGAAGCGCAGTTGAACGAACTTGGCGATTTGGGCAGCGAAGCGTTGGAATCGGGGGATCAAGGGCTCGTCGATCAAGTGATGGAAAGCATCTGCTTTTACAGTGAACAGTTGGCGTCTTTGAAGAGTTTGAAAGTAAACACCAAGTTGCAAGTGGTGACGTCGCATATTTCCAACACGATGGTAAAAGTGTTGACGACGGTAGGCAACACGTCGGCAGGCGTAAAGATGCCCAACACGAAGAAGTTGGCGAAAATCCAAAAGCAGTTGGCGATGAATACGGCAACGTCCCGCCAAGCACGCAAAGAAATTTCGGGAATTATGCGCAGTTCCAGCCCTGCAAAGGCGTTCCTTTCGCCTGAACAAAAAGCGCAGGCAATGATGTTCATTCAGTCCCGCCACGTGAGCAAGACGGGTTCGCTTTCGGGCGCTTCTACCGATCTTTGGGATAAAGTGAATGCGGAAAAGAACGCACAATTATAAGCGTTTGTAGAAGTTGAGAAAACGTAGGTGGTCAAATGAATTATTCGTTATTGAGCAAAACGTATAACGAGCTTGTTGCGGGCATTAAACAGGCGCAAAGCCGCGGGGATACGGCGGAAGTAAAAGAACTCGCTCGCCGCGCGGCAAACGTAGCGGCTATGATCGCGTATTCGCCGAACATTATGCCTCAGACGGTTGCTTTTTACCAAAATGAGATTGAAAAATTGAAAGAACTTATCGAAGGGAAACCCGCGCCGAAAAAGGTGAGCGGAAACGGCGGCAGTGGCAGCGGCAACGGCAACGGCGATAACAAGGAAGACGAGAAGAAACCTACCGTACCTATTAAGGAAGCGGATCCTGAAGTGACGTTGGAACAAGCGTTGCAGGAACTCGACGACATGATTGGTTTGGAAGGGGTAAAAAAGCGCGTTCGCACGATGATCAACAAAGTGCGTATGGAAGCGCAGCGTAAACAACAAGGCATGAAAGTGTCCGATTCGACCAACCATATGGTATTTTCGGGCAATCCCGGTACGGGTAAAACGACGGTAGCGCGTTTGATCGCGCAGATGTACCGTGCCATCGGCGTCTTGGAAAAAGGTCAAATGGTCGAAGCGTTGCGTGCGGACTTGGTTGCAGAATACGAAGGGCAAACCGCTCCGAAAACCCGTAAGGTGATCGAAGAAGCGATTGGCGGCGTATTGTTTATCGACGAAGCGTACACGCTGGTACGCGGTAGAAACGACCCGTTCGGTTTGGAAGCGGTCAACACGTTGTTGCCCGTGATGGAAAATCAGCGCGAAGGGTTTATCGTCGTGGCGGCAGGTTATAAAAAGGAAATGACGGATTTCCTCAAAGCCAACCCTGGTTTGAATTCCCGTTTCAAAAATATTATCGAATTTGAAGACTATGACAAAGACGCTTTGTTCAAGATTTTTGAATTGAAATGCAAGAGCGGTCAGTATAAATTAACGCCGTCTGCAAGAGAAAAAGTCATTGCGTTGATCGGGGATATTTACGACAACAGAACGGCTTGTTTCGGTAACGGTCGTCAGATGCGTAACCTGTTGCAGGATATGCAGGAAAATCAAAGCAATCGTTTGGCGGAACGCGGCGCAAACATTCAGTTCTCCAAAGAAGAATTGATGGTATTTGAAGAAGAGGACGTTCCCACCGATTACACGCCGTACATCAGCTAACGCGAAACACGAGCGTTTTGTGAGAACGAAAAAGGAGCAAAAGAATGGGTACTCCCGCGCAAACATTATATAATTATTGCAATATGAACTTTGCCAAGGCGCGCGATCAGGCGAGAATGGAAGACAAGGCGAATACGCGAAAGTATTTGTTCGAGGCTTTGAAAGCGTTGGAGATATTGTATAATGCGGAACGTTCAGACGAACGTCGCACGTTTTACGAGGCAAAGGCGAGTGAAATTTATCAACTTGCAAGAGATATACGCTTGGAAGGGTTTTCTCCGCGTGTCAAGCAGGTGTTCCGTAGCAAAGATGAATACGCTACGTATATGGACGCGCCTGCCGTTACGGATTTTGAACCGCTGACGGAGAAAAAGCCTGATCCTTTTGCTGCTTATATGGACAAAATGAAAAACGAACCTCCTAAGGACGAAGTGCCTGAACTTACCCTTGATGATGGGGAAACTCCCGAAAAAATCGAGGAAGTACAGGAAGAACCGCAAGAAGAACCGAGTAAGCAAGAGGAAGAACAGGAAGAAAAGGAAGAGGAACATTCCGAACCTTTCCCTGCACTCGATCTTCCCGAAGTGCCGAAAGAGGATCATAAAGAAGAAACGAAAGAAGAGCCTGCGCCTACGCGCTATGAATCGGGCGGTTCGGCAATGCGTCCGCAAAAGTTGCAGGATTATTTCGGACAGCCGCAAGCGGTGGCGATCTTATCCGACGCAGTGAAAAAGACTCGTTTGAGCGGTGGGGCTCTGCCGCACGTATTGCTGTACGGATCGCAAGGGTTGGGAAAAACGACGCTGGCGAAGATTTTGGCAAACGAAATGCAGACGGAGTTCGTGGAAATCAGCAACGCGAGAACGTTGACGGTGGACACGGTGGTGCAGATACTGTTAAAATTAAAGGAAGGAGATATCGTTTTTATCGACGAAATCCACAACCTGCCCCCTGTGGTAGCGGAAGGCGTTTTGTATTCCGCAATGGAAGATTTCTCCTTGCGGTATTTGGAAGGCAAGGGTCGTCGCGCGGAGAATAAGTTTAAAGAATTGCCGAGGTTTACGCTCGTTGGGGCAACGACGGAAGCGGGGAAATTATTAAAACCTTTCAAAGATCGTTTCGGGATCGATTGCAGACTTGTGCCATATACAGACGACATTTTGGCGAATATCGCAATCAATTCCTTTGCGAAACTTGGCATGAATATCACGCAGGAGCTTGCGTTAGAGCTTGCTAAACGCGCGAGAAATACTCCTCGTATTGTCAATCGTTTCGTGTCGCGTATTGCAGACAAAGCGTTGATCAAAACGGCGGAAGAACGTGGGATTGTGGAAAAGGGCGCGCTGTCGTCCCCTGAAAAGATTAGACAGTTGGATATTTGGGTGACGGCGGACGTTATTGAACGGTATTTCAACGAAAACGGCATTGACGAATACGGCTTGACGAATGGGGATAGAACGTTGCTTCGGGTATTGATTGAAACGTTTAACGGTGGCCCTGCAGGGCAGGAAAATCTCGCCAAAGCCATGAACGAAAGCGTCAACGTCATTTCGCAGCAGTATGAAAATTATTTATTAAAACTCGGCTTCATCAACGTGTTACCCAAGGGGCGCGTAGCGATGCCGTCGGCGTACCGTTATTTGGGGTTGCCCGTACCCGAACACATTCGGGAATACGACGTACAAGCGTCGAACGCGGACGAAACGAATACGTCGGAAGAAGAACCTGCTACGGCAGAAATCGTTGCTACGGAAGAAGTGGAAGTAGCGGAAGACATAGAAGTAACGCAGGACGTGGAAGAGCCTGAGAAAGAAGAACAAGATACGCAAGAAGAGTAAGACGTCTTTAAGGAGAAAAATCTTTAAAAACGAGTGGAGGAGGGAGAGCGAATGGCTTTAATGAAGAAGAACAAAGATGCGGAAAGGGGCGGCAATCAAAGCGGTCTGTTTATGGGACAGAGCACTTCGGGCAAGGAAATGAAATGTCCGATTTGCGGCGCGATGCAGTACAAAGGCGGCAGCAACTTCGTGGAACAAAACGGCGGTTGGCTGTGCAAGACCTGTTACAATCCTTTTGCGGACGAAGAAGTGGAAATTAAGCAGGAGTGCGAGTCCATTTATACGGCGTTGCAGTTTGGTAAATTTGACGAAGTGCTGTCAAGAGTGCGTTCTTTGAGAACTAGATTGGAAGACGATGAAAACGGTTTGGCGGAAATGTTTGCGCCGTGGATGGATTATATCGAATGCCGTGCGGAATTCCGTGTATTAGGCCCGATTATCGACGCGCGCGGAAACAGTACGGGCTGTTTCACGCCTTGTAATATCGACATTTTCTCTCCGAAAAAATTAAAAGCTAGTCGTTTTGCTGAAAACTTCGGTTTAGGCAAAGAAGACAACGGCATTCTTGGAGAAATTGCAGAGGATATGATTTATTCCGCGGCAACGTACACAAGAATGTTACAAGGATATAAAGAGGATGGCAAATTAAATAACTTTGACATCTTCATTTGTCATAAGACGGACGATGCGGGCGGACATGAAAATACTCCCGATTATAAGTTGGGCAAACAAATGTACAAAGCACTGAGCAAACGTTACAAGGTGTTCTTTGCTCCGGAAACGAAAAAGACGCAAAGCGGTTTGAAACGTTTGGGGGAATTCAATAACAACTGGCGCAGCTGGATTTACGAGGCACTCCTTACCAGCCGTATTATGATTGTTATCGGAACGAAATCGGAATATGTCCTTGCTCCCAACGTACAAAACGAATGGGTAACCTTCTACAAATTCATGGACGAAGGGTTCTACGGCGAAAAGCACATTCTGCCCGTATTCCAAACGCAAACGTACGGCGGTCAGGACTGTTCGAGAGCGTGCTTGAACCATATCTACGGCACGAAAGGTATCGAGCAAGAAAACTATTTCGATGCGTTCGTAGAGAGTGCGAAAAAGGATAAATTGAAGCTGAATGCAAATAAATTGTTGCAAACGGTGGAAGCGCATTTGGAAAAAATCAACAAAAAAGGCAAGAAAACGGATTTGTTCGACAACAAAGAAATGGAGCTTTGGGAACTTGCCAAGAGCGTGGAAACGGCAGGCAACGAAGAAGAAGCGGTGGAGAGATACCGTTATCTGTGGACGAGATATAGAAACAACAACGCGGCAGTGCGTTTGGGTATGATCTATTCGAGGGTTTCGACGGAAAAGGGGTATCAATGGTTCGTTTCCGCGGATTCCAAGGAAGGGCAAGCACATCGAGCGTTCTGTTTGTATCATGGCAGAGGCTGTAAAAAAGACCAAGAAAAAGCATTTGATATATTGGACGACAACGACTCGTTCGTAGCAATCTATTATAAAGCGTTGTGTTTTGCGCATACGGCGTTGTTCAATAAAGACGAAAACGACGATACGATTTGGAAGGATGCGCGCGAAGCAAAGAGAGCGGTGGACGATTTGGGTACGATCATTCATAAATTCTATCCCGCGCAGTGCTTGTACGGATTGTGCGTATATCAAGGCATCGGGGTAAAGAAGAGCAAACGCGTAGCGCGCGAGATCTTGGAAACGACGAAAGATTACCGTGACGTATATTCCGAACTGTTTGAAGAGGAAGAATAATACGCGAATCAACAACGAAAAAAATATTAAGAATATAGATAAAAACAAGAGGAGTTCTTATGGCTAAGAAAAAAGGAGTAAGAGGGGTAGGCTCGTATATCTTTTACACTTTGTTGACGGCGGCGCTGGGTACGGTAGCGGGGCTGGGCGTAGCGTATTTCGGCGGCGAAGTGCGTAGAGCGGAAGGTATTACGGATTTGGCATTAGGTTCGACGTTGGAAGTGAAAGTATCCGACTATTTAACGCCCGAACAGTACACGACGCTTGGCAAATACACGTTGCGCGCAGAAAATGCGGAACTAGTTGAAGTGTTGCACCGTGAAGAAGGAAACGATCAGATTCGCGCGATTGGCGTTGGTTCGGGAAAACTCAGCGTGTACAATGAAAATGAGGAATTGATTGCAACCATTCCTTATCAGACGAAGTTCAATTCTACGGAAGTTCGTGATAAGATTTTGTACGGTTCGACGATTGGTGCTGACGATAAATATACGGCGGCGGAATTGCGTACGATCAAGGAACTTTCGCTGAGTGATTGTGAGATTACAAACTTTGGGGATATTCCTATGTTGACGGGTTTGGAAACGTTAGCGCTTAGAGATTGCGGTGTGCATTCCATAGCGTATACTGCGGAAACTGTACCTGCTTCCTGTGTCAACTTGTTTGGTATGAAAAACCTGAAAGAGGTAAACTTTGCAAACAACACCCTGGAAAATATTGATGCATTGAACAACTGTAATGCCCTGACGAACATTATTGTCAGCGACAATATGATTTCGGAATACACGGTGGGCTTGGAATCCTTGAAGTATATCGATTTCACGGGCAACAATATGTTGTTGCAGAACGAAAAGAACGAGATTTTACATATCACTTCGGATAAGCAGGCAAATAAGGTGATTGAAACGTTACCTTATTCCTACAAAGTTTGTTCGTCTGCGGCGGAAGTAGCGGCGTTTTTGCAATCGAGCATTAAATTTGCTCCTTACGTAGATATGAAGGCGTTTACCGACAAAGAACAAATTGTCATTCCCGAAAACAGAGACGTCGTATATTTTGAAGGGCAAGCGGGCGCAGATGATTACCAGTTGTCTTTCGCGTTCACACAAAGAGAAACGGCAAACTTGTCTTTCTACAACGTCAGCATTGCGGCGGAAGGTGTAGTTGATTTTTCTAACGTACAGACGGGCGCGTTGTATTTTAACCAGATTTGCGATTGGGCGTCCACGACGACGGAGGAAGCTGTTATCAAGGCGAATGATTTGCAAATATATTGCGAAGAAGGCGCGCTTGTTACAATCAGCGGCGCAAATGCGAAAGCAATCGGAATCCAAAACAAAGGGAACGGCGGCGTTGGTATTAGAGCGAAAAACGTGTCCATTGAAGCAGGCGACAATGTGGAAATGATTGTGCAAGGCGGTAATGGCGCAAACGGACAAGTTTCCGATGCAGGTATGGATGGTACGAATGGTAAGAGGGGTACGGATTCCTACGACGTAGATGCGGAAATGGCAGTCGGCGGTAAAGGTACGAAAGGACAGTCAGGGAAAGACGGCGGCGTTGGCGGTAATGGTAACGCGGCAATCTATCTCACGGACGTAGAAAGTGAAGTATTTACGAAAACGGCTACGGCGGACGCGCAAATCAAATTTATCGGCGGCAACGGCGGTAAAGGCGGTATGGGCGGTAAAGGCGGCAACGGCGGCAACGGCGGTATGGGCGGTTCGTTGACGTTGATGAGTTCGGATACACCTACGCATAACGTTTACGGCGGTGTTGGCGGCAACGGCGGCGACGGTGGCGACGGCGGTGACGGCGGCGCGGGCGGTAACGCATCCGTAGCAATTGTACGTGTCAATGAAGAATATTCGCACAGCGCGTCGTATAACGGTCAGGTTGGTGCTGGCGGCGAAGGCGGCGTTGGCGGTGAAGGTGGTAAAGGCGGCGACGGCGGTAACGGGTATAGCACGGAATACGGTTATGCTGGTAGAGACGTGATGGGCGCAACGGGCGCAGACGGCGCAGTGGGTGAAAATGGTTATGTAGGCGAAAGCGGGAAGATTAGTTGGATCGTAGAAGAAACGGAAGAAGAAATTCCCGAACAAGAGCCTGTAAGCAGCGAAGAAATCGCATTAAATGAGGAGGAATCGGCATGAGCGACAAGAATAATTTTAACGAAACGCCTGACGAATCGTTAGGCTTTGGCGAAGATGAACTTGATCTTGGATTGTCTTTGGATGATATCGCAGACGAAAATCCGTTAGACATGGATCCGATGGACGACGTCAGCGGGCTCTTTGGCGGTTCGAATGATGAGGAAGATTTTGGCATTTCCTTAGACGACGTGATTTCTACGGATGAACCTGAAACGGAAGAATTTTCCTTTGAGGAAGAAACGGAAGAGGACGTATTCTCCGCCGAAGAGGACGAAGATACGGGATATTCTTTCCAAGAAGAACCCGAAATCGAAGACTCCGAAGAATATGATGAAAACTTGATGATGGACGAACCGGAAGGGGAAATCAGCGACGTTGCCATCGCAGGCGCTGCGGCTCTTTCCGAATACGCGAAGCAACAAGCGCAGAGAATAGCGGAAGAAGAGGCGGAAGCTGCTGAAAAAGCAGCCGAAGCGGCGCGGAAAAAAGCGGAACAAGCAAAACCGAAAAGAGCGGAAGAGAGAAGAACTCCTCGCCGTTCGCAAGTAAATCCCTATAAGAGTAATTCTTCGTACGCACAATACGAAAAAGCGAAACCGCAAGGCGGGAAAAAGATTGTGGAAATGGGTCAGACGTCTTCGTCGAGAACCAGCCGCGCGGATATGACGGTCGTAGGGTATGGCCGAATAAGCTTTTTCGTGAAATTTATCGGCTTTATCGCCGTGCTTGCCGCAGCGTTTGCGGTGGGTTTTGCGGTGCAGTACGTAGCGCAATTTTTCGACGTGAAGTATATGTACGCGATTAAATATTTACCTTTGGTAAATACGGCGATTTTGTTGTTGTATTATTTGATGTTCACGGTACGCAGTTTCAATTACAGAAAGAAACGTGACAACAATTTCAAAGCGCCTACGCCGAGAAATAAGAAATCGGTTACGTACAGAAAGATGAACAACGGCTACTATACAATCATGCGTGGTTTGATTTGGGTAATCTTCACAATCGTTTTCGACGTATGTATTATCGTTGGTTCGAACGTTGTATACGGGAGGCTCTTCTAAATGAATATTGAAGAATTGATTTGGGATATGTCAGCGAGATGCTATGACGATTTGGAAGAGGAACAACGTATCCGTGAAAATTTAGAAATCGCGGTGATGGGCGGCGGTTCGCGTGTACGTGTATCGCTCAGGGATACCAAGCTTTTCGACGAAGTATTGATTTTGGTCAGTCGCGACCGTTACGCATGCGGAAATGACAGCGATCATATCGCGAGAGCGGCAAAACTCAACTGGCGTCAGCCCGAAGCGACTTTGGTTTTGGACGGACAGTACAAATACCTGACGGCAACGGTGGATAAAGTGTATGCGCCTATCGTCATAGGAGGAAACGAGTAACATGAGCAGAAATAAATTTGAATTTTGTACCAACCCGAACTGTCGTATCAATGCTCCCGACGATTACGAAGGGGATAGAAGAACGAAGCTGACGGGGGAAAACGTTTTATATAAATGCGAACAAGCAGGTCAAAAAACGCATTATTTTTACGCTCCTAAGAGATTTACGAAGAAATATGCGAGAAAGGTAAAATCCCCGATGCCAGGTTGCGGAAGGGTAAAAATTGACGCCAACACGGTGTATTGTCCTAACTGCGGTAAACCCGTACATCTTGATCGTGACGTCGTTCGCGTAGCGGTGGCAGGGCCTACCAACTGCGGTAAGACGGTGTATTTGACGGTGCTCAACGAATTGTTGACGTGGGCAGAACCGAAACGTTTGGAATTTGAACGTGAAGAAGAAACGACGGCGTTCTTATTTAGAAACGGCCGTGACGAAGAAACGGGGGATTTGGTAAAATTATTGCCCGATGGTACGCAAGTCGGTATGGTACCCTATATGCAGTACAACGTTCGCGGTAGTAACAATCTTCAGTATTTGCATAAGAAAAAGAACGTGAAAAAGGTGAAAGAAGAATCTGCACCGAAACGTAGAATTATGAACCGTAGCGTAGATTTGTTCTTATACGACGTCGCAGGCGAATGGTTCAGTGGTAAACAGCGTCAAAACGACGATAGAAACATCAAGATTGCGCACTTGTTTAATGCCGACCTTATCTTGTTTATGATCGACTGTGAACAGATCATTGAAGACGATCAGGCAATCCCTCAAAAGCAAAACAAGATGGGGATGCACGAATATAGAAAGGCAATCAAGGATATTATTCAGGAATTGGAAACCAAGAATAAGAAGAATTATAAGATTGCATTCTGTTTCTTGGCGATCGATATTTTGAAAAACGCTACGGTGGCGAAATATAGACCCATTGTGGAAACGTTTGAACAAGGCAACAACAATTACAAATTCTATGACGATCAAAAGGTAAGCTTTAACAAAACGGGTTTGCTTGAAATGGAAAATACCATTTGGGCGTTATTTAAAGACGGTTTGTTGAAGGGTATCGATTGCAGAAAAGACGATATTGGTCTTTTTGCGATCTCGTCGCTTGGCGATGATGGGGAAATCCGCGACGCGGTGGACTCGTCAGGAACAGGCAAATACGTAATCGGTAAATATATCCCGTCGTTTGATCCCGTCAACTGTTGGGGGGTATCCGACCCGATTATGTGGTATCTGTCGGAAGAAGGATATATCGGAAAGCATTGAGAACGATTTGTCCAAAGCGCCGAAAACTACGGCGCTTTGGACAAATGATGCGTGAAGGAGACAGTAAGTAGTATGAAAAAAATTGTTTACACGGCTTGCGCCAAGGGTGTTTTTAACAGTTCGAGAGGTTACCAGATTTATACGTGCAGTAATACGTATTCCGAAGAAGAACGGGACGTGATCGTGCGCGGGTATATCGAAGGTGCGAAAGAATACGTTCGAACAACGGAATCCCCTGTACGCAATATTTATACAAAAGACGATAAACTGGGCTATCTGTTTTTGCAGGCAAAGCCCTCGGGTGTGGACTATTCCTCAGGGCGCAGTGGTAACGTATTGTGGCAAGTTTTGTCCGATTGCGGAAATGCTTCGATTGCGCCGATGGAAGTCATTCGCCATAAAAAATTATTTGAAGAAGCGATTGAACCTGCGAAGCTCAAAGGGGAAGTAGAACCGACGTTTTTACCGGAATATCCCGCTTTGCCCATCGTCAATCCCATTTGGAAACAGTTAGATCCGTATTTTGAAGCGGGGAGCGGAATTAAACAACGTATTTGCGATCTTATGGATGCCATGGTGGATTGTTTGAATAACGGCAAGCAGTTGATTATTTGCGCGGATGGCAACGTGAAGGTGGAAGACTTATTGCGTTGTGCGTTGATGTGTTTGCCTAGTTGTATCGCGAAAAAGATCACGTTCGACACCTATGCTTATACGCCGAAAAAGTGCAAAGAAACGGTGCTTGGCGTGTACAACGACACCGATTATTTCTCCGCGGATTTCCAAGACACGGAAAAATACGTGCTGATGGATTTCAAAAATAACGTCAATACATACACGGACAGCGGTTCGTTCTATAAAAAATATATCCATGCGTTGAAGGGGAATTTCTCCGTAGTCATGGAACGCATTTCCGCGCTTTGCGAACAAGAAATGGCGGATTATAAAGGCGAAGTGGATTATCAAGATTTCTTAAATTCCATGGCTTATATTTTCTATTTCTTGAACTACGACGCACAGCGATTGTTTGCGGAAGGTGCGGAGGGCACAAGAAAGAAAGTGTTGGATGCAGGTACGTTCGTACAAAAATACCACAGTCCTGCGCTGATGGAAAAGACGATTGCGCGTATGCGTGAATTGTTGGGGGCAAGCGGCGATCCGAAATTCTTTGCGGAATTGAAACCCATCGTTTCGGGCAATAAGGAATTGTATAAACAGTATAAAACGCAAATCGAAAACGTTTGCTATGAGGCGGTGTACAGTGTGCTGCAAAAGGGCGGTATGGACGAAACGGTTGCGTTCTATGAAAAGCTGGAAGATGCGTTGAGTGAAAGCGAACGTGCAGAACTTTCCGAGCAAATCTTAAAATTGCTGTTTGAAATGACGCCCGTATCGTCGAAATTCATCACGGCGAAAGACGCAACGATTGAAACGGTAATCGATTGGTTGGTGAAGAGTCAGGAACACGCAGGGAAATGCGTTTCTTGGTTTGAAGAATATTTCGATAAAAACGCATCGCCAAAAGTCTTTGATTTCTTAATCAATATCTTTGGTGCGGATTTCCGTAAACGGCATAAGGAACACTTTGACAGTTTGTATCAAAATTTGATTTTTGCGATTTCAGACAAGTTCCTTGACGACGCGCAGTATTTGGAATGTATCGTCAAATGGAATAAAGAATTTGAACCCAGCGGCAAGAAAGTAGAAAAGAGCAATCTCGTTTGGACGAAACATACAGCGGATTGCTATTTGCGCAGCATTCGCGGAAATAAAAAGCTTTCGCTTGGGCAAAGACAAGAAATCGCAAAACGCGTGTTTATGCAATTTAGCGCATGGGACGCGAATTATCTGTTTGAAGAATTTGGGAAAATGGGTTCGGAAATTGCCGATTATGTGTCCATGCCATACGTGGAAAGCTGTTATCAAGCGCACGAGGATGAATTGTATCTTGCATACAACGAAATCCCGAAGAATTTGCTTAATAAACTCTTCCAGTACGTAGTCAATCTTGGTGAAGGCGTGTACGCTTGCGTGGAGCTCATGAAATCTAATTTTAGCGGAGCGTTGAAAACGGAAATTATCGTCGCGATTTTGTTTGCGACCAACAAAAAGGAACTTTCGAGCGACGAAAGAGCAAAGCAAGCAGATAAGAACATTGACGAGTTGATTTCGCTCATTTCCAAAGCAAAGAAGGAAGAAACAGACAGCTTGATTAAGAAATTTGCCGAAGGTATGTATTTTGCGGTTATCAACAATCCTTCGATTGTTTCGACTATTCCTGCGGTGCAGTCTTTCTATAAGAAATTTGAGAAGAAGATTTGCGAACTTAAATTGCCTGAAGCGACGTTGTTGCTGTTGTTTGCGCAAAAAATCAGTTTGCTGTTTAACGACAAGGCGAGAAGAAAGAAGATTGAAACGGGTGTGACGGAACTTGCGGAACAAGTCTTTGGCGACGTCAATCAAATGCGTGTGTTGGAACAAAGAGGGGTAGGCTTGACGCCTGTATTGAAAACTCTTGCCAAAGACAATGAAATCACGTTGACGCAGGAAACCGTGAACTTGCTGTGCGGTAAATTCAATATTGGTATGGATGAATTCCTTGCGAAAGACGAAGGCAAAGAAAAATCTAAGAAATAAGATGTAAACAAAAAACTCTTTATCAAATCGATAAAGAGTTTTTTGACATTTTTCGTCAAATAGTTGACAATGCGTACGCAAGATGTTATAATAAAAATATATGACAATGTCATAAATAAAAATGACAAATTTTCACAAAAGGGAATATAAATGAAAACGTACGCGCTTTACAATCCCTATTCAGGGAATAATACAGGGGAAACGAAAGCAAAGGAATTGGCAAACTTTTACGAGGGCAAAGAACTTGTTTTCGTGGATATGACGAAGTTGGAAGATTACGCGGCTTGGACTGCGGAAATGACGGCTGAGGATGAGATAATCGTCTGTGGTGGCGACGGTACGTTAAACGTCTTTGCGAACGCCGTAAAAGGGCTTAAAATCGAACAAAACCTTTTGTATTATGCATGTGGTAGCGGTAACGATTTCTTGCGGGATATCGGTGATAACGAGGGAAAACTTGTGCGTATTAACGGATATTTGCAGGATTTGCCTACTGTGACGGTAAAGGGCAAGGAATACGCGTTTATCAATGGCGTTGGATACGGTATCGATGGGTATTGTTGCGAGGTAGGGGATAAACTTCGCGCGGAAAAGCCAGGACAGCAAATTGATTATACGGGAATAGCGATTAAGGGTTTGCTGTTCCATTATAAACCCGTTGATGCAACGGTGACGGTGGACGGAAAGGATTACTATTTTAAGAAAGTATGGCTTGCGCCGACAATGAACGGCAGGTTTTACGGCGGTGGTATGAACCCTGCGCCCAATCAGCGCAGAGAGGATGGTCAGTTGTCCGTGATGATTTTTCACGGTTCGGGAAAGCTGAAAACGTTGATGATGTTTCCGTCTATTTTTAAAGGAGAGCACGTGAAATACACGAACAACGTTACGGTGTTGGAAGGCAAGGAAATCACGGTAAAATACGAGTATCCTCGGCCTTTGCAAATCGACGGCGAGACGATTTTAGGAGTAACGAGTTATACCGCAAGAAAGTAAAAAAATAATGCTCCGACGAAGAATCGTCGGAGCGTTTTGTATATAGAGGTGGGAGGGCTGTAACGCAAAAAACCGACTGCGGATACAGTCGGTTTTAAAATGCATAGGTAAAAAAAACGGAAAAAATTAGTTTTGTTCCGCTTTCTTAAGGGTTTTGATGCATCTCGTGCAAACGTAGCCGGTCGAACCGTTAACTTCTACCTTTTGTACGTTTACTTTGAACGTTCTTCTCGTTTTACGATTGGAGTGGCTGACATTGTTGCCAGAAGCCTGACCTTTACCGCAAACAGTGCATACTCTAGACATATTAAACACCTCCGATTTTTGGGTTATTTTACCATAAGTAAAGCCATAAAAATGGCGCTGTAAATTCGGCTTGCCAACAGCAAGTCAAAAATCAAGCATAAATAATATATCATTTCTCAAAGGAAAAAGCAATCAAAAATGCGTCGAAAATCACAAAAAATAAAAAAATTACGGAAAAATTTAAAAAAGTACTTGCAAAATCCACAGAAATAGTGTACAATGAGAAGGTACTTGGAGAAAATTTATGTCAGTTACAACAAACAATGCATACGGCAAAATTTCTATATCCGATCTTGCGATCGCCAAAGTAGCGTCCAACACTGCAATGGAATCGTATGGTATCGTGGAAATGGTTTCGCGCCGTTTTACCGACAGTTTGTCCCTCCTGTTCAAAAAAGAGGGCGGCGGACGCGGTATCAAAGTGACAACTTCAGGGAACCGAATTTACGTAGACGTTTATGTAATCATCAAATACGGCGTTTCGATCAACGCCGTTGCAGAATCGTTGAAAGAGGCTATTAAATATAAAGTAGAGGCTTTCACGGGCATGATTGTTGATACGGTAAACGTAAACGTTATCGGTGTTAAATTGTGATTTTTCAGCGCATTTCGTAAGGATTGAAATTGCGCTTTTTCTCGTTGCGGCTTTTTGATTATATTAGGAAATGAAAGGGGAGTTTGCCGCAAAGATATTTTTTGCCGCGCGGCGGCATAACCTTTCCGCGCGCCTTTTTGGAGGTGGCGGGCGTGAAAGATATTTTTACCATTACGATTATAAGGAGCATTTCTAATGCATAAAACGATAAATAGTTCCGAATTCAGGAAGATGATCCTGGTAGGAGCAAAGCAACTCGAACTCAACCGAGCGAAAGTAGACGCTTTAAACGTATTCCCCGTTCCCGATGGAGATACGGGTACGAATATGTCGCTGACGATGCAATCGGCGGTGAAGGAATTGACGGCTTGTCAATCCAGCGCGTTTGCAGAAGTTTGTAACAGCATTTCCAGAGGCGCATTAAAAGGCGCGAGAGGAAATTCGGGGGTTATTTTATCCCAGATTTTGAAAGGTATTTGTTCCGTTGTGGGCAAATGCGAAAAAGAAGTGGACACCAAAACCTTCGCAAAAGGTTTGGAACAAGGCACGAAGATTGCTTACAGCGCCGTTTCCGCACCGAAAGAAGGTACGATTTTGACCGTAATTCGTATGATGGGCGAACACGCGGTAAAGATTGCGTCCAAGAAAAAGAATTTTGAAGATTTCTTAAAAGACGTTATCGAAGAAGGCGACAGAGCGCTTGCGCTTACGCCTGAAATGTTGCCCGTATTGAAAAAGGCAGGCGTTGTGGACTCTGGCGGTATGGGTCTTATGACCATTATCAAAGGTTTCGCAGCGGAGCTCACGGGCGAAGAAATTTCGGATAATTATGCGGTGGAAATGGATACTTCGGCAGGCGGAGATTCGGAATTTGGCGACAATTCCGCGATTTTGTCGATGGATATCGGTGATATTCAATACGCGTACTGTACGGAATTTTTCATCATTAATTTGAAAAAGAGTACGACCCTTTCCGCAATCGATCGTTTGCGTGAAAGATTGATGGGTTTGGGCGATAGCGTTATTTGTATTGGGGATTTGGAACTTGTGAAAGTGCACGTACACACCAACCAACCTGGCAAAGCGTTGTCTTACGCGCTGGAACTTGGTGAACTCGATCGTCCGAAGATTGAAAATATGTTGGAACAAAATCGTCAGCTCAAAGCGCAGTTGGAAGCGGAAAAGAAAGAAATGGGTATGCTTGCAATTTGTACGGGTGCAGGGCTTGCGGAGATTTTCAGAAGCTTGAACGTAGACCGTATTTTGGAAGGCGGGCAAACGATGAACCCCAGCGCGAGCGATATTGCCGACGAAGCGAAGAAGATCAACGCGGAACACGTTTTCATCTTCCCCAACAACAAAAACATCACTTTGGCGGCGGAACAAGCGAAAAATCTCGTAGAAAACAAGACGCTCCACGTAATTCCTACGAAGAACGTACCGCAAGGTTTTGCGGCGGCGTTGGAATTTAATCCCGAATGCAGTGCGGTAGAAAACAAGACCAATATGATTCACGCGCTTGACAACGTAAAGGTTGGCCAAGTGACGTACGCGGTGCGTAACACGTCGTTGAATGGGTTCTCGATCAAGGAAGGGGACATCATCGGTTTGGATGACAAGAAGATCTTGGCGAAATCGCAATCGGTGGAAGAAACCTTGTTGAAGTTGATTGGTAGAATGAAGGAAGATTTCCATCAAATGATTACGCTGTATTACGGCGAGGACGTAAAGGAAGAAGAAGCGGAAGCACTTTGCGCAACGATTGCGGAAAAATATCCCGATTGTGACGTAGATTTCCACAACGGCGGACAATCTGTATATTATTACATTATGTCTTTGGAATAATAGTTGTTCGTATAAATATACAAAGGATTACGGGAGAGGCGGTGGCGTCTTTCCCGTTTGCATTTTCCAACGTTCCGTTGGATTATGACTTTCTATCTTTCTTGATCGTTTTGAAATTGCAATTCGTCACCAAGTAAGGGTCAAGGGAAATATTCCCTTGCGAGGTTAAGGACGAGGAGTCCTTACGAGGTATGGAGCAGCGCTCCATAATTATCTATGCTTTAAAAAAGCAAGCTGTGCTTGCGTTACTAACGCCAAAGGCGTAAAGGGCGAAACCTAACGGTTTCTTATTTTGGGGCTATATTTACGAGGGCGCTCTGCTCTCGCGCTCCCGACAAGGAACTGAGTTCTTTGACTTCTATAAGGAGAAAGGTATGAAACTTTCCATGCTCCGTTCGATCGGGGAGAAACGCGAAAAAGATTTTCAAAAATTAGGGATATACGACGCGGAGGATCTTACGCGTTTTTATCCGCGCGCGTATCTCGATTTAACGCAGCGCGCTTCTCTGCGTGACGCGTATCATAACGATATGCTGTTGATTGCTTGCGAGGTGACCCGTTTGTCCCCCGTCAATTACGGTGGAAAACGTAAAATGGTGCGCGCGTTTTGTACGCAGGACGGTTTCCCTTTTACGGCGGTTTGGTTCAATCAACCGTACGTAGCCCAAAAGCTCAAACCAGGCGAATACCTTTTTTACGGCAGAATTCAAAACAAGTTTGGACAAGTTTCCATCGTCAATCCTACGTTTGAACCGCTCGATAAAAATTATAGATTAAAAGGGATTATCCCCGTGTATTCCTTAAAGGGCAGTTTGTCGCAAAAAGTAGTGCGTTCAGCGGTAAAAGAAGCGTTGCAAAAAACGGATATTTCCAGCGTAATTCCTTGGCAAATCATTAAAAAATACGACTTGCCGTCCTTGGAAAAAGCCTATTTTGAAATTCATAATCCTTCCAACGAGGAAGCAAAAAACAAAGCGGCGGAACGTATCGCTTTGGAAGAATATTTCGTATTGATTTCCGCGTTTAAAATCATCAAAGGCGGGAAAGAGGATGCAAGATTGCATCAATATTCCGTTTCGGCAAGCGAAGTGAAAGAATTTTCCAAACGCTTTGGTTTCGAGTTCACGGACGGGCAAAAACGCGCCGTCAACGAAATGTTTGAAAATTTATATTCCCCGACTCGCATGAACCGTTTGGTGCAAGGCGACGTGGGTAGCGGAAAAACAGCGGTGGCGCTTTGCGGGATTTTTATGGCGGTCAAAAGCGGTTTCACCGCGGCATATTTATCCCCAACGGAAGTGTTGGCGTCACAAAACTATGCGCTGCTCCAAAAATATTTTCCCGATTATAAAGTAGGGTATTTGGCAGGGGGGATGACAGCGAAAGAAAAGCGGGAGATGAAAGAACGCCTGAAAAATGGTGAAATCGATATTCTTTGCGGCACGCACGCGATTTTTCAAGGTGACGTGGAAATCCCCAAACTCGCGTTTATCGTCTGTGATGAACAGCACCGTTTCGGCGTGGCGCAACGTAACGCTTTGGCGGAAAAGGGGGTAGGCGCGGATATGCTGGTTATGAGTGCAACGCCTATTCCTCGAACGCTGTCCTTGATTTTTTACGGGGATTTGGACATCACGACGATTACGGACAAGCCCAAAGCTCGACAGGAAATTTCTACGAGTATTATTCCCGATTCCAAATACGACGATATGTTGGAATACGTGAAACAGGAAACGGCGGAAGGCAAGCAAGCGTATTTTGTTTGCGCGAAGATTGACGACGATGAAGAAGGCTCGATTATCAGTGTTACTGAATTGTATGAAGAACTGAAAAATCGGTTGCCGACGGTGCGGTTTGGTTTATTGCACGGCAGAATGAAGGACAAAGAAAAAACGGAAGTTATGGCGGCGTTTAAGGCAAGGGAATTTGATTGCCTTGTTTCCACAACGGTGATTGAGGTCGGTGTTGACGCGCCCAACGCGACGATTATGATTATTTACAATGCCGAGCGGTTTGGACTTTCGCAGTTGCATCAGTTGCGTGGCCGCGTAGGTAGAGGTTCGCAAAAGAGTTACTGTTTCTTGTTGATGGGCTCGGAAACGGATACGGCGAAAGAGCGGTTATTGACGTTGAAACACAACACCGATGGGTTCAAGATAGCGGAAAAGGATTTGGAAATGCGTGGCAGCGGTGATTTTTTCGGTACGCGGCAATCGGGAAAAATGCTGTCGGATATTAAAAATTTACGTTATCCCACGCAGGTAATTTTCGTAGCGAAAAAGCTGTCGGACGATGCGTTTGAAGGGCGGTTTGACGACGAGAGATTGCGCGCGGCGGCATTGAAAAAATACGACAGTTTGAAAGACGTTGTGTTAAATTGATGCAAAGAAACGAGCGCTGTCAATGAGGTGAACAAAAAGAAAATTGTGAAAATTTCAAAAAAACTTCAAAATGGCTATTGACGAATAATAAAATTTGTTGTATAATAAAACTATGTCACAAAAAGGAGTGTTTCTCGTGGCATAGCCGATATCAATCGACAGCGGAGGTGTAATATGGCTGTAAAAGATAAAATGGATATGACAAAGATCAAATTTGGGAAAGATGGTTTGATCCCCGTTGTTGTGCAGGATTATGAAAGCGGCGAAGTGTTGATGCTCACGTATATGAACCAGGAAGCGGTGGATAAAACCGTGGAAACAGGTTACGCGCATTATTACAACGTTTCCAAGAAAAAAGTGTCGAAATTCGGCGCGGCGCTTGGCAATTCTCAAAAGGCGGTTGTGGCGTTTTTGGACGAAGAAAACAACGCGTTGCTTTTGAAAGTGCAACAAAAAGGTGATGCTGCGCCCGAAATCAACTCACATTCCTGCTTTGCGCAGCAAGTACAAGGCGTGTACAATGAAATCGGCAGTGAAATGTTCGGTAGATTGCAGCGCATTCTTGCGGAAGTTAAAAAGAACCCTGAAGAAGGCACGTACACCAGCTTTTTGTTTGCGCGCGGCATCGACCGTATCGGCAAGAAAGTGGGCGAAGAAGCTGTGGAATTTGTCATTGCGGCGAAGAATACGGAAAAGGTGGCGGTTATCAATGAAGCGGCGGATCTTTTGTATCACGTGATGGTGCTTTTGGCGGAAAAGGACGTCAAAATTTCTGAGGTTTGTGCGGAACTTTGCAAACGTAACCGTTGAGAATAATTGAATAAAATCCATAAGCAACTTTATCTTTGATAAGGTTGCTTATTTTGCAAAAAGAACAAAATAAGACAAAAATTGTCGGCAATAAAACTACGTCGCATTGATGAGTACGAAGGAGAAAAGAAATGGCGTTATTATCCGATGAATTGGTAGCGAAAGCTTTAAAAGTAAACAGTGCGGAAGAATTGTTAGCTCTCGCTAAAGAAAACGATATTGATCTTAGTGTGGAAGAAGCGGAATCGTCTTTTGAAATGATCCGCCAAAGCAGAGGGGAATGATGTTTTGCGCGCCCAGGGAGCAATGGGAAAATTATGGTATAATAAGGCTATAACATAAAAGGAGATTCGTTATACTATGAACCCCAAAAGGTAGACAAACTTTTGGGGTTCACTTCATAAGGCTCGCGTTTTTATAAACAACGAGGAGATTGTTACAAAAAAGGAGAAAGGAAAGTGAAGAAAGTAAAAATTACGGTGATGCGCATGGCGAAATACGAGGATTTAATGGCGAAATATGAAAATCCTATTCAGCACGCTTGCGATATGACGTTGGGGAAAATCTTTTACAGTGAAAGAGGAGAAAAGCCAAAAGATATGTGCGACAGCGCATGGGAGAGTATGCAAGCATTCGTCAAAGAATTGGCGGCAGGCGGCGGCAATTTTTACGACGGCTGGATGAAAAATCCCTACTCCGCGATGATTTCTTGCAACGATGGGTTTCGGCCCGTCAGCTTTTTATTGGAAGTCTGTGACAATTAAAAAATAAACACAAAAACGATGGAAAAAAATTCCGTCGTTTTTTATTTTGTAACGCTTTTGTAACGCAAGAGGTGGTATAGTTATTGTGTTCAAAGACTTTTAGTTTGGGAAATTGTTTAAATAAAAAGGCTTTTGCAACAAAAATTATCATAAAAAGGAGAAAAAATTGGAACATATAGACCTTATTTGTATGTGGATAGCGGAACTCGTTCCTTTATCTGCGACATTATTTTCGTTTATATACGGACTTAGAAATTTTTTCAAAAAAGGGAAACCACTATTTCTTCAAAGTATCACTATGGCGATGGGTTGTCACGCTTTGGGAAGCATCTATCACCTTTGTCAAACGCTCACGACGGAAACAATTATAGAAGGCTTTACACCAGCATATCTAGGCAGAATAGGGTTTTTCTTGTTTTTTATTACAGCAAGTTATGGGCAGATGGATAGAATTGTGGACGACGGAAGCGCGCAAATACGACCAAGCCGATACATCGCGCTCATCGCTCCTATTTTAGCAGGGCTTTTGTTCCTGCCCAACGCTTTTATGGACGATTTACCTCTCGCAACGAAAATATCCGTGTTCTTGGTATGGATGCCTGCTATGGTTAGCGTGTATTATAATTTCAAACACGCGATCATTCCCGATTGTGATTTTGGGTTTATTAAAGCAATTAAACCATATAATTGTTTTGCGGTGGGGCTTGCTGTTGCGGAACTTTGTTGTCTTACTGCATGGGACTATCTGTACAGTGTTCCGCTTGTGATAACCTCAATTATTTTTGCTATCGTTTGTGTGTCAACCATGTTTATAGCGAAAAAAGGAGCAGATAAATGGAAAATTTAATTTATATATTATTTATATCCGTATTTGTTCCTATTTTACTGATGGCGTTATTGATAGAGCGAAAATCTCGTTTACCTATTTCTTTCGTGTTAGTCGGTATTTTCATTTCCGTTTTTGTTGCGGAAATCAACGGATTACTTCGAAACTTGATCCGTATGGATACTTTTGAGTTTACCATTATCGTAACTCCTATTACTGAAGAAATATTAAAAGCAATTCCCATTCTCGTTTAAACAACTTACGCGTTATCAACTCGAAATTGGCGCAAATTTCGGGAGGGAACTTAGACGTTACGGTAGATGTTCGTGCGAATGAAGAGTTTGCTTCGCTTTCAGACGATATAAATTCCACCGTTTCCACTCTGAAACGGTATATTGCCGAGGCGGCGGCGCGTATTGATAAGGAGTTGGA
Source organism: Clostridiales bacterium (assembly GCA_015069605.1). Taxonomy (GTDB): domain Bacteria; phylum Bacillota; class Clostridia; order Christensenellales; family Borkfalkiaceae; genus Scatosoma. The sequence goes on along the minus strand of SVII01000002.1, from coordinate 46,429 downwards.
ATATGCGAAGCAAATTCAACTCTCTGCTCTTCCTACCAATTTCCCTAGTGGCGAAGAGTATAATATTTTTGCGCAAATGATTGCCGCGAAAGAAGTAGGCGGCGATTTCTATGATTTTTATAAGCTCAATAATACCACGGTTGCCTTTTTGGTGGCGGACGTTTCGGGGAAGGGAATTCCTGCGGCTATGTTTATGATGACGGCAAAAACAATCATCAAAGACTTGGCGGAAAGCGGTATGTCGGTGAACGAGATTTTTACAAAGGCAAACGAAAAACTTTGCGAGAACAATGAATCGGGTATGTTCGTTACCGCATGGATGGGGATTTTGGATATTACGACGGGCAAGATGCAGTTTGCGAATGCAGGTCATAATCCACCGCTTCTTAAAAGAGCTGACGGCAGTTTTGAGTATTTAAAGACAAGAGCAGGGTTTGTGTTGGCTGGTATGGAAGGTGTTCGATATCGTGTAGGAGAACTTATACTTGGCGCAGGGGATAGATTGTTCTTATATACGGACGGCGTGACGGAGGCGACGAATACGGAAAACAAACTGTATGGCGAAGACAGACTTCTCCAATTTATGAACGAAAATTTGGTGATGAATGCGACGAGGCTTTTGCCTGCATTGAAGCAGAATATTGATGAATTTGTGGGCGAAGCACCTCAATTTGATGATATTACCATGTTGGCGTTTGAATATCAACCTAAAAAAGGGGACGCGACTATGGCGAATAAAATTTTTCCTGCAAAGACGGAATCATTATTAGACGTTCTTGGGTTTGTGGAAGAACAGCTTGAAAAGTACGATTGTCCCATGAAAATGCAAACGGCAATTTGTGTTGCGATTGAAGAGGTGTTTGTCAATGTGGCGCACTATGCCTATGATGGGGGAGAAGGCGACGTAACGTTTGCTGTCGATTTTGAAGAAGAAACCCGTAACGTCACGATTCAAATGAGGGATAAAGGCGTTGCGTTCAATCCTCTACAAAAACCTGACCCCGACATTACTTTGTCGGCGGAAGACCGTGAAATTGGCGGTCTGGGTATCTTCATTACCAAAAAGACGATGGATTTGGTGACTTACGCCTATGAAAACGGTGAAAATATTTTAACAATGAGAAAGAAAATATAAAAGGAGATTTAAAGTATATGACCATTGAAATTAAAAGAAGTACAGAAGAAATTATGTTGCAAATCGTTGGGAGATTGGATACAACCACGGCGCCGGCTCTTGATAAAGCGATTGTGGAAAATATCAATGGTAGCAAGAGCCTTATTTTCGATTTTAAAGGACTTGAATACATTTCCAGTGCGGGGCTTCGCGTGTTGCTTTCCGCGCAAAAGAAAATGCAAAAAATCGGCGAAATGAAAGTCATTAACGTCTGCGAAGAAGTAATGGAAGTTTTTGAAATTACAGGTTTTGCGGATATTTTGGTGATTGAATAATGGAACTTGTGAGCGAGGCGGTTGCATTTGCTGTAAAAGTTCACGACGGAATGCGTCGGAAAAAAAGCGATTTGCCCTATATTTTGCATCCGATGGAAGCGGCGGTTATCGTAGGTACGATGACGGATGACCAAAATGTAATCGCCGCAGCCGCTTTACACGACGTTGTGGAAGACGCAGGAGTTACGATTGAGGAGATAGAAGAAAAATTCGGCAAGCGTGTGCGGGAATTGGTTGCTTCTGAAACGGAAGATAAACGAGCAGACCTACCTCCTTCGGATACTTGGCGTATTCGCAAGGAAGAATCCTTAGCGGTACTTAGAACAACGGACGATATTGGTGTTTTGATGGTATGGCTTGGGGATAAGCTTGCCAATATGCGCTCTATTTATCGGAACTGGAAGGTAGAAGGCGATGCTATGTGGCAAAGGTTTAATCAAAAGAATGTAACCGAACAAGCTTGGTATTATCGTTCAATTATAGATTTAACCGAGCGTTTATCTGCTGCCTCGGCATGGCTTGAATATAAAACGCTTACGGAGCTCGTATTTGGAAAAGGAGTGTGAAAAAATGAATATTACTTATCGTACGGACAACGATATTTTATATATTGCGATAGAGGGGAGAATTGATGCCTCTAACGCAACGATTGCAGAAGAAAACATTTTTAATATTAAAAACGAGCATTCGGGAAAGCATACTGTTCTTGACGCGGATAAATTAGAATACATATCTTCCGCGGGGTTGCGTGTCATATTAAAACTTAGGAAAGAGGAACCTAAGCTTGCAATTATCAACGTTGCGGCGGAAGTTTACGAAGTGTTTGATATGACGGGTTTTACCGATATGGTAACGGTGGAAAAGGCGTATCAACGGATGAGCGTGGAAGGATGCGAGTTTATCGCAAAAGGCGCAAATGGCGCGGTTTACCGCTATGATGAAGAAACGATATTAAAAATCTATTTTGCTAAGGACGCTTTGCCTGAGATTAAACAAGAGCGCGAAAATGCAAGACGCGCATTCGTGCTGGGTGTCAATACGGCAATTCCTTATGGTATCGTTCGCGTTGGAGAAGGGTATGGCACGGTTACCGAACTTTTGAATGCGGTTAGCGTTACGAAAATGATACGTTCAAATCCCGATGATCTTACCGAAGCGGTGAACTATTATATTGATATGCTCAAAAGTATTCACGCGATTGAAGTGGAAGACGGACTGGTTCCCGATATGAGAGAAACGGCTCTTTCTTGGGTGGATATGGTTGCGGAACATTTACCTGAAGACCAAGCTAAAAAGCTGCGCGCTTTGATTGAGGCGGTGCCGAAGCAAAATACGCTTATGCACGGGGACTATCATACGAATAATATCATGGTGCAAAATGGCGAACCTTTGCTTATCGATATGGATACGCTTTGTATGGGGCATCCGATATTCGAGCTAGGCCCAATGTTTAACGCTTTTATTGGGTATGCGGAGCATGACCATGAGAATATCATGGAGTTCTTTGGTTACAGCTTTGAAACGGCAGTAAAATTCTGGGAACTTTCGCTTCAAAAATATCTCGGTACTCAGGACGAGGAAGTTTGTCGGACGGTGGCAGAAAAGGCGATGGTTATCGGGTATCTTCGAATGCTTCGTCGGGCAATTCGCCGTCCTCAAGATGCGGAAAGTCCTGTAAAAATTGCGAGATGTAAAGAGATGTTGGCAAAACTTTTGGGGAAAATTGATTCTTTGACCTTTTAATGGTTGTATATAAAATAAATTGTAAGGAGTTTCTATGTTTGCTTTTGAATTACAATTTTTAAAATGGTTGGAATCTATGCGAACGGGATTTTTAACTGCTTTGTTTGAAGGGATTACCTTTCTCGGAGAAGAAACGCTGATTATTTTATTGGTCGTGGCTTTGTGGTTTGCGGTGGATAGTACATTGGCGAAAAAGGTCTTTTTTGTAACGATTTGCTCGACAGGGTTGAACGGAATTGTTAAAAATATTGCGCAAGTGCCTCGCCCTTTTGATAAAGGCGTTTTGCCTGTTCGTAAAGAAACGGCAACGGGTTTCTCTTTTCCCAGCGGACATACGCAGAATTTTGCAACGTGTTCTACCTTTTTTGCGATAAAATTTAAAAAGAAATGGTTGTCGATTGTAGTGGCAATTTTGATTGCTTTGGTTGCGTTTTCAAGATTGTATTTAGGCGTGCATTATCCCAGCGACGTACTTGTTGGCGCGCTTTTGGGTGTAGGCATGGCGTTTTTAGGTAACTATCTTTTTGACCACGCCAAGGACGTGAAAAAATTGTACGTTGCCGTATTAATGATTTTCCTGCCTTTTATCGTTTATTTCTTAATCGTAGCCAACGAGCATTTTGCGGATTTCTTTAAAGTGGCTGGAATGATGGGCGGTTTAACGCTTATAGCGTTTTTAGAAGAAAAAACCGAACCGCTTTCTTATGACGTTTCTTGGTGGAAAAAGCTCCTTCGTATTGTGATAGGGGTTGCGGTCGCCTTTGTCTTTAAGGAAGGCTTAAAGATTTTCAAAATGGGTGGCGTGCACGTTGAACTTCTTATCGATATGTTGCGTTATTTTGCCGTTGTATTGGCGGTAGGGTATCTTTGTCCTTTATTCTTTAAAAAAATTAAGCTTTGACAGTGAATATGTGGGGCATCGTTCTAAAATCCTTTATTTTTAAAAGGAGCAGGAAGGTCTTTTGATTGGAAGGTTTTTATCATGGAATATTATAGTTTTATGCTGAATAACGCAATCCCCTCGCGTATGCGAGGGGATATACTATATATAGAGATATATAAAAATTCATCTATTATAAAACGAGGACGATTGGTCTATTGCGCGTACGCTTAAGTAAAAAGAAAATGTGTCACCATCATTTCTTTCATATAGTATTCTATTTTTCAGCTATGTGTTGACAAAATAGTCGAAGAATGATAAAATATTGTTAAAATTACACTACGACTGTGAGGTAAAATATGAAAAGCATTATTTCAAGCAACGTAGGGAAAAGTAAACGCATTTTGTCGCTTATTTTAAGCGCAATTTGTTCAATGAGTGTTTTCGTCACGTTAACTGCTTGCGAGAAAAAAGAAGAATCCGTAACGGATTTCATTGTCAAAGTGGACGCGACGCGCGACGCACGCGTGCTACATATTTCCGATCCGCAACTTAGGGAAACGATAAATGCGGAAGAATACTGTTATCGTTATATACGTCAGGTAGTAGGGCGTTACGATCCCGATTTGATTATCGTGACAGGGGATCTCGTTTACGGTAAATTTGACACAGACGGTTCTATTTTTCGTGACTATATTCAGTTTATGGAAACATTGAACACACCATGGGCGCCCGTATTCGGCAATCACGACAACGAAAGTGAAATGGGCGTAGATTGGCAATGTCAACAGTTGGAAAAGGCGAAAAATTGTCTTTTTAAACAGCGGGAATTGACTGGGAACGGCAATTATACCGTTGGAATTAAGCAGGGCGATCGCATAAATAGAGTGTTCTTTATGATGGACACCAACGGTTGTGGTTCTATGGGTAATGAAAGTCTAGATAATGGGCACACAACCGCAGCTTCTGGGTTGCAAATGGATCAAAAAGAATGGTGTAAAGCAGAGATGGCTCGTATAAAAGAGAGTTATCCCGAGGTGAAATATTCAGTGGCGTTTCACATTCAGCCATACGTTTTCTCATATGCATTGGACACGTATTATGATTTTGAAAACCGTTCTTATATTTGCAATTTAGACGAAAGGGAGGATGCGAAGGCGCGCGGTGACTTTGGGTATATCGGCGCAAACGTCAAATCGCCGTGGGATGCTTCCAACGTAGCGTTTTATGAATTGATGGAATGTGGTGTGGATTCGATTTTTGTAGGACACGAGCATTTAAACAGTAGCAGTATTATGTATGAAGGCGTTCGATTGCAATACGGGCAAAAATGTTCGCAATACGATCGTTACAATAAAATGGTGGACGGGAAGATTGTAGGCGATTATACACACGCAGGCCAACCGATTATGGGCGGTACGAAAATAGACCTCTGCAAAGATAGCGGCAAGATTAAAGATGCGGGCTTGATTCTTTACGATTGGACGAAATAACATCTATCATTTTAAAAGTAGTGAGTATAGCATTTGTGTTTGATCATGATTTGTCAGTCTAACCCTTTGCTAAATTGGAAGAAACGGATAAGGTCTATATTTAATAAATTTACAAATTCGTAAAAAATTTCGTTTTATTAGCGTTATTTTGTGCTTTTGTGTTATTTTTTTTAATAATATCTATTGCATTTTTTTTAAATGTGTTGTACAATTATAATGTGAAGATATACATAAGGAGTATGGGATGAAAGAATTGCATTTAATTTGCAACGCACATTTGGATCCCGTTTGGCAATGGGATTGGAATGAGGGAGCAACGGCGGCGCTTGCCACGTTTTATTCCGCTTGTGAATTGGCGGATGAATATGATTATATTTTCTGCCACAACGAGGCTTTATTATATGAATACATAGAGGAATACGATCCTGCGTTGTTTGCGCGCATCAAAGCGTTGGTAGAGGCTGGGAAATGGCATATCATGGGTGGTTGGTACGTTCAGCCTGACTGTAACGTTCCCTCAGGGGAGGGGTTCGTTCGTCAAATAGAAAGCGGTTTGACCTATTTTAAAGAAAAATTTGGTAAAAGACCGACAGTGGCTGTCAATTTTGACTCATTTGGTCACACGCAAGGTTTGGTGCAAATTTTACATAAATGCGGCTACGAAGGGTATATTTTCTGCCGTCCGATGGCGGAACTTGTCGATTTACCGAAAATGGTTTTCGATTGGATCGGGTTTGATGGCAGTAAGGTAAAAGCGGCGCGTTTTGAGGATGCCACCATCTATTGTTCGGAGCTTGGCAACGCAGTAAATGCCATCAAACGTAAAATGCAGCCTTGGGAAAAGGAAGAAATCGCGTTTGCATTGTGGGGCGTAGGCAATCATGGCGGCGGTGCGTCGAGAAAGGATTTGTTAGAAATTAAAGGTTTTATGGAAGAACAAAAACACAATGGGGTTTCGGTATTCCATAGCACGCCTGAGGCTTTCTTTGCCAAAGTTGCGCCCGAGGTTTCTTATAACAATGCTTTGCAACCTTGCCTGATCAAGTGCTATTCTTCGATTGCGCGTTTGAAACATAAATATGCCGAGCTGGAAAACAAACTGTTAAAAACGGAAAAGATTTGCGCGTATGCGGATAAAGAAGGCGTTTATACGTATGATTACGCGGCGTTTGCCGATGCGCAAAAGAATATGGCGGCGATACAGTTCCACGACGTATTGTCTGGGACGTGTATTATCGAAGGCGAAAAGAGTAGTATGCAAAAAGCCGATTACGCTTTAGAATTGCTTGATAAACAGTTTGCAAAGGCGTTTATGGGTCTTTGTTTGGATTATCCAAGAGCAACACCCGGCGAATATCCTATCTTTGTTTACAATCCTCATCCGTATAAAGAAGAGCAAATATTCAGCGGTGATGCTTTCTTATTAGAAGCGATTATATCCGAAACAGAAGGGTATGAATTTACGATACGCAAAGATGGTGAGGAAGTTCCCTTCCAAGTCATAAAAGAAGCTTCGCGTATCAACATGGATAGAAGCAAACGTTTTGCCATCAAATCGGAATTAAATCCTTTGTCAATGACAAGATTTGACGTAGAAGTTCGCAGGGGCAAGAGAAATGATTTTGATAGAACTCCGCAGACGGAGTTTGTCAGCGTAAATGGCGTAAAAGCCATCTTCGATGGCACAAACGGTGGGTTGAACTCGTACATGGTAGGGGGTAACGAATATTTAAGCGGCAACGCATTTACGCCCATCGTATTTGACGACAATGCTGATCCTTGGGGCTGGAATATGGCGAAAGTGGGAAGCAATTATCGTAAGGCAGCGGTGAAAACGTCTTTGAACGTAGAAGAGCGCGGCGATTTGTTGACGAAACTTGAAAGTATTTACGATACGGGTAAATCGGACGTGCGCGTGTCCTACACGTTGTATAAAGATTACGATTATATCGACATAACGGTTTTGGTGGATTGGAACGACGCAGGTAAGGGCTTGAAATTGGAAATTCCCTTGAAGGAAATCGGTCGTTTTATTGGACAGACGTCGTTTGGTACGCAGGAATATGGGCTGGAAACGGAAGAATGTTCGCATCGCTTTGTCGGCGTTGAAAAGAACGGGAAAGTTTTTACCATATTTAAGGACGGTACGTACGGCTGTTCGATTGAGAATGGGAATTTGTATATTACGTTACTCAACGGTTCTGTTTATTGCGCGCACCCGATTGATGATCTTCCTATCATTGATGAAACACGTTTTAATCGTTATATCGACGTGGGTAGACATGAGTTCACCTTTAGAGTAGAGGTTTGCAAGGAAGAGGAATTGGAAAGAAAGGCAACGGCGTTTACGCAAAAGCCGTACGCGCTCAACTTCTATCCTCACGGCAACGGCACGAAGAGGGAGGAAAGTTCGATTACGCTTTCCGACGAAACGATTGCGTTGTCTACGTTCAGAAAAGTAGCGTTGAACACGTACATGGTACGCCTCAACAACAATTTCAAAGAAGAAAAAACGTGCGTTTGTACTGTCTTTGGTCAATCCATCGAATTGACGTTTGGAAAATACGAAGTCAAGACGTTGCTCTATCAAAACGGTGAGCTGAAAGAAAGCGATTCTATGCTGTTTTTATAAGATGGGATTAAGGAGAACGTTATGGAAAGATACGCATGGAAAGCGGTTTTGAAAGATGGTAAGAAGGAAGAATACGTGCGCCGTCATAATGAAATATGGAGTGAAATGGTAGACGTATTAAAAGAAGCAGGGATTGAAAATTATTCGATATGGCTTTGCGGTAACGAATTGTTTGGTTATTATGAATGTTCCAAAGGTATTGCGTTTGCTGGGAAAGTGCAGGCAGAAAGCCTGATTGTAGATAAGTGGAACGAATACATGAAAGACGTCATGGATATGCCCATTGACGAACGAACGGGTGCGCAACCGCTGTTAGAACAAGTATTTTATCTGAAATAATTTAGAATAGCGTATTGCAAATGAAACGCATAAACGAGGGATAGCTTGTTGTCTATCTCTCGTTTTTTATCAACAAAGAAAAATATTAAATTTCGATTGGTTATTGACAATAATTTAAAAAATTGCTATAATAATATATAAGGAATGCGCGTTATTTTGACCGCATGGGAGTAAATATATGGAAATGGTATTGTTGACAGCGCTGGGCGTAGGCGGAGCAACTGTGGTTGGCTCGGTGATCGGATTTTTATTTAAAGGAATTTCTCATAAATTTTCCGATATTGTTTTATCGTTTGCCGCAGGCGTTATGCTTGCCGCGGCGGTGCTGGGTTTGATTTTGCCTTCGTTAGAATATGGTGGGGAATGGGGCTTATTGATCTGCATTCTCGGTATTTTTGCAGGTGCTTTGGGGCTTAATCTTGTGGACAAACTTGTGCCGCATTTACATCGGTTGATGGGTTCGGAGATTGAAGATCATAACAATGCGAACTTAAATAAAGTATTGCTGTTTGTTATGGCGATTGCCATTCATAATTTACCCGAAGGAATCGCGGCGGGCGTGGGATTTGGTTCGGGGAATACGACGCAGGCGCTGATTATTGCAGGCGGTATTGCATTGCAAAACGTGCCCGAAGGCATGGTTATTATCGGCCCGATGTTAGCGGCGGGGATTTCCAAGAAAAAGACTTTTATTGCCGCGTTGATTACGGGGCTTGTGGAAGTAGTCGGGACACTAATCGGGTATTTTGCGGTCAGCCTCGCCTCTGCAATTTTGCCTTTTGCGTTGGCGTTTGCAGGCGGTACAATGCTGTACGTCATCAGTGATGAAATGATTCCTGAAACGCACGCGCACGGAGGCGAACGGGGCGCTACGTATGCGCTTTTGGTTGGATTTTGTTTTATGTTGGCAATGGACGTATTGCTGGGGTAATCGCAGAGTAATTTGTATTCAACACGGACATGCTGCCTTGTTAGGAAAAATATAGTTAAAAAATGTAACAAAAATATATGACTTTAAACAATGGACAAACTATTGCATTTGTGTGGAAAATGTGATATAATAAACAAAGAGAGAGGTTATTATGCAAACATATAACAACGTATTTATTTTTGATCATCCGTTGATTAGACATAAAATTGCGATTTTGCGTGATGAAAAAACGTGCACGAAAGAATTTCGTGAACTCATTGAAGAAATTACGATCCTGATGACGTACGAATGTCTGCGTGAGGGAGTGCCTACCGTTACAAAAACGGTGAAAACGCCTTTGGAAGAATGTCAACAAACGGTGGTTTTGGATAACTCCATCGCCATTGTACCTATTTTGCGCGCGGGACTTGGCATGGTCAGCGGCATACAAGTGGTGTTTCCAAGCGCTCGTGTAGGACATATTGGTATGTATCGCGACGAGGAAACATTAGAACCCAAAGAATATTATTGCAAACTTCCCGAAGGGATTGAAGAGAAGTTGGTACTTTTGGTTGATCCGATGTTGGCGACGGGCGGCAGCGCTTGCGATGCGATTGATTTGTTGAAAAAGCGCGGGTGCAAAAACATTAAATTCATGGCGATTATCGGCGCGCCCGAGGGAATAAGCAAAGTGGCGGAGGCACATCCCGACGTCAATGTGTACGTTTCGACGCTCGATCGTCAGTTGGATGAAAACGGTTATATCTTGCCAGGGCTTGGCGATGCAGGGGATAGATTGTTTGGGACGAAATAAATGCGTTTAAGCATAAAGTAAGATAAACAAAAGTAAAATAAAGGGAAACGGTTAATCCGTGGAGGAGAATATGTATCAGTTATTTTGTGATTCCAACTGTGAGCTTTGGCATACGACCGTCAAAGAATTAGGGTTGAATTTAATCCGTATGCCCTATATCGTAGGCGACGAAGAATCTTTCTACGATATGGGTGAAAATCATGATTTTAAAGGATTTTTCGATAAAATGCGTGCAGGCGCAACACCCAAAACGGCGGCACTCAACGAATATGCGTATATGGAATATTTTGAACCCGTGTTGGCACGCGGGGAAGATATTTATTATATCACCTTCTCGCATCAAATGAGTGGTACGTTCAACGCCATGCAAAACGTAATCACGCAGCTCAAGGAGAAATATCCCGAAAGAGTGATTCGTTTTAAGGACAGCAAACTCATTTCGCTGGGCAGCGGTTTTGTTACCTATTATGGAGCTTTGAAATACAGAGAAGGGGCTACCATGGATGAGTTGGACGCATATTTAGACGATTTAATTGCGCACACGGCGACCTATTTTGTGGTGGACGATTTGACGTATTTGCACCGTGGCGGTAGAGTTTCGGGGCTTTCCAAATTTATGGGAAATCTTTTGGGAATTAAACCTATTTTGTATTTTAATGAAGAGGGTAAAATTCTAAATATTGACAAAGTGAAAGGCATGAAAAAGGCAATGACTTCCTTGATAGGGTATATCAAAGAGAAGGGGATGGACTTGGATAAATACAAGATGTTTATCATGCAGGCGGATTGCCAAAGCGAAGCGGAAACGTTTGCGAACAATATTAAGGCAACGTTTGGGGATTTGGATATTGAAATTCAACCCGTAGGCCCTGTTATAGGCGCACATTGCGGGCCTGGTACGATCGGCCTGATCTTCCACGCGAAAGAAAAATAAGAAAATAAAAAGCGATCTGCAATGGTGAAGCGGATCGTTTTTTTTGATAAAGAATTGAAATTGTTGACAAAGAAAAACGGGAGTGGTATAATACAAATAAATTGATACAAAGGAGGCGTGGAAAGTGAAGAAGTTTGGGAAAAACATTTATGTATTCATAGCATTTTTCTTATGCTTTATTATGCTACATTCTTTTTTATGGACAGCCTCCGAAGTGGATCACGAGCATACTTATGAGGCTTGTGGACATTGTAATCAAGTGGCGCAATATGAAGAACTTTTAGAAAAAACGACTTCGTTACATGGGAATTGCGATATAGATAATTGTATAGACTGCGAAGAAATTCGTTTATTACAGACACAGTTACATTTATTAACTGCGCCCCATCATGCTTGTACGGCGAAAAATTGTGAGGTTTGCGAGTATCTTTTTGCTGTATTAAGGCGTCTTAGAAGTATCATACAAATCATTTGTGTGGCTTTTGTGGCGGTATGTATTATTTTTTCACTGTATAATACAGCTGTTTCTAAGGGGGATACGTGGCGTTCGGTTACGCCCGTGTCGTTAAAAGTTAAAATAACTGCTTAATACAACAGAATATTGGATAAAAAGCAGTCTGCCTGTCGGCGGACGTTTTTGCTTTGAAAAAATAGGCGCTTTTTATCCTTTTGACGAGCATTCTAAACAAAATAGAAAGGCTCGTTTTTTGTTATTAAAATTAAGGAGAAGATTATGATAGAAATTAAAAATATAACCAAACAGTTTCAAAACGAAACGGAGATTGTGTATAAAAATACTATTTTTCAAACGGGTAAATCATATATGTTATTAGGCGCATCTGGTTGCGGGAAATCAACGTTATTGAATATGATTGCGGGGATTTTATCTCCAACGAAAGGTTCCATTTTGATCGATGGCGAAGATATTACGAGAAAAAGTCAGAGGGAAAAAGATAAATTCCGAATTGAAAAGATAGGATACATTTTTCAAGATTTTAAATTGTTAGAAGATATGACGGTGGCAGACAATATCAATATTTTAAAACTGGAAGGGATAGACGTAACGGGCGCAGATACGCTTTTGCAAACACTGGGCGTCTATGATAAAAGAAGAAGTAAAGTGAAACATTTGTCTGGTGGACAAAAACAACGTGTGGCGATTGCGCGCGCTTTAGTAAAAAAGCCTGAAATCATTTTGGCGGATGAACCGACGGGTAATCTCAATTTTTCCATCGGGGAACAAGTGATAAAAGAGTTAACAAGCGTTGCGGAGGGGAAAACGTTGATTGTTGTAACCCACGATGACCGTTTGACAAAATATTTTGACGAGGTTGTCGATATGAACGTTATGACGAATGGTCAACGAGATATTATCAAAGAGGAGGGCGTGTGATATGTTTTGGTTTGCGTTAAAAAATATGGCGATTAAAGCGGCACAATGCATACTGGTCGCGCTTTCCATTATTATTTCCGCAGGCATTGCGGTGTTGGCATATAACGTAGCCAATCAAGTAGATGAAGGGATTACGGACAACGCAGGATATTATTCCGTCATTGTAGGGCCATCAGGGAGTAAAACACAATTGGTTATGAATACAATGTACTTTACGGAAGAACCGCTTGGCACAATTCCATATTCCGTAGTCACGGAGCTGATGAAAGATGGAACAAGGGTTAGTTCCGTGATTCCTTTTGCGATGGCGGATAACTACAATGGGTATGGAGTTGTTGGTACGTCTGCGGCTTTTTTAAAGAATAAAATGGTGAAGAGCGGCGAAATCTTTAACGATACGACCACTATGCAAGCGGTTGTTGGTGCAAATATCGCCAAATATAATCAATTATCGGTTGGTGATGTGATTTATACGAGTCATTCAGCGAATGGCAGTGATTTACATACAAAAGGCTTGAAGGTGGTAGGTGTTTTGGAGGAAAGTCACTCGTCCTACGATAACGTTGTGTTTACTCAAGTTCGTACTCTTTGGGAAATGCATGAGCATGGGGAGGAAAGTGAAACAATGGAAAGCGCACATGAACCCACTGTTTGCGCAATTCTTGTCAATACGAAAAATCCTGCGTATGCGATGCAGATTGTCAATGAATATGATGGGAAGATTGGAAATGCCGCGGACGGCGATCCGTACACATTGCAAGCCGTCGAGCCCATGGCAATCGTGAGGGACGTATTAAATGAAGCAAACGATACTAAATATATCGTATTTGTATTGTGCGCGGTAATTTTGATCATGAATGTGATGATCATTTCCATTATTACGTTGTTGAATACATATCATTCGGCAAAAGAAATTTCATTGATGCGACTCATTGGAATCAGTATGAAAAAAATTAACCTTTTATATATCATTCAAAACGGATTGATTGGGGGAATCGCAACAGGTTTTGCATTCGCGCTATCAAGAGGATGCATGGCGTTAATGAATGATTATATAGCGTCGATGGGCGTTGTGTTGAATATGGCGAAAATATATCCGATGGAATTTGTTATTTTGTTGGGAGTTTTTGTGATTAGTATTGTTCCGACACTTATTTGGACTTTCTTTACTTCGCGTAAAGACGGTATTGGGGATTGAGGTGAATTATGAATAAAATCATAAAAATAATAGCTCTTTCGTTGGTATTCGTGCTTGTGTTTGCTTTTGTTGGTTGTAAAGATAAGGAAACTGAAAATGGGGTTGAACCTATAAAACTGAGCTTTAAATCGGCTGCTGGGTATGAGTATTTAAAGACTTTAGATGGAGAGCAGGTGACAATCAGTGGGTATATGGCAACAAGTTCGCCAGTAGACGGGTCATTCTTGTTTCTAATGAATTTACCCTATCAAAACTGTCCATTTTGTGTTCCGAACACTTCGCAACTGTCGAATACGATGGAAGTATATCCAAAAAATGGAGAGAGTTTCTCTTATACGACGCAAGCAATCAAAGTGGTGGGGACATTGGTTGTCGCGGAAAGCGAGGATCAACCTTTTACGGATATGTATGGATACGAGTTTAATTATAAGATTGTAGACGCAACGTATACGATTATCAAAGCAGAAGATATGTCTGCCGATTTGGCATTATGGCAAAAAATCGCAAGTAGTGAAGTGATCAACGATATTTACGCTATGTATGATTACATTTATTTTCTTTGCGCGTGGAACACCTATTTTATCAATTCATATGTAGATGAAAATGGCGATATAGTGAAAGGATATTATTTGTATCCAAGTGATGCATTGTATTATATCAAAACGGAAGGTGCGCAATGGAATTACGGCTTCCAAGAAGGATATTTCGATAAGATTGTAGAGAAAATTACTGCGGTAGATGAAACGGCATTTAGCGATCTTGTAGAAAATGTGCGGAAAGCGAAACTGTTGGCGGAAAAAGCGTTGTTGCAGTTGGATGAGGGGAATTATACTTATGAATATAAGTATGTGGAAAAATTCGACAGCGAGGATCGGGTGTATACGCTGACTCTTGAGGAAGAACTTAATGCTGAAAGGAAGGCAATTTATATGGATTTTTCTAACTGGCTTGGGAGTTTGGAAATGTAGGCGTAAAAGAAAAACTCTTACGCAAATTCCTGCGTAAGAGTTTTTTCTATCCTATACCTTGACACCAAAGCAGTTTTCACGAAAATCCCCCTTGACAAAAGCGCGGAAGCATAGTATAATGATGGTATTGAAACGACGGAGTACACGTATGCAAAAAATATCGTTGATTATACCTTGCTATAATGAAGAAGAAGCCTTGCCTACTTTTTATAAAGAAGTGGATAGGGTATCTACTCTTTTGGAAAAATATGAGTTTGAAATGCTGTTTATCGACGATGGTTCGAAAGACAAAACATTAGAGGTGATCAAGGGCTTTGCGGAAACGGACAACCGCGTGAAATATCTTTCTTTTTCTCGTAATTTTGGAAAAGAAGGGGCTATGTATGCGGGGTTTTGCAATGCTACGGGGGATTACGTGGCGGTGATGGATGCGGATATGCAAGACCCGCCCTCGCTGTTGCCTGAAATGCTGAAAATCATTGAAGAACAGGGGTACGACAGCGTAGCGACAAGACGAGTTACGAGAAAAGGCGAGCCCAAAATTCGTTCTTTTTTTGCGAGAATGTTTTATAAAATCATGGCAAAGATTTCGGACGTGGACGTGGTGGACGGCGCGCGTGATTTTCGTTTGATGAAACGTAAAATGGTGAACGCGATCGTGGCGATGAGTGAAACGAACCGTTTCTCTAAGGGGATTTTCGGTTGGATTGGTTTTAAAACGTACTGGCTGGAATATGAAAACGTTGAACGCGTCGCAGGGCAAACGAAGTGGAGCTTTTGGAAACTTTTTAAATATTCTTTGGAAGGAATTACGAACTTTTCCGATGCGCCGTTAAAGATTGCATCGTTCAGTGGTATTTTCCTGACGTTTGTAGCGGTGGTGGCGTTGTTGGTGGTATTTATACGCGCTTTGTGTTTTGGCGACAACGTAGCAGGTTGGCCTTCGACGATTTGTATTATTTTGTTTGTTGGTGGGGTGCAGTTGTTCTGTCTAGGCGTGATGGGACAGTACATTTCTAAGATTTTCCGTGAAACGAAAAAACGTCCTATTTATATCATTGGCGAAAGCAATAAAGAGGACGTAAAATAATAGAATATGGATATGAAAAAACCTGCCCTGCGGTGAATTACCGCGGGGCAGGTATGCGTTTAATGCGATTTTTTATTTTTCGTTGCGTTGTGCCAGCCACACCATCAATACCGATACGTCGGCGGGGTTGACACCAGAAATTCTACCTGCTTGCCCAAGATTGAAAGGGCGAATTCGGTTGAGCTTTTCCTGCGCTTCCAAACGCAAGCCTTTGATGTCGTTGTAATCAATATCCGCTGGTAAGAGTTTGTTCTCCAAACGCTTTGCTTTTTCAATCAATTCAACGCCTTGTTTTAAATATCCTTCGTATTTGACGCTGATTTCCGCCGTTTCCAAGACGTCTTTGGAATATTCCGAAAAGACGTTAAATCTTGCCATAATATCCTTTAAGGGTACGGAACGTTTTAACATATCCGCATACGAAACGCTGCCGTTCGTCGCGCCGTAGCCGTAGGCGGATAAGAATTCGGTTGCTTCCTTTTGGGGTACCCGTGTCTGCAACGAAGTGAGTAATTCTTCAAATTTTGCTTTGCGCTTGAGGTATCTTTCTTTGCGTTCGTTGGTGACAAGGCCTACTTCCATACCCTTTTCCGTCAAACGGAAATCGGCGTTGTCTTGGCGCAAACAAATGCGGTGTTCGGCGCGCGAAGTCATCATACGGTAGGGCTCGTCCGTGCCTTTGGTGACAAGGTCGTCGATCAATACGCCGATATAGGCTTCGTCGCGGCGAAGGACGAAGGGGGGGAGGCCTCGAAGTTTTAAGGAAGCGTTCAAGCCTGCCATCAAGCCTTGCGCGGCGGCTTCTTCATATCCCGAAGTGCCGTTGATTTGGCCTGCTGTGTACACGCCTTCTACTTTTTTAAATTCCAACGTCGGCAAAACGTCCAAGGTGTCGATACAATCGTATTCGATTGCGTAGCCGTAACGCATAATGTCCGCGTGTTCCAAACCTGCGACGGACGCGTACATGGCGCGCTGTACATCGTGGGGCATAGACGTGGACATACCCTGCACGTACATTTCCAAGGTGTCCGCGCCTTCGGGTTCGATAAAGATTTGGTGGCGTTCTTTGTCTTTGAAACGTACCACTTTCGTTTCAATAGAAGGACAATATCTAGGGCCAGTGGATTGAATTGTGCCGTCGTAGAGGGGGGATCTATCAAGGTTGTCCATAATGATGCCGTGTGTTTCGAGGTTGGTGTACGTCAAATAGCAGGGCATTTTGTTTTCAGGGGGAGTGTCGTGCATAAACGAGAAAGGATAAATGTCCGTGTCCCCATTTTGAATTTCGCATTTGGAATAATCGATTGTGCGGCTATCCACACGCGCGGGGGTACCCGTTTTAAATCTACGCACGTTGAATCCGAGTGAAATCAAACTCTCGGTGAGGTGGTTGGCGGGAGCGAAGCCGTTCGGGCCTGATTTTTCTACAACGTGACCCGTGATCGTTTCGCCGTTCAAATACACGCCCGTACAAAGAATGACCGCTTTGCAAGAAATGATGCCGCCGTACGTCGTTTTTACGCCCGTGCATTTTCCGTTTTCCTGCAAAATTTCCGAAACTTCCGCTTGAATGATGCGCAAATTTTCGGTGTTTTCCAGCACTCGTTTCATTTCACGGTGATAGGCGTTTTTGTCGGATTGTGCGCGCAACGATTGCACTGCTGCGCCTTTGCCGACGTTCAGCATACGGATTTGCAACGCCGTTTTATCGGCTACAATCCCCATTTCTCCGCCAAGAGCGTCAATTTCACGCACAAGATGACCTTTTGCTGTACCGCCAATCGAGGGGTTACAGGGCATAAACCCGATGCTGTCGAGGTTTAACGTCAACAATGCAGTTTTAATTCCCGTGCGCGCCAAAGCGAGGGCGGCTTCGCAACCTGCGTGCCCTGCGCCAACGACGACCGCTTCAGCTGTATATTCTAAAAATTCATAATTCGTTTTCATAGATATTTTTCCAAGACAAGAGAAAAGCCTTTACAGATCCGAAAAATCAGGACGGAAAGGCTTCAACGCGACACAGGGTCGCTTATTTTTTTAAAACAATGTTTTTGATGTCGTCGATTTCTTTCGCAACACGGTCGTTCAAAGTGGCTAATTTTTCCATTTTATCGCGAGCGTACATAATCGTCGTGTGATCTCTGCCGCCCAAAATGTTGCCGACGGAAACGAGGGGGAGAGAGAGCATTTCACAAAGTAAATACGCGCAAATTTGACGCGCTTTGACAAGATCTGCCTTTTTGCCTTTTCCGATCAAATCGTCGCGTTTTTGTTTGAAATATCCACATACTGCGTTTACGATCTTATCGGGCGTAACGTCTTCTTGTTCTTCCGTTTCGTTGACCGATTCGTTCAAAGCCAGCCTTGCAAGCTCCAAGGAAATAGGTTCTTCATGCAATTTACTTGCGAAGATAACTTTGGTAAGTCTGCCTTCCAACATACGCACGTCGTGTCCCGAGTCGCGTACCAAAAATTCCAACACTTCATCGGGCATCGGGCATTTTCTATCCAACGCTTTACGACGAAGAATAGCGATCTTGGTTTCGGTGTCGGGCGGTTGAATGTCCACGATCATGCCCCCTTCGAAACGAGTACGCAAACGTTCTTCCAAAGTAGCAATTTCTTTAGGTGGACGGTCGGACGTCAATACGATTTGTTTGTTTTGCGAGGACAATTCGTTGAAGGTGTGGAAAAATTCTTCCTGCAACTGCGTTTTATTTTTCAAAAACTGAATATCGTCAATCATCAATACGTCCACGTTGCGGTAGTGGAAACGGAATTTTGAACCGCTCGTTTGCGTGATGGAGTCGATAAATTCATTCAAAAAGTTTTCGCACGTGGTATAAAGCACGCGTTTTTCGGGGTAATTTTTATTGATATAATTCGCGATTGCGTGCATAAGGTGGGTTTTTCCCAAGCCCGATTCCCCGTAAATAAAGAGGGGATTGAAAGTTTCGCCAGGGTTTTCGGCTACCGCTTTTGCCGCTGCATATACAAATTTGCTGCCCGAACCAGCTACGAAGGATTCAAACGTGAAGTTAGGGTTGATGGGGGGCGCGATAAAACTTTCTCCTGCGTCCTCTTCAAACTCCACAGGGAACTGTTTGCTGTTATCCACAACCAAACGAAAGGCATTCAGTCCCACGTCGCATTTAATAATCGTTTCTCTTAAATCGGTGGAAAACTTATTCATAATGGAAGTAGCGTTGATTTCCGAAGGAACTTTCAAAATGATTTTACGCCCGACGATATCGACGGGCTCAAGATCCCTAAATAAATGGTTATACGAAACGGGTTGAATGATATTTTTCAATTTTTCGTCGATTTTTTTCCACGCGTGGTACAACTGACTGTTTTCCGGCATTATTTTTGCTCCCCTGATGTAAATTATTTTTCCTATCTATCTTGTTAAACTTGTTTTTTTGAGAATTATTTGATATAATTATAATACAAATTTCGAGGAAAAGAAAGCAATTTCGGCGGGTTTTTTGAGGATTATGCAAATAAAAAAATTATTCCTTCAAAATTTCAGAAATTACGAAAGGGAAACTTTCACCTTTTCGGAGGGGCTAAACGTCCTGTTTGGAAAGAACGCGCAAGGCAAAACCAACTGTGCCGAGGCGGTGTTTTACCTTTGCACGGGCGCGTCGCTCCGTATTCGCCACGATAAGCAGCTCATTCGTATGGGCTCGGAATCCGCTTTTATTTCCGCGGAGGCGGAGAACCGTTACGGTAGAGTCACGATTGAGGCGAATATTTATGAAAATAAGCGCGAAATTCGCGTCAATGGCAGTAAAATAGCGAAAAACGCTGACCTTATGGGACATATCAACAGCGTGTTTTTCTCGCCTGGGGAACTGCGTTTGATTCAAGACGGCCCTGATGAACGCCGTCGATTTATGAATATTTCCATATCTCAAACGTCGCCCACCTATTACACGGCTCTGCTTCGGTACAATAAAATTCTCGATCAACGGAACACGCTATTGAAAAATCATGACGTATCCTTGATTTTAGACACGCTGCCCGTGTGGGACGAACAGCTTTGCAAATACGCAGCGATCATCATTAAAAAACGTGCGGAATTTTTAGAAAAACTCGCGCCGTTTGCTAAGGAATATCATGCGTTTTTAACGGATGGCGGAGAGGACCTTGTCATCAAGCCCGACCGAAAGTACGAAGGCGATGAAACGGAGATTGCTAAAACGCTGATGGGACGGTTGGAGAATAATTACGAAAAGGATTTGCGTTTGGGGTTTACGACGGTTGGGCCGCATAGGGACGATTTGGACGTCACGATCGGCGGGGTTGACGCTAAGGCATATGCTTCGCAAGGGCAAACGCGAACAGCGGCACTTGCGTTAAAGCTGTCGGAAGTGCAAATTTTTAAGACGATTTCGGGCGAATGCCCCATACTGGTGCTTGACGACGTGATGAGCGAGTTGGATTTACCGCGCAGGAAAAAGTTGTTAAAATGTATCGAAGGCGTGCAGACGATTTTGACTTGTACGCACGCGGAACGAGTGTTATACGGCGCGGATTGCAATAAAATCCGTATCGAAAACGGAAACATTAAGGGATAATACCGCAAAAACTGAGTCTTTTGGCTCTACGTTAGGCAACAAAAGGTTGCAGTAAGGAGAAAAATAGGAAAATGCGCGCTGATTTGCATTTACACAGTATCTATTCCGATGGACATTATACGCCTGAAGAAATGTGCCGCCTCGCAAAAGAAAGCGGGGTGGAGTTTTTGTCTATTACCGATCATGACACCATGAATGGGTTGGAAATAAAGCGTGCAGCGGCGAAAAAATTCGGGCTTCGCTACGTGTGCGGTTGGGAGATTTCCGCTTATGATGGCGAGGAAAAAATTCATATTTTGGGGTATGGATGCAAGGAAGGCGCGTCGTATGAAAAATTTTTAAAAGACAGACAACACGCTTCCATTGTGCGTGTGCAGGAGAGTGTGGAAAAATTCCAAAAACTCGGTGTGCCTGTTACTGTGGAGGAAGTGCTTGCGTTGCGCGTGGATGTCAATTCCCCTGTGCATAGTATGCTGATTGCGCGCGCGGCGGCGAAACATTTGGGGATTACGGAAGGGGAAACGTACGCGCGGTTTTTAAACCGCAACAAGCCTGCGCATTCTTCGTTTGGCAGACCCACGCCAAAGGCGGCGATTGATTGTATTCACGCGCTTGGGGGAATTGCCTGCATAGCTCATCCTGGCAGGATCACTATGCCTGCGTTTGAGAAAGAAAATTTGCTTAAAGACCTCGCTGATTACGGCGCGGACGGAATAGAAGCCTATTATTCCACGCATACTAACGAGGAAACGGAGTATTTCAAAGGCTTGGCGAAAAAATGGGGGGTATTCGTGACGGGCGGTTCGGATACGCATTATTTAGACGCGATCCACCGAGTAGGTAATCCCGTATTTCACCCGTCTGATAAACTTTTGGAACAGCTTTTAAAAGACGAGGACTGATTTTCCGTGTCGTACATAACGAGGGACGGACGAGAGAATATGACAAAAAAACAATGGTATTTATATCGAACGGCGCTCTTTTTGACGAGCGCTTTTTTTATTGCTTGCTCGTTTGGCGGTGGTTTACAAAATTGGACGACGGTATGGGCAAGCGAACGAGTGCAAACAAAAACGGTCGTCAAAGATAACCCATACGGCTGGGAAACATTATCCTCTTACACTACGTATTTTAATGCAAACGAGGGGGGCAGGTGTGAGAATATCGCGATTGCCGCCTCTTTAATCGACGGTGTAACCATACAGCCTTATGGGGAGTTTTCTTTCAATCAAACGGTGGGCAGGCGTACCGAAGAATCGGGGTTTCAGCAGGCAAAAATCATTATCAATGGGGAGTATGTGCTTGGAGTGGGCGGCGGCGTGTGTCAAGTCAGCACGACGTTGTATAACGCCGCGCTGAAATCGGGGCTTACCGTTACGGAATACCATCCGCATTCCTTGCAAGTGGGGTACGTTTCCCCCTCACGCGACGCTATGGTGTCTTCTCAAAGCGATCTTTGTTTGTTTAATCCCCACGCTCACCCTGTATATCTATCTGCAAACGTCTTTCAAGGCGGTATCAAAATCACCTTCTTTGGTAAAAATGAGGGGTACAGGTACGAGTTGAATGCAAAAACGCTGGGAGAAATCTTGCCGCCGCAACCCATTGTAAAAGAGGGGGAAAAAGAGGAGGTTTTGCGTGTGGAAAAGAGCGGCGTAAAAAGTGAGTGTTACCTCGAATGTTACAAAGGGGATAACTTGTTGTGGCGCAAGCGTTTACGAAAGGACGAATATCGCCCTATTCAAGGCATAATCGTCAAAAAAATCCCTCTTCCGACAAATTAAATAGCTTCAAACGATTGTGTTTTTTATAAAAAAATGTTATAATAAGGAAGTATAGAGTAGGAAAAAGCGTCCCAAAGACGAAAATAAAACTTTTCCTTTAGACACAAAGAACAAAAAAGGCAGGATTTACGATGGAAAGACTCTTTTTGAAAGAACTCAATGCCAACCTTGCGGCGTACGATGGAAAGACGGTGACGGTAGCAGGCTGGGCAAAAACGATACGCGATTCCAAAGCGTTTGGCTTTATTGAACTCAACGACGGTAGCTGTTTTAAAAACACGCAAATCGTTTTTGAAAGAGCAAATTTGGAAAATTACGACGAAATTGCAAAGGAGAACGTCGGTTGCGCGTTGATCGTAACGGGCGTAGTCGTTTCCACTCCTGAAAATAAACAACCTTACGAAATCAAGGCGACGGAAATTAAGGTGGAAGGGGAATCTACTCCCGATTACCCCTTGCAGAAAAAACGCCACAGCGTAGAATTTTTGCGTGAAATTGCTTACCTTCGTCCTCGTACTAACCTTTTCGGCGCGGCGTTCCGTATCCGCAGCGAAGCGGCGATTGCGATTCATAAATTCTTCAACGACCGCGGGTTTGTGTACGTGCATACTCCCATTTTGACGGGGAGCGACTGCGAAGGCGCGGGCGCTATGTTCCAAGTTACGACGTTGGACTTGGATGAAATTGCAAAGGGTAAAAAAGTAGATTACAAAGAAGATTTCTTCGGCAAGCGTACAGCGCTTACCGTATCGGGACAGTTGAACGCGGAAACGTACGCGATGGCGTTTGGTAACGTGTACACGTTTGGGCCCACTTTCCGTGCGGAACACTCCAACACGGCGCGTCACGCGGCGGAATTTTGGATGATCGAACCCGAAATGGCGTTCTGCGATCTTGCAGGGGATATGGATATTCAAGAAGCGATGGTCAAACACATCATCAACTACGTATTTCAAACCTGTCCCGACGAAATTAACTTCCTCAACCAGTTCGTAGATAAGGGGTTGATTGAAAGATTAAAGAACGTAGCGGAAAACGCGTTCGTGCGTTTGACGTACACCGAAGCAATCGAAATCTTGAAACAGAACGCGGACAAATTCGAGGATAAAAACATTTTCTGGGGTAAGGATTTGCAGAGCGAACACGAACGTTTCCTCACGGAAACGGTATATAAGAAACCCGTATTCCTCACCGATTATCCCAAGGAAATCAAAGCGTTCTATATGAAGCAAAACCCCGACGGAAAGACGGTGGCGGCGGCAGACTTGCTCGTGCCTGGTATTGGGGAGCTTTGCGGCGGTTCGCAAAGAGAAGACAGCTATGAAAAACTGTACAACCGCATCAAAGAATTGGGTATGGATCCTGCGGATTATTCGTGGTATCTCGATCTTCGTAGATACGGCGGTACGACTCACAGCGGTTTCGGTATGGGCTTTGAACGTATGATCATGTATTTGACGGGTATTGCGAATATTCGTGATGTGTTGCCGTATCCTCGTACATTTGGCGACATGAAATATTAAAACGCTTTAAAATGCGTATATACGTCGCATTTCTGCGTTGCGTTTCCGCGCGCTTTGGTCACGTACGTTTTGTACGCTCCCTGCAGCGTGCTCAACGTGCCTTGAACTGCTCGTATCTCCACGTTTTAATTTCGTGAAAACCGACCAAGAACAAGAAAGATAGAAAAACATGATGCAACGGAACGTTGCCACAAAAGAAAAAACAATCCGTAGTAAGGAAAGAAAAAATATGACGAAAATTGTAATTGATGCAATGGGCGGCGATTTCGCGCCGAAACAGCAAGTCCTTGGGTGTGTAGAAGCGCTCAACAAAGATAAAGACCTGTACTTGATTCTTTGCGGTGACGAAACGCAAATTAAGGCGGAGCTTGCCAACTGCAAATACGACCAAAGCCGTTTGGAAATCGTGCATACGACAGAAGTGATCGGCATGGAAGAAGTGCCGACGAAAGCGGTGAAAACGAAAAAAGACTCCTCTACGGTTGTAGCGTTTAGGCTTTTAAAAGAAGGCAAAGCGGATGGGTTGGTATCTTCCGGTTCGACGGGTGCGGTGCTGACGGCGGGTGTTTTGGTTCTTGGCAGATTGAAGGGCGTATCTCGTCCTGCGCTTTGTCCCATGATTCCCAACCATAGAGGGGGTGCTACCTTCCTTTGCGATTGCGGTGCGAATCTCGAATGTAAGCCCATCAACCTCGTACATTTTTCTATTATGGCAACGGCATACGCGCAAACCGTGTATGGAATCAAGAGCCCGACGGTTGGGCTGTTGAACAACGGTACGGAAGATCATAAGGGGCTTTTGTTGCAGCAGGAAACCAACGAGATTTTGAAATCGATTGATTGTATCAATTACCAAGGCAACCGTGAAGGCCGTGATTTGATGTACGGCGACGTGGACGTTATGGTTGCGGACGGTTTCACGGGCAATATTGCGATGAAAGCGGCGGAAGGCTGTGGAAAAACGGTTTCCACCATTATGAACAAAGCCTTTAAGCGTAACTTATTCACTAAGCTCCGCGCGGCGTTGTGTTTGGACATTATCAAAAACATCAAAGGACAGCTTGACTACGAAGCGGTTGGCGGCGCGATGTTTTTAGGACTTTCCAAAGCAGTGGTAAAGGGCCATGGCAACTCCAAAGCGCGCGGTTTTGCAGTTTGTATCAAGCAGGCGGCAGATGCGGCGAGAGGGGATCTTGTCGGTAAGATCAAGACGATGATCGACAGCGTGGATATGGCGGCGATCACCGCAAAAGCGACTGCGGCGGATACAGCCGCAACGGAAACGGGAGCAACGAATTGACGAATTTTCCTTACACGGAGTTGGAGAAAAAACTCGGTTACGTATTTCAAAACAAAGCGCTGTTAAAAGAAGCGTTTACCCACTCCACGTACGCGAATAAGTACGGAGGCGAGGACAACGAGCGCATGGAATATTTAGGCGACGCGGTGTTACAGCTTGTCGTAACGGAATGGCAGTACGTAACGCACGCGCGTTCGGACGAAGGGGATTTGACGAAATGTCGTCAAAAACTTGTCTGTGAAGAAGCGTTGGACAAGGCGGTGCGTGCGCTGGGATTACAACAATATTTGTTGACGGTTGGCGGCGCGGCGAACGTGGGCAGAAAAACAGTGTCGAGTATCTTTGAAACAGTGGTGGCGGCGATCTATCTTGATGGTGGCTATACCGCGGCGAAAGAATTTATTTATAGACATGGTATGCTCCACGACGTTACGGAGGAGAAAAATCCCAAAGGCGCTTTGCAGGAATATTTACAAAAATTTGGAAAAGAGCCACCCGTGTACGTGTGCAAACAGTCGGGCAAAGACAACGCGCCTATTTTCCGTTGTGAAGCGCGGGCGGCGGGTTTTTGTGAGATAGGCGAAGGCGGCAGTAAAAAAGAAGCAGAATCGGCGGCGGCGTCGGCAATGCTGGAAAAACTGCTTTGCGAAAAGCCTTGGGATAACCAACGCAAATAAAGGGACAAGGGGAACGTTGCTCTTACTTATGGGATGGAGAAAAGCTCCATTCATGTCTATGCCTAAAAAAGTAAACAAGCACAAAGAGTGTTTTGCAAGCTGTTTTAAGATAGGCAAATAGGAAAGTAAAAAATATAACAGATATATAAACATATCACAAGGAGTACATTTTGGATTTAAAGGAAATACAACTGGTCGGCTTTAAATCATTTGCCGACAAGACAACGATCCGATTTGAAGAAGGGGTTACGTGTATCGTGGGACCTAACGGTTGCGGTAAGAGTAACGTAGCCGACGCGGTACGTTGGGTACTTGGCGAAACTTCGGCAAAATCCTTGCGTGGTTCTAACATGCAAGACGTTATTTTCGGCGGTACGATTGAAAGAAAACCGCAATCGTTCTGCGAAGTAACGCTCACGTTTGACAACGAAAGAAAAATTTTCGATTTGGACATGCCCGAAGTGTCCATGACTCGTCGTTTGTACCGTACGGGCGAAAGTAAATACCTCATCAACAACCAACCCAGTCGTTTGAAGGATTTGGTTGCGCTTTTCCACGGCATCGGGCTTGGCAAAGAAGGGTATTCGATCATCGGGCAGGGTAAAGTCGAACAGATTATGAATGCTCGCCCTGAGGATCGTCGTTTGATCTTTGAAGAAGCGATTGGGCTTATGAAATTCAAAGCGACCAAAACGGATATTGAGCGTAAGATTGCGGATTCCAATGCCAACCTCTTTATTTACCGTCAGCGTATCGACGAGGCGGAACGCCGTCTTGGCCCCTTGGGTAAGCAGGCGGAAGCTGCAAAGGAATACAACGAATATTCACAATCCTTAAAGATCCAAGAAGCAAACACGTACATATACCGTTACGAAAACGCGGAAAACGAAAAGAGCAAGTTCAAAAAGGACATTGCGACGATTTCGGATAAAATTATTTCGCTCAATACCCAGATTGGCGTAATCAATCGCCGTTTGGAGGAAAATCGCGAAAAGATCAACCAAGCGGATATTCAGCTTAACGATTTGCACGATCAACACGTCAGCCTTTCCGTCGGCAACGAAAGAAAGGATGGGGAATTGAAACTTGCGAGAGAACGTATCCGTACCTATCGTTCGCAAATCGACGCGGCGACGGAGATGTTGGAAGCGAGTAAAATCCGTATCGGAGAAATCGACGACGAGATCGCAAAAACGACGCATAAAAACGATGCGGACGCAAAGCGAATCACCGAAATCGATACGCAGATGGAAGTGCTTCGTTCTGCCGTAGCGGCGCTTGATAAAAAGATCGAGGTGTTTGAAAGACTTTCCGACGAAACGCGTATGAACCAGCTTTCGGATGCGGACAACCTCGCGGAAATGAAGAAAAACCTCGGTACGCTTGCGGCGCGTATGGAAGCGGTAAAGGATAGAATTGACGAACTCAATAATGCTCTTCAACGCGCGATTATTAGAAAAGAACGTTTGACGGACGAGCTTGCGTCCGTGAAAAAGGATATGAAAAATCTTCGCGATATGTCCTCTTCGGGTATGCGCGAATTTGAAGAAAAACAAGAAGAAGCGCGTGAAATGCAACTCACCGTGAACGAATTCAACCAAGAACTGTTTAATGCAAACGGTCAGTTGGCGTCCTTGCGCGAAAACCTTGAAATGTATATCAGTTTGAAAAACCGTTTCGAGGGGTATAAGGAATCCGTTCGCCGTTTATTGTCGGTGGCAAAGACGAATCCTGAAATCAACAAACATTTGCACGGCGCGCTTGCGGACGTTGTTTCCACCGATCAAAGATATGAAAAGGCAATCGAAACGGCATTCGGCGGCGCGATGCAAAACGTCGTAACGCCTACAGCGGACGACGCGAGATATTTGATTGAATATTTGAAACGTACCAACGGCGGTATCGTAACGTTCTTGCCCGTTGCCAGCATGCGTCCCCGTCCCGATTCCCGTGAAATCCAGCGCGCTTTGAGTGAACGCGGTGCAATGGGTCTTGCGACGGAACTTGTCAAATACGACGATTATTATTACAACGTTATCAGCAACCTTTTGGGCAATACGTTGATTTGCGACAATATCGCAAACGCAACGGTGATTGCGAAAAAGTACGGCAACCTCTTCAAAATCGTAACCCTCGACGGCGACACCGTTTCAACGAGCGGCGCGATGACGGGCGGTAGTACGAGAAGAGATTCTGGTTCACTCCTTTCCAACGAACGTAAGATTCAGGAATGCAAAGACAATATTGCCCGCAAGCAAAAGCAGATTGAAAAATTAAAGCAAGCAATCGCGGAAAGCGAACGAGCAAGAGCGGAGGCGGAAGAAGCGGTAGATGCGCTCCGTGAAAAATACCAGGGCGCGACGAGCGAAATCGCGGGTTTGACGCAACGTGAAACGGCGCTCACGCAGCAGATTGCGGAAGCGGAAGGCGACATTGAAACGTATCAAGTAGCTTTGGACGATCTCAAACGCAAATTGCAGGATTTGAAATCGGAAGAAGAGAACTCCTCGCTCAGCGAAGAACAGCTTGCGGCAAAAAGACAACAAGCGGAAAAGGAAATGGAAAACCAGCGCAGTCAATGCGAAGTTTTCAAAGAAGAACGCGCAGACAAGAGCAAAACCTTGCGTGATTTGGAATTGGAATATGCATCCTTGACCGCGGATTTGCAAAAGCAAAAAGAAACGATCGAACGTATTACAGCGGAAAAGGACGACCTTGTAAAACGTATTTTGGATATGGAATACGAAAAGACGGACGCGCAGACCAAGCTGAACGCTTTGGAAGCGGAAGCACAGGAAAAAGAACTTTCCGAAGAAGAAAAAGCGGCTGTACAGGCGATCGTGGACAAGATAGCGCAAATCACGAAAGAAAAAGAAGAAATCAACGCAGCGCAGCTTGCTTTGGAAGAAGAAAAGACGGGTTTGCAGGAAACGTTGACAAAGAGTAGCGACAAGCGCTATAAATGCGAAATCGAAATCAGTAAGATTGATACCAACTTGGAAAATACTCGTCAGCGTATGGAAGAGGCGTATGAGCTTGATTACGAGGGCTGTCTTGCATTCCGTCAGGAAAACTTTAACGTGGAAGAGGCGGCAGGTTTGATTTCGGCGTTGAAACGTAAGATTACGATGCTTGGCGCGGTCAACCCCAACGCAATCGAAGAATATCAATACGAACAAGAACATTGCACGGAAATGGTTACGCAGCGCGACGATTTGCAAAAGGCAATCGACGATTTACAGGCGGCTTTGGATGAAATCCGCGAAGAAATGTTGCGTATGTTCAATGAAGGGTTCGCGCAAATTAACGAAAACTTCAAGGTTACGTTTAAGGAACTCTTTGGCGGCGGTCAGGCAGAACTCCAAATCGATTACGTGGAAGGGGAAGATCCTTTGAATGCTGGTATCGAAATCGTAGCTTGTCCTCCTGGCAAGAAATTGACGAAGATTTCCTTGCTTTCGGGTGGCGAACGTGCGTTGACGGCGATTGCGATTTTGTTTGCTATTTTGAAATCGCACCCGATGCCTTTCTGTATCCTCGACGAAATCGAAGCGGCGTTGGACGATGCGAACGTAGATCGTTTTGCGTCCTATTTGAAACGTTTTGCGGAAGAAACGCAGTTCATCGTAATTACGCATAGAAAGCCGACGATGAACCAAGCGGACACGCTGTTCGGCGTTACCATGCAAGAAAAGGGCGTATCCAAGATTGTATCGGTGAAATTGGCGGAAGTAGAATCCCGTCTTGGCGCAGGTACGGTAGAGTAAACAACAACGAACGGCGTAATGAAAGTTGCGCCGTTTACTATAATCATAACAAAAGGAAACCAAAACAATGGGTATATTCGGTAAACTTTTTGGCGCGCTGAAAAAGACGAAAGATAATTTTTCGGGCAAGCTCCGCACGCTGTTTTCTAAAAACAAATTAGGCGACGAGTTCTATGAAGAACTTGAAGAAATCTTAATTTCTTCCGACGTTTCTGTTTCCACAGCGGAAGAAGTGGTGGAACGGGTTAAGGCGAAGGCAATCGAAGGCAGGCTGAAAGACGAAGAATACGTCACCAATCTCTTGCGCGATATTTTGACGGAAATATTGGAAGAATCGGAGGTTGAACCGCCTTCCTATCCCTGTGTAATCATGCTTGTCGGTGTCAATGGTGTGGGTAAGACGACAACGGTGGGGAAATTAGCGCATTATTATCTGTCGCAGGGCAAGACGGTGACAGTAGCGGCAGCGGACACATTCCGCGCGGCGGCAAGCGAGCAGCTTTCCATTTGGGCAGATCGCGCAAAAGTGCGTATCGTTAAACACGAGGAAGGAAGTGATCCATCCGCGGTGATTTACGACGCGGTGGCTTCGGCAAAAGCCAAGGGTACGGACGTGGTGATCGTGGACACGGCGGGTAGATTACACGTAAAAGACAATTTGATGAACGAACTTCGTAAAATGGATCGTGTTGTGACGCGTGAGTATCCCGAAGCGGATTTCTTGAAGTTGTTGGTGTTGGATGCAACGACGGGACAAAACGCCGTCAACCAAGCCCGTGTCTTTGATGAAGCGGTGGAATTAGACGGTATCGTATTGACGAAACTCGACGGAACGGCAAAGGGTGGCTTTGTATTCTCCTTGTCATCCGAACTTTCTCTACCCGTAATTTACGCAGGCGTAGGGGAAAAGATGGAAGATTTAGAGGCGTTCGACAGTAAGTCGTTCGTCGAAGCAATTTTGTAATAACTATTACGTTAGCGGGCGAATAGCTTTCGTAAATATAGTCTAAAAATAAGCAATCGACAAGTTGCGCCTTTTACGCTTTTGGTGTTAGTAAGCCAAGGTTGCTTATTGAAAGGGGAAATCATTCTAGGGACAAACAACGCACCCAGGTATGCGTTGAAATCAAAAAATGCAAAGGAGGGAGGTATGGCGAATATTATTGAGTGTAGAAATCTTACCAAATATTATAAAGATCTTTGTGCGCTTAGTCACGTCAACGTTGCAATCCCCGATCGTGGAGGCATTATCGGTTTGCTGGGCCCGAATGGGAGTGGCAAAACGACGTTTATCAAACTGTTGACGGGCTTGCTTGCGCCCACGGAAGGAGATGCGCAAATCGGTGGATATCCCATCGGCACGGAAACGAAATATCTTGTTTCTTATCTTTCGGATGCGCATTCGCTGAATGAAAGTATTTCCGTGACACAGCAACTTGATTATTTTGTGGATTTTTTTCCTGATTTCGACCGCCAAAAAGCGCAAAAAATGATCGCGGAACTGGGTATCAACGAAAATCAAAAGATTAAAACACTCTCCAAAGGCACGAAAGAGAAACTGTCGTTGATTTTGACGTTGTCGAGAAACGCCAAAGTGTTTATTTTAGACGAGCCGATTGCAGGCGTCGATCCTGCCGCGCGCGATTACATATTGCGGACAATCCTTTCCCATAAATTAGAAAACTCGACAATGATTATCAGTACGCACTTGATTTCGGAAATTGAAGAGTATTTGGACTACGTTTTGTTTTTGAAAAACGGTTGTGTTGTGCTGAGCGGTGAAACGGAAGAAATTCGGCAGCGTGAAGGTAAGACGATCGACGCGTTGTTTCGGGAGGTGTTCAAATGGATGTAAGAAACGAAGATTTATTCGATTTGCCGCCTGAAAATGAAGGGAATAAACCTGGTGTGACTAAAAATGCCCATACCATGTCCGTGTTCACGGGAAATACACCACAACAACTTTTGCCTATTCCGCAGGAGGATTTTCATAAGAAAACAGGCAAAATCAAATCCGTTCGCGGTAGAATGTTGCGGAGATTATTAAAATACGAGTTTCGTTATCTTTTCCCCGTATTGTTTGGCTTAATAGGTATTGTAGCGCTTCTCAGTGTGGTTTTTGCGGTGCAGTTGCGTATGCTAATCGGACGAGAGATAACGGAAACGTTCCCTTGGATGGTATTTTTTACGGGTATGTCCCTCGTTTTGAGTTTCTCAGGCTTGGCGTTGTTTGCACAAATTTATCCCATCTATCGTTATAACAAAAATTTCTTTAAAAACGAAGGATATTTGACGTTCAGTATTCCAGCGACAGCGCAGGAACAAATCCTTGCAAAACATATTGCCGCGCTTATTTGCAGTGTATGCGCAGGTGTGGCTTCCATGATTTGTATATTTTTGATTGTACTCATTGCTGGTGGAGCGGATGAAACGTTTATGGGAGCTATGCAGATTGCATTTCAGGAAATCGGATATATATTTGGAGATATTTTTGCGGTTGAACCCGTACATGCTACCCTCTTTTCAATAGAATTGCTGCTGGTGATTTTGACGGGATTGACAATGATGCCTTGCATTTACGGGGCAGTCAGTTGCTTCTTATCCAAATATACGGGCAAGAAACAAATGTGGTTGACGATTCTCATTGTCATGGTTGCGACGTCCGTTTTGGAATCCGTGGCAACGTCTGTATTTTCCTCGTCCAGCGTTCTGCTGTTTTTGACGACGGAAGAAATGGGAATGCATTTAATGGCCTGGGCCTCGATCTTATTACAGACGGGGCTTACGGTGGCAACCTACTTATACGAAGTGTACTATTTAAAGAAGAAATTAGATTTAAAATAATTTGGAAGCAAGCATATGAAAATTGATATTTTAACCCTCTTTCCCGAAATGTTTTCGGCTATGCAGGAAAGCATCATCGGCAGAGCGCAAAAAACGGGTAAAATTCAAATCAACGTAGTCAACATTCGCGATTACACCGAGGACAAGCATTTAAAATGTGACGATTATCCTTTCGGCGGCGGCGCGGGTATGGTGATGATGGCGCAACCCATTGGCAGTGCGATTGAGGCGCTCGATCCCGACCATAAAGCGCGTAGAATTTATATGTCGCCTAAAGGGCAGGTATTTAAACAACAAAAGGTGTTCGAGCTTTTGGAGTACGATCACCTGATTTTGCTTTGCGGACATTACGAAGGTGTGGACCAGCGCGTAATTGATTTGTTTATTGACGAGGAAATTTCCATCGGGGATTACGTATTGACAGGCGGTGAATTGCCTGCTATGGTTGTGGCGGATTGCGTGTCGCGCTACGTAGATGGTGTCATCAGCACTTCGTCGTTGGTGGATGAGAGTTTCTCGGAAAATCTTTTGGAATATCCGCAATACACTCGACCGCAGGAATACCGTGGTTTGGCTGTGCCTGACGTGTTGCGTAGCGGCGATCATGCGAAGATTGATGCGTGGCGCAGAGAGCAAGCCATTGCAATTACGAAAAAGAATAGACCTGACTTATTAAAATAGCAGCGTTGTCGTGATATAGAGCAGCGCTCTATGAAGATTTAAACTCTTAAAGAACTTAAAAGTTATGTTAAATATAGAATTTTCTATATAAATGGGAGAGTAAGATTGAAAATATTCTACATCCATCGTCTTTTTTCGTGAAGAGGCACAATCGCTTGTTGGGAAAACGGTATCTTATGCAATCATAAATGAAACTCTGTTGATTTACGAAGTAAAAGACTGCTAATGCGGAGAGATAAGAAAG
Organism: Clostridiales bacterium; assembly: GCA_015069605.1. GTDB lineage: Bacteria > Bacillota > Clostridia > Christensenellales > Borkfalkiaceae > Scatosoma. The sequence continues at coordinate 13,180 of SVII01000002.1, read as the reverse complement.
TATGAAGAAAAAAGACAAAAAAGATAACAAATCAAAGGGCGTGGGAGCTTTTGTGAAAGAGCTTTTAGGGGAGCTTGCTTGGGTCGGCGTTGTGTTGATTGTTTGCTTATTGGCGATCTTTGTCAGTAGTTTGGCTTTGCCTACTTTTCGCGAGGCAATGCCCTTTGAGTTTTGGATATTTACGGCAGTCGTTTTGCTCTACGTAATCTTATGGATTGTTGGCGGACTGGTACGTTTGATTGAAAAGCGAAAAAATAAAAAAGATAAAGAAGACATATAGAATTTTCTATACATATAAAGGAAAAAGTAATGAGAAATATACAATGGTTCCCAGGACATATGACCAAAGCGATGCGCGATATGGAAGCAAAACGAGATCTTTGCGACGGCGTGATTTGCGTATTGGATGCGCGTGCGCCCATTGCCACGGTCAATAAAAATTTAAAGAAAATTTTCGGTGAAAAGCCTATTTTATACGTGCTGAACAAAGCCGATCTTGCCGATGGCAAAGCGGATGGTTTTTTGAAATTTTTTGAAAGCAAAGGGAAATATTGCGTGAAATGCGATTCAACGAATATTTCCACAAAACGTATTTTGTTGCAAAAACTCAACGCCATCACCGAAGAAAAACGCGCTCGGGCGCAAGCAAAAGGCTTAAATCGTACCTTTCGTTTTATGGTAGCGGGTATTCCCAACACAGGCAAAAGCACGATTGTCAATCTTTTGAGCGGTCAAAAACGCGCGAAGACGGGGGATAAAGCAGGCGTAACGCGTGACGTGCGGTGGCTGAAATGCGGCGAGTTTGATTTGTTGGATACGCCAGGGACAATGCCACCCTCCTTTGATAATCAATACCATGCCCGTCATCTTGCGTATATCGGCAGTATTAACGACGATATTTTGGATATGGACGACATTGCGTTGGAACTTCTTGGCGAGCTTGCGGAAAAGTATCCGCAATATCTTACGGATCGCTACGGAATCACCGATTTTTCGGAGAAGTTGGGGATGTACGAAGCGCTTTGTAAACGCCGTGGGTTCATTTTGCGCGGCGGAGAATTTGATTACGAACGCGGCGCGAAAGCGTTGATCGACGATTTCCGCAAAGGCAGAATCGGGAAAATGTGCTTGGAAAACCCTGCCGATTATACCGATTTTGAGTTCTAAACAGCGGTAGCATGACGAGGCATCAAACGCTTCTATCTTTCTTAGGTGGATAAAAATTGCTGTTCTTTGCTGAGGAAGAAAGGGACGCCCTATCAATAAAGGAAATATATAAATGAAAAAAGTATGGAATGCAGAGGAAAAATTACAATACGAGCGTGCTTTACAAGCAAAAGGCTATCGATATATCGCAGGCGTGGACGAAGTGGGCAGAGGCCCGTTGGCTGGGCCCGTGGTTTGCGCGGCAGTGATTATGCCTTTGGAAGAAGCGGACTTGATTGTGGGTGTGGATGACAGTAAAAAAGTGCCCGAAAAGAAGCGTGAAATTTTATCCGAGGAGATTAAAAAACGCGCGTTGGCCTATACCGTGGTTGAGGTGAGTGAAAAAGACATTGACGAAATCAATATTTTAGAGGCGACGAAATTAGGTATGAAAAAGGCGATTGAAAGTCTGCCTATTACGCCAGATATAGTGTTGACGGATGGGAATATGACGATTGATATTGCTTTGCCGCAGACGAGCGTTGTTCACGGCGACGCGCTTTCCTATTCCATTGGCGCGGCAAGTATCGTTGCCAAAGTATATAGAGATAAATTGATGGACGAGTTTGCTCTTACCTATCCCGAATACGCATTTGAAAAGAATAAGGGGTATGGCACAGCGGCGCACATCAATGCAATAAAGGAGTTTGGATTATGCCCGATTCACCGCAGGACGTTCACAAAAAAGTTTTAGGCAGAAAAGGGGAGAAACTGGTAGAGGAATACCTCAAAAAGCAGGGCTGTAAGATTTTGAAACGCAATTTTCGCACGCCGTTTGGCGAAGCGGATTTGATTGTGGAAGACAAAGACGAAGTCGCGTTTGTGGAAGTCAAAACAAGGACGAGTGACAAATATGGCTTGCCTGCCGAGGCTGTTGGAAAGACGAAACGGGAACGTTACCGTCAAATTGCAAAATTTTATTGGCTGAAAACAGGCGAGGAACCGAACGCTCGGTTTGACGTAGCGGAAGTATTTGCCGATGGCAGTATCGAGTACACAAAACACGCGTTTATGTAACGCGCATAAAAACGTGATAAAATCCATAGAAATTGTCCTTTCGACAACAAAAGCGTCTTTTCGACAAAAGGCGCTTTTATTTTTTGCTTTGAAATATGTTATACTACTTGCAAGCGCTTATAAGACAAGGGGTTGCGGCGTGTATGGAAATTTATATCGAGTATGCTTTGGCGGAAAATTTTTTGTTTGATGCAACGCTTTTGTATCTTTCTTTAAAAGCTTCGAAAACTCCCGTACGTTCTTTGCGATTGATTGCGGCGGCATTGTTCGGGGCGGTATTCGCCGTAATTTTTCCGTTGCTGAATGTGTCGACGGCGATAGCGTACCTATTAAAATTTTCCGTCGGATTTTTCTTATGCCTGATTGCTTTTCCAAACGTGAAAATCAAAAACGAGTGGGGCAGGTATGCGTTGACGAGTATTTTTTTCTTTGTTTTCAGTTTTTTATTCGGCGGTGTACTATTGGGCGTTTTGCAGGAATTTTTCCCAAAAAAGATCCCTAGCCTTATCGTAATAATCAGTTTTGCTCTTTTAACGATATTTTCTTCTTGGTTTATCCAAAAATTATACGCAAGAAGGGCGATTTATCGCTTTATTTACGATTGCGAAATCGCTTTTAAGGGACGAAAAAGAGTCGTTGCAGGTTTTTTGGATAGCGGTAATTTGGCGATAAAAAACGGACTGCCCGTATGCTTTCTTTCCGCGGATGTTTGGTATGATTTATTTGGGGAAGAAATATTAAAAACGTCGGGGCAGGTACGAGATGAAATCACGATTACAACGCTTGGCGGGGAGAAAACAAGCCCCGTTTTTCAAGGGAAAATCGAATTGAATTTTGAAAAAATCAGGCTAAAAAAAGAGGTATATTTCGCACCGTCAGGGAATATGTTATCGAGAGGGTATAAAATACTGTTAAGCGCGCGGGTCATAGATGAACCGATGGGAAGAGCGGAGAAGGAGAAAAGAAAATGAAAGTGATGGAAATATTGCGAGCATTTTTGCGAAATATCGACGTATTTACCGAAAAAAATACGGTGGATTATATTTGTGGCAATGGCGAGGCTCTGCCTTTGCCCTTATCAGCGGAAGAAGAAAGCGAGATGGTGCGCTTACTCGCGTTGGAGGAGGAAAAAGAACGCGCAAAAGCGGAACTTATTCAACACAATTTGCGCCTTGTTGTGTACATAGCCCGAAAATTTGACAATACAGGTGTGGACAACGACGATTTGGTGTCGATTGGTACAATCGGGCTCATCAAAGCGATCAATTCTTTCCGCGCGGATAAAAATATCAAGTTGGCAACGTACGCTTCGCGGTGTATTGAAAATGAAATTTTGATGTATTTACGGCGAACGGCGCGCCTAAAAAGCGAAGTGTCTTTCGACGAGCCGTTGAACACGGATTTTGAGGGGAACGAACTGTTGCTTTCGGATATTTTAGGCACTTCAGCGGATACCGTGTACGGGGATATCGAATCCAACGCCGAGAAAGAACAGTTAAAAGAAGCCTTAAAAAAGTTGTCGGAAAGAGAAAGAAAAATTATGTTTTTGCGGTTTGGATTAGGCGGTGGCGAAGAAATGACGCAAAAGGACGTAGCGGATATGCTCGGCATTTCGCAAAGCTACATTTCACGTTTGGAAAAGAAGATTATTTTACGGTTAAAAAAGGAAATCGCAAAAATGGAATAAGGAAAATTCAAAGAATAAAAGAGTATAAAAAATAGGTGGATTGCACATACTCAACTCACACCTGCCTGCCTCGTTTTGCCTTTTTACATACGTTTTAACGCGTGTGAAGGAGGAGAGAGTTTATGCATAAAGTGGAGATTTGCGGCGTGGATACGTCGGGGTTGCCACGACTATCGGCAAAGGAAAACGAGGAGCTTATGAAAAGGTTAAAGGCAGGGGATCGGCAGGCGCGCGATACGTTTATTATTGGGAATATGCGTTTGGTGTTGTCGCTTGTCAAACGTTTTCGCATTAAAAATTTAGGCGCAGACGACGTGTTTCAGGCGGGATGTGTTGGACTTATCAAGGCAATCGACGGGTTTGACGTTGGCGTTGGCGTGAAGTTTTCCACTTATGCCGTACCCATGATTGTGGGCGAAATCAAGCGGTATTTGCGGGACGGAAATTCTTTGCGAGTCTCGCGCAGTATTCGCGATATGGCGTACAGAGTGTTAAAAACGAGGGAAGAAATTGAAGGTCGGGACGAAGAGGCGACGATTGAAAAAATTGCCGAGGCAATGCACGTAGCGGAACGGGAAGTGGTGTATGCTTTGGATGCGATTTCCGACCCCATTTCCATCTATGAACCCGTGTACAATAAGGCAGGGGATACGTTGCTTTTGATGGACCAGCTTTGTGATGAGAAGAACACGGACGAGATTTGGACGGAGCACGTGGCGCTTGGCGAAGCAATGGAAAAGTTGGGGGAACGAGAGAAAAAGATATTGTATTTGCGGTATTACCAAGGCAAGACGCAGACGGAAATTTCGGAAGAAGTAGGGATTTCCCAAGCGCAAGTGTCAAGGTTGGAAAAGAATGCCTTGCAAAGCATTCGTTTGAATATTTCGTAAAAGCAAAGAACAGCGGATTTTTTCCGCTGTTCTTTTGTGGACAGAACAAATACGAGTAGGAATACGTATGACCATATTAGTGTAAAAAACAAATCCCCCACCGTTGGTGGAGGATAGTTACTTTGTCGTTCAACACGGACATGGTGTGCTCGTTTTATACAAAAGGATGTTCGGCACGGATCACACAGAAACAGTTTTCTCGTTTTTCTTGGATTAAATTTGCCACCGCCTTTTCCGCTTCTTCCGTACTCATTTTACAATCAGCCGGCAGAACGAGGTCGAAAATCAAATTGACGTTAGTTTCACCTTTCGTCATGCGGAAATCATGAATGGAAAAGTGGGGATCAATCTCTTTTGCCGAGGTGTCCGCCAAAGCGCGCAATTCATTGACAAGGGGATCGTTCACGACGATTGGGTCGAGGTGAATGGTGACGATACAACCAAATTTTTCGTGCATATCTCGTTCCATTTGATCGACTTCCTCGTGCGCGATATTGATATCGGAATCGGAAGGGACTTCGGCGTGGAAAGACACGATTTGTCTGCCTGGGCCGTAATCGTGCACCATAACGTCGTGGATGCCAACGATACGGGAATACTTTTCCGCGAACGTGTAAATATTTTTAATGAAATCAGGGTCGGGCGGAGAACCGAGCAACAAATCGATGGTTTCTTTTGCTGCTTTGATGCCTGCAAACAGAATAAAGCAAGCCACCAAAATTCCTGCCCAGCCGTCGATGGAAACGTTCCAAACGTTCGCAATTACCGCCGCCGTCAACACCAAAGCTGTGGCGAAACAGTCGCTTAAACTGTCAAAAGCGGACGCTTTGATAGCGGAGGAACGAATGGTTTTGGCAATCTTATTATAGAAGAAAAACAGCCACAATTTCACAAGAATGGCTACCGCCAAAATAATCATTGTCACCTTGCCGACGTTGGGCAACGCGGGGTGTAAGATTTTATCCACGGACGAGGTGAACAATTCAAACCCGACGAGGATAATCAGCATATCGACGATAAAGCCTGACACGTATTCCAAGCGACCGTGACCCAAGGGATGTTCCTTGTCCACGGGCTTGTTGGCAAGCCGAAACCCAATCAGCGTGACGATAGACGAGCCTGCGTCCGTGATATTGTTAAATGCATCCGCGATAATAGCTACCGAGCCGGCGAGAATACCCAGCGTCAGTTTACCGATAAACAGCAATACATTGACAATAATACCCGTAAATCCTGCCACAGAAGCGTATCTACCGCGCACGGCAGGGGATTGAACGTCTTTGTTTTTACCGACGAAAAGTCGGATCAAAAGATTAGTCATAGAATAAAACTCCTAAAAGAAGGGATGAAAAAACCGACGTACGATACTATATGCGTCGGTTTTTCTTATCATCATTCGTATGGAAAAATTACGGGTTATTATCCGTATTTTCCTGTTCGTTTGCCGCTGCCTCGCGCTTTGCTTTCGCTTCCGCGGATTTTGTGATCGCAAAAGCGGAAAGTTTGACTACGATAATAATCAAACCGATAACAACGAAGATGGCGAGAAGGCCTTGCCAAAGGAAATTGAGAGCAGGTTTAATCACGTCCCAGTTCATAGGGGTGAGGTTGTCAAATGCCGCCATTAAAAAATTCAACATACTTTTTTCCTCCTTATAAACCGCAGAACGGACCCAAGATACCGATAATCAAACCGCCGACAATCGCGGATGCGATCTGACCGGACACGTTTGCGCCGACAGCGTGCATCAAAAGGTGGTTGGAAGGGTCTTCCTTCGTACCCATTTTTGCTACGACACGGGACGCCATGGGGAATGCGGAGATACCTGCTGCGCCCAACATGGGGTTGATCTTTTCTTTGCTGAAAAGGTTGATGAGTTTCGCGCACATTACGCCGCCGATGGTGTCGAATACGAATGCGAAAAGACCAAGCAACATAATGATCAAAGTTTCAATTTTAATGAATTGATCTGCTTGCATCTGGAACGCGATCGTGATACCTAGGAGCAACGTGATAATGTTGGAGAAGGTCGTTTGCGCCGTTTCGGACAGCGACTTTAATACGCCACATTCACGGAGTAAGTTACCGAACATCAACATACCAACAAGCGAAAGGGAATCAGGAGCGATAAGCCCCGACACTACCGTAACGATAATGGGGAACAAAATACGCATCAACTGCGGGATTTGTTTCGCATTATATTTCATACGGATCATACGTTCTTTTTTTGTCGTACACATTTTAATAACGGCAGGCTGTACGATGGGAACGAGTGCCATATACGAATACGCTACGACCATGATAGGCCCGACGTATTTGGAGGCAAGCTGAATCGCAACGAGGATCGCCGTAGGGCCGTCCGCCGCGCCGATGATACCGATAGAAGCTGCGTCGTTCAAAGGGAAACCGATCATTGCCGCGAGAATGATGGTTACGAAGATACCAAGCTGTGCCGCGCCACCCAAAATGAAGAGTTTGGGGTTGGTAAGAAGAGGCCCGAAATCGATCATACAACCGATACCGATAAAGAGCAGCAAAGGCATTGCTTCGCTAGCTTCGATACCTACTTTAAACAGGGAAGTGATGATCCCCAAATGTTCGCCGTTGGCAGGATCGCCGATGACGGGCGAAAGGGGGAGATTGACGAGGATTGCGCCAAAGCCCATAGGCAAAAGGAGCGCAGGTTCCATGTCTTTTTTGATAGCGAGATAGATTAACAATCCGCCGATAACCCACATGACAACTTGTTGCCAAGTGAGGGCTTGAAAGCCTTGCAAAAGAAAGTCCATAAAAACCTCCAAAGATTTTAGGTGAATATTTTTCAACCATACTATATTATAAAAGAAATAAAAAAGCATGTCAAGAAAAAGTGATAAAAAGAACCAAAAAAGAAAAAAGAAAAAAATTCGTTTTTTTTATAAATACGCGCAAAAACGCTTGCCAAAGATGAAAAAATCATATATAATATTTGCTGACTTCGAATGTTCCGCTGCCTTTAAGGGCGTGGTGAGGAATCACGCAGCGGGTTATGAACATCTCGTAAATAACGGAGGTAAAGTCTTACATGAAAGGATTGATTGAAGCTATCAACGCGGAAAGCATGAAAGCTGAAGTTCCCGCATTTGAAGTAGGCGACACGGTTAAGGTTGGCTACAAAATCATTGAAGGCGGTAAGGAAAGAATCCAGAACTTCGAAGGCGTCGTAATCGCAAAGAAAAACGGCGGCATTTCCGAAACTTTCACCGTTCGCCACATTTCTTATGGCGTAGGCGTGGAAAAAATTTATCCTCTTCACTCCCCGAAAATCGCATCCATTACGGTTGTTAGAAAGGGTAAAGTTAGAAGAGCTAAGTTGTATTATCTTCGCGCTCGTACGGGTAAAGCAGCAAAAGTTAAGGAAAGAATTTAACATCGGACAAACCGGAAAGAATGAGTTCACCCAAAGTCAAAGGTGGACTTATTTTTTTTGCCTAAATCCCCTCAATTTGTTTTACTTTTTTCGCAAATTAGAGTACAATATAAAATGGGTGTATATATAAGGAAGGAAAAATCTTCTTTTTGGGGTATGCAACCGCTTTTACGAAAGAAAAAAGGAGAAAGGGTATGATCGCAAGAGCGCAAAGTTATGCTTTATCGGGTTTAGAAGGCGTAGCCGTTACGGTGGAAGCGGATATTTCCAAGGGAATCCCCTCATACGAGATGGTGGGCTTGCCTGACGCGGCAGTGAAAGAATCCAAAGAACGCGTTCGCAGTGCTGTAAAAAACAGCGCGTTAGATTTCCCTGCGCACAAAGTGACGATCAACTTAGCTCCAGCGTACGTAAAGAAGGAAGGCTCGGCATTTGATTTGCCCGTGGCAATCAGTTTGTTGTGCGCTTACGGGGAATTGCAGGCGGATATTACAGGTATCATTTTTTTGGGCGAGCTTGCTTTGAATGGAGAACTTCGTCCCGTGACGGGTGTGTTACCCTCGATTATTTCCGCGAGGGATAAAGGGTTTACGAAATTTATTATTCCCAAAGACAATGAAAAAGAAGCAGGCTTTATTCACGGCGTAGAGGTGTACGCGGCGGCGAATTTACGCGAAGTCGTCGATCATTTGTCGGGTGAAAAACCGCTTGAACGCGTACCTGTCGCTGCCTTTTCTACGGCGGGCAATATCAATAAGAAAACGTATGATTTGTCCTTTGTTAAAGGACAGGCGATTGCAAAACGCGCTTTGGAAGTGGCGGTGGCGGGCGGCCATAACATTTTATTTGTAGGACCTCCCGGCAGCGGTAAAACCATGTTGGCAAGATCGTTGCCCTCGGTGTTGCCTGATATGTCGTTTGACGAAGCGTTGGAAATTACGAAAATTCATTCGGTGGCAGGCACTTTGGGGAAAGACGGTATCGTCAACGAAAGACCGTTTAGAAGTCCGCACCATACCGCAACGACAGTATCCTTGTGCGGTGGCGGCAACAAGACGGTGCATCCAGGTGAAATCAGTCTTGCACACGGTGGCGTATTGTTTTTGGACGAATTGCCGGAATATAAACGTTCGGCGTTGGAGGCACTCCGTCAGCCGTTAGAGGACGGGGTCATCACGATTTCCCGTTCGGGCGGTACGGTGACGTATCCTGCGTCCTTTATGCTTTGCGCGAGTATGAATCCTTGTCCCTGCGGACATTTTGGCAGTAAGAAACGCCGTTGTTCGTGTACTCCTAACGACATTCGCCGTTACAGAGCGAAAATTTCAGGGCCGCTGCTGGATAGAATTGATATTCAAGTGGAAGTGGACGGTGTAGATTATGACGCGTTGGTATCGGAAGCGCACGAGGAATCGAGCGCGGAAGTGAAAGCGCGTGCCGATAGAGCAAGGCGTATCCAAAGAGAGCGTTTTGAGAATACCATGGTTACGACGAATGCGGAAATGGGGGAAAAGGAAAGCCGCGTGTATTGTAAATTGTCCAAGGAATGCGAGGACGTATTACGCGAGGCGTTTGAGAGTTTGCGGTTATCCGCGCGCGCCCGTTCGCGTATATTAAAAGTAGCGCGCACGATTGCTGATTTGGAATTGTCTGAGGATATTCTCCCCGAACATTTATACGAAGCGATTTCGTACAGAACGTATGGCGCGGAACTTTCCGAGTTGGATTAAAAGAATATACGCAAGCAAAGCTTGCTTTTGAAAGGGGACAAGATTGATGGAGCGCCGCTCCATACCACGGCAAGGGCTATTCGCCCCTGCACCCGAACAAGAAACTGAGTTTCTTGACTTCCCGTTTGGGGGAGATAACGCGTATGATATTATTTAAAATTTTTCTTATTTATTTTTCCGTGGCATCGGTGTTGACGTTTATCACGTATGTGGTGGATAAAGTCAAAGCGGTCAACGGGGCGTGGCGAGTGCCTGAAAAAGTGTTGCTTGGATTATCCCTTCTCGGCGGCGCGGTGGGAGGATATCTTGCTATGCAAATCGCGCGGCATAAAACCAAGCATTGGTATTTTCACGTACTCAATTTTGTCGGTATTGTATGGCAAGTGGGATTGTTAGTATATCTTGCTCTCAACCCTGCGATTATATAAACTTTGGAGGCGGACGTTTTGCAGTTTTCGGCAACGGAAAAAGTGTATATCTGGCTGGATTTTTTCGACCTAGCAGAAGGCGAAAAACGACGGTTGTTGCGTTTGGCAGATTCGCCGATAAAGCTTGTCCAACGTTTCACGGAATACGAAGCCTTTTTTCAGGAAATCGAAAAGAAGTCGGTGTTTCAAGACATGGTTGCCTCGCTTTGCGACAACGGCGCGTTTTTTAAAGAACGCATGGCGGCGTTAGAAAAGCAAGGAATTATGCCGATTGCCATTTGCTCGGACGCATATCCTAAGGAATGGAAAAATTTGCCCGACGCGCCTTTGGTGGCGTATGCGAAGGGGAATATAGTGCTTTTACAAAAACGCAAATTTGTCATTGTCGGTTCGCGAAGAACTCCTGCGGGCGCGTTAAAAATCGGGGCGGAGATAGCCAAAGACATATCGCAAACGTTTGTGATCGCAACGGGCGCGGCGGATGGGGGCGATAGCGCGGCGATCGAGGGCGGACTTGCAGGCGGCGGCAACGTGATCTGTGTTTTGGCGGGCGGATTCGGGACTTTGCCGCAGGTGAACTTATCCCTTTTAAACAAAGTGGCAGAACGCGGTTTATTGCTTTCTCCGTACACACATGATACGACGGTGCGGACGTATTCCTATGAATACCGCAATAAATTATTGGCGGCGCTTGGGGAGGGTGTGTTGGTGCTTGGCGCGGCGGAAAAGAGCGGTGCATTGATTACGGCAAAGTATGCCGAAGAGTTTAAAAAAATGATTTTCGCATTGCCGTATTTCCCTGGCGTAGCGGCAGGTGCAGGCAACAACTTGTTGTTAAAAAAAGGCGCGAAGTTGACGGAAAGCGGGTTGGACGTTTTGGAAACGTTCGGGGTGGATATACTCAAAGAAAAACCGCAAATAGAACTGACGAAAGAGGAACAGGCGGTGATGGATGCGTTGCGCGATTTATCCGAAGCGCATATCAGCGAACTGTCCGCAAAAACAAGCGTACCAACTTTTAAACTGATGGCGATGCTTTCGGCTTTGGAAGTGAAAGGTATCGTCGTAAAACTTGGCGGAAACCGCTACGCACCTGTGTAAAGGTCGTTTTTAAGGACGGAGTTCCTAATCTCATATTGTAAAATAATTTGTAAGGAAATATAGAATGGATTTAATTATCGTAGAGTCGCCTTCTAAGGCGAAAACCATTTCCAAGTACCTCAAAGGCAAATATCGTGTAGATGCTTCGGCAGGACACATTCGCGATTTGCCCGTGCATACGCTCGGCGTGGACGTAAAGAATAATTTTGAACCTAAATACGTCAATTCCGAGGGGAAAGAGGATATTATCAAAAGATTGACGGACGCGACGAAAAAAGCCGATCGTGTCTATCTCGCAACCGACCCTGACCGCGAAGGAGAAGCTATTGCTTGGCATTTGCAGACGGTGTTGGGGTTGAAGGAAGATGGCTTGAATCGTATCGAGTTCAACGAAGTTTCTCAGCGTGCGATTGAAGCGGCGCTCACTACGCCCCGTCAGATTAATTACAGCCTCGTGGATGCGCAACAGGCGCGCCGTGTGTTGGATAGATTGGTGGGGTATAAGCTCTCTACGCTGTTAAACCACAAAATCGAGGACAAAAACGGGAACGGCAAACGCACCCTTTCGGGCGGCAGAGTGCAATCGGTTGCGCTCCGTCTTGTTGTGGAAAGAGAACGTGAGATTACGGCATTCAAGCCCGAAGAATATTGGAATTTGACGGCGGAATTGCAAGATTTGCCTAAAAAATATTCCGCGTTCAAAGCGATGCTTGAAAAGAAAGGCACGCGTAAATACAAACCTTCCTCTGCGGAGGAAACCGCGCAGGTTCTTGCGGCGATCGAGCGAGGGAAATTCATTGTTTCTAAGGTGCAGAAAAAGGTTGTAAAATCGCACGCACCCGCGCCTTTTACCACTAGTTCTTTGCAACAAGACGCTTCGACAAAACTTGGGTTCACTGCACCGGAAACGATGACTTTGGCACAACATTTGTACGAAGGTATCGAAACGGAAAATGGCGACCATATCGCGTTTATCACGTATATGCGTACGGACTCTGTGCGTGTTTCCAAAGAAGCGCAATCCAAAGCGCTCGAAAAAATCCGCGAGATTTACGGCGTAGAATACGCGCCTGAAAAACCCAACTTCTACGCGTCGAAAAAGGGCGCGCAGGACGCGCACGAAGCCATTCGTCCCAACGATTTGGATATGACGCCTGAAAAAGCAAAGAAATTATTAGATAAAAAGCATTTCGCGTTGTATAAACTCGTGTATGAACGTTTCCTTGCGTCGCAAATGGCAGAAGCGCAATACAACAGCGCGCAAATGGAAATTGATAACAGCGGATACGTGTTCAAGGCAAGCGGTAAAGTGTTGCTGTTCGCAGGCTTTACGGCGGTGTATCAGGACGCGTCGAACGCGAAAAAGGACGACGAGGACGAAATTAATTTATCAAAATTATTACCCGATTTAAAAGAGGGGGACGAACTCAACCTCGTGTCCATGCAAAAGGAACAAAAATTCACCAAACCGCCCCTTCGTTACACGGACGCGTCGCTTGTAAAAGCGATGGAAGAAAAGGGGATTGGTAGACCTTCCACGTATGCGACCATCATTTCTAAATTGATGCAAAAATACGTCAAAAAAGACGGTAAATATATGGTCCCCACCCCCATTGCTTACGACGTAGTCGATATGCTCGTTAAATGCTTTGTGGACGTTATGGACGTTGGGTTTACGGCAGGCATGGAAAATAAACTCGACGATATCGAA
>SVII01000028.1 GCA_015069605.1 Clostridiales bacterium | reverse complement strand
TAACGCAAATTAGAACGGTAGATATCGATGCTATTTTAAAAGAAGTAAAGCCACGCAAATACGAAGAACTCCGCACCCTTTTTAACGGAATTTTCAAATATGCTATGGCAAGCGGCATTATAACACACAATCCCGTCGCTTTAATTAAGTTTAAACGCGCCGAAAGACAAAGCCGCGAGAGTTTATCCGAAAATGAAGTAATCGAATTTTTAGAGCGCATTAAAGACGAAAAATACAACGACCTTCGTCAATTCGCTTATACACTTTACTTCTTCGGTTTACGTCCTTGCGAAATCGACGAAGAAACGCACCGTGAGGGCGACTTCTTAATCGCACGTAATCGTAAACGTAAAAACGGAAAAATAGAGTACAAAAAAATCCCCATACCTAAACAGGTACAGGGATTGATTGACTGGGATAAACCCTTATATTCTGACTTACATCGATTAAAGGTAAATGATGCCATGAAAGATTTGCTTGTAGGCAAAACAGCGTATTGTTTACGACATACTTTTGCTACCGTTTGTCAACAGTACGTTCGCCCCGATATCGTCGATATTTGGATGGGAGATAGCCCGCAAAGATTGGTAGGAAAAGTGTATACACACTTCCCCGATAACTTTATGTACGAGCAGATGCAAATGGTAAAATTCCCGTTGCCGCAAAAGGCATAAGAAAATCTAATTTTACCCCCCAAATTACCCGCCAAATTACCCCCCAAAGGACAAGGTTATCGCAAAAAAACGTGAATATTTATGCAAATATACAAGAAAAACGAGCATTTATACATAGTTTTTTGCATAAATACTCGTTTTTGGTGGGCAGAGGTGGATTCGAACCATTGAGTGCGAAACACAAAGCCTTATAAATAAAGGTTTTCAGCGTTCGTTCACCAAACGTTCACCACAAATTATATACATTGTCGCCGCAGACCTTTGCTTGTTTTGGAGAGAGTTTCTCTCCTTTTTTTTACGCACGCGCTCACGGAAAGTTCCCCTATCGCCCGCCGTAAATCAGCTTTTTGAGAAAGCGAAGCAACGCTCGAACAACCACATACATATACAGGATCATTTTGTGATAAGGCTTTCCTTGAAGCCTTGCACGTAAACGATACGCCGAGATAAGGCATCGCACATATCCCCTTCGACGAATTTATCCGCGTCGGAAATCCCCGTGTAGAGCGCCATGCCGATTTGAAAAAGACGGATTGCCATTTTATAGATAAACTCAACCGACCATACGACGGGGTTGAATACAAAACCGAGCGACGCCGCAAAACCAAACACAAAGATCAGCAAGAGCTTTTTAACCAAGATTTCGATATTGTGTTCCGTGGTGTGATAGCTCATATCACGCGCGGCACGGCTTTTCTCGTCGCTTGCGCCGAATATCGAATGCTCCGTTACGTGCAAGTAGCGAACGTTTACATATTTCACGTCCTTCTCTGCTGTTTCCAAGCGTGTCTGCCAAAACTGCAAGCGATTGCGCCATATTAACAGTCGCAGGGTGCGCGGTTTTTCCACTACGGGTTTTTTGAAAAACAACCGCCACATATTGTAGCGACTTTCCAGTTTGTCGATCATCTGCTCACACCGCGAGATTTTTCGATTTAGTTGTGCGAGATATACTTCTCTTTTTTCGCGCGCGTTATCTTTGTCTATATAACCAGTAAACGCCGTCCGTAGATTACGGGTATTCAATTCTTTGAAAAGCTCAAAAAGCGTTGTGGATAACGTGGTAAATTTCTCATTCTTCAACATTTGGATGTCTTTTTCCGTTGAGTTGGAAAGGAAGATTATTACTACCGCCGATACGTTGGTAAGTATAAGATTTAACCAAAACCACGGCGTAAATACTTCCACGTTTCCCTCGAATTTTATTAAATCCGACAGCACCGAGAACACCGACACAAGCAAGGTCAAAATGCACATCAACCAAAGTTTTATACGTCTTTTCGTTTTCATACCGTACCTCACTTATGCTTGCTATCCACGCAAAGGGCAACCAAACACCCAAAGACAAAACCGATAAATTCGGAAATGCCTATAAAGCCGAGAATACCCGAAAATTTGACGATTGCCTGTTCCATCGCACGGGAAGCAAGGAACGCAATTAAAAGAAACGCAAGCGGCAATATCCACGAGAAAATCGTTTCCGTGAGCCGCGCCCGTTTCAATGCGCTTTCAATGTTTGCGATTTTTCCTTTATCGTTCTCCGCTTCGAGTTGGGCTTCCAAATTTCCCGCTTTGATTTTTTGCTTCTCGATCCACGGCGTGATAAGCACCGTTTTAACAATCCAAAAAATAATAATTAGTAAAAGCACAACGCCGAAATATATCTTGAAACGCTTTGCTTCCGTGCCCCAACCGCCGTATCCGATACAAACAATCACAAGGGGAATAACGGCTACGAATAGCAATTCCAGCACGGTAAAGAGAAACCATTTCCAAGTTCTTTTCATACGCGCACCACCTTATCCCACGTCCGCAAACGAAACAAGCGAAGCGTTTTCATCGACGGCGGTATCTGCTTTTTCGACGGTAGCGGCGGTAGCCGTTGCCGTCGTTTCTTCTGCGATTTCGATAATCGTCGGTGCGACCACTTCCCCGTTTGCGTGGGCGAGTATTTTATTTGCAATTGACTGCAAATTCGCCTGTTCCGTTTCGTTCAACAACCGCGACCGCGACTGAGCCAAAAGGACATGGGCGGCGGCAATCTCTGCGTTCCGTGATGCGGCGGCGGCATATTCTGCATTCTCACGAATAGGTTTCATTTCCGCTTTTACTGCCTTATCCACCTCGGATTTAATGTTGACGTTGAACGATTTTCCTATCATTTTCTTAACAGCCTGCTCGGAAGCCGTTTTTGCCGTTTTCTCGATTTGCTCTTTGGAAACCGTCGTTTGCGTATTTACTTTTTTGGTCAAACCACGGACAATAAGCCCGATAATTACGCCGCCAGCCCCAGACGATACGAGAAATGCAATCGCCGCCGAAACCCACGTTTCAATGCTGGAAAATGCCTGCTGTAAATCAATAGCCAAAAGATTAAAAAACATTGTAAATTCCTCCTTGTATTATGCGCCCATAGGATCGCCACCAGCCGCCTCGATTACGGCTTCTTTTTTTGCTTTTTCGATCTCGGCAGGGATAGCCGCTACGATCTTTTTCACGTCGGCGAGTTCTGCCTTTACTTCGCCGAGTTCCTTGCGGAGTTCGGCATTCTCTCTCTCAATGGCTTGCACAGCGGAAAAGTATTCCATACCGACATCGGACTCCTTGATTTCGAGAGCCTCAACGTTGTACTTTTTATAAACAACAACGCCCGACCTATCACGCAGTTCCAGCTCGCAAACAATCGGCGCCGTCCCGCCCTGCTTTAACCAATCGGCGGTAAGTTCCACGCTGAGATCGCTCGTGAGGGCTACTCGCTTTAATTCGTTCCCATGCCGCGCCACAAAGCGGTAAAAACCGTTCCGCGCAATTGGCAAGCCGATTTGAATTCGTAAATTCTCATTGTCGCTTAACGTAAAAGAAGGAACGTCGAAACGCCCTTCCCTGCCCTTAAATATGATTTTTCTATTCATTTTGTTTGTCCTCCTCGCCGTCAAAAATCACAGGCTCGCCGCAAAGCGCGGCATACCATTTTTCGCACGGCTCGCCACACGGACCTTTACCGCAGGCGTCGCATACATTTTCAATCGTTATTTCGATTTCACTCATCCACCAAAATACGATTTGGCCGCCGCCTTGCAATCATTGACGTAAGTGATATATGCGACGTACTCCTCGTCCTCCGAGTTTGCAATACCTTTACGCCCAAGACTGATTTCCGCGCCCGTGCTGTATTTCAGCGCAATCAATGCTTCCGTCAAGCTGTCGCTGTCCGCGAACTGTCCACGCCCGAAATACGAGCGGCTTTCAAACAATTCTTCGGTTGCGACTTCTTCGCTATCGGGAATAGGGGTTGCTTTTGTGATAACCTGTATGTCCTCATTGACGGAAATTTCCGTCGTGCCGTCAGGCAACGCATTGAACGCAAAGCGTTCCGGTTTTTCCGTGCTTTCGACTTTGATTCCGATCTTCATTGCTGATAATCTCCTTTAATTTATTGATTGATATTCCATAGCCGTCAAGGTATCGTAATTGCACACCGCGGCTGTCGGTGTGCTTCAAATATCCATTGTAAGACATAAAGCTCCGCGCGTTTTGCACTGTTCGTTTCGTCGGTTTTCTCAATGCAATCATCTTTTTACGCACCCGTTTGAATATAGATTTCCGTATCGTCGTTTTATAACGATAGAATTTGAAACCGACAAAATCAATGGCTCTTTGTATCGTAATCTTTCCTCTTCCGTTGTCGTAAGGCGTTTTGTAAACCTGCCAATCGCCCTTTATCCTAACGTGTAGGTAGTTTTCTGCATACTGCGCTATCGCCTGTCTGCATAAGTGCAATTTCCTTTTGTTCCCGTCGGGTACAAAGAGATTGTCCATATACCGAACAAGCGGCATTTTGATTTTTTCTTTGACGAGCCTATCAATCGGGGCGGCGTAAAAATTTGCAAGCCAAGCCGAGGTGTAATATCCGATGGGCAATCCATCACCGTCGTAAGCGTATATAATGCAACGTAGTAAATTGACAACACGCTTATCTTTAATGCGATTTTGCAGTTGAGTGCAAAGCACTTCCTTGTCAATACTCGCATAATAGGATTTTATATCCATCTGCAAGGCGTATTTGGATTTCTTCGTGTTTCGCGTATATCGCTCAACGGCGCGCTTGGCGTAATGAGTTCCGCGCCCCGGTATAGAAGCGCAGGTGTACGTGTACAGCGACCGTTCGATGTACGGCGAAACTATTAGCATAATCGCCCAATGAGCGCATTGATCGGGGAAGAATACAGGCTTGCAGAGTTCTCTACGTTTCTTATGCGTACCCTCATTGATTACATCCCGTTCGCCGCTTGAAAAATCGGGTTTTTCCTGTTGTAAGAATTCGCTCAACCGTC
>SVII01000013.1 GCA_015069605.1 Clostridiales bacterium | reverse complement strand
TTGATTTTTATTTTGGGCAAGAGCGGAAGCGGGAAAACAACGCTTCTGAACGTTATCGGGGGCTTGGATGGGATTGACGAAGGGGAAATCTCCATTCAGGACAAGAACTTTTCCGCTTTCTCCGCTGAGGAATATGATAGCTACCGTAACACGGTGGTGGGGTTTGTTTTTCAGGAATACAATCTCCTCTCGGAATACACGGTGGAATACAACATCAAGATTGCCATGGAGATGCAAGGTGTTCCCACGGACGAAGAACGGATTGACGGTCTACTGGAAGAGTTTGAAATTGAAGGTTTGCGCAGTCGTAAGCCTTCCGAGCTTTCGGGTGGACAACGGCAACGTGTGGCAATTGCGCGCGCTCTTGTAAAATCGCCCCATATCATTATGGCGGATGAACCGACGGGCGCACTTGATAGCGCAACAGGCGCGCAGGTGTTCGATACCTTGAAAAAGCTATCGAAGGACAAGCTTGTAATTGTCGTTTCTCACGACAATGAATTTGCGGAAAGGTACGCCGACCGTATCATTCGTCTTGTGGACGGTAAAATCGTCGAGGACGTTACCTTTACGGAAAAGGACCTGCAGACCAACGTTAGCGAGCGAGAAAATGCCGTAATTATCAAAGAAGGAGCAGAGCTGTCTTTTGAAGAAAAGGAAATTTTAGCAAAGGCAGTCAAAGAGAGAAAGCGTATTGAAGTAACGGAAAGAGTATGCTTCCGCGATAAAAAGCCGACAGCTGAGGTGCTTGCGAAGAATCCTCAACCGATTCCCTTCAAAAAGAGTAAAATGAAGCTAAGAACTTCGGCGTACTTGGGGTGGAAATCCGTGACAGTCAAGCCGATTCGCCTGCTCATTACCGTATTAATTTCCGCATTTGCATTTGCGGTGTTTGGGTTATTCGATGCCGTTGCAAACTTTACGGTGCAGAAGGGGCTACTCAATCGTTTACACGAAATATCCTCTACGATGGTTGCCACTGTGGACTATATAGGGCAAGACGGCTATGAAGAAAAATACAACCTCAAGCTTTCCGATGATGCGATAGAGAATTTGACACAGGAAACAGGGGGGACTGTAAAGGGAATATTCGACTTCCGCGATAATCTTACGGGGCGATTGTCCCACACCCAGACAATTGGGGAGCTCACCGAAACGGGGCTACTCGTCGGCAAACGCTACTACACCAATTCTATTAACGGCTTTATTGAGTTTGACGATTTGAGGGAAATAAACGCGGACGGTACGTTTAAGAACTTCGGCTATTCGTTGGTGGCAGGTACGTATCCATACCTTCAGTGTGACGATGATGGCAGGGTGACCGAGGAATCCTTGTATAACGTTGCAATTTCTACCTATCTTGCCGATTCTATCGTCTATTATTTGAACGGAAGACAGATTGGTGGCGAGTATGTTGAGAACGCAGAGAGCTTGCTTGGGCATACCATTTCCGTTGCGGACAAGAAATACACAATTGTTGGGATTATTGACTGTGGAGAAATTCCCGATAAATACGATCCGATAAAATATTCCGCCTCTCGCAACGATGAATTGAATGCATTGTTTGATGATTATAACGTATTCATCAACTCAGGTGCGCAGAAGTGCCTGTTTGTAGCAAGAGGATTTCGAAACGCCATAAACCAAAAGACGAATTCGGCTGATATTTTTTACGCAGGCGATACGGATCGAATGTTTTCGGTGGGGAACTCTACCGCGAAAAAATCACTGACCGACTACGTATACAATAGCGAGTATTTCGATGAGAAGAACGTGCTTCTATTCAGCGGTGACTATTCCGCGGACGGAAAAATTACGCTTTCAGACGATGAGGTTTTGGTAAACTGTCTAAATCTTGATGCTGTGTTCACAAGAGAAATTGCCATGCTGTATAGCGAGGCGGATAGGCAAAGCGTGCGTTCGATTTTCCGTAAGCTTGAAAACGGCAGTATGGACAACGTTCGCGCAGAGTTCAGCAGGGCATTGCAAATTTTGAGGAAAGAGTCGGTTGAGCCCTGTATGGCTACAATCACATCCAAAGCGGACGAAGCTTTCTCTATGCAGGTCAAAATCGTTGGGTTCTATTTCGGCGTGGACGGCAATAACGTTTCGTCTGCGTTGGAGTTCAAGCTAATGATAAATCCTTCTTTGATGCGCGCATTGTCGATTTATCCCGAGCAAGGGGATTATGCGAAAGTGCTTTTTTCACAGCAAAGCTTGCGTAGCGGCGCGGATAAAATCGTGCAATATATGATAAGCGAAACAGGGATTTCGTTTACTTGGTATCAAAATGAGGTGTTGACGATAATCCAAGAAAACGAGCCTATCATTCGTCAAGCAGCGGATTTATTCTTGTACGTGTCGTTGGCGCTTGCAGCGTTTTCCGTTTTTATGCTCTACAACTATATCAGTACAAGTATTGCAAGTAAGCGTCGCAGCGTTGGTGTTTTAAGGGCGCTTGGCGCAGGCGGGAAGGATATTTTACTGACCTTTTTGTTTGAGAGCTTACTGATAGGCTTGATAAATGGGCTTTTTGCGAACCTGCTGTGCGTATTGGGTTGCGTATTTGTTAATTCCTATATTATGGGGACAATGAATATTCCCGTTGCTTTTGCGATTTTTGAGTGGCGGCAAGTGCTTATTATGTTAGGCTTGAGCCTCTTGACGGCGGTGGCTTCTGCCGTTTTGCCGATTATAAAAATTTCTAAAAAGAAGCCTGTCGAGTTAATTCGTTAAAGACATTCTTTTGAGTGATAGAAATTGTACCTTCAAAATAAAACAAAAAACTCCCGACAGCCGTCGGGAGCTTTTTTATTCAGCTGTCGTAGTACAAGGCCGATTTACAAGAAAATGACAAAACGAATTTACCTGTGGCGGGGGCAGAAAGACGGACCGAGGGACGTAAATGACGGACTGAATTACAGGCTGTATTAGAAGTAGAATTAAGAAGAAAATAACTATACTTTTTACTATATAATTATATATAGGTAGAGGGGACGAATTGCTAGGAAATATAAGGCATTGAGCTGTATTAGGGGGTAGAATTATATATATTTTTAGGTAAAATAAAAAAACACTTTGCGGTGATGCAGAGTGCTTTTTTGTTAGTTATTTTGTTTTGTTTTTGTTATAAGATTATATATAATTTCAGGTCGGAAAGTTTTGTGCTTTTTATTGAAATCGAATTTGTCTTATAACATTTAATTCAATTACTCACCTTTGAAGGGGAGAAGAGCCGTAATTCTTGCACGCTTAATAGCGGTTGCAAGGATTCTTTGGTGTGCAGCGCACGTACCGCTCATTCTGCGGGGGATAATCTTGCCGCCTTCCGTGATAAATTTCTTCAAACGGTTGATATCTTTGTAGTCGATAACGTCAAGTTTTTCCTGGCAGAAGGCACAAACCTTTTTACGGGGCGCTTTCTTATATACCTTTTTTACGGGTGCTTTTTCTTCCATAATACGTTACTCCTTTATAATTTTAGTTGTCTTTCTGAAAATCTCAGAAAGGAATATCGCTGTCGTCGTCCATAGCCTGAAGCGTGGGCTTCTTTTTGGGAGCGGACTGACGAGGTGCATCGGCAACATCTTCAAACTCGCCTGCGGTCTTCGGGGTAAGGAATTCAATATCCTGTACGATAATATCCACAGCCGTACGTTTTACGCCTTGGTTGTCTTCATAGTTGCGAAGCTGAATGCTACCGCCAACTGCAACCTTGTTGCCTTTCTTGGTGTAACGCGCAATCGTTTCTGCCGTAGCGCGCCAAGCGGTACAGTTAAAGAAATCCGTTTGGCGTTCGCTGTCTTGCGAAGAATAATTTCTGTTGACAGCAATAGCAAAATGACAAACCGCAACGCCAGAGGCTGTTTCGGTCAATTCAGGGTCACGCGTTAAGTTTCCGATTAAAAATACTTTGTTCATTTTAATTCCTCAATTAGTTGAGCTTCGTGATCAAACGTCTAACAACGTCTGCGTCGATGCCTGCGATACGCTTCAACTCTTCAACGACTTTACCGTTTGCTTCAAACGTCATAAGAACAAAATAAGCTTCGTTCTTGTAGTTGATAGGGTAAGCGGTCTTTTTCGTTCCCCACTTTTCAGAGGATTCCACAGAACCACCCATCGACTTTACGACGTCCTCAAACTTAACGATTTTCGCCTCTTTTGCTTCATCGGTCAAATCGTTGTTGATCAAATAGAGCATTTCGTATTTAGCCATACTTTTCACCTCCTGGTCTTATTCGGTGCATTTCAAAATGCACAAGGTAGCTGTTTAACAGCCGTATGTAATTATTATATCCTATTTTAAAATATTAGTCAAACGTTTTTGCTTGTTTTTTCCAAGAATTAGAAGGAAATAAAAGATATTTTGTCGAAAAAATTGAGGAAGACGAACTAAAAAGAAAGGGGAAGGACAAAAGCCTTCCGCCTTTATTGCTTCTGAAATTATAATCCCAGCTTGCCAATGGTTTCGAATACAACGTTGACGTAATTCATCATTTGTTCAACGGTCAAATCGCCCATATAGGCTTTATTCTCACCGATTGAATAAGGGATGCCTTTATTCTGCAGCGTTTCAGTCATATCACCAAGAGGGGAGCTGGTGATGCTGCCTCGAACTTCGCTGTTTAATGTGGTTGGATCTAAATCAGTAATCATGCCGTCGTTGTATAACTTACGAATCGTAGCGTTATGCACGTTGGTTTTCATGTTGGCAATCAACGCATCCATTTCGTTAAGAGTATAATCTTTTACAACTTCATTTCCGTGTTCGTCATAGGATGTCAACAAATACCACCAAGAACCTTCCAAAACATATTCGTCGCGGTTTGTTGTGATATTATCGTTTTTATCAAGGAAATTGCCGTCAGCGTCCGTCTTATAAACGCTGTCTGCAAACACTTGCTGGATGGTCAATTCTTCAATGGCGTGGGGGAGGGATTCCACCGTTTCGTCTTGAACGTGCTTGAAGAAACGGTTTTCTTCCACAGCTTCTTTGCCCAAAACTTCACCAATTGTCAAACGCTTGGAAATATCGGAAATGACGTTGTCACCGCCTGCAAGATCGCCCAAAGTCGTCGCTTTGTAATACAAATTTTCGCCTTCCATGTCGCAAAGATAATAAGCGGTTGCCACGTTATCATCTTCCGTTGTAACGGGGGACATATCATCTGCGAGAACGTACTTATACGTAGCAACGATTTCGCCATTCTTTTTCACGGAATAGGTTTGTGCTGTGGTGTTCAAATCGTAAGTTTCAACGGTTATTTCTTCGCCGTATTCATTATATACGAAGTTGTTGGAACCATCATTATAAATCAAAATGAGTTGTTTTCTCATCGTAACGTTGGATTCACTATCCATATCGTAATGAATGCCTTGTTTACCGTAGAGAAGGAACATCGTAATCGCATCGTCAGTATTGGTTTCCATGATATCTTTCAAATAGATATCGTTGATCAAATTTTCACCACGCGTTCTCAATTCTCCGATGGTACGAGGGGAATAACCAACGTTCATTTCAATTTTTCCGCTGCTGTTGATGAAATAAGCAACACCTTCTTCACCATAAGCAAGCGAACGCAAGATGCCGTGCGAGGTTTCGTCAACGTTCAATGCGTCTTTCAACAATACGCTGTCAATGATGGACATTGCGTCTTTTTGCAAATCCTTAATTTTCGTCTTTTTATAGGTAACGGGTTTAGTTTTTTCCAAATCATAGAACGCTAAATACTCACCCGTGTCCGCATTATTGAGGAAAATGTATTGCGTTTCATATACAGGCGTTCCGTCTTCGTTGGTCTTGTCCGTTGCAAAATCCAACTTATAGCCGCCTTCAATAGCTTGTATATTCGCACCCGTTACAACTTCGCCGAGATCGTCTTTAAACGTAACCTCGTCTTCGGTGAAATACACCACTTGGTTCATCACAATAGTATCGCCGACAACGGTGTATCGAGTGGAAGGGCCATATGCAATCGCGCACATAACGGTATCGGTAGGGGAAACGTCAATGACGGATTCCATTGTTATACGCCCCAATATGTTCATCATATCGCCGTCCAATAAATCGGCTACGGTCGTCTTTTTTGCATCGCCGATCATAACGGCTTTGCCTTCATCGTTTACGTAATAATCTACGTCGCGTTCCCCATAGGAAATTGCTTCCATCATAGGTGTCAGCGGTTTGCCCATTGCCAACAAACAATCCCAAGGGCTGTTTTGTTGATACTTTCTTTGAAGTAAGTAGGCATTTCCGAGAGAGGTTTCGCCATCAAATCTTCTTTCGTGATGGGAATAGCCAATTTATTCGTGCCCTCGGCCAGTTTGCCCACCAATTCACCAACTTTAGGGGAGATCGCATCCAAAGAGGAGAGCGTACCCTTGCCAGCTTGAATATCAGCAACTGCGCCGCCGACGTCCCCGAAAAGATCGAGAATCTTCTTTTGCGCATATTCTTCGCGGAGATATTGCGAAACGTCAATGTTTATACCAAATTTGTTGACAGTGTTTACTACCTCATCGACGGGTTTGTTGATAAAAATATATCCTGCACCGACGATACCGCCAAGCGTAGCGGCAATCCCTAAGATTAACCCGAGCAACAAAGCGATAAATTTACCTAAAAAACCGCCTTTGCGAGGTTCAAAATCATTTTCAACAACTTCAAGAGTTGTATCTTCAACATAATGAGCCATACGATGAACTCCTTTTGATTTTCATGTCTAACGGTTTCGTTGCAAAACCGTAAAAGCGTCACAAGTCATAAAAATCGACTGTACACTATATTTTCATATTACATTATAAACTATAATAAAAAAAAATGCAAGTGTTTCGACGGAAAAATACGAGGTTTTCCATTGGCTTTTTATAAAAAATAAGCGATAACGCTCTCACGTTACCGCCTTTTTCCTTTTTTGGATAAAAATGTCAAGTTTTTTGAAGAATTTTCTTACTCGAATATAGGGATTGTATTCAAAAAGATGACGTCGGTTCTATTCTTTGCGTCACCTTCCGCCAGTACGAAAGCCTTTTTATGTATAATGCCGCCCGCTTTTTCCACTAAATCTTCCAAACCTTTCAAAGATGCGCCTGTAGATACTACGTCGTCCACAATGCCTACTTTTTTACCTTTGATAAGCTCCACGTCGTGCTTGGAAAGATACAATTTTTGTTCTTTACCCGTAGTAATAGAGGATTCGATAGTGATTTCAATGCCGTCCTGCATATACAATTTTTTGCTCTTTCTCGCAACAGCGTAATAACGCTGTCCCAATTCTCTTGCAACGCAGTGCGTCAACTGTAAACCTTTGGATTCCGCCGTAATCAACACGTCGCAATCGCTCAAAAGTTTTGCGAGTTCTTTTCCACAATGCTCGGTCATTTCATTGTCGCCATGCAAATTGAAAAATGCGATACCGATGCCGCTGGGCAGAGTGAGGATGGGAAGTTTTGCTTCAAAGCCGTTCAAATCAACGGTATAATATTTCATTTACGTAATCTCCTTACACGTCCATTTTTTGCATAGACTGCACATCGGACGAATGTTTACTTATCAATTATACCACCTTTTCTCGAAAAAGTAAACGGGTTACAGGGAAAAATTTTTATTTTTTTAAGGCAAGCGAAAATGAAAGTGGGTGTTGACTTTTTTCCGCGTTTGTGGTATAATAAAAACGCAAGGAGAGAGGATATGAACGAGATTACGGAAATCACGCCGCAAATAAAGGATAAACGTCGTTGTAACGTATATATCGACGGGCGGTTTAGCTGCGGTTTGACTTTGGAAGCGGTAATGAAAAACCGTTTGAAAGTCGGGCAAATTGTCACGGAAGAGCGGCTTGCGGAAATACAGTTGGAAAGCGAGAAAAACACCGCGTTTGATAAGGCGTTGACGCATATTTCCGCTACGCAAAAGACGGAAAAGCAAGTGCGGGATTTCCTCACGAAAAAGGGATATTTGTCCTCGGTGGTTGAATACGTAGTCGAAAAATTACGTTCATATAATTTCTTGAATGACGGCGAATACGCGGAGAGTTACGTGGAAAGCGCGGCGAAACGTAAGGGCGGTAGATTGATCCGTATGGAACTGCGAGGGAAAGGAATTTCCGACGAGGAGATCGACGCGGCTCTAGATACGTTGGATAGTGAAACGGAAGAACAAACCGCTTGTAAGATTTTAGAAAAATATATGCGTGGCAAAACGGCGGACGCGCCGACGTTGCAAAAAGCGTTTCGGTATTTGATGGGGAAAGGTTTTGATTATGAAATTGCAAAATCTGCGCTACAAACATTTGGATTGCAGGAAGAAGATTGAGAAAAAGGAGTAGGCAGGTACGAGATGAATGCGAAAAAAGAGGTTGTATGGCAACGCTTTGATGAGATCGATTCTACCAACGAATACGCAAAAACAAAACGGCAGGAAGGCAAAGATCTTATTGTAACGGCGAAACGGCAAATAGGAGGAAGAGGCACGAAAGGACGCTCGTTTTCTTCGGAGGAGGGGGGCGTGTACTTAACGAAACTTTCTTTTTATGACAATTTCCCTGCAAAAGAAGCGTTTAAAATTATGGCGCAAGCGGCAGTGGCGGTTTGCGAAACGTTGCAATATTACGGCTTACAGCCGAAGATTAAATGGGTAAATGACGTTTACGTAAACGATAAAAAAATATGCGGTATTCTTATCGAAAACGTCTTTTCGGGATTAAATATTTCTTCTTCGATTGTAGGAATAGGAGTCAACGTTTGCAATTCGTTGCCCGAAGAGCTTAAAAATATTGCAACGACGATGCAAGAGATTACGGGAAAACGTTTTTCCGTTGAGGAAGTGACGGAGCGTTTGGTACAAGAACTTTTCAAAAAACATACAATGGAAGAATATATCTCTTACGTGGGGTATATGGGAAAAGAAGCGACGTTGATTTTTGGCGATGAACGCGTACATGGTAGGCTGATTTCCGTTGACAACGAAGGCGGTTTGCACGTGGAAATTGATGGCAAATCCAAACGTTTGACGGCGGCAGAGGTATCGATACGCGTCTAAAATATAGAATGGGAGGCGCAATATGACGAACGTTTCAAAGGAAGAAAGAGGAAGATTGTTGTGGGAAATGTGCGGTGCGACTGCATCTGACGATCAAAACGTTGCGGCGATTTTGCCGAAACGCATACGCGAGTCCAACAAAGGTACGTACGGCCGCGCGGCAATCGTAGCTGGCTGTATTGATTATACAGGAGCGGCGTATCTTTCCGCCATGGGATGTTTACGGGCAGGCGCAGGGTACACGGCTTTATTTTTACCGAAAAACATCTTGCCGTATTATATTTTAAAAGCGCCTGAAATTTTATTGAAAACGATCAGCGACGGGGAGCGGTTGGAATTTAAGGAAGAAAATTTCAAACAACTGCTTGGATATGACGTTATAGCATACGGTATGGGTATGGGCGAATCGAAAGCGGTTTCCGATGGCGCGAAATATCTTTTACAACGCTTTACCGGGAAACTGATTATTGATGCGGACGGTTTGAATAGCCTGGCAAAATACGAAAAAGGAAACTTTTCCGATTTATTTGAAAATAAAAACTGCGACGTTCTTTTAACGCCGCATATCAAAGAATTTGCTCGTTTAACTGGAAAAACGGTGGAGGAGATTATTCGTTTGGGGGTGCAGGCACCCACAGAATTTGCAAAACGCCACAAGCTGACGGTGCTTTTGAAAAACGCCTATTCAGTAATTACCGATGGGGAGCATATTGCGATCAACACCAGTGGTTGTTCCGCGCAAGCAACGGGTGGCACAGGCGACGTGCTTTCGGGGGTGATTGCAGGTTTATGCGCGGAAGGCGCAACGTGTTATGACGGAGCTCGTGCGGCGGCGTATCTTTTGGGAAGAGCAGCGGAACTTGCTGCAAAAGACCACGGGGAATATTCCGCTACGCCAACCGACTTCATCACGTACCTGGGTAAGGCATTTTTATCAATTCAAAGCTAAATCAGCGAATTATTCATAGCCAAACACACGGATGAAAAGCGCGGCAAGAAGGAGTAAACTTCCCAAAATAAGATAATAATAAGGAAAGGGCGTTATTAGCGAGGTGACAAGAACCAATGCGCCGCCGACGAGGAAACGGCGACTGTTGTTTTTTGCGAACCAAAGCCGAAAACGCCGTTTCGTTTTTTTATCCGCATTTTCTTCACCTAAAAATTTTTCAGGTAACCCGTTTTTCGCTTTGACGAATCGATACACGTCGTCACCGGTTTTCACTTCAATGGCAAGCCGACGGCAAAGCAAAAAAGCTTCTTCATCAATTTTAGAACATAACACCACTTTTTTCTTTAAAGAACGTATTCTCGAAAATGCCGCGATATCATCAGCGTTGACGGGGGATAGAGTAAATTGTAATCTCCAGAACGTATCCTCGTTGATGAGGCAACGTTTGCCAAAAGAGTGGATAGGTTTATCTTCTTCCGCTAAAAGTGGAGTGAAATATTTACGTTTTTGTTCGTCGGAAAGCAAGGCAAGATGTAATAAAAATTTTTCTTTTTGCGCCTCGTCCGAACGTTTGAGATACAGACTTTTGCGTTTGCTTTGTAGATATGCGAAAGCGGATGCGCCCGCCAAAATACCGCAAACGAGGCTTAAACTCACCGCGAGCCAAAACCCGATTTTTAGATATCGAAACAAACAAAGAGTGAAAAGAGCAGTCAAAAAAGTTGTAAATAATACGTCGGAAATAAAAGCTGATTTTTTCATATTGAAATTTTTGACGAAAATATTGCCTTTTAAACTTGAAAAAAACATAAATTTATAGTATAATGATGTAAAGGATACAAAATTTATGAGAATAGCGATTTTTGGTGGGTCGTTTGATCCCATTCATATAGAACATATCCGTTTGGTGGAGGCGGCAATCAAAAGCTTGCATTTAGACAAACTTATCGTTATGCCTGCCTATTCGCCGCCGCATAAACCTTGGCGAGTATTGGCGGATGCAACGTATCGTTTGGAAATGTGCCGTTTGGCGTTTGTAAATCAGCCAAAGGTGGAAATCAGCGATTTTGAAATTATGCAAGGCGGTACAAGTTATACGTATTTGACCTGCGAGCATTTTAAAAAGGAATATCCAAAAGCCGAAATTTTTTGGTTGGTTGGTACGGATATGTTGCGAGATTTTCCAACGTGGAAAGAACCTCAAAAGATTTTAGAAAACGTAACGTTGGCAGTTTGCGGCCGAAATGAAAAAGAGGGCTGGTTAGCACCCGAACGCAAATTTTTTCATGAGAAATTTGGAAAAGATTTGGCTGAAATTCATTACAACGGTGCGGACGTTTCTTCTACAAAAATTCGCGTTTTGGCGGGGGCAGGTACTGATTTAACGCACTTTACCCCTATATCGGTGGCGGAATATATCCAAAAAAACGGACTGTACAAAATCGAAAATGCAAAAGAGGCATTAGGCTTGGAAAAAACGCAACGCATGATGCACAGTATTCGTGTGGCGAACCTTGCCGCGGCACGCGCAAATGGTTTGAAAATATCAGAGCAAAAAGCGATTACGGCGGCACTATTTCACGATTGTGCGAAAAATCTACCCGAAGATTCTCCATATTTGCAGGATTTTACCTTACAAAAAGAGTGGGGTGAAGTGCCTTTGCCCGTCATTCATCAGTATCAAGGCGCGTATGTAGCAAAAAAATATTTTTCCGTAACGGATGAAGATATCCTTAACGCGATCCGTTTCCACACCAGCGCAAGACCGAATATGAGCGAACTTGAAAAACTCATTTTTCTTGCGGATATGTTAGAGGAAGAGCGCTCCTACGATGGTGTAGAGATTTTGCGGAAGCTATTTTGGGATAAAAGCGGCTTGGATTTATGTATGGAAGAAGCGCTTAGGCAAACTTTGGAATTTTTAGAAACGAAAGGCGGCGAGGTCTATCCGTTGACAAGACAAGCATACGATTTTTACGCCGCGAAAAATAAAGAATAATACGAAAGGAGAATGAATATGACAAGTAAGGAATTAGCAATTGCTGTATGTAAGGCTTTGGCGGATAAGAGAGGTAAGGACATCGTCGCGTTGTATGTGCGCGAAAAGACGGATCTTTGCGATTATTTCGTTTTGGCAAGCGGTAGCAACGCTCCGCAAATCAAAGCGATGGGTGAAAGAGTGGAAGAACTCATTGAACGCGATCACGGGATTGCGCCTACGCGTATGGAAGGTGTGCGCGACGGCCGTTGGGCTGTAATAGATTATGGCGACGTTATTGTGCATATTTTCAACGACGAAACAAGGCTCTTCTATCATTTGGAAAGACTGTGGGCGAACGGCGAAAATTTAGAAAAATTCGACGAGGATTCGGGCGAACTTCGTCCTGCGGGCGCGGAAAAATAATCAAACGGGTGGGGCAGGTACGCGTTGAAATAAAAAATCCGCCTTATTTAAAGCGGATTTCTTTTGGCTCGCCGTAACTAGTTTTGGGACGTTTCTTTTTGCGTTCGACAATATAATATACGGGCTCTTGCGGTTGGCTTGCAGGAGCTTTTTCTTTTATGCAGTCTGCAGGTTTTGACATGGGGGCATTTTTTGGCTTTTCATGGCTGCGGCTATCCCAACCAAGTTTTGCCAATTTGATGATGTGTACACCGCCAAAACATAGCAAAAACATAACAATCAAGGAAATGAATCCTAAGGGGAAAGCGGACAGCAGTAAATTATCAATAAGGAAGATTGCATTTTTCATACGAACAGTATACAACGTATGTCTTGTCACAAATTGGAGAAAATTGGAATAAGAAAAGCAGTTTTGTCGCATACTCAACGTATGGAAAAGCAAACGGAACAAAAAGAAATACTTACGAATGCAAATTCTTCTTTAAAGCCTGCAACACAGCCCGTGGCAATCACTTCGCCCGCGGCAACGCACACGAAAAACCTTGCCACGACGGATAAGGGTGTCATTCTTTCGCGTAAGGATGCTGAGGAGTATCGTGCGTATAAGCGTCAAAAGAAAGTAGAAGAAATTATGCGCGCTATCGCTCGGTCGGAAGCAATGTTATCGCAAGGCGAGGACGTGCAACGGGTATGCGAACGCGCCGTGCGTTTGAAGCAAGCCGCTGTGAAATTACCGCCGACAAAACTGTTATATGCGCGCACCTATTTGACGGGCAGTAATGTAAAGCTCGATTGTATTATTGGTGGTGACGGTGAAACGTTGTCGAAAATGAAGGCGTACGAAGCAAAATGGGCAATCAAACGCGGTGCGAAAGAAATCACCGTAATGCTTACGCCTTCGCTTTTATCAGAATGTCGTTACGGCGAGATACGAAAAGAATTGAAACGTTTAAAACGTATCGCAAAAAGAGCGGTTTTAAAGGTTTGGGTGGACAAAAAATACGCCTATCCGACGCTTTCGCGTGTGGCAAGATTGTCGTGTGAAATGGGAGTGCAATACTTCTGCGTTCCGTATTTTGAAGGCTGTGAAAAATTGCGTTTGGATATGATGTGCGGTTGCAAATTAGAGATTTCCGAAGTGGAAAATATAGCGGATTTTAAGAAAATGACAGGGGCAGGTATGGGACGAATCGTAACTAAGCATATTCACGATGTTTACTCTGAGTGGATGCAAGAAGCGGAAAAAATTCGTTTCCCATCCGTGCCAACGGAAG
Source organism: Clostridiales bacterium (assembly GCA_015069605.1). Lineage (GTDB taxonomy): Bacteria > Bacillota > Clostridia > Christensenellales > Borkfalkiaceae > Scatosoma. The sequence continues at coordinate 24,898 of SVII01000013.1, read as the reverse complement.
TGCCCGCGCTGCCTGCAATACCGCCCACAACCCCATCCGCGCTTTCATCTAACACATCGCAGGATGCGGATAAACCAAAAGAGGTCGTCGATAATAAATCAAAAGCTATTACAGCACAAACACCGCCAACGTCCGATTTGAAGTTTTTATAATTTTTCTGACAATATCCGTCGCAAGTAGCGGCGGATATTTAAAAAAGTGATAGGCAGGTATGCGTTGAATTGGTATATTCTACTATAAAAGCGCATAAGATATAGCATGAAAAAATCTATTTTTGCATTGTGTTTGGCGGTAATAGTTACCTTTGTGACGGCGATGGCGTTATGTATTCGTGTGTTAATCGCGCCGCTTCCCGTTTCTTCCTTTTCCGACGGTGGGATGCGGATTGTTTTAGACGCAGGTCACGGCGGAATTGACGGCGGTGTGGTTGGGAAAAACACGGGAGTAAAGGAAAGTGATATTAATCTTTCGATTACGTTGCAACTGAAAGACGTTTTGACGGATATGGGGTTTGACGTAACACTGACTCGAAAAACGGAAGCTGGCTTATATGGAACGCCGACTAAAGGATTTAAACGGCGCGATATGCAACAACGGAAAGAGATTATAGAAAATACCGATCCTATGCTTGTTGTATCCATTCACCAAAATTATTATCCAGCGCAATCTTCTCGTGGAGCGCAAGTTTTTTATAATAAAGACAATGAAAAAAGTGAACGGCTGGCAAAGATTTTACAAGAAGATTTAAATAATTTGTATAAATCGGACGGCGCAAAGGGTAGAAAGGCATCGGCTGGGCAATATTTTATGCTGGAATGTACGCCGCGCCCTTCCGTGATTGTCGAGTGCGGTTTTTTGTCCAATGCCGCCGATGAGGATATGTTGACAAGTAACGTTGGCCAAAAACGTTTAGTAGAAACAATCGCCGCAGGGGTGATGAGGTATCTTTCAGACGTGGCTACGTAAATTTTCTATAAACATAAAAAATGCAAAAAATCCGCGCATCAATAACGCGGATTTTTTCTCTAAAGAGAAAAATAACGCATAATCGCTTGAAATTTTCTCTCTATTATGATATAATATCAGGTAAAGATTATCGGAGGCGAAAAAGTGTTTACGGAAAGAGAGCCTTTAACCAGACAACAGGCAACACAGATTAGTCCCGTTACGTTGGCGTTCGTAGGGGACGCGGTGTATTCGGTTTACGTCCGCGAAAGATTGACGCTTTCGGGGATTGGTAAAGTAGGACAGTTGCAAGACGTTGCCGCGCGTGTGGTATCCGCCAAAGGCCAAAGCGAATTTTTAGATAAATTGCAACCTTTGTTTACGGAAGAGGAAGAAGCGATTTTTCGTCGTGGCAGAAATGCCAAAAAAGGCACGAAAGCAAAAAGTGCATCACAAAGAGAATACAATCGTTCGACGGGTTTTGAAGCGGTGCTCGGCTTTTTGTATTTGGTTGGCGATCACGATAGGATTAAAGAATTATTAGCGCAAAGTGCGCCCGAAACCTTTGAAAAACATGAACAAGTAAAGGCATTACGCCCTTGCGGAAGAGGATAATATTATGAAAACGGAAGGAAGAAACGCGGTTATTGAACTGCTGAAAACGGAAAAAAACATCGATAAAATTTTGTTGGAAAAAGGCGCGCAGGGCTCTCTTGGCTTGATTTTTGCGGAAGCGCGTAGGAAGAATATCCGCGTGCAATTCGTCGATAAACAAGTGTTGGATAAGGAGAGCGAAACGCACCGTCACCAAGGCGTTATTGCTTTTACTACCGATTATGAATATTACGATCTCGACGATATGATCGCGGAAAAGAAAAGCGAAAAAGGCGGATTTATCGTGCTTTGCGATGGAATCGAGGACGTGCATAACCTCGGCAGTATTATTCGTGTGGCAGAATGTGCAGGCGCGGACGGTGTCGTTATTCCCAAATCGGGTAGTGCGTCCGTAACGGAGAGCGTAATCCGTATTTCCGCAGGCGCGGCGGAACATATGAAGGTCGCAAAAGTTCCCAACTTAAATCAAGCAGTGGAAAAGTTGCAAAAAGAAGGTTATTGGGTGTACGCTTTGGAAGCAGGCGGCGAGGATATTTATCGTGAAAACTTTTTGGGTAACGTAGCGCTAATCGTCGGCGGCGAGGATAGCGGCGTAAAACGTTTGACGAAAGAAAAATGCGATAAAATTTTGTCCATTCCCTTGCAGGGGAAAGTAAACTCCCTCAACGCATCAGTTGCTTTGGGGATTGCGGCGTACGAAGTTGTACGCAATAGATTATAAAATCAAGCGTTCAAGAAAAGGAAAAATATGGCGGAAATCAACCTGAAAAAATCGGACGAGGAGCTTGTAGAGCTCTCGCAAAATGGGGACAAGCAAGCCACGGAAGAACTGCTGTTAAAGCATGCAGGGCTTGTGCGCGGTATTGCGCGTGGATTTTTCCTTGTGGGCGGAGAAACGGAAGATTTGATTCAGGAAGGCATGATCGGTTTATATCATGCGATCGGGGATTACAAAAAGAAAGAGGACGGTAGAAGTTTTAAAAATTTTGCCTATCTTTGCGTGTATCGCCGTATCGTGGATGCAGTCAAAACTTCGGCGCGGAAGAACAGCCCGACGGAGGGCGGGGTATTGCCACTGGACGAAGAATGGGTATTTTCAGGATTAAGCCCCGAAGACGTGCTTATTTTAAGCGACGATAGACGAGAGTTTAAACAAACTATGAGTCGTGTTCTTTCCGATTTTGAATTTAAAATTGCAACGATGTACATGGATGGTATGACCTGCGCCGAGATCTGCGAGGCGACAGGGAAAACGCCCAAAAGCGTGGACAATGCAATCCAACGCAGTAAGAAAAAATTACAACAAGTATTAAAACGTTAAGCGAGGAGGAAAAGATGGCGTATTTGGCATTATATCGCATGTTTCGCCCTTCGACGTTGAACGACGTCGTTCGGCAAGAACATATCGTTACGGTATTGAAAAATCAGATTGATACGGACAGGATTGGTCACGCGTACCTTTTCTGCGGCCCTCGCGGAACGGGTAAAACGAGTATCGCTAAAATTTTAGCGGCGGCAATCAACTGCGAAAGCCCCGTGGACGGTTCTCCTTGTGGAAAATGCGCTACGTGTAAGGCGCTCAAAGATCCGTCCAACTTGGATATTACAGAAATCGACGCGGCGTCCAACAACGGCGTGGATGAGATGCGTGATTTGCGCGAAAAAGTGCAATATCCCCCCGTAGCGGGTAGATACAAAGTATATATTATCGACGAAGCGCATATGCTTTCTCCTGGGGCGTTCAACGCACTGTTAAAGACGTTGGAAGAACCGCCCGCGCACGCGGTGTTCGTGTTGGCGACAACGGAATCGCAAAAAATCCCCGCGACTATTTTATCGCGTTGTATGCGTTTTGATTTTAAATTGATTCCGCAGGCAGATTTGGAAAACAGACTCCGTTTCGTGTTCGATCAAATCGGAAAAAAATACGACGACGAAGCGATTGCCGCGATTGCGCGCGCAGGCGCGGGGAGCGTTCGAGATATGCTCTCGATTGCGGACACTTGCGCATCGTACACGAGCGGAAAATTAACATATGCCGACGTAAATACGGTGCTTGGCAATGCGGATTTTGCGGAAGTCGCAAAACTTTGCCATGCAGTTTTGACAAGCGACGCAGGCGCGGCGTTTGAAAAAGCGGAAACCTTTTTATCCGCAGGCAAAAGTGTTGGAATGTTGTTGAAAGACGTTATGAATTTTCTCAATGCGTGCGCGGTGGCGAAAACCTGCCGCGACGGTCAAACAATTTTGGCGTTTCCCGATGAAATGTATAAAATGGTGGCTGGCGTAGCCAAAGCTACGGACGGTCATAGACTTCTTCGCGTGACGGAAATTTTTGCAAACGTAGAGGCGGATTTGAAATATTCCGCATCACCGCGTATCCTTTTTGAAACGGCGGTGATGAAAGCAAGTATGCCGCAAGCGGACTATGATATCGAGTCCTTGATTGCCCGTATTTCCGAGTTGGAAAAAAGACTCGAAAACGGCGTTGTTGTGGCAAATGCAGGGGGTATGTACGAGTCGAACGCGACTGCAAATGCAACGCCTACGTTAGAAACGCCTATCAAACAAGCCGTGAAACAGCCCGTAAAAGCACAGCCGATTGCGAAGGTGGAAGAACCTGTTTACGAGGACGAAGTTCCACCCGCTTTGGACGCTCCGCCTGACGAGAGTGAAACGGGCGGAAACGTGTATTTTGATACGGGATTTGCTTCAAAAGAAGAACCTAAAATAGAACCAACGCCTCACGTACAATCTACGAACGAAAAGCCTGTGCCCCGCGTTATCAAGCCAGCGGCGCGAGGAGATGCGAAAGCGACGTTTGGTGCATTTTTGCGCAGCATTAGAAAGATTGCAAGAAGCGGTGTATTATTGACGCTTTGTATGGATCTAGACAGCGAATATGAGGGCGAAACGTTTGTGTTATACACAACCAGCGACACGATTTACCGCTCATTGAATAAAGAAGATCACGCGGCGCTCATCAAGCAAGCGTTTGAAGGAATGGGCATTGAGGTCGGTGGATATGATATCCGTATTCGTGGAAAACAAGCGGACGTTTTTAATAAGCAGCTGAATGAAATCAAAGAAACGTTCGGCGGTATTAAAGTGGACGTAAAATAAGATAATAAAAAATCATAATATATAATTTCGGAGGAAAAATACTTATGGCAGGATTTAAAGGCGGAAACAACAATATGCAAAACTTGATGCGTCAAGCGCAAAAAATGCAGGAAGAAATGGAGAAAACCGCGGAACTTTTGGACGATTGGGAAATCGTAGGCACGGCGGCAAGTGAAGCGGTTGTTGTGTATATGAATGCGAAAAAAATCATTAACGGTATCGAACTTGATGAAAGCATCGTAGACCCCACGGATGTGGAAATGTTGGAAGACTTGATTATGGCTGCGATCAACGACGGCTATGCAAAAGCAGACAAAGTTTACGAGGAAAAAATGGGCAAATACGGCGACATGGGCGCGCTTGGGGGAATGATTTAATCCATGGAAATTTTTATCGAACCTATCGGTCGGTTAATTAATGAGTTTTCTAAACTCCCCGGCGTAGGAAAAAAAACGGCGCAAAGATACGCCTATAAAATTATCGATATGCCCGAAAAGGAAGCTCGCGAATTTGCTGAGGCGATTTTAGGCGTCAAGAAAAAAGTAAAATACTGTCGCGTTTGCGGCAATTTCACGGAGGAAGAAACCTGCGCGATTTGTCGTGATCGGGACAGAAGTTCCATTTGTGTTGTTAAAGAACCTAAAGACGTGGCGGCGATTGAAAAATTACGTGAATTTAAGGGTGTTTATCACGTTTTACATGGCGTAATTGATCCGCTTGCAGGGGTTGGGCCTAATGATATCCGTATAAAAGAGCTGTTGACGCGTTTGCAGGACGGTGAAGTGAAAGAAGTAATCGTAGCAACAAATCCCGACGTTTCGGGTGATGCAACGGCAATGTATATCGCAAAGCTCATCAAACCGTTCGATATTACGGTTACGCGCTTGGCACATGGTATTCCTATCGGTTCAGAAATCGAATACACAGACGAGGTGACATTGGCGCGCGCGTTTGTTGAACGCAATAAAATGTAAAATAATAAGGTTGTTATTAAAAACTGTTCTTCCCAAAACGGAAGGGCAGTTTTTTTTGTATAAAAAACGAGAATATTCGCAAACTGTTCCTATGGAAAAAATCAAAGTGTACGAAACGGAAATACGAACGCGGGAAGAAAGGGAAACGTGCTTTCCGTGTGGGATTGAAAATACAAAAAGAAGGGGGCAGGTACGCGATGACGGGTAAAAATAGAGAGAATTACAATAAGAATTATATAGCGTACGTCAATTCGTTTGATCCACCGACGCAACATTTTAAAAACTGTTTTCGAGCGTTTATCGTAGGCGGTTTCATTTGTGTTATCGGGCAGTTTTTACGAATTATGTTAGAAGAGGTGGCAGGATTGAGCGGTGACGAGCTTGCAGGAACAGTCAGCGTGATTTTAATTTTTTTAGGCACGCTATTGACAGGTTTTGGTGTTTACGACCGAATTGGTAGGAATGCAGGCGCGGGTTCGATTGTACCCATTACGGGGTTTGCCAACAGCGTTGCCTCGCCTGCGATTGAATTTAAAACGGAAGGGCTTGTGTACGGTTTGGCGGCAAAAATGTTCATTGTTGCAGGCCCAATTATCGTTTACGGTGTGTTAGCAGGCACAATCGTTGGGATTATTTATTTGTTTTTATAAACGCGAGGGGAAAGAGATGCAAACAATCTTTTTTAAAAACAAACCGAGAATTGTGGCAACGGGAACGATTGCAGGGCCGAAAGAATGCGCAGGAGTTGTCGGTAAATACGTCGATAAAGCGCTAACTGACGATATGTTTGGGGAAAGTACGTACGAAAAGGCGGAATGTAAAATGCTTTCCTATGCAATCTCACAAGCAATCCAAAACGCACGCTTGGAAGAAAAGGACGTGGATTTACTCATTTCAGGTGATTTGCTTAATCAAATTATTTCCGCATCTTTTGCGGCGCGCGATTACGATTTTCCCTTTTTGGGTGTGTACGGAGCGTGTTCCACTATGGCGGAAAGTTTGGCGATTGCGGCGGCGTTTGTCAACGCAGGATATTATAAAAAAATTATCGCGGCAACGGGCAGTCATTTTTCTTCTGCAGAACGACAATACCGTTATCCTTTGGAACTAGGAAACACTCGTCCGCCGCAAGCCCAATGGACGGTCACGGGCGCAGGTGGTGCGCTAATCGCGGACATGGGTGGGGATAATGATTTAAAAAATGCGCCTGCAATCACGTCGGCAACGTTTGGGAAAGTCGTAGATTATGGCATTACGGACGTAAATAATATGGGTGCCGCAATGAGTCCTAGTACATCCCTTGGGATTTTGCAACATCTAAAAGATACGGGCAGAAACGCTGATTATTACGATCTGATTGTCACGGGGGATTTGGGAGCTTTGGGCAGCCGTATTTTAAAAGATCTCACGTGGGAAAAGGGAGTGGATATTACAGGCAATCACGTGGATTGCGGCGAAATTATTTATAAAGTCATTGAAAAGGAATTTCAAGGCGGTAGCGGCGCAGGTTGCAGCGCAGTCGTTTTCAATTCTTATATCATGGACAAATTAAAAAAACGAGAGCTCAACAAAGTGCTTTTTGTGGCAACGGGCGCACTTTTATCGACGGTTTCGAGCGGACAAGGGGAGAGTATTCCTGGAATTGCTCATGCAGTTGCTATAGAAAACGTAGAATAAAAAGAAAACCTCTTCGTAAAAGAAGAGGTTTTTGCGTATTTACGATATTGCCAATAATCTACAATCAATCGCTGTATTTTTCTTTTGTCGCATAAGTCGTATGCAACAATTCATGCGCCCTATGCGAATTAGGTTCACCCAGGAATTTCTCATACAATTCAATAATTTGAGGGTTCTTATGCGAAGCGCGCAAAGCCTTCGATTCATCTTCGCGATACAATGCCGCAGCTCGCTTTGCCTTGTAGGTATCCAAAATATCCGCGTCTTCGTTGGGCAAGAAACAAGGTTTTACGTAAGGCTGACCGCCACCTGCGATGCAACCGCCGGGACAACCCATGATTTCGATGAAATGATATTCGCTCTTGCCTTCTCTGATTTGGTCAAGAAGCACTTTCGCGTATTTCATACCGTGTGCAACGGCAACTTTAATTTCTTTGCCTGCAATCGTATAAGTAGCAGATTTAATACCATCAAAGCCACGAACTTCCGTCAATTCCACTTTCGCAAGCTCTTCCCCAGTGAGCTTAAATGCCGCCGTACGAAGCGCCGCTTCCATAACGCCGCCCGTCGCACCGAAGATAACGCATGCACCCGTGTATTCGCCAACGATATCGTTATCAAATTCCGCATCGGGAAGTTTTGTGAAATTGATACCCGAACGCTTGATCAATTTTGCGAGTTCTCTCGTCGTCAAAACAGCGTCAACGTCTTTAAGACCGTTTACGGAAAGTTCAGGTCTTTCCTTTTCCGCTTTTTTACCCGTACAAGGCATAATGGAAACCACGTACATATCTTTGGGGTCAATGCCGTTCTTTTCACAATAGTAGCTCTTTAAAATCGCACCGAACATTTGGTGGGGGGATTTGCAGGAAGAAACGTGGGGGAGAAGATCACCGTAGTTATATTCCGCATAATTGACCCAACCAGGCGAACAAGAAGTGATCATAGGCAACTTGCCGCCGTTTTGCATACGGTCTAATAATTCCGTAGCTTCTTCCATAATCGTAAGGTCTGCCGCAAAGTTGGTGTCGAACACTTTCTTAAACCCAAGACGTTTCAATGCCGCAACCATTTTACCTGTTACAAGCGTGCCGATGGGCATATCAAATTCTTCACCCAAAGCCGCTCTAACAGCAGGAGCAGTTTGTACAACGACGTACTTACCTGCTTTCATAGCCGCGTCCACTTTATCGATTTCGGAAACTTCCATCAACGCGCCCGTAGGGCAAACGCTGACGCATTGACCACAGAAAATACAAGGGGATTTTCCAAAACTTCTATTTTCCGCAGGAGCAACGATGGTATTGAAGCCACGTTTTTCAAAACCGAGAATACCAAGTCCGTGCGCATTTTTACATCTTTCCACGCATCTACCGCAAAGGATACATTTGGACGTATCTCTCACGATAGAAGGGGTAAGTTTATCCACAGTAACAGGTGTTTGTTCGCCCTGATACATATTATCGCGCGCGCCCGTGACCTTAGCTACGTGCAATAATTCACACTTGCCGTTCTTTTCGCATTGTTGGCAATTTTTATTGTGGTTAGAAAGAAGAAGTTCTACGGAAGTTCTTCTTGCTGCTGTTGCTTTGGGGGAAGAAATCGTGATTTCCATGCCTTCCGCAACGGGATATACGCAGGATGCAACCAAACCTCTCGCGCCCGTAGCTTCTACCAAGCACACACGGCACGAACCCTTGGAACATTCGCCGTGATTAAAAGCGCAAAGGGAGGGGATTTCAAAACCGCATGCTTTCGCTGCTTCCAAAATTGTCAAGCCGGCTTCTACTTCAAAAGGAATACCTTCAATTTTAATATTTACTTTCGCCATGATTTCACCTCCGCTTACTTTTTCACGATTGCCTTGAATTTACAGGAGGCAATACACATACCGCACTTGATACACTTGTTTTGATCAACCGCGTAAGCAGGCAATTTCTTGCCAGGCGCAACGTAGTCCGTTTTTACGAACGCGCCAACGGGACAAGCTCTCGCGCAAACGCCGCAACCGAAACACTTATCCGATTCAATCACGTACTGCATCAAATTCTTACAAATATGCGCGGGGCATTTCTTATCCACGATATGCGCTACGTATTCTTCTCTGAAATGTTTCAAAGTGGAAAGTACGGGGTTCGGCGCTGTTTGACCAAGACCGCAAAGGGAGTTGCTCTTGATGTTTTCCGCCAATTCTTCCAATTCAGTAAGGTCATCCATCGTAGCTTTACCGTCGGTGATACGAGTGAGAATTTCAAGCATTCTCTTCGTACCGATACGGCAAGGGGTGCATTTACCGCACGATTCGTCGCAGATGAATTCCATATAGAATTTTGCAACGTCAACCATACAGTTGTCTTCGTCCATAACGATTGCGCCGCCCGAACCCATCATTGAACCCTTCGCAACAAGGTTGTCGAAGTCGATAGGCGTGTCAAGGTCTTCCGCAGTCAAACAACCGCCCGAAGGACCGCCCGTTTGAATAGCTTTGAACTGTTTTCCGTCGGGAATGCCACCACCGATATCATAAATCAGTTCGCGGAGCGTCGTACCCATAGGGATTTCCACCAAACCAACGTTGTTGATTTTACCGCCGAGTGCGAATACTTTCGTGCCCTTAGATCTTTCCGTGCCAAATTTTGCAAACGCGTCTTTGCCTTCGCGCAAAATGAAAGGTACACAAGCCAACGATTCTACGTTGTTAATGATGGAGGGCTTATCCCAAAGTCCTTTTACAGCAGGGAAAGGGGGACGGGGACGAGGCATACCTCTCTGACCTTCGATAGAGTTTAAAAGAGCCGTTTCTTCACCGCAAACGAACGCGCCTGCGCCAAGACGGATATGTACTCTAAACGAGAAATCCGTACCGAGAATATTATCACCCAACAAGCCCAATTCTTCCGCTTGTTGTACGGCAAGTTTCAATCTGTTTACAGCGATAGGGTATTCCGCGCGAACGTAGAAATAACCGTTTTGCGCGCCGATTGCATACCCTGCAATCATCATACCTTCAATAACAGCGAGGGGGTTGCCTTCGAGGATAGATCTATCCATGAACGCACCAGGGTCGCCTTCGTCGCCGTTACATACTACGTATTTTTCGCCTTCGGGTTGCGCGTAAGCAAACTGCCATTTTCTACCCGTAGGGAACCCACCGCCACCGCGGCCGCGAAGCCCAGATTCAAGCACTTCTTGAATAACTTCCGCTCTATCCATCTGCAAAGCGCGCGCAAGACCTTTAAAAGCACCTGCGCCAAGGCTTTCGTTGATATTTTCAGGGTCAATACTACCGCAACCGTGAAGCGCTACACGCACTTGTTTTTTATAGAAATTGATATCTTCTTGTTTGGTAACTTTTTCTGCGGTGTTGGGATCTACGTACAAAAGACGGTCGATAACTTCGCCGTTTTTAATATCCTTTTCAAAGATTTCCGCAACGTCTTCGATTTGCACCAAACGGTACAAAGTATCTTCGGGATAAATCTTTACGAAAGGCCCTTGGGAACAGAACCCAAAGCAACCTACTTGGTTTACGGTCACTTTGTCCTGCATATTGTTTTCTTCTACGAGCTTTTTAAATTCCGCAGTGATCTCGTCCGATCTCGAGGAGATACAACCCGTACCGCCGCAAAGCACGATATGTCTTTTGCCGTCTTCGCCAGTGAATTTACCGTTGAGGCAAGACGCGCATTTGTTGTACATCTGATCTAATTCTTGAAAATTCTTAATCATCAGTCGTTTGCCTCCATTGCTTTATATTCATCTACGATTTTAGGAACAGCGTCTACGGTCAATTTGGGATACACTTTACCGTTGATAGTAACGGCAGGAGCAATACCACACGCGCCGATACAACGCAAAGCGTCCAAAGTGAACAAACCGTCCGCGGAAGTTTCGCCTGGTTTGATACCGATGATTTCAGAGAATTTATCGATGATCTGTTGAGCGCCTTTTACGTAACAAGCCGTACCCAAACATACGCCGATTACGTATTTTCCCTTAGGCGTAAGCGAGAAGAACGAATAAAAGGTAACGACGCCGTAAATTTCAGCGACCGAAACGCCCGTTCTTTCGGAAACGATTTCCTGCACTTCCAGAGGAATGTAACCATATTCCTTTTGGATATCACTCAGGATCATCATAAGCGGAGTTTTTTCATTGACGTATCTGTCGCAAATTTCGTTGATTTTTTTGACAGCCGCCTCTTGTAAATGAGCCATAGTAGCCCTCCTTCATTGTAGTAAAAGTATAAATTAAATCATACAGGGTTATTATACAATATTTCCTTGAAAGTGTCAACGTTATGACTGCATTTTTTTATTAAAATAATGTAAATTTTACAAAAAAAACTTCCCCAACAAAAAAACGTTGAGGGAAGTTATGTTTGTATAAAGCGAACACATTTCTCACAAAATAATTTTGTAAGGAGAAAGAAAATGTTTGAAACGTATATAGAAATTTTTTGGAGCTTTATCAAAGCGTTTGCAGTGGGCGGTTTAATATGTATGATTGCGCAAGTGGTCATCAATTTCACCGATTTGACGGCAGGGAAAATTTTGGTATTATTTATGTTGTCGGGCGTTGCGTTACAAGGTTTGGGATTATATCAATACCTCGTGGATTTTGCAGGCGCGGGTGCAACCGTTCCCATCAGCGGTTTTGGGTACTTGTTAGCAAATGGCGCGATCAAGGGGGCGCAAAAGGGATTATTTGGTGCATTCACGGGCGCGTTGAGCGCCGCAAGCGCGGGGATTTCCGCTGCGGTGATTTTTTCCTTTTTAACGGCAATGATTTTTAAATCCCGCAGTAAAAAGAATTAAAAAGAAAGGAAGAGTTCAAGGGGAGAGATCGGGTTTATTGCCAAAAATATCCGATTGTAAATAGGCATCGGGGACAGATCCGACAATGACGGACTCTCCAACGAGTATTTCCGTAACAACGGCGAAATTTTCCGTCCGCGAGGGCATAACGATGCTAATATCCGCAATCACGTTTAAATAAATGGAATGTTTGGTTTGGTTGATGCCCACACTTTCAAAGGCGGAAGAAAAATCGCAAGACACGCTGCTGACGGGGATAATACGGAAATAAATACTTGGGCCAAGCCCTGCAAAGGCCTCTATTCCCGTCAAAGCACCAAGGGGTACGGGGATACCGTTTAAACTCAAATTTTTGAGGTTGGATTGTGAAATGGATGCGGTGTCACGCGCAATTTTATTGATTTTTAAGGGGTTTGCGGCAACGGCAATGATGTCGCCACTCTCGTTGCGAGTAATATTGACAAGGTCTTCGTAACGCATATCGTCGCTCAACGTATAATACACGGCGTCGTTGACTGCAATCGTCGTACTAGCGCGCATGGTCGCTTCGCTGATGGAAATTAAAACGCGAGTAACGTTTCGCTGGAAATAGGTAAATAAAATTACTGCAAAAATTGCCGTCAAAACAAGAGCGAAAATTAATTTTTTCTTTCTGTGTTTATGTCGGTGTTTTTTGTTTTTATAACTTGGCAAAGCGTATTCGTTAAAGCGGTTCATATTAAGGTAGCAGGGCGTGGATTTCTCGTAAAATAATTTCGTTGCCGATCAAAACGTTGCTATTTTTTAAACATTCTTTCAAACGCTCGTCAGCAAACGTTTTTTCAATTTCTTCGGGTAAACGCTCTAAATCCTTTTGTGAAAGCACGTGACAAAGTCCTTTTTTTAAGAAATATTCCGCGTTCTCTTTTTGGTCGCCGCGTGTTTGTCCTTCGAGTGGAATGAAGAGGGTGGGCTTTTGAAGAGCCAAAATTTCAAACACCGTACCCGCGCCCGATCGGGAGACAATCATATCGGCTGCTGCGTAAGCCGCACCCATGTCCGAGATGAATTCGAATTGTAGATAGTTTTTTATATTACAATCCACGACGTTATTTTTGCCGCAAACGTGCAACACGACGTATTTTTCCGTCAATGTTTTTATATTTTTTCGTATGGCTTCATTGATGGCGGTGCTACCGCTACCACCACCGAAAATCAATAAAGTTTTTTCTTGAAAACCGATCCCAAATTTTCGTTTTGCTTCCGCGCGCGAGGCGGAAAGAATACTACGTCGAATAGGGGCACCGCTATATTTTCCGTGGCGAACGGAGGACGCTGTTTCGGGAAAGGAAGTGAATACGTGTTTGCATTTTCCTGCAATAATACGGTTGGCAAGCCCAACGGAAAAATCACTCTCATGGGTAAGACAAGGAATTTTTAATTTTTTTGCGGCAAATATAACGGGCAACGCTACGTAGCCGCCTTTGGAAAATACGACGTCAGGTTTATAAATTTTCAATCCTTCGGTTGCTTGTTTTACGGCATGGAGAAATTGCGTGGGAATTTTAAGGTTGCGTTTTAAAATGCCCCACCCATGTCCGCGAATAAGTTTCGGACATTCGATTTGAAAATAGGGGACTTTCCACTCCGAAACCAGTTGTTTTTCGATTCCATTCGTACCCATATAACAAACGTCCGCCATATCCGCGGATAAAATTTCTTCCATCAACGCAAGGTTGGGGATCACGTGCCCCGCGCTTCCACCGCCTGTAAACAGTATCTTGTTCATATCCCACTCCAAAAAATGTTCTCTATATAGTATAGCCGCCGATTTTTACGGATATTCCCAAAAAACGAGAAAAAGGAACTCCGCCTTGGTGTTTTAAACACGTGTGGCGGAGTAAATATTATACGTATAGAGAAAGTGTTTCTTTTGCGAGTTTTTTTACTTTTTTAATCAAGGAGGAAGGGGAGAGTACCTTGACGTTTCCGCCCAATCCTACAATCCATTTTGCAAGGATTTCCTCATTAGCCGCAGTAAAAACGGCGTGCCATTTTTTATCCTTTTGCTCCAAGTAATCCGCACCAAGCCATGCTTGTGCCTCTGATAATGCGTCATCGGCAATTTCGAGTTCCACTTCTATATTTGGTGTCGCTTGCTTTATGGGCGGTTGAATATCCGTGTCCGCAAAAGGGCGTCGGATAAACCGTTCGTCCGTTTTTAATATGGACAGTATTTTTCCGACGGGAAACAAGGCAAAGGAGCGTTGCTTATGACAAAACGCATACACATACCACGCGTTTTTGGTAAAAACAAGTACGTGCGGCTCGATTTTTCTAAGCATAGGCGGTTCGTTTTTTATAAAAAACAAAACGTCGGCAATTTTCTTTTCACGAATACATTCCCGTAAAGCTCTAACTTTGTCAAAATATCCTTTCGTTGCGCCCCATGTACCGCCGTCTATAAAAATATCCTCAGTACGGCCCACGAAAACTAACTCGTTTGCTTCCGTCTTTTCCTGCGCGGAAATTTTACGTTTTGCCTGCAAAAAACGCTCTTCCGTCGTTCTTGCGTACGCAGCGTTTAATGCCTCAATTACAGCATCGTATTCTTTTTCCGTCATAAACCCCATCGGCAATTTATAATTATCGGCAATATATACACCACCGTCCCGACCGCGTTTGACGTACACAGGCGCGACTTTTGCCAACTCTTCCACGTATCGATACACAGTTCGAGGGGAGATATCGTATTTTTCGGAAAGGTAACTCGCCGTCACTTTTCGTTTGCCTAATAAATCGAATAAAATTTTTAAAAGCAGAGTGTATTTCATGTATCAAACCACAAAAATGGAAAATTTTTCTAAATTCTATCATATATGACAGAACTTGTCAAGTTTTTCGACAAACACCGTCAAAAATAGACAAAAAGAACAAAAAGGCAAGAAAACTTACTTGCAAAACGCTTGGAACGCTTAGAAAATATCATCAAACGCTTGACAATTCCAGGACAAAAATGGTAAAATAAACGATGACAAAAGAAAATTTATCTATAAAAGGAGAATATAGATATGGCGACCAACGTAATGGACACTCTCCGTGCGAGAGGTTTTGTCAAACAGACGGTGTTTGAAGAAGAATTGTACGAAAAACTTGGAAATGAGAGCGTACCTTTTTATATTGGTTTCGATCCCACGGCAGATTCCTTGCATGTAGGACACTTTATGCAACTTATTGCAATGCATCATATGCAACAAGCAGGGCATAAGCCCATCATTTTGATTGGTGGCGGTACGGCAATGGTTGGCGATCCTTCGGGTAGAACGGATATGCGTTCAATGATGACGAAAGAAACTATTCGTCACAACGTCGAATGCTTCAAAAAGCAAATGTCTCGTTTCGTAGATTTTGAAGGTGAAAACGCAGCGATTATCGTGGACAACGGCGATTGGCTGATGAATCTCAATTATATTGACTTCCTTCGTGAAATCGGCGCGCATTTCTCCGTAAACAGAATGTTGACGGCGGAATGTTTCAAACAGAGATTGGATAGAGGCCTTTCCTTCTTGGAATTCAACTATATGTTGATGCAGGCATACGATTTCCTTGTATTGCATCGTGAATACGGCTGTTCTCTCGAACTTGGCGGCGACGATCAATGGAGCAATATCCTTGCTGGCGCAAATTTGATCCGCATCAAGGAACAAAAGCCTGCGTTTGCCATGACGTTTACCCTTTTAACGACGTCGGACGGCAAGAAAATGGGCAAGACGGCAAAGGGTGCGGTATGGCTTGACGAAAACAAAACGACACCTTACGAATTCTATCAATATTGGAGAAATACGGCAGACGAAGACGTGGAAAAATGTATGAAATTGCTCACGTTCTTGCCTCTTGAACAAATCAACGAACTGTGCGCGCACAAAGACGAACGCATCAATAAAGCAAAAGAAGTTCTCGCTTACGAGCTTACGAAAGAAGTTCATGGTGAAGAAAAGGCTAACCTTGCACAAAGCCAAGCAAAAGCAGCGTTTGGCGGTGCGGATGCGGAACTTTTGACGAAAGAAGTGACGGACGTTGCGACGGTTGTGGACGCTATGGTAGCGGCAGGGGTTGCAAAATCCAAAGGCGAAGCTCGTCGTTTGATTGAACAGGGCGGTGTTTCGGTGGATGAAACTAAAGTGACCGACGCGAATATGCCTATCCCCGCAACCGAGTTTGTGTTGCATAAGGGTAAGAAAGTACACCTTAAAATCGTAGTAAAATAAGAAAACGAAACGCGTATATACGTCGTAGCGGCGTATTTGCGCGTTTTCTTCATTAAAGAGATATCAAAAAAGGAAGCAAACGAACATGGAAAAATCGGTACGTACGGTCTTTGCCCGTCACGAGAGTGAAAAGATTATAGAAAAATCCCGATTTCTCACCTATTCCGCGCACGTGGAAAGCGAGGAGGAGGCGAGGGCATTTATTGCGGAAATCCGTTCAAAACATTCTCTTGCCACACACGTTTGTTTTGCTTTTATCTCGGATAAAACGGGAAACTTACAACGTTTTTCAGATGACGGAGAACCGCAAGGCACGGCAGGCGTTCCTATTTTAGAAGTGCTGAAAGCCAAGAAATTATACGAAACGGCGGTGGCGGTCGTGCGGTATTTCGGTGGAATTAAACTCGGTGCAGGCGGTTTGGTGCGCGCATATTCTTCCTCTGCGGCGGAGAACCTCGATGGAGCGGATATTCGCGTTTTGGAGATGTGTAGCGAACTATTCATCAACGTCGATTATACAGGCATTGATAGTGCGCAAAAATTCATTTCAACGCATACCTGCTCCCTGCTTTCATCGGATTACGGCGCGGACGTTCGGTTTTGCGTAGCGGTTAAAAAGAAAGAGGAAGAAGGTTTTTGCGCGGAGCTTGTTGACTACATGCAAGGCAGGGTAAAAATCGAAAAAAATTCGGAATATTACGCGCCTTTTAAAGAATAAGAAAAAATAGGAGGATGACTTCATGAAATATTGCGATTTGCGCGAGGATATCAAAGCGTCAAGGATTGTTATGGGTTGTATGCGTATTGCGGACAAACCCTTACGACAGACGGAAAAGGTTATGATCGAATGCATGAGTGCAGGCGTCAATATGTTTGATTTGGCAGACGTGTACGGCGGCGGCGATTGCGAACGCATTTTTGGCGTAGCCATTCGAGATTTGGAAATCCCCAGAAATCAGTATATTTTACAAACAAAGTGCGGGATTCGTAAAGAACCCGATGGCTCGATCACACGTTTTGATTTTTCCAAGGACTATATTCTTTCTTGCGTGGACGCGAGTTTGAAACGCTTGAATACGGAATATATTGATGTTTTACTTTTACACCGTCCTGATACGCTGGTAGAGCCGGAAGAGGTTATGGAGGCGTTCGCCCGGTTGAAAGAAGAAGGCAAAGTGCGCGCGTTTGGCGTCAGCAATTTTTCTGCGGGACAAATGCAACTTTTCAAAAACGAAGGGATTGAAATGGTGGCAAATCAATTGCAAGCTTCCATTTTGCATACCCCTATGATCGACGCAGGCTTTAACGTCAATATGTACAAAGACGAATCGCTGTCCAGGGCAGGCGACGCGATGGAATTTTGCCGCGCGAATAAGATAGCGATACAGGCATGGTCGCCCTTGCAATACGGATTTTTTGAAGGTTCGATTTTCGATAAAGAAAAATTCCCGCAAGTCAATGCAAAGATGGAACAACTCGCGGAAAAATACAACTGTACGCCAGCTACGATTGCGTGCGCTTGGATATTGCGTCACCCCGCGTTTAAACAAGTAGTTTCGGGTACGACTTCCCCTAACCACATGAAAGAATTTTGTATGGCGGCGGACGTAGAGCTCACTCGTGAAGAATGGTACGAAATGTATCTCTCGACGGGAAAAATTTTGCCGTAAACATGCAAAACGTCACAAAAACAGGTTTTGTTTGTGCAAACTATACAATAGGGGCGGACAAGTTTGTGGATTTTGCCCATTGTAAAAAAACAAAAAATATAGTAAAATGTTAGTAATGAAAAATTGATAAGCCAAATTGGAGGAAAATAATATGGCAGGACTTTCGCTGAAAGGCATTAACAAAGTGTACCCTTCCGGTGTACAGGCAGTTTTTGATTTCTGTCTTGAAATCAGAGACAAAGAATTCATCGTATTGGTAGGACCTTCCGGTTGCGGTAAATCTACGACTCTTCGTATGATCGCAGGTTTGGAAGAAATCTCTTCCGGTGAACTTTACATTGACGGCAAACTT
The DNA here is from genome assembly GCA_015069605.1 of Clostridiales bacterium. Classification (GTDB taxonomy): domain Bacteria; phylum Bacillota; class Clostridia; order Christensenellales; family Borkfalkiaceae; genus Scatosoma. The sequence continues at coordinate 6,478 of SVII01000013.1, read as the reverse complement.
GTGAACGATGTTGTTCCCAAGGACAGAGACATCGCGATGGTATTCCAGAACTACGCGTTGTATCCTCATATGTCCGTATATGACAACATGGCGTTCGGTTTGAAACTCCGTAAGGTACCCAAGGAAATCATTGACCAAAAGGTTAAGGCTGCGGCTGAAATTCTCGGTATCACTGATTACCTTTCCAGAAAGCCCAAGGCATTGTCCGGTGGTCAAAGACAACGTGTTGCGCTCGGCCGTACGATCGTTCGTGAACCCAAGGTATTCTTGCTCGACGAACCTTTGTCCAACCTCGACGCAAAACTTCGTGCTTCGATGAGAACGGAAATTTCCAAACTTCACGCTCGTCTTGCTACGACGTTCATCTACGTAACGCACGACCAGATCGAAGCTATGACGATGGGTACGAGAATCGTTGTTATGAAAGACGGTTTCATGCAGCAGGTAGATACCCCTCAGAACTTGTACGATTATCCCATCAACCTTTTCGTTGCAAGCTTCATCGGTACGCCTCAGATGAACTTCTTCAGAGAATCCACGCTTACTTCCGAAGCTGGTAATGTATATGTAAACTTCGTTGGCGGCAACAAGATTTTGCTCCCTCAAAGCGTAGTTGACAGAATTAAGAATATCAACGAATACCTTGATACCGGTAAACAAATCGTTCTCGGCGTTCGTCCCGAAGATATCCACCAAGATCAAAACTTCATCGCAGCTTCTCCTGACACGATTGTACAGGCTCGTATCGAAGTTATCGAAAAACTCGGTGCTGAAACGCAAATCTATTGCGAACTTGATCACGAAGACAAAGAAAGCTCCGTAATCGACAACTCCACGCAGATGATTGCTAAGATTTCCAGCCGTGCGATTGTTGCATTGAAGGATATCATCGAACTTGCATTCGACGCAAAGCACATTCATATGTTCGACGCAGAAACGGAAGCAACCCTTCTTGAAAGAGATGCTGGTTATGAAACCATCGAAGAAAACGCAGAAGGTTCCGCATTCGTTCCTCCTACACCTCAGGAAATGTCTAGCCGTATTGCAGCTGCTCGTATCGTAACGAAAGAAATGAAAGCGCAGGCAAGAAAGGATGCAAGAATGGCGAAATTGAAGGCAAAACAAGAAACTGAAAGCACTGAAGAAAACGAAGAAGGTAGCGAAGAATAATCTTCTTTGATAAAAACAAAAAACGACGTATCCCCAAAGGGTACGTCTTTTTTTGTCGAAAGGTCTGCTTGCTTTTGTTTTCTACGCGCGCGACCATATAAAATAAAGAAAAATTGTCATACCTACTTGACGAAAGACGAAAAAGTGTGGTATTATAGTATTATGGAAAATGCTAACGAAATCAATAAGAAAATAGCTCAAAATTTAATATATTATCGTAAGGCCGCGGGATTAACCCAAGCTGAACTTGCTGAAAAAATCAACTATTCCGACAAATCGGTTTCAAAATGGGAATCTGGTAACGGTATTCCCGACGTCTATACGTTGCTGCAGCTTGCAAAATTGTACAATGTCACGCTCAGCGTATTGGTTGGTGAAGAGCAGCCCGTGAAAGAACCCGAAATAAAACAAAAATCTATAGGTTTGCATTGGCTGATTATGTTACTCTCCAGCGGACTTGTATGGCTTGTTGCAACGTTTTTATTCGTTGTGCTTCGACTTTGGAATCCGTCGGGGGCATGGTGGATTGTCTTTATTTATGCCGTAGCAGTCAATGCCATTTTGATTATTGTATATGCGAGTATTTGGAAATACAGATTGCTTAATTTCGTAGCGGTATCCACGTTGGTATGGATGTCGCTAACCTCCATTTATTTAACGGCAAGATTGATATGTAAACAAGTTGGCGCGGATTACAGCGGTATTTGGTGCATTTTTCTCTTAGGCGTGCCTTTGCAGGTTTTAGAAATTTTATGGGTATTCTTCCGTTCGCTTTTTTATAAGCTCAAAGAAAAAAGAACGAGCAAAGAACCAAAGACAGTACAAGAAATTACAAAAGAAAACCCCGACGTTGAAACGTTGGAAAACAAAGAAGAAATAAACGGGTAAGGCGAAAGGGGAATTTATAGTGGAATTAAAAAGAAAGTTGTGTGAACATTGTCATATACACGACGCGGCGGTGACATACGAAGACGTACAAGATGACGTAAAACAGCAAAAGCATTTATGCTTGGAATGTTACGACCGTTTACAAATCGGCGTAGAAGAGGCGGAGGGCGGCAGAACACTTTCTGCTTGTCCATATTGCGGAACGACGGCGGAAGAGGTTGAAAACAAGAAGATTGTAGGTTGCGCGTATTGTTACGAAACTTTAAAATATAAACTGACGCCGATGGTAATCTCTTTTCAAAAACAAAAAGCGCACGTGGGCAAACGCCCGCCTTTGGAAAACATAGAATACGCGCAAGAGGAAACCTCGGAAGATTCCCCTGAAGCTGTTCGTGCGGCAAAATACAAACGTCAGTATCGAGAATTGACGATGCTTGTTGAAAAATTGCGTTTGGAAGGGGATACAGTCGGGGCGGAAGATTACGAAGCGAAACTGCTTCGTATGGAAAGGAATGCAGAAATAGAGGAGGATTTCGTATGGAGAAGGAAAGCGGATTTATCCAATCAACCGTAATTTCCACTCGAATCCGATTAGCGCGAAATTTTGCCGCATTTCCTTTTCCAGCGAAAATGGACGAACAGCAAGCCTCCGACGTTGTATATCTCGTCGAGCGTGGTTTGGACGAATTGGACGAATTTAAAAAATACGATATGCAGGAACTGCAAGAAGATGAAATCAATCTTTTGCAGGAAGCGCATTTGATCAGCCCTGCGCTCAGCCGCAGTAAACGCGGTGCGGCGTTTGTGTCCAAAGACAACGCCATTTCCATTATGGTCAACGAGGAAGACCACCTGCGCTTGCAATATATTTTCGATCATTACGACGTGTATAAGGCTTATGAACGCATTAGCGCCGTTGATGAATCCTTGGGTAGTATGTTCGACTTTGCGTTTGATAAAAAGTTGGGTTATTTAACGGCTTGTCCCAGCAATCTCGGTACGGGTATGCGCGCGTCGGTTATGATGTTTTTGCCTGGTTTTGCGCGTAGCGGCGGATTGAAAAAACTCTTGCCATCTTTAAGGAAGAGTGGATTGACTGTTCGCGGCGCGTTTGGCGAAGGCTCGACGGCGGAAGGATATTTGTATCAAATCAGCAACGAGCGAACGCTAGGGCTTTCGGAAATGGAATTGCTTGATCAAATGAACGAAACAATGCTCAGCCTTTGCGACTTGGAAAATCGGGAACGCGAGAAAATGATGGCAACGTCAGAGGTGGAAATTCGCGATCGCTGTTTGCGCGCGTATGGTGCGTTGACGCATTGCGCAATCCTGCCCTCTAACGAATTTTTATTGAAAATGGCGGACGTGAAACTTGGCATCCTTCTCGGTTTTTTTAAGACGGAAGATTTACGGGAATTACACGGTTTTATCGACGGTATGCGTCCTCATTCATTCCGTATCGCAAACGGACTTCGTGATTTAGACGAAAGAGCGTGTGACGAGGCTCGCGCAAGCACTGTCGGAAGAGTTTTACCCGAATTGGTGCAAATAAAATAAAGTTATCATAAGGCAAACGCAGGAAAAGCGGTTAATAAGAGGCGAAAAAGATGAAAATGTATCCATTGACAGAAGTGTCGGAAAATTTTAGAAAGGCTTTGGAAAAAGCGAATATGACGGCGGCGGAACTCAACACAAGTTTCGTGGGCAGCGAGCATTTTATTTACGCATTTTTATGTATTCCTGAATGTTCGGCGTACGGAATTTTGACGGGCGAAGGGGTTATGAAAGATGAATACGGCTTACTGTTTTCTCGTACGGTGGATAAAAATTTCCAAGGTCAAGGCTTAACGCTTCGTACAACGCAAATGTACAATAAATCGGTGGAAGCAGCGCGTGCAATCGGTATGCTGGCCACGACGGCGCATATGCTTTATGAAATTTTGAACACGCCCGAATGTCTTGGTGTCAGCTTTTTAAGAAAATTTGCAGATATTGAAGAACTGAAAAGAAAAACGGCAGTTACAATTACAGGTTTGCGCAATCGGCAAATGTTAGAAGGTGGAACGCCTTCCGTGTGGCCGCAAACACCGCAAAACGATCCTTTAAAGAATACGTACAACGCTCAAAACAGCGAACCGTCGCCTTGGTATCAACCGCCCGTTTCGCAAAGCCAAAACACGCAATCGTCCTTTAACCCTTTGGAGTTTAAACAGCAAAACAAGGCGTCGAAAACGATCAGTGCTAGCGCGGCGGAAAAATTGCTTAGCTATGGTATCGATATGACGGAGCGCGCTCGTCGCGGTAAAATCGATCCCGTAATCGGCAGAAAAAAAGAGATTGAAAAAGTAGTGCAAGTGCTTTCCCGTCGCTCGAAAAACAATCCCGTTTTGGTCGGGGAGCCAGGCGTAGGTAAGAGCGCGATTTTGGAGGGGTTATCGCAACTCATCGTGGATGGCAACGTCCCTGAACAGTTGTATAATAAAACGATTTTTTCCGTGGATTTACCGGGGCTTTTGGCAGGCTCGAAATATCGCGGCGAATTTGAAGAAAAATTAAAAAATTTAATCGAAGCGGTATTAAAAGACGGCGACATTGTCTTGTTTATTGACGAAATTCATACGATTGTCGGGGCAGGCGGTTCAGCGGAAGGCAGTATGGATGCGGCAAATATATTAAAACCCATGCTCGCAAGAGGGGATTTGCAAGTAATCGGCGCGACGACAGTGGAAGAATACCGTAAATATATCGAAAAAGACAGTGCATTAGAACGCCGCTTTACTCCCGTGCACGTAGAAGAGCCGTCCGAAGCGGATGCAATTACCATCTTAAAAGGATTGCGTCCCAAATATGAAGAGCATCACGGTATTGCGATCACGGACGAAGCGATTGAAGCGGCAGTGAAACTGTCTTCGCGCTATATAACAGATCGTTTTTTACCGGATAAAGCGATTGATCTAATTGACGAGGCGGCGGCGCGTGTTCGCATTGTGGAGGAAGGGGGCAGTGCCGAACTTCGGGAAGCGAAAGAAGAAGCGGAAAAGCTCGCAAGAGAACAACAATTATATGAAAGCAAAGGGGAATACGCTAAGGCTTCGGAAGCATTAAAAGAACGGCAACGCGCCGTGGAAAAGGTCAATGCCTTGATTCAGTCGCAGTCCCCCTTGCGTATGCCCGACGGCAGACTTGGGATCGGTAGAGAACACGTAGCGGCAATCATTAGCGCTCGCGCAAAAATTCCCCTTATGAAGATCACGCAGGAAGAAGGGGAGAAACTTATGCGTTTGGAAAAAGACCTGCACAAACGCATTATTGGTCAAAACGAAGCCGTTTGCGCGGTTTCAAAAGCGATTCGAAGAGCGCGTGCGGGCTTAAAAGACCCTTCTCGTCCGATAGGCTCGTTTATCTTCGTTGGACCTACGGGAGTGGGGAAAACCGACCTTTGCAAAGCGCTTGCCGAATCCATGTTCGGTTCGGAAGAGCAAATGATACGTTTGGATATGAGTGAATATATGGAAAAACAATCCATATCCAAACTTATTGGCGCGCCCCCCGGATACGTGGGGTATGACGATACACAGTCGGGACAGTTGACGGAAAAAGTGCGTTCTAAACCCTATTGCGTTATCTTGTTTGATGAAATTGAGAAAGCGCATCCTGACGTGTTCAATCTATTGTTGCAAATTTTAGACGATGGGCGTTTGACGGATAGTAAGGGGAGAACGGTCAGTTTTAAAAATGCAGTGATTATTCTTACGTCCAACGTCGGCGCGGCGGTTGCGCAAAGCGAGCGTACGGGCGTGTACGGGTTTGGCGGCAATGGTGGCAAGGACGATCGCGCCGACCAAAACCAGTACGACGATATGAAAGAAAATATCACGAAAGCCTTAAAAGAGAAATTTAAACCTGAATTTTTAAATCGTATGGATGATACTATTGTATTCCATCGCTTGTCGGAAGCGGATTGCGCGAAGATCGGCGGCAAGATTGTACAAGGCTTGGCAAAACGTCTTTTGGAGCAGCGCGGTATTGTTTTAAACGTCACCGACGCAGCTTTGAATGGACTCGTGAAAGAAGGTTACGATGCGCAATACGGCGCAAGACCGTTGAAACGCGTCATTCAAAAACGCATTGAGGATAGACTTTCCGAGGAGATTTTGCTTGGCAGAGTCCGTAACGGACAGCAAGTAACGGTAGATTTTTACGGCGGAGAATTTATATTTTCCACCCAAGGTGGTTATCCACAATCGTAAAGGAGATAGTTATGAAATTAACGACGGCAGGGGAATCCCACGGTAAAGCGCTAGTGGCAATTATAGAAGGATTGCCTGCGCATTTGCAAATTAATACCGATCAAATCAACAACGCGTTGGCATTGCGCCAAAGCGGTTTTGGTCGTGGCGGCCGTCAAAAAATCGAAAAG
>SVII01000012.1 GCA_015069605.1 Clostridiales bacterium | reverse complement strand
TAAATTGATGCAAAAATACGTCAAAAAAGACGGTAAATATATGGTCCCCACCCCCATTGCTTACGACGTAGTCGATATGCTCGTTAAATGCTTTGTGGACGTTATGGACGTTGGGTTTACGGCAGGTATGGAAAACAAACTCGACGATATCGAAGAAGGCGGCGTGGAATGGCATAGCGTTATCGGGGATTTCTATCCTGGATTTGAAAAAAATCTTCGTCAAGCGTCGGCGTATGGCGACGAATTGACGGAAACTGTCTGCGGCAAATGTGGACATTTTATGATCCGCAGAATGGGGAAATTTGGTAAATATTTAGCTTGTTCAAACTACCCCGAATGTCAAAACATCATCAGCGAAAGCAAGGAAGAAATTTCTTCCGTACGCTGTCCTAAATGCGGCGAAAATATGGTGGTAAAGAGCGGTAAATTTGGGAAATTCTTGGCTTGTCCTAGCTATCCCGACTGTAAATCTACGATGTCGATGCCCACGGACGAAGAACCCAAACTTGCAGGGAAATGTCCTGAATGCGGCGCGGCAATGACGGTGAGAAAATCCAAAAAAGGCAAAGTGTATTACAGCTGTTTGGGGTATCCCGATTGCAAATTTATGAGCTGGGACGTTCCTACCGGGGATAAATGTCCTGAATGTAACGAGGCGGTCATTATGACACCTCGCGGCAATATTAAATGCAGCAATAAGGATTGTTCCTATCGCGTAAAGACGGAAAAGAGCGAAAAGGAAACCAAAGGCGGAAAAGTAGCGAAACGTCAAACGGGTGCTGTCAATATGGCGGACGGATTTGAAGCGCCGCCCCTGATGGATGAACCGCAATATTTTGGCTACGAAGAAGAGGAAACGGGATACTTCCCTGCGGATTTTAACGATGCGGAATAATGCGGAAGTAACGGTAATCGGCGGTGGACTTGCAGGCAGCGAGGCGGCGTATTATTTAGCATCCCACGGCATCAAAACGACGCTCGTTGAAATGAAACCGAAAAAATTTACTCCTGCGCATGAGAGCGAAAATTACGGCGAGTTGGTTTGTTCCAACTCGCTGAAAAGTAATGACGCGTATGCGAACGCTTGCGGACTGTTGAAAGAAGAAATGCGTATGTTGGGCTCGATGATTATCGAGGCGGCGGACGCGACGAAAGTGCCTGCGGGCGCGGCGTTGGCGGTGGATAGAGAGAAATTTTCGGCGTATATCACCGAAAAATTAAAAAATTGCCCCAACCTTAACCTTGTGTCTGAGGAAGTGGAAAAACTCCCCGATTTAGAAAATGACGGGGACAGGTATGCGATTATTGCGACAGGGCCGCTTACAAGCGAGGCGTTAAGCGAGGATATTTTACAAAAAACGGGCGGCGGCTTACATTTTTACGACGCGTCTGCGCCCATCGTGTCCGCGGATAGTGTGGATATGACTTGCGCGTTTACGGGCGATCGCTATGGCAAAGGTACGGGCGATTATATCAACTGCCCGATGACGAAAGAGGAATATTATGATTTCGTGGATGCTTTGCTTGCAGCAGAGCGCGCGCATTTACATGAATTTGAGAAAGGCGAAATTTTCGAGGGATGTATGCCCGTGGAAGTGATGGCATCACGCGGCAGGGATACCTTGCGGTTTGGTACACTCAAACCCGTGGGCTTGTTTGACGAGGACGGGAAGCGTCCGTACGCGGTGTTACAGCTCCGTAAAGAGAACGAGGCAGGCACGACGTATAACCTTGTCGGGTTTCAAACGAATTTGAAATTTCCCGAACAAAAAAGAGTCTTTTCCATGATTCCTGCTTTGAAGAACGCGGAATTTTTGCGTTATGGTGTAATGCATAGAAATACGTATATTCAGTCGCCTGATGTTTTAAACCGCGATTTTTCGTTTAAGAATAATAGAAAGCTCTATTTCGCAGGTCAAATCACGGGTGTGGAAGGGTACGTGGAAAGCGCGGCAAGCGGACTTCTCGCGGCGATTCATTTGGCGGATGAAATCTTGAAAAGACCCACCCATGTCTTTGATGAACGCACCGTATGCGGCGCTTTGGAAAATCACATTTCCACGCCGACAAAAGATTTTCAGCCCATGAACGCGAATTTTGGGATTTTGGCGGCGATGCCTGTGCGTATTCGCGATAAAAAGGAAAGATACCGCGCGTTAGCGGAAAGAGCCATTCAAACGATCAAAGAAATGCAAGAATAGGAGAAAAGAATATGGAATTTAGAGGAACGACCATTTGCGCGGTGAAACGCGACGGCGTAACGGCGATTGCCGGCGACGGTCAGGTGACGATGGGGGAATCGGTCATATTTAAAAATACGGCGATCAAAGTGCGCCGTATCTTTGGCGGTAAAGTCATTTTGGGCTTTGCCGGTTCGGTGACGGACGCGTTTGCGCTCACCGAGCGTTTTGAGGGTATGCTCAATAAATTCGGCGGCAATTTAATGCGTTCCGCAGTGGAACTTGCCGAGCTTTGGAGAAGCGATAAAATCGGTAGAAAGTTGGACGCAATGATGATTACGGCGGATGAAAACACGTTGTTGATTTTGTCGGGCACGGGGGAAGTTATCGAACCCGACGAAGGCGTATGCGCGATCGGTAGTGGCGGTAATTATGCGTTGGCGGCGGCAAGAGCATTGTATCAGGAAACGAATTACGACGCGGAAACGATTGCAAGAAAAGCGTTGAAAATTGCATCGGAAATTTGCGTTTTCACCAACGACAATATCCGTTGTGAAATCGTTGGGAAAACCACAAAAAAACAACTCAACGCGGACACGGTAGCCGAAAAAGCGGAAAAAACGACGAAAAAGCCGCGTGCAAAAAAGACGAAGGAGGCGTAAGGTATGGATTTGTCACCTAAACAGATAGTCTTTCGTTTGGATAAGTACATTATCGGGCAGGACGAGGCGAAAAAGGCAGTAGCAATCGCGCTTAGAAACCGTTATCGCCGCGCGCAGTTGCCTGCGGAAATTCGTGAGGAAATCACTCCGAAAAATATTATTATGAAAGGGCCTACGGGGGTAGGGAAAACGGAGATTGCAAGACGACTTGCAAAACTCGTCAAAGCGCCGTTTGTCAAAGTAGAAGCGACGAAATACACCGAAGTGGGTTATGTGGGCAAGGATGTTGAAGGTATGATTCGCGATTTGGCGGAATGCGCGTACAGACTTGTCAAAGCGGAAAAGGAAGAAGAAGTAAAGGCAAAGGCGACGGTTGCGGCGGAAAAACGCATTGTGCGCGCACTTGCCGAAGCGAAAAAGGACGAAAAGGGCGACACGGCGAAAGAGGTGTTCGAAGCAAACCTGTTGGAAGAACTCCGCAAAGGGCAGTTGGACAATTTCACGATAGAAATGGAAGTTGTGGATGCTCCTCAGCCTATGGAACTCGTACCAGGCGGCGCGGCGATTTCAATTGGCAGCATTTTCGGGGATATGTTCCAACAGAAAAAGAAAAAACGCCGTTTCACTGTGCGTGAGGCGTTTGAGATTGCGTTGCAAGAAGAATCGGAGAAACTCGTGGACGAGGACGCGATTAAGGCGGAAGCGGTGTACCGCGCGGAAAACGACGGGATCGTGTTCATTGACGAAATTGATAAGATTGCAGGCAAAGGCAACCGTAACGGCGCGGACGTGTCCCGTGAGGGCGTGCAAAGAGATATTTTGCCCATCGTAGAAGGTAGTACGGTCGTGACGAAATACGGCCCAATCAAAACGGATTTCATTTTATTTATTGCCGCGGGCGCGTTCCACGTAGCTGCGGTTGAGGACTTGATTCCCGAACTGCAAGGGCGTTTCCCCGTGTCTGTGGAATTACAAAGCTTGACAAAAGAAGATTTTGTGAAGATTTTGACGGAAACGGAAAATTCGCTCACCTTCCAGTACGCGCAGCTTTTGGGCGTGGATAACATCGATCTTCAATTTGATAAAGGCGCGATCGAGCGTATTGCAGAAGTGTCGGTAGAGCTCAATCTTACGTCCGAGGATATCGGTGCGAGAAGATTACACACGGTGATGGAATATCTCTTGGAAGATATTTCCTTTAACGCGGGCGGGGATTACCCTATGTTCACGCTCAAGATTGACAGAAAATACGTGGACGAACATTTGCAAAAATTGACGGGCGATAGAAACTTGAAAAAATACGTATTGTAAGGCATACGTATATAGTACGCGACGAGAAGTTGCAATGACGAAAATACAAACAAAGGTATAAAAAATTATGATTAATATTCCCAAAGGCACAAAGGACGTTTTACCCGTAGATTCTTATAAATGGCAGTACGTGGAAGGCGTAGCGCGCGAAACAGCGAAACTTTTCAACCTCAAAGAAATCCGCACGCCCGTGTTTGAACACACCGAGCTTTTCCAACGCAGTGTGGGCGATACCACCGACGTAGTAACGAAAGAAATGTACACGTTCAAGGACAAAGGCGACCGTTCGATCACTTTGAAACCCGAAGGCACGGCAGGCGTAGCGCGTTCGTTTATCGAAAATAGTATGGCAAACGGCGTGTTGCCTGCGAAGATGTATTATATCATTCCTGCGTTCCGTTATGAAAGACCGCAGGCGGGTAGACTTCGTGAATTCCACCAATTCGGTGTGGAAATTTTTGGCGCGAAAGGCGCGCAAACGGATGCGGAAACGATTATGCTTGCCGATTCGCTTTTAAAAAATCTTGGTTTAAAAGTAAAATTGTATATCAATTCAATCGGTTGTCCCACCTGCCGCGCGGCGTTCAATAAGGGTCTGAAAGAATTTTTTGCGCCCAAGCTGGACAATCTTTGCTATGATTGCAAGACAAGATTTGAGAAAAATCCTTTGCGTTTATTAGACTGCAAAGAGGAAGAATGTAAAAAAATCAACGCGGATGCTCCGTCTATTTTAGATTATCTTTGCGAGGATTGTCGCGAGCATTTCGAGGCGTTGAAATCTTACCTCACGTCGGCTGGGATTGAATACGAAATCAATCCTCGTATCGTGCGCGGGTTGGATTACTATACCCGTACCGTGTTCGAGTTCGTATCTACGTCCATCGGAGCGCAGGGTACGGTTTGCGGCGGCGGTAGATACGACGGGTTGATTGAAGAACTGGGCGGTGGCTCGGTACCTGCCGTGGGGTTTGCCGCAGGAATTGAAAGGTTGCTGATGGTGATGGAACAATCGGGTGTGGAAATTCCCGCGCCTGCCGTACCGACGGTGTATATCGCAGGTATGGATGCGGATTGTCGCAAAAAAGCGTTCGAGCTGGCGGCGGCGTTGCGTCAAAAGGGCGTGTTTGTAGAAATCGATCATATGGAAAGATCGGTGAAAGCGCAGTTTAAGTATGCGGACAAGCTAGGCGCGAAATACGTGGCGGTGATTGGCGGAAATGAATTGGCGGAGGGAAAAGCCAACGTCAAACAAATGGCTACTGGCGAAAGCGAAAACGTAGCGTTTGAAAACTTTGCGGAATATTTTTTAGGGAAATAAGGCAAGATAAGAAAAACGATAGGAGGAGAACAATATGGTAAAATACGTAAATGCAGCGGAATTGGAAGAATTGATTTCTACTTCCAACAAAACGGTATTTTGTGATTTTTGGGCAAGCTGGTGCGGACCTTGCAGAATGCTCGCGCCGGTGTTTGAGGACGTTTCGGATAAATACGAAGATAAAGCGGTGTTTGTAAAATTGGACGTGGACGAGGAAAACAGCGAAAGCGCAGCAATGAAATACGGCATCACTTCTATCCCCAACATCATTGCTTTTAAAGGCGGAAAACCCGCAGACAACAACCTTGGATTTGTCCCCGCGGCGGTGTTGGAAGCGTTCGTAAGCAAAAATATTTAATTTGGTATTAAAAACGAAAACAGCTCACTTCGATTTAGTGGGCTGTTTTTTTATGTATTGTGGAAAAAACAAAAAGATAATCGCCCCAAGATTTTACAACCTCAGGGCGACTACCTATATGATAAGGGGGAAAATGATGAGCGATTTCACATATCGGCTGTTGCCTCAACCGATTTACAAGTATATTTTATCACGGATAAAAGAAAAAGTAAAGAAAAATATTTAAAAATTTTTTTCTTGTCGAAATTTATACCTTTTCCGCAAAAAATGTTAGTTTTTCACATTTGTACTCGTTTTTTTGGTTTTTTGTGAAAAATTTACATTATTTGGCAAAGGAAACAGCCGAAAATAATGGAGAATAGATAACAAAATAATGCGATTGCCAAAGCGAAACCAAATTTTTTTCGTTGTAAGCCCGCAAAATAGACGGCTCCGATATAAAAAATGGTATCGGTTGCGCCGTGAATGACGCAAGCGCAGCGAGAAATATAACTGTCCACACCGTAGGTATCTAAAAGTTCCGACAGCACTGCAAGCGCGCCGTTGCCCGAAAGAGGCTTGATAAAAAGAAAAGGCGCAATTTCTTCGGGTACGCCGACAAAAGAAAAAAGAGGGTGCAACCAAGCCGCAAGCTTGTCGTTGATGCCGCTCATTTCAAGAAGTTTGGTCAGCATTGTGACGGCGGCAACGTAAGGAAAAATGGAAAGGATCAAAGGGATTGTTTCTTTAACGCCGTCGGTGAAGCTGTCGTAAACACGTACTTTTTTAAACGCCGCAAACAAAAAAGAAAGCAAAAAAATGCAGGGAACTAAAATGGCTAAAAAGTAACTCATCTCGCACCTGCCCCCGTCGTTTTTATAAATTTATGGGTAGATGCGGTCGAAAAAGGCGCAGGTTGTTTGTTTTTGGGGCATAAAAAACCCCATGTTAGCAATACGCCTAAAATGGTGGTACAGATAGTGGTGATGAGGATAGGCAAGATAATGTCGTTGGGGGATACGCTGTGCATAGATACGCGCATAGCGATCATGGACGTGGGGAAGATTTGCAACGAGGTAGCGTTGAGGACGAAAAACATAGCGGACGCGTACTCTGCGTGCTCGGTTTTATCCAAAAGCCTTGCCGTTTTGACGCCGTATGGGGTTGCCGCGCCCGAAATGCCGAGTAAATTGACGGATAAATTCATGCAAGCGGCATTTAAAGTTTCTTCGGAATTGGTTTTGAACAATCTACGCGCGATGGGTTTTAATAATTTGGAAATACCGCGCGCTACGCCGCTATCTTCCCATACCCGTATCAAGCCCAACCAAACGGCGTAGGTAGCGACTAAGGAAAGGCATACCGTAGCACTTTTGCTTGCGCCGTCAATTAGCGCGGCTAGGAAACTTTCTGGAGAGATGATGAGTAGAAGGAGTGTGCAAAGAAGAAAAACAGTGACAAAAAGCGCGTTCATAACATATATATATGTTCGCGCGAAAGCGAAAATGAAAAAAATTTTAAAAAGATGCAATAAAATGGAAAACTTTGTTGTTTAATAGATGTAAAACAAGTCCAAAACGGACGAAAAACGAAGAAAAATTCGGAGGAATTATTATGAAAAAAATAACGGCGATTGCTTGCAGTATGTTGATGTTGGCTACGGGTGTAGCAGCATTTAGCGGTTGCGGCAAAGGAAAAGAAGAAGCGAAGGAAGTGGGGACGGTGATGAACGTGTCCCTCAATCCCGAAGTGGAGTTCGTACTCGACCAGTATGGTAAAGTTATCAGCGTAAATGCGTTGAACGAAGAGGGGAACTTGATTGTGAGCGCGGAAGTGTTCACAGGCGAAACGGCAGAAGAAGCTGCGAAACTGTTTGTAAAAGTTTCCGCGGAAACGGGTTTCCTTGTGGAAGGCAATGCAAGCGCGGGCGAAAACGAAATTGAGATTTCTTTCTCAGGCGACACGGAAAAAGCGGAAAAGCTGTACAACAACGTGAAATCGACGGTGCAAACCTATCTTTCGGAAGAAAATATCACGGCGCAAATCGAACAAGCGGCGGCAATCACCGATGCGCAGCTTCGTGAAGTAGTAGCAGAATGTGCTCCCTATATCGATAAAGCGAAATTACAAGCGCTCGATTACATGGAAATGGTGGAAACAATTGCGGAGGCAAGACAGGAAACCGCAGGGTTGTATTCGCAAGAACTCAAAAATGCGTATTATGAAATGAAAGCGTTTACTATGCAGCAAGCGGAATTAGAAACCATTAAAGCGCATCTTGGCGTGATTGAAAAAGCGGCGGTGGATATCGCGTTTGCAGGTTATACGTTGGCGGTAGATACGATTGAAACGACTCGTCTTACCATGCTCGTCAACGATTCCAGCCCCTATCAAGTGGCTTTGAGAGCGTTCCAAGCGGCAAAAACGGAATATTTAAATTATAGAGAATACGTTGCATCTTTGGAACAAACGGAAGTAACGACGGCGATTTCTCAACAGCTTGCATTGTTGCAAACCGCTGTGGATCAAACGGAAGCGACGCTTTTGAAAGCAGGCGAAGACGCGAACGCGGCGTTAGATACCGCGAAAGCGTCGGTACAAACTACGTATGACACTGTAATCAAAGCGATTGGGAATTACTCGGCGCTTGCAAACGAATACGCGGAAGAAGTTTCCGCAAACGTACAGCTCAAGAGTCAAATGTTCTACACGCAATTTGAAGAAGATTACGCAGCGGTGATTACGTCCGCAAGAACGAACTGGGCAAACATGAAGGCAGCTTTGCAAGAAAGCGAAACAGTTGCATGAAAATTGCCTTTTAACATTTCAATTTGCTTAAACCTCCACGAAAAAGCATAACAGAGAGGGAACGTCGTCCTTTGGATAAGGGCGGCGTTTTCTTTTGCGAAAAAGCGGGGAGAATACGCCACTCTTGAAAAACAAGCGTAAAACGTTTTACTTTTTTTTGCAAAAGGTGTATAATATGGAAGATAAAAGAGTAGAATTTTCTGTTTTTACGGCGAAAATACTCCGTGGAAACGAAAAAGGAGTACATTATGGCAAAAAAACCTTATTATATTACAACGGCGATTGCTTACACGTCGGGAAAACCGCATATTGGCAATACGTACGAAGCGGTGTTGGCGGACGCGATTGCGCGCTTTAAACGCAAGCAGGGCTACGACGTATTCTTCCAGACGGGTACGGACGAACACGGTCAGAAGATTCAGGAAAAAGCAGAAGCGGCAGGCGTAACGCCGCAAAAATTTGTGGACGACGTAGCAGGCGAAATCAAAGGGATTTGGGATCTTGTCAACACTTCTTACGATAAATTCATGCGTACGACGGACGAAGATCACGTAAAACAAGTGTCTAAGATTTTCAAAAAATTCTACGATCAAGGGGATATTTATAAGGGCTATTACGAAGGAATGTACTGTACTCCTTGCGAATCGTTCTGGACGGAAAGCCAACTCGTAGAAGGTAAATGCCCTGATTGCGGCAGGGACGTTAAGCCTGCGAAAGAAGAAGCGTATTTCTTTAAAATGGGTAAATATGCCGATCGTTTGATCGAGCATATTGAAAAACATCCCGAATTTATTCAGCCCGTATCCCGTAAAAACGAGATGATGAATAATTTCTTGAAGAAAGGCTTGCAGGATCTTTGCGTTTCGCGTACGTCGTTTACGTGGGGCGTGCCCGTGGATTTTGACAACCGTCACGTCGTTTACGTTTGGTTGGACGCGTTGACGAATTATATCACGGGTATCGGTTTTGATGCAGATGGCAATCATAGCGAGCAATATAAAAAATACTGGCCCGCGGATTTGCATTTGATTGGGAAAGACATTTTGCGTTTCCACACGATTTATTGGCCCATTTTCCTGATGGCGATGGGCGAACCTTTGCCGAAACAAATTTTCGGTCATCCTTGGTTGTTGCAGGGCGACGGTAAAATGAGTAAATCCAAAGGCAACGTGATCTATGCGGACGATCTTGCGAGATTGTTCGGCGTGGATGCGGTACGCTATTTTGTGTTGCATGAAATGCCGTTCGACAACGACGGACAGATCACTTGGGAGCTTGTTTGCGAGCGTTTCAACACTGATCTTGCTAACGTTTTGGGTAACCTTGTCAACCGTACAGTAGCAATGATTGAAAAATATTTCGGCGGTAAGGTTGTAAAATCCTTACCTGCCAACGAAGAAGACCCTGACGTAGAATTTAAGGCTACGGTGACGGGCGCAGTAGCGAAAGTGATCAAAAAAGCGGACGAGCTTCGTATTGCGGATGCGATTTCCGAAGTATTCACGGTATTCCGTCGTGCGAATAAGTATATCGACGAAACGATGCCTTGGGCTTTGGCAAAGGATGAAAGTAAGCAGGGCAGACTCAACGACGTGTTGTATAATCTTGCGGAAGCGATTCAAATCGGCGCGTCCTTGCTCGACAGCTTTATGCCTGAAACTAGCGCGAAGATTTTTGCGGCGTTCGGCGCGGAAAGCAGATCGTTGGAAGATTGTGAAACGTTTGGTATAAGAGAAGAAGTTGCGGTGACGGCGATTCCGCCTTTGTTTGTGCGCATTAAAGATTTCAAGGAAATTGAACCTGAAATTGAAAAGATCCGTGAAGCGCAACGCGCGGCGTTTGCGGCTGCGGAACAGCCTGCGGAAAAACCTGCAGAAAAAGCGGTGAACGCGGACACGGTAGCTGTGGAGGAAGAAAAAGTGCCTGAAATTACCATTGATGATTTTGTAAAAGTACAACTTCGCGTTGGCGAGATTATTGCCTGTGAAAAAGTGGAAAAATCTTCGAAATTGTTACACGAAACGGTAAAATTCGGGGACGAAGTACGTTCGGTCGTTTCAGGGATCGCGAAACATTATAAACCAGAAGAATTGATTGGTAAGAAAGTGGTGTTTGTCACCAACCTCGCTCCGAGAAAAGTTTGCGGCATCATGTCCGAAGGTATGATTTTGGCGGCGGAAGACGAAGACGGCGTTATGTCGTTGATTACGCCGGATAAGAAAGAAGTAAAAAGCGGTACAAGACTTGGATAAAGGCAGGCGGTATAAAGGAGACGAACATGTACATTGACGTGCATTGTCATCTCACGGGTGAGGAGTATCAAGCCGTGGGCGGTGTGGACGAAGTTCTTCACCGCGCGCGGGAAAACGGTGTGAAAATCGTGATTTGTTCGGGGTTTGACCTCGATTCGTCGAAAAATTCCGCGGGGATTGCGGAGAAATACGACAACGTGTATTTTTGCGCTGGGTTTCATCCAAGTGAGTTAAAAAAATACAAAGAAGGCGATTTGGAGGAAATCGAAAAACTGTGCGCGCATGAAAAATGCGTGGCGGTGGGGGAAATCGGTTTGGATTACCATTTCGACGACAATCCCGAACCTGCCTTTCAAAGAGAATTGTTCGTGCGGCAGCTTGTGTTGGCGGATAGGGTGGGTTTGCCCGTCGTATTGCACAGCCGCGACGCCGCGCAGGAAACGTTGGAGATTTTAAAGGCAAATCAGCATTTATTAAAAAAGGGTGGATTGATGCATTGTTATTCGTATTCCCCTGAAATGATGCGGGATTTTGCGGCACTTGGACTGTGTTTTTCCTTTGGAGGAACGTCCACGTTTAAGAACGCGAAAAAGACGCAGGAATGCGCTCAGCTCGTACCTGCCCCCTGCATTTTGTCGGAAACGGACTGTCCATATCTCACACCCACGCCATATCGCGGCGTGTTTCCCAACGAACCGAAGAACGTAAAGCACGTCGTTGAAAATTTGGCGGCGCTTCGCAATGAAAATGAGGAGGAGCTTGCAAAACGCATTTTGCAAAATGCAAAAACGCTGTTTTTTAAGCTGAAATAATATCCTATGGAACAAGAAAACAAGCAATTTAAACAACAAGGCGCGGCGGAAAATACGCAAGGTGGCCACGGGGGTAATTTCCAAGGCGGTCGTCATCGTCGTAAGAAGAAAAAGGGCGGTAACGGCGGCCAAGGACAAAATGTACAAAACACCCAAAATGCGCAAAATCAACAAAATGCGCAAGGCAATAATGCGAATGCGCAAAAACAGCAACCGCAAAAGCAAAATCAGCCGCAGAATAAACAAAATCAGCAAAATCCGTCCAAGCAAAATGGGCAAAATAAGCAAAATCAGCAGGGCGGCAATCAGCAAAAAAATAAAAACCAAGGCAAACCGAACGGACAAAACGTTAAGCAACAAAACCAGCCGAAAAATCAAAATGTCGGGGGCAGGGATAAGACGAACGATAAAAATGATCGTAACGACCGCAATAAAAAGGAAGAAAACCGCAAGGATACTTACCTTTATACGTTGGACGGAAATCTCTACGTCAACCTCACAAACAAATGCTGCAACGGCTGCGATTTTTGCGTGAGAAACGAAAGATCGAGTTATTATGGCAACTATTTATGGTTGAGAAATGGTGATCCCACGGTGGAAAAAGTGATTTCCGCGGCGAAAGGTTTTGGCGATTTGACACGGTTTAAAGAAGTCGTATTCTGCGGTTTTGGCGAACCTACATATAAGGTAGCGGAAATGGTAGCGCTTTGCGATTATTTCCATGAAAAGGGGTTAAAGACTCGCTTGAACACCAACGGGCAGGGAAATTTAGTAAATAAGCGCGACATTGTTCCCGATTTAAAGGGAAAGATTGATTTTGTTAACATTTCGCTGAATGCGTCCTGTTATGAAAAATACCAACCCATTTGCCGTTCACAATTTGGCGAAGCAGGGTTTGCAGGTATGATCGAGTTTGCAAAATTGTGCCGCAGAAACGGTGTGGATTGTAGATTTTCCATCGTTGATTGCATCGGTGAAGAGGAAGTTGCCGCTTGCAAATGCCTTGCGGACAGCTTAAAAATTCCTCTTTACGTGCGGAAATATATCACGGATTCCTAATACGAAATAGAAAAAATATCAAAAAAGGAGGCGAACTATGCAGGAATTGCGTACAGTGTTGGAAAAGCACGGCTTTCATTTTAAAAAACAATTCGGGCAAAATTTCATCTCCGACACCAATTTATTGACGTCGATCGTCGAGGCTTCAGGGATTACGAAAGACACGACGGTGGTGGAAATCGGTTGCGGCGCAGGTACGCTGACGCGCGCGTTGGCGGAGGCAGCGAAAAAAGTGTATGCCTTTGATATTGACCGTGATTTACAACCCGTCTTAGCGGAAACGTTGGCGGGCTTAGAAAACGTCGAAGTTATTTTCCGCGATTTCAATAAACTCAATTTAAAGGAATTTGAAGCGGAGATTGAGGAATACACGGTCGTAGCGAATTTGCCCTATTATATCACAACGCCGCTTGTCACCAAATTGTTGGAAGAAAGCGATAAAGTGCAAGGTTTGTCCATCATGGTGCAAGAAGAAGTGGCGGAGCGTTTTTGCGCGAAAGAGGACACTCCTGAATACGGCTCGATCACAGCGGCGATCGCATTAAAAGGTAATGCCAAGATTGTAAAACGCGTTTCGAGGAATATGTTCTATCCTCGCCCCAACGTGGATTCCGCGGTGGTAAAAATTGATTTTGAGCGGGGACGGGTCGCGGTGAAGGACGAAAGAGCGTATCGTCAAACGGTGAAATGTGCCTTTTTGAATCGTCGTAAAACGTTGGAAAACAATCTTGTCAACAGCTTTAAAATCACGCGCGACATAGCGAAAGCGGCGCTTGCGCAAGCAGAGATTGATGAAAAAGCGAGAGGGGAAACGTTATCTCCGCAACGCTTAGCGAAACTTTCCGACGTGTTGATGGATTTGGGAGTGATCAAATTATAAGAAGAAAAGCAGACTGAAAAAAACAGCCTGCTTTTATTTTTTAGTATTAACCTTTCTTGATTTCTTATAGGTTACAAAAGGAACATCAAAGCGCCGACGCCTGCGCCTACAATACTGCCTGCAAGTAGGTCGGAGGGGTAGTGTAAACCTAACGCAAAACGGATATATGCCAAAGCCAAACTGCAAACAAGCAATCCTGCGCCTGCCCATAAAACGTAGGGCATATACACCATAGCGATTACAAATGCGCAGGCTACGTGGCGGCTGGGGAAAGACTTATTGTCGGAATTTTTCTTTTGCATAAACGGAGTGATTCCTGCGCCATTTTCCGCGTACGGGCGGGGGCGTTCAAAAAATAGCCGTAACGCCGTCACTACCACTAAACAAAGCATTGGGAAAAAGAAAATTTTCAACAAATCTTCGCGCGCAAACGGTTTGATAAACAGCGCGTATGCCCATAACGCTGCATACGCTAGCACGCAAATTGCAGTGAGGGCTTTGTTTAAAAAACGTAGTGCTTGTTGACATTTCGGGTGCGCGTTGTAAAAATCTGCATTTTTTTGATAAAGCAATTTGTAATCGTATTTCATATATTCAGTATAGCATAAAATGTTTCGTGTAGGCAAGCAAAAGAAAGTCTTTCGGAGGGGGATTCCGAAAGACTTTCGTGGTTTGATCGGCTCAAAATGGCGTTATGCCTTTTGCGCCTCTGCAATAATCTTATCCACCATCATAGGAGGTACGTCTTCGTAGCCAAGGAATTCAGATACGAATTTACCGCTACCGCGCGTAAGCGAACGGAGTTCCATTGTATAAGATTTAATTTCCGCAAGAGGAACTTCTGCAGTGATAATCGAGTTATTGCCTTCGGTATCCGTACCCATGATACGACCGCGGCGTTTATTGATATCGCCCATAACGTCGCCAAGATAATCCGCAGGGATAGCGATCTTTAAACGGTGAATGGGTTCAAGAAGAACGGGTTTCGCATTCTTCAAACCTTCCTTAAACGCTAATGCAGCCGCCATCTTGAAGGACAATTCGTTGGAGTCAACGTCATGATAACTTCCGTCGTAAAGCACTGCTTTTACGCCCGTAACGGGATAGCCGGCCAAGGGACCGCTTTCCATGCATTCGCGCAAGCCTTTTTCAACCGCAGGGAAGTAGTTCTTAGGTACTGCGCCGCCAACAACTTCTTCGTCGAACATAAATTCTTCTTCGCAAGGGGAGAAACGAATCTTACAATGACCGTATTGACCATGGCCGCCCGATTGTTTCTTGTGTTTGCCTTCCGCTTCCGCGCTGCCGCGAATGGTTTCACGGTATGCAACTTTGGGTTCGGACAACTTCATATCTACGCCGTAACGTGCTTTTACTCTCTTTGCAAGGAGTTCAAGCTGAATATCACCCTGGCCGCCGAGGAGCATTTCGCCCGTTTCACTACTCTTTTCAATCGAGAAGGTGTAATCTTCTTCGCCAAGTTTTGCAAGACCAGCGAACACTTTGTCTTCTTCGCCTTTCTTTTCAGCCGCCACGGACATAAAGAGGGTGGGCTTCGGGAAGTAAATGGGGCTGAATTTCACTTTTGCGTTGGGATCGCAAAGGGTGTCGCCTGTATTCGTGTTGTTGAGTTTGTTTACTGCACCGATATCACCCGCTTCCAACTGATCTACGGGTTCCATCTTCTTGCCGCGCATAACGTAAATCTGACCGATACGTTCTTCCGTTTCGGTGTTGGGGTTCCAAACGGTCGAGCCGCTCTTTAAAATGCCGCGGAAACTCTTCAAATAACTAAGTTTGCCCGAATAGGGATCGATAACTGTTTTGAATACCTGTGCTGCGAAAGGCGCGTCTTCTTCCGTGCGGAGAGAGAACATTTTGCCATCGCTAGACAAATCTTCTACCATCGTATTTAAACGTTCGCGTGCCTGAGGCATATACGTAACGATTTCGTTCAAAAGGTTGATGACACCGCGGTTTTGGAGTGCCGAACCTGCCATAACAGGAATGGTGTTGACGGAAGCGATACCGATACGAATACCGCGAATGGTTTCTTCACGGGTTAATTCGCCGCTTTCGAAGAACTTGTCAAGCAAGATTTCGTCGTTTTCAGCCGCTGTTTCCATAAGTTGCGCTTGCATTTCCGCAACTTGATCTTTCATATTTTCGGGAATGGGAATTTCTTGAGGGCCGCCTTCCTTGAAAAGATATGCGCGTTCTTGCAATGCGTTGATACAACCCTGCATCTTGCCGTTTTCCATAATAGGAATTTGGATGGGAGCAAGTTTACCTGCGTATTTCGCTTTCAAAGCCTGGATTGTACCCATGTAGTCCGCGTTGTCTTTATCCATACCGTTGATGAAGATGATGAGCGGTTTACCAAGTTTCAAGCAATAATCCACGATGGATTCCGCGCCGATGGGAATGACGCCGTTTGCGCCGATAACCAGCAAAGCGCCGCCTGCTGCGCGCAGACCTTCGTTGCGTTCGCCTTCAAAATCGTAATAACCAGGTAAATCGAGGAGGTTTACCTTTACGTCTTTCCATACCAAATGCGAGCAAGAGGTGTAAATGGACATCTTCTTTGCTTTTTCAAGCTCGTCGAAGTCGGAAACGGTCGTGCCGTCCAAAACTTTACCCATACGGTCAATCGCGCTGCCGTTGAAAAGCATTGCTTCACACAATGTTGTCTTGCCTTCGCCGCTGTGACCAACTACCGCAATGTTACGGATATTCTCGCCTTTAAAACTCATAATAAAATCCCCCTGTGTGTTTGAAAAAATTTTATCGGTCGATGGGGCGTAAAACGTAGGCGGTTTGAAACGGTTGTTGCAACTTTTTCGCCTCATTTTACAAGGGATCCGATAATTGCAATCATTATATTATATTTTTTAACATTTTTCAAGGGGTTTTTTGAAAAAAGTTTCAATTTTTTGTAATTTTTTTTATAACTATGTATATCCATACTCGATTGACAAACGAAAATAGACTTGATATAATATATAGGAAGTAAAAAGAACGCAGTAAACGTGAAGGAAAGAAAATGGCGAAAGGGATTTATTTCGATCACGCGGCGACGACGCCGTTGGATGCGGAAGTATTGCAAAAAATGTTACCCTATTTTACGGAAGAGTTCGGGAATGCGGATTCTCCGCACGCGATCGGGCGTAAGGGTATGAACGCTGTGGACGAGGCGCGAGATCGTATTGCGGAACTTATCGGCGCAAAACCCAACGAGGTGTATTTTACGTCGGGCGGTACGGAGAGTGATAATTGGGCTGTGTTTGGCGGCGCGTACGCGCAAAAAGCGGTGGGTAGAACGCATATCATCACGACGATGATTGAACATCACGCGGTAAAAGCGGCGGTAGAGAAGTTGGAAAAGGAAGGTTTCTCTGTGACGTGGTTGCCCGTAAACGATAGGGGCATGGTCGAGGTAAACGCGTTAAAAGCAGCGTTGACGGACAAGACGGGTTTGGTTGCGGTGATGGCGGCAAATAATGAAACGGGCGTTTTGCAGCCTATTCGAGAAATGGCGGCGTTGGCAAAGACGAACGGTAGTTTGTTTTTCACGGATGCGGTGCAAGCGGCGCCGTATATGCCGTTGAACGTAAAGGAACTCGGTGTGGATATGTTGTCCTTTTCGGGACATAAATTCTACGGGCCAAAAGGCTGCGGCGTGCTGTATATCCGCGGCGGTGTGAAGATTGACAAACATATCGTTGGCGGGGAACAAGAAAGAGGACTTCGCGGTGGGACTTTGAACGTGCCGGCGATTGTAGGCTTGGCGGCGGCGTATGATAAAAATGTGGCTACCATGTCCGAAGCTAACGAGAAAATTTGTCGGTTACGTGATTTGTTTTTGCAGGAGATTTCGAAATTGGAAGGCGTGAAAATCAATGGAGATATTCAAAATGGATTGCCGTCGGTGCTGAATGTACGCTTCCAAGGCGTAGAAAATACGGCGTTTTTATTTAAAATGGATTTGCAAGGTGTGTGTTTGGCTGCGGGTTCAGCTTGCGCCAGCGCGTCGGTGAAACCTAGCCATGTATTGATTGCAATGGGGCTGACGGAAGCGGAAGCAAAAGAATGCGTGCGGTTTAGTTTTGGAAAAAATAACACGGAAGAAGAAATTCTACTCGGTGCGAAATTGACAAAAGAAACGGTGGAAACGTTGCGAAACAAGTAGAAGTGGAAATAAAAATCGTAAAATTTTCGCAAAAACACGGAAAAAGCGGTTTGCATTTCTTTACTAATCAAAAAAAATGTGATATAATACAAATAGAGAAAATCGAAATAAATCGGAGGTAACAAAAAATGGCACACGTAATTACAGACGAATGTCTTGCTTGCGGCGCTTGCGCGGACACCTGTCCTGTTGGCGCAATCTCTTTGGGGGACAACGGCATTTATGTGATCAACGACGAATGCGTTGATTGCGGCGCTTGTGAAGATTCTTGCCCCGTTGGCGCAATCAAAGCGGAATAATCATGAACAACAAGAAAGAGCGTCAGGCTGAAAAGTCCGACGCTCTTTTGCTTTATAAAGATATTCAACACATACCTGCCTATGCCTTTTATAAAAAAAGCCCCGAACGGGGAGTGCGTTCGAGGTGGGTAAAACCGAAAAATTCGGTTTTTTATGGCGGCGCAATTATCGGAATTATCCGTTGCGAGAATTGTGCAACTCGTCGAGGAAGCTAAGCAAGGCTTCCACACCGCTTGCCAGCCACTTGATCAACAGAATTGCGAGCTTTTCCAACAGCTTCAAAAGGAGCTTGTCTAAACCGAATCGACGCAAAAAACAAAAAAACTTTTCTTTCATTCCTATTCTCCTTTTATGTGTATATGAAGGGAGAAACGGTGCGCGTCGTCAATAGGGAGTTTTGTCCGCCGCATAACAGTATATAGTAAATTTTTCCTTTGTCAATGGGGATATGACAACTTTTTTTACGTTTTTTTAAGAAATTTGAAAGATATAAAACGAAACTTTGGTTAAGTTCACAAGAGAACTTGACATTTTTGCGTTTTTGCGGTACAATATAAGAAATATTAGAGTGGGAAAGAGCGTATGATCATTTTGGGGATAGACCCTGGTATCGCAACGTTAGGATACGGAGTCATTGAAAAGGACACTCGCGGGAATTGCCGTGCGGTGGATTACGGCGTTGTTGTGACGCCTAAGGATGAGAGTTTACCCGTCCGTCTTGCTATGCTGGAAGAGGGCGTCAGCAAGATTTTAGAAAAATTTAAACCTGATGAAGTCGCGATGGAAGAACTGTTCTTTTCCAAAAATATTACGACGGGTATCGCCGTAGCGCACGCGAGGGGTGTGGCGTTGCTCACTTGCGTTAAGGCTTGTGGCAGGCTGTACGAATACACGCCTATGCAGATCAAACAGGCGTTGACGGGGTACGGCAGAGCGGATAAAAAACAAATGCAATCGGTAGTGACGTCTATTTTGAAATTGACGTCAATCCCCAAGCCCGACGATGCGGCGGATGCTTTGGCGATTGCGCTGTGTCACGCGTTTGCAAGCCGTTTCGGGGATTTGTTCGCTGTAGGCAATATGACGAGAGCGAAAGGTCAAAACACCAACACTTCGCCGGCAACAGCATATCAGGAATTGATGGCGCAAGGCGCGCGCGCTTCCCGCAAAAAATCATCTTTGGGATTTTCTTCGGCGGCGAATATCGGAGCGTTGCAATCGGCTACGGGGCTTTCAGGGGTAACGGGCGTGGGACGGGCTTCCGTATCCACGGTCAAACCCAAAGCAACGGCGAAATCTAAAACGCCTATAAAACCCAAAACGACGGGGACAGGTACGGGTTCAAGCGGTAAAACCACCACGGATCGGGTTGTGAAATCGGTAAAAAAAGAGGAATAAGGAGAAGGGGATATGATATCGTATTTGCGAGGCAGAGTGCTGACAACGACGGCGGAAACGGTGATTTTGGACGTCAACGGCGTTGGATACGAAGCGTACTGTTCGGGCGGCGCGTTTAAAAAAATCGTGCAGGGCGAAATTGCAGAATTATACACGTATTTACAGGTGAAAGAAGATGGTGTGACGTTGTTCGGCTTTGAATCGCCTAAAGAAAAGGAATTGTTTTTGAAGCTCATCTCCGTATCGGGTGTAGGACCAAAGATGGGAATTTCCATTTTGGCTTCGCTCAGCGCGGAAGATTTTGCGCAAGCGGTGGCAACGGCGGACGTAAAACGTTTGAGTGCCGTCAAAGGTTTAGGTAAGAAAACGGCGGAAAAAATTGTATTGGAATTACATGGCAAAATCTCGGCGGCGGAAGTATTAGACGCAAGCGGCGACCGTATGACCGCCGCAACGGAAACTCCTGTGCAAACCAAATTATCCTTGGAAGATGAGGACGCAGTAGCGGCTTTGATGGGGCTTGGTTTTACCCGCAGCGAAAGTTTGCAAGCGGTAAAACGCGCGCACGACATAGGTGCGAGGGGAGTGGAAGAGATTATTATGAAGGCGCTTCAAGGTGGTATGTAGGTAAAATAGAGAATCTGCTACGCAATCCTTTGTTGCGCTACGCTTTCTTCGGGTCACGTACCTTGTGTACGCTCCCTTTCAGAAATGCTCGCGCGCCTTGCCTTGCTTGCATCTTGCTCTATTTTACTTCGGTTGGTCAAGTATAGAGGAAGAAAAAGAGAATCTACTACGCAATCCTTTGTTGCGCTGCGCTTTCTTCGGGTCACGTACCTTGTGTACGGTTTTGGCTTGTTTCAACAGCAATGGCAGTTGCGCTTTTACGCCTTGGCGTAGATCATGAGAATAAAAAATAAACGTAATATAGCTATGATAAAAACGAATAGCTGTAATATACGGGTGATTACTATGTTTGAAGATGAAGAATACGGCATTGACGAGAGTTTAATCGTCAGCACGAAAACTGAATATGATGCGGAAGAAAACGTTTTGCGGCCGAAAGTAATGTCCGATTACGTAGGGCAACAAAAGGTGAAAGAAAATCTCAGCGTGTATATCACGGCGGCAAAAGCGCGCGGCGAGGCTCTTGATCACGTGCTTTTGTATGGCCCTCCTGGGCTTGGGAAAACGACTTTGTCGCATATCATTGCCAATGAAATGGGGGTAGCGATCAAACTCACCAGTGGCCCTGCGATTGAACGATCGGGGGATTTGGCGGCGATTTTGACTAATCTCAACGACGGCGACGTGCTGTTTATTGACGAAATTCACCGTTTGAACCGTTCGGTAGAAGAAATTTTGTATTCGGCTATGGAAGATTACGCGTTGGATATTATAGTAGGCAAAGGTCCGTCCGCGCGGAATATCCGCTTTTCCTTAAAAAAATTCACTCTTGTGGGCGCGACGACGAGAGTGGGTATGTTAGCGCCGCCTTTGCGCGATAGATTTGGGATTATTAATCGTTTGGAAATGTACACAACGGAAGAGCTCACTGAAATCGTCACTCGTTCGGCACGCGCGTTAGAAATAGCGATTGATGAAACGGCGGCGATTGAGATTGCTCGCCGCAGTCGCGGTACGCCTCGTATCGCTAACAGATTGTTAAAACGTGTCCGTGATTTCTCGCTAGTGAAAGGCAATCCTAGCATTACGCGCGAGGATGCGCGCTTTGCCTTGGAAAGACTGGAAATTGACGAACTTGGGTTGGACGAAACGGACAGAAATTTACTTCGTGCCTTAATACAAAAATTTGGCGGTGGACCTGCAGGGTTGGAAACGTTGGCGGCGACGATCAACGAGGATGCGAACACTATCGAGGACGTGTACGAACCGTATTTGTTGCAGCTTGGCTTTATCGCGCGTACACCGCGTGGCAGAATTTGTTTGAAAGACGGATTTGAACATATGGGGATGCAACCCTCCGTGAAAGCCAAACGCCAAATCTCCTTCTTTGAATCGGAGGAATAATAAAATGAGCGTACCATGTACGCGTTGAAAAGGATTTTGCCCTATACGTTAGCGGCGATATAAGAAAATATATGCAAGAGAACGAATTGAACAAAGTACAATATAAAAAGAGTGATTTTTATTACGATCTTCCCGAGGAACGCATCGCGCAAACGCCTGCCGAACCTAGAGATTCCTCTAAACTGTTGGTGTATGACACCCAAAAGAAGACGATTGAGGATAAAATATTCCGTGACGTAATCGATTATTTGCAAGAAGGAGACGTGTTGGTTGTTAATAACACCAAGGTGTTGCCCGCGCGCATGTACGCATTGACTGAACACGGTGGCGTAGTCGAGGTGTTGTTGTTGAAACGTTTTGATCTCAACACTTGGGAAGTGTTGATGCGACCGGGGAAAAAGGGCAAGATCGGCGTGAAAATGACAATCGGGGACAACCTTTCTTTCGTGGTAAAAGATATCACGGAAACGGGTGAACGTATCGTGGAATTTTCCTACGAAGGTGCGTTTGAGGACGTACTCTCCAAAGTGGGAACAATGCCTTTGCCACCCTATATCAAAGAAAAATTAGAAAATCAAGCTCGTTACAACACCGTGTACAGCAAAGTGGATGGCTCGGCGGCGGCGCCCACGGCAGGTTTGCATTTCACTGACGAGCTTTTGTCTAAGATTAAAGCCAAAGGCGTGCAGGTTGCCGAAGTGTTGTTGCACGTGGGTTTGGGTACGTTCCGCCCCGTCAGCGAGGAAATTATTACCGACCACAAAATGCATTCGGAATTTTACGAAATCGGGGAACAGGCGGCGGAGATTATCAACAATGCCAAACGCGAAGGCCGCAGAGTGATCGCCGTTGGTACAACTTCCGTGCGTACGTTGGAAAGCGTAGCTGACGAACAAGGCTTTGTGCGCGCTTGTCATGGCAATACGGAAATTTTCCTCTATCCACCCTATCAAATGAAGTGTGTGGACGCATTGATCACCAACTTCCATCTTCCCGAAAGTACACTCATCATGCTCGTATCGTGTTTGACTGGTCGAGAAGAAATTTTGAACGTGTATAAATACGCGGTGGAGAAGGGGTATCGTTTCTTTAGTTTTGGCGATGCTTGTTTGATTTTATAAACGGCGCATCTCTTCGTCGCGCTTGCGGTTTTTCTTGGTCACGTACGTCTATGTACGCTCCCGTCGAAAAATCCTCGCGCTTCTTGACCTGCTTGTTTCTAAAACCAAACCTGATACAGCAAACGGCGCATCTCTTCGTCGCGCTTGCGGTTTTTCTTGGCTTTAAATCAAACACAATACACCATACCCATGTATGAGTTGAAAAATTTAACATCATACCTGTGTCGAGTTGAAATATAAGAGGGAAAATATGAACACTTACGCAAAATACAATCAATCGGGCGAAGATTATTTAGAGAGTATCTTAACGCTCAGTCAATCGCAATCGGTCGTACACCGTATCGACGTAGCGAAAAAAATGAACGTATCGCAGGCTGCCGTCAACAAGGCAATGAAGATACTCTTGGAAAAATCGTACGTTTACGAGGATGGAAAACATTTGTATCTTACCGAGGAAGGGAAACGCTATGCTGAGGCGGTGTTTGAAAAACATTGTATCATTCGCGATTATCTCATTAAAAACGGCGTTTCTGTCGCTGCGGCGGAAGAGGACGCTTGTCACATGGAGCATCTCATCTCCAAAGAAACTTTCCAAATGATGAAAAAATTCCTCGCAAAATAATATATAAATATGGGAGAAAACTACGCTTAGCTACAACGGCTTTGCGTTTTTTTTGGAAAAAAATCACAAAAAATATCAAAAAATTTTCTTAACCAAGGTTTATTTTTATTGACATTCGCATAAAATGGTGATATACTATTCTTAAATAACGGCATGAGATACCGCTTTTTCTTTTGGGTAAAAACTTAACCGTGGTTAAGTATAAAAGAGGAGGGGGAACGTGGAGGTTGAAATGAGTCTTTTATCCGATTTGAAAGTTGGAGAAAAAGGAAAGGTTGTAGCGGTCAGAGGCGAAGGCGCAATCCGTCGTCGTTTGTTTGACATGGGCATTACGCCAGGCGCGGAAGTGTATTTACGAAAGAAAGCGCCCTTGGGCGATCCGATTGAAATTGCTATTCGTGGATACGAATTGACGCTTAGAAAATCGGAAGCGGCGCAGGTGGAGATTCAGATGTATTAAAGGGAAGATAATAAGGAGATACATAGAAAAATGTTAACGTTTGCATTAGCAGGCAACCCCAATTCGGGAAAGACGACACTGTTTAACGCCTTGACGGGTAGCACGGCGCACGTGGGTAACTGGCCTGGCGTTACGGTGGATAAACGCGTCGGTACTTATAAAAAGGGTGAGCAGCCCGTTGAAATCGTGGATTTGCCTGGGATTTACTCTCTTTCGCCTTACACGCCCGAAGAAGTGATCGCGAGAAATTTTGTATTAAATGAGAAACCCGATTGTATCATCAATATCGTGGATGCGACCAACCTTGAAAGAAACTTGTATTTGACAACGCAACTGATGGAATTGGATATTCCTATGATCGTAGCGTTGAATATGACGGACGTTTTAGACGCGCGTGGGGACACTATTGACGTGAGAACGTTGGAAAAGCGTATCGGCTTTTCCGTAGTAGAAATTTCCGCATTGAAAGAAACCAACGTAGATGAATTGATGAAGAAAGCTCTTATTGCGGTGAAAACACCGCGCGTAGGTTCGACGGTGTTGAAGGATTCATTGTTGGGTTCAGCGATTGCGAACGCGGAGATTGCGTTGAAGCTCAAAGGGGTAAATGCGCCCTTGTTCCACGCGGTGAAATTGGTGGAAAAGGACGAGATCGAAGTTGCAACGCACCCTGCGGAAGCTAGCGCAGTAGAAGCGTTTATCGAAGAAAACGTTTGTACGGAAAAGCATTGCGCTTGCGATACGGAGGCGGAAATCGCGGACGCCAGATACAAATATATCACGGCGCATTTCTCCTCGACGCTGACGAGAGCGAGAAAACACAGCTATGACGAATTATCCAAATCGGATAAAGTGGATAAAGTGTTGACGCACAAATGGGCGGGTATTCCCATTTTCCTTGTGATTTTATTCGCGATTTTCCACGTGACGTTCTCGGAAAATTTCTTATATTTAGGCAGTATGATTCCTGCGTTTGGCGAGTGGTGCGGCGCGGAGAGTGAAAGTGTTTGGAAAGGTATCTTTTTTGCAGGCGGCTTAAATTCCCCCGGCGTGATCCTCTTCAACGCATTGGATTGGTTGACGGGTAAAATTGGCGAAGGGCTTGCGCTTGGTTTAGAAGGTTTGAATGCGAACCCTGCCGTCATTGGTTTGGTTTGTGACGGGGTTTGGGGCGGTATTGCCTCGGTGCTGTCTTTTTTGCCGCAAATCCTTGTCTTGTTCTTGATGTTCTCGATTTTGGAAGATTCGGGGTATATGGCGCGTGTAGCGTTCATGCTGGATAGAATTTTTCGTCGTTTTGGTGTTTCGGGTAGAGCGTTTATGCCCATGATCATGGGTTTTGGTTGCTCCGTTCCCGCGATGATCAACACGCGTACTATGGTGGACGAAAAGGAAAGAGAGGCGACGGTGCGTGTTATTCCCTTTTTCTCCTGCGGTGCGAAAATGCCTATTTTGTTGGCGGTAGCAGGCGCAATCGTGCAAGCATTCGGGGTAGGAAACGCGGACGTGATTACTTATTCTATGTACGTGCTTGGCGTTGCGACGGCGTTGTTGTCCTTGCTTGTGATGCGCAACACGACAAAACGCGGCGAAGTGTCCCCGTTTATTATGGAGTTGCCCATCTATCATATGCCTGGCTTTAAAAATTTGATGTTGCATCTTTGGGATAAAGCAAAACACTTCATTCACAAAGCTTTCACCATCATTTTGGCGTCCTGTATCGTGATTTGGTTCTTGTCTAACTTCACTTGGGATTGGTCGTTTGTCGGTGAGGACGGTATGGATACTTCCATTTTGGCATCGATTGGTAAACTCATTCAGCCTATCTTCACGCCGCTTGGCTTTGGCAGTCAGTTAGGTGAAAACGGTTGGGTGTTCGCCGTAGCAGCGATCACGGGCTTAATTGCGAAAGAAGACGTTATCGCAACCTTCGGTACGTTGGCGCTCAGCCTTGGCGCAGTGTTGACGGAAACGCAGTTGGAAGGCGGCGTCGATCAAGTAGCTTTCTTGATCCAAGCTACCAACGCAACCGTCCCTGCATTGATTGCATTTATCGCCTTTAATATGTTGACGATTCCTTGCTTTGCAGCGGTAGCTACGGCAAAGGGTGAAATCGGAGAAGGTAAATTCAAATGGACGTTGTTGTTCTGGATTGTAGTTTCCTTCCTTGTCAGCAGTATGGTTTACACCATTGGCGAATGGGCATGGACGGCAGCGATTTGGGCAGTTGCAGTGGCTGCGGTGACGGTCGGCATTGCGTTGTATAACAAGGTTATGGACAAAAAAGAACGCGCTTTGTTGAAGAAATAACTTTACTTACACATTTCGATTTTTTCTAATAATACCTCGTACCTGCCCTCGTCTTTTTTGTGAAAGGATAGGGCAGGTATGAAACTATTCTCAAAAAGGAGAGAACTATGGAACTCATTGATTATATCATTATCATAGCGGCGGTGGCGGCGGTCGTCGGCGTCGTAGCTTGGAGAATACGTAAAAAGCAAAAAGGGGAGCTGGGTTGCGGCTGCGGTTGTAGCGATTGTAGCAACTGTCCGTCCTGCCCTTCCGCAAAAAAACAAGAGGAGAAGAAAGATGCATAAGATTATGTTCGTTTGTTTGGGTAATATTTGTCGATCGCCCATGGCGGAATATCTTTTCAAGGATATGGTGAAAAAAGCAGGCAGGGAAAAGGAATTTGACGTTGCCTCATCCGCAGTTTCTTCCGAAAACGTTTGGAATGGCGTTGGTGCGCCTGTGTATGGTCATACTAAGGCGCTTTTGAACAATCTTGGTATTTCATGTGACGACAAACGCGCGCAGGTGTTGACGAAAGAAGACGGAGAATATTACGATTTAATTCTTTGTATGGATGATTCCAACGTCCGTCGCGCGAAGAATATTGTGGGGACGAGCAATGCCGACAAATGCAAAAAGTTGCTTTCTTATGCAAACGACAGCGGTGATGTTGCCGATCCTTGGTACACGCGTGATTTTCAAGCGGCGTATAAAGATATTATGCGCGGATTGGAAGGTTTGTTGAATAGTATGGATTGACAAAGTTAAATAATACAGTAAATAAAAAAGCGTGGCGCTTGATCGAGCGTCACGCTTTAACGTTTGTTTTAAAATATTTAGAGGATATGTAATAAGCGCAATGCAATATACGCGCCTTCCAAAAGAACGAGATGAGTGGGATAGAAAATATAGAAGAAATATTTAATATTGTGTTTTCCCTTTTCACCGTTGTATAAGAGAAGGAGAGGGATTGTGTAAAACATATAGATAGTCATGGACGGGGCAGGACTGCTGATTTGGAACAACAATAAACCGACGGTAAAAGACAAAATACGCGCGGGTAAAACGTCGAGTTTTTTCCATTCGAGATAGGCAGGTATGCGACGAAAGTCAAATGCAGAGGCAAAGACAGGCAGCATACAGCCCCAAAAACCATAATCCACGGAGAAACCTTTTACAAGATGGGGAAGATGATTGCAAATGAAATACACTCCAAAAATAGAGCCAATCAAAAGCAGTGACGACAAGATTTTGAGAACCCACAGCGTTCTATCGTGCGAGTGGCATTTTTTGAAATATTGCATTGCGTAGATGACGATGGTAGAGAGGGAAAAGGTGACGAGAATGCTCATATATAAGCTGCCGTTGTCAAAGAAAAAATAGACGACCTGACAAACGGCTGCCAAACCAAACAACAAGCCAAAGTGTTTCCATTTATTTTTCGTGTACCGACACCCTTCCGAGATCATAAATGCGAAGATAGGCATAGAAAGTCTGCCGATATAGCGAAACAACATCATCTTTGGGAAAAAGATAACGCCGAAATGATCGACAACCATAAAAATAGCGGCGAGTATTTTCAGCGTATTGCCGTTGAATATGCGTAATCTTTTTAGAAATTCCATGCGCGTGTTCTCACTTATTTTTTCTTAAAGGCGTTTAAAATAGTTTTCAATTTTTCTGTTTTCGTGGGGGATGGGTCGGGTTGAATATCCGTTTCCGCAACCGCTGTTTCTTCAGCAAGTAAACCTTGCTTTTTAGCAAGTTTTTGTTGTTTTTTCTCTAACTTTTTTTGTTTCTTTTCCTGCGCTTTTTGTTCTTTTTGTTGCGCTACCATTTGATCGAGCTTTAAACGGTTTTTATCGGGTGGAGCCGGTTCTTCCACTTCTTTGCCCCGCCATTTATTGACGGTGTTGACGATTTTTGTAATCGGTTCAATGTCCGCGGTGATTCCTGCGATAATAAATTCCACTTTCGCGGTCAGATAATTTTTAATCAAATGACATAAAAATTCAAAAATCCAGCCGAGGATCATCAACAGCACGAGAAGAAGTGAAAGTGGCGTGAAATCGAGATTTGTGATAAACAGCCCATAGATAGCAACGCCAATCGGCAGGAGTTTCACGATCCGTTTGCACCACTGATAGATATTTTTAATATTTTTCTTTCTCGCTTTTTCTTGCTTGGTTAACTTTTTCTTTTCCTTGCGTGACGACATAAGAAAATAGATAAAATACGCGATACTAAGCGCCAGTAGGATTGCATTGGCAATCATCACGCCCGTGTTGGCGATTAACGTATAAATCAGGTACACGATGGTCAGCGCTTGCGTCGTGATATTGATACCCGTGATGATTTTTTTGAAATCCTCCACCACTTCAAATAAGGCGGCTTTTGTATAATCAAACATAAATTTAACTTCTCATTCCTTGTCTTTTTCTTTGGGGGGCTTGCCTAAATAAGAGTAAAAACCGCATACCAGGTTCGCGTTGAATAGCTTTTTCTTCTTATCGGCACTTTTGCCGAAGTGCCTTTCAAAATCGGGTAACGACGTCAAAATATAGGCATTCCAATCGGGCAAAGCGCGGAAGGCTTTTCCAAATCCCGACATCAATTTCTTCACTTCGTTTTCATCGGAAAGCCGCTCACCATAGGGTGGATTGGAAACCAACACACCGTAAGGGGTGTTGCAAGTGAACTGTCGCGCGTCCGCGATCGAGAAACGGATACAATGCTCTACACCTGCGCGTTTTGCATGATATTTTGCAATGGAAATGGCTTCGGGACTGATATCCGAGGCGAAAATTTGTAATTTTCGATCCTGTTTTTCGTTGTCTTTCGCCTCTTGTTTGGCGAGTTCCAGAACTCCGTTTGGTGTACAATTCCAATGCAAAAAGTCAAAATCTCTATGCAATCCAGGGGCGATGTGTAAACCTTTCATAGCCGCTTCAATCGGCAAAGTGCCGCTACCGCAAAAGACGTCCGCAAAGGGCTTTTCTTCGTCACGGTCAGGATTGTAAAAGGTGCTGTCGATAAGCGCCGCCGCAAGAGTTTCTTTCAAAGGTGCGCTGTACGCAAGCGAACG
Source organism: Clostridiales bacterium (assembly GCA_015069605.1). GTDB lineage: Bacteria > Bacillota > Clostridia > Christensenellales > Borkfalkiaceae > Scatosoma. The sequence goes on along the minus strand of SVII01000012.1, from coordinate 12,583 downwards.
GTAGCCGCGTTTATGCAACCCATCTCCCGACGTATCTAAGGTGACGGTCACTTCGTCTTTAAAAATAGAGAACCCAACAATCGACCTTGCGCCCGTTTCTGAAAACGTTTTTCTGCCCGATCGAATCTTATCGGAAAGACGGCAAATAATCGCCTTTTTTGCGACGCCGCCCGCCGCTTTGATGGCAGCAAGTACGCTTTGAACGCTCTTTCCGTCCATTAAAATCTTGGAATCCATCGTCAGGTAATTTTCCCAAGGCAGGTTATAAAAACCGTCGTACAGCTCGTCAAACGTAGTGGCGTGAAAAACGGCAAGCCGAATCAGCACTCGTTCGCCGCTGCGAAGGAGCACGTTCAATCTTGCGACGTCTTGCCAATCGCCGTCCACCTCGATCCTGCCGTTGTCCGCAGGCGCTTTTTCGTAACCGAGCGAAAAAAGCTGGCGTTTTGTGATTTGTTCCAAGCCCGATGCCACGGGGATTAATAGTTTCATAGCTATTCCATTGTAGAATTTTTTTAGGATTTTGTCAAGGTATTCGTGGGGATTTCCGTAAATTTGCGGCTATGTAAAGATTGACAATGGGGCGAGGGGAGTGTATAATAGAACTATGAAAGAAAATTACGAAAAAAGAATGTTGGAACAGATAGAACATACCCCCAAAGGTACGCGGCTTTTGTTGCATAGCTGTTGTGCGCCCTGCTCGTCCGCGTGTTTGGAACGACTGAAAGAGCATTTTCAGGTGACGGTGTTGTATTATAACCCGAATATTGACGAGCGAGAGGAGTATGAAAAGCGCAAAGCTGAACAAATCCGTCTATTGAAGGAAACGGGCTGGGCAGATTTTTTGGATTGCGATCATGAAGCGGAAGCGTTTTTTAATGCAGTGGAAGGGTTAGAACAAGAACCCGAACGCGGCAAACGCTGTTATGTGTGCTATCGGTTGCGTTTGGAAAAGACAGCGAAGATTGCCAAGGAAAATGGGTTTGCATATTTTGCGACGACATTGACGTTGAGTCCCTATAAAAATGCGGAATGGCTGAACGAAATTGGCGCGGACGTAGGGGATAGGTACGAGCTGAACTACCTTTTTTCCGATTTCAAGAAAAAGGGTGGATACCATCGATCAATCGAGCTTTCCAATGAATACGGGTTGTATCGACAGGATTTTTGCGGTTGTAAATTTTCCAAAAGATAAAGCGTTAAGGATAAAATGAACGAACAAAAACTTGAAGAAAACGCGGAGAGAATTTCCGCGAAAATAAAAGGCAAACGAGTATATATGTTTGGGATGGTTATCGCGCAAATTGCGGTATTTCCCATGCTCGTTTTCTCTAAAAAATTGTTTAGCGCCGAGTTATATTACGGCGCTATTTTGCTTTGTTTGATTTCTTCCGTAGTATTTTTACACAAAGACAAGCAGTCGGCGTTGCAGGTGACGGCGCTTGTGTTTACGTGTTTTGCCGATTTTTTCTTGATTTTGTTGGGGAGTCATAAACTTCTTGCTATGTGTTTTTTTCTGACGACGCAGATATGCTATGCAGTAAGAACGGTGTTGATGGCGAAAAATGTCCGCGAACGGGTCGTAAATATCGCGGTGAGATTGCTTGGTTCGTTTTTGATTACGTTGATCGCGGTACTTGTTTTACAGGAAAAGACGGATGCTTTGATCGTCGTTTCGTTGATTTATTACGTCAACCTACTTGTCAGCATCACGTTTGCATTTTTACATTTTAGAGAAAATAAATTGTTGGCAATCGGCTTGCTGTTATTTGCGTTTTGCGACGTGTTTATCGGATTGCCGTTCGTGATTGATATTTTTTCTTTGACGAGCGAGCATTTTATCTATAAACTCGTACATGGTAGCCCCATTCGCTTGGATTGTATGTTCTATCAGCCCTCGCAGGTGCTGTTGTGTTTATCGGCAGGAGGCGTAAAAATTTGGCGTGAAAACGTTTAAAAATATGCCCCGATATGCAACTGTCAAAAAACGACGGTCGAATGCCGTCGTTTTTCGTCTTATGGGGTTTACCGCATATCTCGGAAACCGCATATACTGTTTTTTATAAAACATCCTTGCTGTGAGGGGATTTTTGATAATTAAAATTAAGAGTTATGGTGGGAGTACATAAAAAGTATCATATTTTTAATAATTTGGAAATCTCGATTGGACAACTTTTTTAATTGCGTTATAATGCCGTGATGTTCCAAATCCAACGTAGAATTGCTCAATACTTCTTGTGGGGAAACCTCTAATGTTTCACATATTATAAAGAAATCTTGCATTTTTAACGGTATTTTACCCAACTCAATAAAACAAATATTAGAACCTGTAACCCCTACGGCTCTTCCCATTTCCTCTAAGGAAAGTCCCTTAGACTTTCTTAAGTATTTTAATTTCTTTAAAAGATTTTCATAATCCATAGAAATACCTCTCCAATTCTATATTTATTATATTTTACATTACCAATGGTAATAAGTCAAGCATAATAATGCCTCATGGTCATAAAATAAAGATGAGGTATGAAATATGACAACGATAGAACAAATTCAAAGGGTATTAATAGAGGCATTAAAACAACAAACTATGACACAAGCGGAGCTGGCTGAAAAGATAGGGGTGGGGCAATCTATGATTTCTCATTATCTTAATGGGCGAAAATTGCCTGCTTTGGATACGTTGTCTAGGCTGTGTAGCGTTCTGGATTTAGACGCAAATGAAATTCTTTGCGTAGAAAGACCGAAAGAATATTAAAAAATCTCTCGAAATCGAGAGATTTTTTCTTTTCAAATCATTAAAATCATTACAACGTCAAGCAATCGAAAATGCCGCCCGTTTCCAAATCCTTCCAATACAGCACACCGTTATCAAACAAGATATACGAATGGGGCGTTCCGTCTTTGGGCAACGCCACCGAACCGCAGTTTGCGTAAAACGCGCCGTTTGCCAGTTCCTGATTGCAAGGGGTGTGGAAGTGTCCGTTGAAAAGTACGTCGCCTTTATTAAGAAGAGGGGGCATGTCCGCGTTGAATAGGTGGCCATGCGTCAAAAACAATGTTTTATTATCCGCATTCATTACGGCGTAATCCGCCATCATGGGAAATTCCAGCACCATTTGATCGACTTCGCTGTCGCAATTTCCGCGCACGCATAAAAGTTTATCCTTGATCGCGTTCAAAGCGGCGAATACCTTTTTGGGCGAGTATTCGTCGGGGAAATCGTTGCGAGGTCCATGGTAGAGCAAATCACCGAGTAAAATCAATTTATCCGCGTTTTCAAATTCAACCGCCGCGAGCAGTTGTTCACACCAATACGCTGAGCCGTGAATATCCGAAGCAATAACAAGTTTCATATGTCGCTCCTACGATTAAAAAATAAATTTAACAATGTCGATTTGTTCAGGTAAATTTGCGCCGCTGGAATAGATATTTGCGTATTCTTCCAACATTTTGGGGAGGTCTTCTTCGCGATAGGTCTTAAAGGGGAATTCGGAGAAATTCACCGCTTTGTTTGCCAGCAAATTGATTGCCGTAGAAACAAATTCGCGACTTTCTGTGATACCTTTAATTGTCAAGTTGTTTTTCATTGCGTATTCCAAATTGACGGGCAGGTTTTTACCCAAGAACGAACAGAAAGATACGTAAGAATCACGTTTTACCAAGGGGAATAAAACGGAAGGTTCGCAACGGTTGGCAAACGCCAAATACACCGCTCCGTCCGCCATTTTACCGCCTGTGACTTCTCTAACGTTTTGTTTCAACGTTTCGTCGTTAGGGAAGGTATAATAAATACCGCTACGTTTAGCGCGAGCAAGGCGTTCTGCATTGTTGTCGGCAAGGATAGGCACTGCGCGGTGATAAATGAGGATTTGACAAAGTACGTTGCCGTATAAGCCCCCGCCAAGAACCAAAATATGCTGTCCTACGTCCACGTGCATTTCGTCCACGATATGTTCCGCCAAAGCGATTGCGTCGATTAAAAACGCAGCTTCGTCGGTTACGGAAGCGGGAAGGGGATACACGTCCTCCGCCCCTGCAAGCACGAAATCACGGTAGAATCCGTCCACCGTTTCGCCGGCAATACGCAACCCATCAGGAGCGCATTCATCCTCCGTCACGCTGGCAAGATACACTCTGTCACCTTTTTTCACGAACGCGTCTTCGCCTGCCTCCGTCACTTGACCGATGGCAAATCTACCGGGAATAAAGGGAGCTTTTACCTTAACTGCGCCCGAATAAACGGCTACGTCCGTTTCCGAGAGCAACGCTTTGGTAACCTTCACCTTAACCTTATCCGACGTGATTTTCAAATCGGGAGTGGTGACGTGTTCTAAGTTGTGGGGATAAGCTAATTGCCAAGCTTTCATAAATAGTTCCTTTTTATATATCGCGCGAATATTAGACGCGGAAAATCTCCGCGAGTCTGCACCGATAGGATAAGTATATCGTATTTTTGGTAAATTTGCAAGTATTTTTTTATAAATTCCCGTCAAAAACAGTTGACGAGGATAAAAAAAAGATATATAATTGATGAGCATAAGATAAAAAAGAAAACAGCGAGGTGAAAATAATGAAAGCTGATATTCATCCCAAATATCACGAAGTAACTGTTACTTGCGCTTGTGGAGCTACTTTCAAAACTGGCACGACGAAAGAGTGCGAAACGATGAAAGTGGATATTTGCAGCAACTGCCATCCTTTCTTCACGGGCAAGCAAAAGTTAGTTGATACCGGTGGACGTGTCGATAAGTTCAAGAAGAGATATGGTCTTTAATTGGTAAAACGGGGCTTTAAGACGGTGTACGCCGTTTTAAAGCCTTCTTCTTTTTTTGTAAAACAACGGGTTAAAATCATTATGAAAAAGAAAAAAACAAAAAATTACACCTATATCGGTGGTCAAGCGGTGATGGAAGGGATTATGATGCGAGGCAAGCTCGCCATGGCAACTGCCGTCCGTGACCCAAAAGGTGAGATACAAATAGAATCCGAAAGACTGACTCCGCCTGAAAAGCGCAGTAAATTCCTGCGGTTTCCTTTCGTGCGTGGCGTTGTCAATTTCATCAGTTCGTTGGTGGACGGCAACCGCATTTTGATGCGTAGCGCGGACGTGGCTATGCCCGACGAGGAACAACCGACTAAAGCGGAAAAATGGTTACAGGAAGAGAAAAAAATTGACCTTAGCGGCTTTTTCAGCACCATTTCTATGGTGATCGGGATTGTTCTTGCACTGTTGATTTTTGTCGCTTTGCCGCAATTTATCACAGGCTTTTTGCCCTTTGATCAAACGAGTACGGGGTTGGACGGTTTGTGGTTCAACTTAATCGAAGGCGGTATTCGGTTAGTCATTTTTATTGCGTATATCCTACTCATTTCATTGATCCCGTCGTTGAAGCGTGTGTTTATGTGTCACGGAGCGGAACACAAGACAATCACTTGCTATGAAGAGGGGAAAGAATTGACGGTAGAAAACGTACGCGGTTGTTCGCGCGTGCATGACCGTTGCGGTACGACTTTCTTATTTATTGTTATGATTGTCAGCATTGTAGTGTTTTCGCTCGTTAATTTGGCGGCGGCGAAATGGCTGTACGTAACGGATGTGAACAATGCGGACACAATCAACAAAATCATTCGTATCGTCTTGAAAATCTTGTTGTTGCCCATAGTGGCAGGTGTTTCGTACGAAGTGTTACGGCTTTTGGCAAAAACGAAAGGGAAATTTTTCCTGATCTTTAAATTCCCTGGTTTGTTGTTGCAGCGTTTGACGACGCGCGAACCTGAAGACGGTATGATCGAATGCGCGATTGCGGCGTTTACTCTTGTTTTGAAAATGGACGCAGATCCTACGATCCCCGAAAAAGTATTCCCCGTAGCAGGCAAAATGACAGCGCTTTTGCAAAACACCAAGAAACGTTTTGCGGACAACAATATCGAAGAGGACGAAGCGGAATGGATTTTCTCTTTGACTTTGAATATTCCCAAGAGTTCGGTGGCAACGACGGAAAAATTGTTAAAACTTGAACAGGTAAAGGCGATTTTAAAGATCGTGGACGAACGTTTGACGGGTAGACCGCTTTGGTATATTATCGGTGATACGGATTTTTGCGGATATAAGATTAAAGTGGATGAAAGAGTATTGATTCCCCGCCCTGAAACGGAAGATATGGCAATGATGGTTGTAGGCGTTGCGGAAGAGGGGCAAAACATTTTAGACCTTTGCACGGGTAGCGGCGCGATTGCGATTGCTGTAAAAAAGGAATTGGACAAAAAGGGTATCAACGTAAAAATGACGGCGTCGGACATCAGCGAAGGGGCTTTGGAGCTCGCGAAAGAAAACGCGATGGCAAACGGCGCGGAGATTTTGTTCTTGCAGTCTGATCTTTTCAGCCGTATGCGCGGTAGATTTGATATCATTGTCAGCAATCCCCCCTATATTCCCTCGGCGGAAATTGAAAAATTGCAACGTGAAGTCAAGGATTTTGAGCCTCGTTTGGCGTTGGATGGCGGCGCGGACGGGTTGGATATTTACCGCCGTATTGCTGCGGAAGCATCTAAATATATTCGTCGCGGCGGTATGCTGATTATGGAAGTGGGCGAAGGCGAAGCAAACGACGTAGTCAAATTATTTAAAGGAAATAACGTTTACGCAATCATTGCGCAGGATTTCAACGGCGTGGATAGATACGTAAAAGTATTGATGTAAAACACAAGCGCCCGAATTTTTCGGGCGCAAATCATAAGAAAGAGGACGATATGTTCAAGAAACTGGACGACATTAAAAAACGGTACGAATTTTTATCCGAAAAGCTCGCCGATACGGCAGTCATCGCGGACATGGGTACTTGGCAGAAGTATTCCAAGGAACAATCCGAATTAACGGAAACGGTGGAAAAATATGTCGAATATCAAGCGGTGGAAAAGGAAATGGCAGACGCTTTCGCGCTTGCGGAAGAGGAAACAGATTCCGAAATGCGCAAGATGCTCACCGACGAGGGATACGCTTGTAAGGAAAAACTTGTCACGATCAAGGACGAGTTAAAAATTCTTCTTCTTCCCAAGGATAAAAACGACGAAAGAGGGTGTATTTTGGAAATCCGCGCTGGTACGGGTGGCGAAGAAGCGGCGCTGTTTGCGGCGGAGCTTTGTAGAATGTATCAAAACTATTGCGCAGCGCACCGTTTGCGTTTAGAAGAGATTGACGTCAATACCACCGAGCTTGGCGGTATGAAGGAAGCAATCTACAACGTAACAGGCGCGGGGGCGTATAAATTGTTGAAATATGAAAGCGGTGTACACCGCGTTCAACGCGTACCTGCTACCGAGACACAGGGCAGAATCCACACTTCGGCGGCGACGGTGGCAGTGCTTCCCGAAGCGGAAGAAGTGGAAGTGGAAATCAACGACAAAGACATTCGTATCGATATTTTCCATTCAGGCGGCGCAGGCGGACAAAACGTCAACAAAGTGGCGTCAGCGGTACGTATCACCCATTTCCCGACGGGAATTGTCGTTACGTGTCAGGACGAACGCTCGCAGTTAAAGAACAAAGAACGCGCGTTTAAAGTATTGCGTTCGCGCGTGTATGATTTCTATAACAGTCAAAACGCGAAAGCGAGAGAGGAAAACCGTCGCAGCATGGTGGGAACAGGGGATCGCAGCGAGCGCATCCGCACTTACAATTTTCCCCAAAGCCGCGTCACTGATCATAGAATCGGATTAAGTCAATACAATTTGGACGCGTTTATGACGGGAGATATCGATTCGATGGTGGAAGCGTTGACGATTGCGGATAGAGAAGCGTTGTTGGCATCCTCGGAATCGGAGTTTTAATAAAAAACTAAGCACGTTCGAGGGATATGGGGGTTGAATATTCCAAGAAAAACCCCTTGACAACGGCTAAGAAAGAGTGATATAATCAATACGAACGATAAAACGGAGAAAAAGGAATGAACGGATTGAAAAAACTGTTTTCCATTTTTGCGCTCGGCGCGATTACGATGACAGGGCTGGCGTTTTCGGCTTGCAGCTTTGATTTTGAGTTTGGTCAAGAAAGCTCGTCGGAAGAAGTTTGTCAGCACTACTGGGTAGATACGGTCGTGGAGAAAGCGGAATGCGAGGAAGAAGGCTTGTTTACGCGCATATGCAAATATTGTGAAGAACAAACGATTGAAATTCTTCCTGCATTGGAACACAAATTCGGTGCGGGGAACGTTTGCGAGCTTTGTGGCTTGGATAAAGACAACACGAACGTAGAAACGGATTACGAAGGGTATCACAACTGGGACGCGGGCACGCTGTATGCGGTGACTTGTACGACGGATGGTTACGTGAAATATCAATGTATGGATTACGGCTGCAACAAGGCGAAGATTCGCAACGTAGTGAAAGCCACGGGACATAATTGGGCGGAAGATGAAACGCTGATGTTAGCGACCTGCCAAAATACAGGCGAAGTGAAATACGTTTGTTTGAACGGCTGTGGCGAGGAGAAAATCGAAACTGTTCCCGTCCAAGCGCATGAACTCAAAACCTATCCCAAGATAGAGCCTACTTGTGTGCATCCTGGTTCAATAGAATACTACGTTTGTTACCACTGCGAAGTATCGTTTAAAAATGCGGCGGCAACAGCGGAACTGTTGACAGATACCGTAATAGAACCTACTGGCCATAACCCTATTTTACACGAAGCGGTGGAGGCAACTTGTACCCAACAAGGCAAAATCGAGTATTGGACGTGCGATAACAGCTGTTGCCGTGGCCGCAACTACACCAGCGAAGCGTGCGACGTCGTTATCGACCGTGTAACTACGCCCGTGAAAGGACATTTCCCCGTGGAAATTCCTGAAATTCCCGCTACGTGTACGGAAAGCGGTAGAGCGGCGTACTGGATTTGCGGCAAAGAGGAATGTGACGTAACGAAAGCGTACTTTGATGAAAAGTGCGCTGTGGAAATCAAAGATCCCGATCTATTGATTTTGCTGCCCACCCATTCCTATGTAGAGGGTGTATGTGAAGATTGTGGTGCGGAAGATCCTGATTACGTAGCACCGCCCCCCGAAGCGTTGCCCGAAGAATTGCAAAAGCGCAAAAAATATTATCTTTCTAAATAATAAACTTCATTCCCTGCCCCTATTCCTAGGACGGCAGGGATTTTTTTTATTGATTATTAAAATCGATAAAATGAATTGTGTATAAAAATATTTTTAATTTTTTCGATTAAATTTTCAAAAATGGGGTATTTCCAGTTGCATTATTTTCAAAAAAGGGGTAAAATATCTCTTGGTAAAAATCAAGGGCAAACAATGGAAGAATAAAAAACGGATTGGAGAAGAACGAATGAAGAACAGAATTGCAAGAAGAATGTCGGTGATATCCCCTTCGCTAACCTTGGCGATTTCCGCCAAAGCGAAAGCGATGAAACAAGCGGGTGAGGACGTCGTATCGTTCGGCGTTGGCGAACCTGATTTTAATACTCCTGAAAATATCATTGCGGCGGCGAAGAAAGCGCTGGATGAAGGACAGACGAAATACACGCCTTCGTCGGGGTTGTTATCTTTGCGAAAAGCGATTTGCGAAAAGTTTAAAAAGGACAATGGGTTGGATTATGAACCCTCGCAAATTATTGTATCCAACGGCGCGAAACATTCCATTTTTAATGCTTGCTACGCCGTTTTGGACGAAGGGGATGAAGTGATTATTCCGCAACCCTACTGGTTGACCTATCCCGAAGTAGTGAAAGTATGCGGCGGCGTACCCGTATATTTGAATTGTAAGAAAGAAAACAAATATAAATTTACGGCGGAAGAATTGAAGGCGGTGATCACCCCCAAAACGAAAATGTTGATTTTCAATTCCCCCTCTAATCCCACGGGCGCGGTGTACGACGAAACGGAAGTCCGCGAGATTGCAAAGGTATGCGAAGAAGCGGGAATTTTTGTTTTGGCGGACGAGATTTATGAAAAACTCTGTTATAATGGAGTAAAACCTTTCTCGATTGCAAAGTGCAGCGAGAAAATGAAAGACCTTACCATTACTGTCAACGGCGTTTCCAAAACGTACGCAATGACGGGTTGGCGTATCGGATATTTGGCTGCGCCTGCGGACATAGCCAAAGCTATCGACTCTTTCCAAAGCCACGCTACGTCGAATGCAAGCTCGATTTCTCAATACGCGACGTTGGAAGCACTGCGCTCTCCCGAAGAGGACGTGCAAGCCATGGTGCAGGTGTTTGACGGCAGAAGAACGAAACTGTTGAAACTTATTTCCCAAATCGACGGGGTGCAGGCAATCGAACCCGACGGAGCGTTTTACGTGATGTTGGTGATAGGCGGTTTGTACGGTAAAAGCTATAAAGGTAAACGCATTGAAAACTCGGTGGATTTTGCTGATGCGTTGTTGGAGGGTGAAAAGGTGGCGACAGTGCCTGGAGTATCGTTTGGCGCAGACGATTGCGTACGTCTTTCTTACGCTTTAGGTGAAGCGGAAATGGAAGAGGGGTTAAAACGTATCGCAAGATTCGTTGCGGAAATGCAATAAAAAGGAAATAAGAGAATATGGATTGATATAGACCTCCCTTGTTCAAAGGGAGGTTTTTTACGTAAACAAGACGGCGTTTTTGTATAAAAACCTGTTTAAATGTATAAAAAAGAAAGAGTGTAACAAGTAAAGAGTGAAAAAATTAAAAAAAATCGTTGATTTGTGGAAAAATTTTTCAAAAAGGTCTTGAAATTCAATAAAAAATTTGCTAAAATAGAATAAACCGAGTGAGCAACTTTTCACTTTGGGAAAAGTACGACAAAATCTGGGAGGATTTTATTATGATTAAAGTTATTTACGGCGCGAAAGGTACTGGTAAAACGAAAATGATGATTGATGCGGCAAACGAAGCTGTATCGGTTGCAAAAGGACATTTGATTTTCATTACCGACAGCAAACGCGGTATGTATGATTTGGAACGTGAAGTTCGCTTTATCGACGTAAGCGAATACGATATAGCAGGCGAAGCGGCTCTTTGCGGTTTTGTTAAAGGCGTAATCGCAGGCAACCACGACAACGAATACGTATTCATTGACGGTGTTGTTCGTATTGCAGGTAAACCGGTTCAGGAAATGGCTGCATTCTTCTATATGCTTGAAAAAGTTGCGAAAGACAGCGACATTACGATCACTGTTTCCGTTTCGGCGGCGAAGGAAGACCTTCCTGATTTCGTAACGAAATATTTATAATCAATAATAAATAAGACGTTCGGCGCGTTTTCCCCTTGACAAATCGCTGAGGGGAAAATGCGGTCAAAAGCGGAAAAGTAAAGCCGTGCGTTTTTTCGTTCGGCTTTTTTTATAAAGCGGCGAGAGGAAATTCTTGTGTCAGCTTTTCAAGGGGGAAAAAGAAAAAAAGCGTACAAGCGCGATGGAAAAGAAAAAGCAGTCATAAGACTGTTGTTTTTGCGCGTTTTCAAACGGTTGGATAAAGAAAGAGAGGTAGAAAGTTATGAATTTCATCAGCACGCGAGGCGGAGAAAAAGCAACGGCAGCGCAGGCGATCTTAAAAGGTTTTGCCAAAGACGGCGGTATGTTCGTTCCTGAAAAATTCCCTGTCATCAGCCAAGAAGAAATGAACGGAATGGCGGAAATGAGTTATCCCGAACGCGTAGCGTTTATTATCGGGAAATATTTCGCTGAGGATTTTGGCGTGGAATTCTTGCAAAAGGCGTGTGAAGAGGCTTTCGCTACGTTTGAGGGCAAAGATCCCGTGCCTTTGATGAAGATAGACGGCGAGATGTACGTGCTCGAACTTTTCCACGGCCCTACGTGCGCGGATAAGGATATGTCGATGACGCTTTTCCCTGCGCTTTTGAAAAAGAGCTGTGAGATAGAAAAGGTTAAAGAGGACGCGCTGGTGCTCGTTTCGACGAGTGGCGACACGGGCAAAGCGGCAATGGAATGTTTCCGCGATAAAAAGGGTGTAAAAGTTGCAGTGTTCTATCCCGAAGAAGGGGTAGCGAAGATGCAGCGTTTACAACTTGGTGTGCAGGATGGGGATAATCTCAACGCTACGGCTATTAAAGGTAATTACGAGGATTGCCGCCGCGCGGTCAACCGTATATTCGAATCGGAAGATTTAAAACAGGCTTTGGCGGAAAAGAAGACTTTTTTGACAACGGCAAATTCCGCAAACTTTGCGCGTATTGCTCCGCAGATCGCGTATTATTTCTCTGCGTATCTCGATCTTGTGTCGTCCGACCAAATTGAAATGGGTGAAAAAATCGATTTCGTAGCTCCCACGGGTAGCTTTGGTAATATTTTGGCGGGTTGGTATGCAAAACAAATGGGCTTGCCGATTCGGAAGCTTGTTTGCGCGTCTAACCGCAACAAGACGCTGGCGGACTTTTTCAATAAAGGTACGTACGACGCAAAACGCACGCCGCACCGTACCATGTCCCCGTCTATGGACGTGGTCGTAGCCGCAAATATCGAGCGCTTGATTTTTGAAACGAGCGGCCGAAATGCGAAGATGACGGCGGAAAGAATGAAATTGCTTGCCGAGAAGAAAGAATTTGCCCTGACGACGCCTGAAAAGCAGCGTTTAGACG
>SVII01000001.1 GCA_015069605.1 Clostridiales bacterium | reverse complement strand
GCTTGCGCCTTTTCGCTTTATTCGACAAGACGACGATAATTGCAATAATGATTGCGATAAACACGGCAAGAGCAATTAAAATCGCGGTAAGCAGGGGATTTTCTTTGCAGTAGTTGACAACTGCTTCTACAAACGTCATAAAATTCCTCCGTTCATTTCATTGTTTTTATATTTTAATATAAAACGTTGAAAAAGTCAAGAACACCCGAAAAAATTTCACGTCGATTTTTTAAAAAAATTGACAATTATCAAAAGATGCGGTACAATATAGATATGGAAAAAGTAACTACAGCTATTATTGGCGGCGGCGCAGCAGGTTTGATGCTTGCGGCGAACCTTTCCGCAACACAAAAGATTGCAGTGTTTGAACGCGGTGACAGAGTGGGAAAAAAATTGTCCTCCACGGGTAACGGGCAGGGGAATATCACCAACTTGCGAGCACTTGAAACAGAGTATTTTACGTCCTCGAAAGAGGGCGCGGTACGCATTGAAAAGATATTGCACGCCTACGATCATAATTCCTTGACGGAATTTTTCAATGCTCTTGGCGTGTTGCTCATCGCAGACGAACGGGATCGAGTATATCCTGCTGGACGGCAAGCCTCTTCGCTGACGGACGCTTTACGTTTTTTTGTGGCGAATCGAGGAGTGGATATTCGTTTGCAATCACGGGTCACCGATATAAAAAAATCGGGAGATGGCTTTGTATTGACGGTGGCTTCGGGAAACGAAACGCAAATGGTGGCGGCGGAAAACGTAGTCCTTTGCGTTGGTGGCAAGGCGGCGAAAAATTTCGGTACGGACGGTTCAGCGTATGCGTTGGCGCAAAAATTTGGACATACGTTGACGGCGTTATATCCTTCGTTGGTGCAACTCAAGACTGACACGGGGTACATCAAAACGCTGAAAGGGATACGTATTAACGACGGCGTGGTGACGGCAACTGTACAAAAAACGGGCAAGGATATCCGTTTGCAAGGGGATGTTATTTTCACCGATTACGGTGTTTCGGGGGATGTAATTTTTCGTCTTTCCGCATTTTTGGCGGATGAGATTGAGAAAGGGAAAACGAGTATTTTCATCGATTTCTTGCCTGAATTTTCTTTGGAAAAGATCCGCGAAACGCTGTGGAAAAAGCATGAAACTTTCCCTGATATGCCTGTTGGGGAACTTCTTGGCGGTATTGTCAACAATCAGGTAGGCAGAGCGATTTTTAAACGCGCAAATGGTAATATTGATCAGGCGGCGGCGCTTGTTAAGGCGTTTTCCTTGCAGGTGACGGGTAGTTTGGGGTTTGATTACGCGCAGGTGACAAAAGGCGGAGTTTCGCTTTTGGAAACGAATGCGGCGTTGGAAAGCGTTTTGGTAAACGGTTTGTATTTTGCGGGCGAAGTGTTGGACGTGGACGGTCAATGCGGAGGGTTTAACTTGCAATGGGCGTATTCATCCGCGCGGACGGTGGCGGATGCTATCAATGCAAAATATGCCAGGACAAGGGGGCAGGTATGCGTTTAATCACGTTATCGGATGTAAAATTGCCTATTGGGCGAAGTGAAAAAGAACTCGTTACACTTGCGGAAAAGAAACTTGGAGGCAAGGCAGGGCATTTTGCTATCAAGAAAAAATCTTTGGATGCGCGTGATAAAAATAATATTCGCTTTATCTATACCATCGAGTTTTCTAAATCCGCATATCAAAAGGAAGAACAAAATTTTGAGAAGTTGAAATCCGAAGAGCAACCTCACGCTCCCGTTTTGGTGACGGGGAGTGGCCCTGCAGGGTTGTTTTGCGCGATTCGGTTGTTGGATCATGGCATTAAGCCTATTTTAATCGAACGCGGCGCGCCTGTAGAAGAGCGTGAACAAAAAATGCGTTGTTTTTTTGACACGCAAAAACTTGATGTTAATACCAACGTACAGTTCGGTGAAGGCGGGGCAGGTACGTTTTCAGATGGGAAGCTCAACACGCAAACGCACAGCGGCTTGAATCGAGAAGTGTTGGAAATTTTTACGCGATTTGGTGCTCCGGAAGAGATTTTATGGTTGAATAAACCGCATATCGGTAGCGATAATTTGAAAAAAGTCGTTAAAAATATGCGAGAATATATCCTTGCGCAAGGCGGAAAGGTGTTTTTTCATACGAAGTTGGAAAATATCCGTACGCGTAATGGAGAAATCAAAGAGGCGGTTTTGAAACGTTTGCAAACGCAAGGTAGTGGGCAGGTATGCGATGAAACGGAAATTTTGCCTGTTTCCGCTATCGTTCTCGCGGTAGGGCATAGCGCAAGAGATACTTTTGAAATGCTGCTTGAAAGCGGTGTGGAAATACGACAAAAAGATTTTGCGGTTGGGGTTCGTATCGAGCATTTGCAATCGAAAATCGGTTTGGCGCAGTATGGACAAGCTTATACCAAATTACCTGCGGCGGATTATAAATTAGTATCGCACGCATCCGATCGCGCAGCGTTCACATTTTGTATGTGCCCCGGCGGTTACGTCATGCCCGCTACCAGCGAAGAGGGCGGCGTTGTAACCAACGGTATGAGTAATTTTGCTCGTGACGGCATCAATGCAAACAGCGCGTTGATCGCGCAGGTCAATCGCGCGGATTTTGAAGATGATTCTCCTTTGGCTGGTGTGCGCTTTCAGCAAAAAATAGAACGTGCGGCTTATCTTGCTGGGGGCAGTTCCTATGCCGCACCTGTGCAGCTTGTCGGGGATTTTTTGCAGGATAAAGTCAGTCAACGCTTTGGTGACGTGTCGCCTACCTATGCGGCAGGTACGCAATTTGCGGATCTTCGCGCGGTGTTGCCAACGCCCGTGATAGACGCGCTGAAGACTTCTATTGTAGATATGGATAGAAAATTGAAAGGTTTCGCCTCCCCCGACGCGATTTTAACAGCAGCGGAAACACGCACCAGCTCTCCCGTACGTATCGAACGTGACGAGACGTTGCAATCGGTCAGCGTGAAAAAATTGTATCCTTGCGGTGAAGGCGCAGGGTATGCAGGCGGTATCACTTCTTCTGCCGCCGATGGCTTACGCGTAGCAAATGCCGTTTTTGTTTCTTTCAAACAAAAAAATATGTAATTTGCTATCACTTTCATTATTCTATCACACAGTTCTCACAAAACTATCACAAAGCAAAAGTAAAATAGATAAAACAAAGAATGCATTCTTGCGTCAAGTGAACTTGAGGGGGAAAGTGGGGGTGCATAGAGAAATGATAAAACGGACTATACTAAAACTTTTTTCATATTCTCTCACTAAAAGGTATGCGGTTCATATGTGTGGATCGCATATCTTTTTTTGTATAGTAAAACCAGGGCATAGTGAGGTGAAATAAGCAATAGAAAAAACTCCGATTTTATATAAAAAATAGTTTTACCCTTTAGATGAGGAGGATATATTTTCAAAATAAAAATTTTAGGTATATTCTACGGTGCTGTTTTCGTAAGGAAACTCTCTTTTTAATTGAATATTAGAAATTAGCAAAGATCGGCTTGAAAACATAACTTCTGTTTTAAAGCTCTTTTTTTATTAAACTATTGGTAAATTTTGCAATAAAAAGCAAATTAGCATGACAGTTAAGCGTGTTACTACGCTTAGACGAAGTCGCCGTGATAACGGGCTACGCCTTATCCGCCGTTCAAAAATGGACTTACAAGAAGAAACTGCAATGTCTATGGGCGCAAGCCAAAGTCCTCACCACCAAAGAATGGCTTATCAAGTTTTTCGTCAATCACGGACACCGCATTATCCGCAAATCCGACATTCATATACGCATATTACAGAAATATTATTCTAAATAATAAGTCAAAAGCATCTGTCGCACTCTCGCAATAGATGCTTTTTTATTAAAATCTCTATACCATGTCCTTAATGAACGACATTTTGAATAGTTGCAATCCCTTAAAACTCTAGAGAAGCAATATTTGTTATAAAAATCTATTTCGCAAATTTTGTTAAATTAAAAAAATGCGAAAGGAAAAATATTTTTTAGCGGAATATGTCTTTTATCCTCAAATAAACAATTTTTCTTCTATTCGCGCCAAAATAAAGCGTACAGATTAACAGGTATATCATATTCGGTATAATTTCTATTTTTCGTTCGGCATAATTCGGCGTTTTATCTGAAAATTTAGGCAAAATCACATTTTTCTAAAAATGCAACAGTTTCATCTAATATTTTTGCCGCAAACGGCATTTTTATTACATGGAAACTTAAATAGTATTTTCTTATAACATTTCATGATAGACATTGTTGATTAATTTTGTCTCCATCATGCAAGAGAGAATCCATAAATAAAAAATGACGCGTATCTTCGCAAACGAGCCCAAACACCTTGACTTATTCATAAATTTATGGTATGATAATGCAATCAATTGTTTACAAAGTGAGAAATCTATAAAGGAGGTGGACTATGCAATATACATATGGCGCGTTATTTTTAGTATCGCTTATACTCATGCCGACGTACTTCTTCCAAATGCGAAAGAAGCAGCAGGGCGAGCTGTGGCTGTTTATTCTCTTCGTCAGCATTGCAATAGTCAACCTCGGATACACCTTAACCGCATTTTCCAAGACGGTGAAATTTGCACTCTTTGCAAACAAGATTACATACCTCGGACAAGTGATGACACCCCTGTGTATGTTTATGATTGTATCAAAGCTTTGCGGCTATACGTATAAAAAATGGGTTACAGGCGTATTGCTTGGTGCCGCGGCGGTTATGTTTGCTATCATCTGCACAACAGGATACCTTGATTGGTATTACACGGACGCCACGATAGAAACGATTGCAGGCTCCACCGTTCTCCGCAAGGAATACGGTGTCTTGCACCCGACAAATCTCATATACGTTATCAGCTATTTTATAGCGATGATTGCTGTTTTCTTTATATCTCTTAAGAAGAAAAAAATAGCATCACAAAAGCAAGCCTGCATTATAATTGCAATCGTAGTTGGCAACATCGGATTTTGGTGCATCCAAAAGGTTATTCCGTGGGAGTTTGAATTGCTCTCTGTAATGTATCCCATCAGCGCGTTTGCATTCCTCGGCGTATGGTTGATGCTTCAAGACTACGTACATAAAAACGACGTGCCAAAATATACCCAGGCAGAAAAAGAAGACCTCACCGTACAAATCACGGCAATGACGATGGAAGCCAAGCTTGCAAAGGTGCTGACCTTTGTGAAAGAGGAGGCTCCGCTTTCGATGAGAGAACGCGAAATTCTCGAAATGGTTATCGCAGGCAAAAAACGCAAAGAGATAGCGGATGAATTGCACCTTTCAGAGAATACGGTAAAAACCTATACAAGAACGCTTTACGGCAAGCTTAACATCAGTTGCCGAGAAGAATTATACGAGCTTTTGCTTCAAAATAACGGCTAAAATGCAAATAAAACTTACGAAGGACGACGGAAACCCCGCCGTCCTTTTTTTTTGCGCTCAAAAATGGTTCTATCACCCTTTTTCACCCCTATATTTTAAAAAATCACCCTTTTTCACCCATAAAAACGCAAACCTTCACCCCTAAGGGGTGTAGCGGGAAAGAAATCGTATATGATAAAATATAGACAAGATAGTAATATATAATCAAAACGGAGGTGGTGAAATGTGACCGAAAAACATATCCTATTTGGCAAGTTTGAATTCCCCGTGGAAAAAGGTCTTGAATATCTCGTCAATGAGAATCTTCCCGAAACTGATTTCCTCTGCATCAACGAGCCACACGACACCTTTTCAATAATGTTTGAAAAGGACTTTCCAATCTTCACCGTACCTAAAAACTCCGATAGAGATTATCTTCTTTTCGAGCTGAAACAAAGTGACAGAGCGATTAAATTCTTCTGTCCCGAAAAGCACAAAAATCTTGACTCGGCAGTTTGGTACTTCTACATGGAGCTGTTCGACGAAAGCGGCGAGGCTCACACCCTGCCTGGACAAGTAAGGGTAGAATTTGACGGAAACATTCTCCGTCAAGTAAAGGGAAAGCCTCAATTCATCGAGGTGCTTGAGCAAGTCAAGCTCACAAGCACAGTTGGTTCCACCTAAAAATAAATCCTAAACGGTAGGCGCTAAATTCACTTGCACCCACCAAACCCAATGAATTAAAAAGGAGAAAAACAATGAAAAAAATAGTAAGGTATATTTTGATGCCATCTATGATTATGTCACTTTGCCTCGGGCTTGCAAGCTGTCAGCTCATTTTCCCAGATCAAACCTCTGTTCACACCCACTCCTATGTGGATGGCAAGTGCGAGTGCGGTGAGACCGATCCAAATTATGTTCCGCCCCATCAGCACTCTTACGAAAACGGCAAATGTGAGTGCGGTGAGACCGATCCAAATTATGTTCCTGCTCATCAGCATTCCTTCGTTGGCGGCATTTGTGAGTGCGGCGAGATCGATCCCAATCACGAATGTATTTTCTTCCAAGGTAAGTGCATCGTTTGTATGAAGGATAATCCTAATCCTAATTACGTAATTACCGGAAATTACGGTGTAACCACCGAGGTTACAGTCAATGGAAAGGTTGACGTCAATACGGTTGATACAAAGTCTGATGAATATGAAGACATTTCCCTGACTCTCCAAGAGGGTAACGTCAATATCCTTGACAAAGCTTGGGTAATGTATAACGTTACCATTCAGCCTGAGGAAGGCGCGGAAGAGGGCGACGTAAAAATCACCACAGGTACGGTAGGCGTTCCCGCACCCGTACCCGGCGTTGAAGAATACGTTGTTTATGAAGTGCAAGAAGAAACGGTGGAAGAGGTTGAATACGTTTACGTAAATGAGTACATTGTCGTAGATTGCTGGGATTTCAACTATAACTATCTCGTTACCACAGAACAGAGCTTCAACGTTGTTGATTATTACGAAAACGCGGATGCCGATACCACGATCCCTGATCATATCAACGTAGGTGACAAGTCCGCTAATGACGTTTATAACGATAGCTGCGTGGATAATCCTGCTCACGAATTCAGCTTCGGAACCCAGATAAACGGTGATAACGTATACCAGATCGACTTTTATGTAAACGGCGAGTACAGAGGCGACAACTTCTACTTTGCAGATCTTCACGAGGGCCAGTTCGTTACCATAAAGGCAGAGCCTATCTACGGCGCCCACTTCCTCGGCTGGTATAAGGCAAGCGTTGATGTTGACGGAGTACTTGTCCCTGTTGGCGATGCAATCTCCACCGATATTGAGCGCACCTTCAGAATGGGTACTGAGGATATCAAGCTTCTTGCTTGCTTTGATACCGTACCTACTGCTTACGTGGATATTTGGGCAGAGCTTGAAAACCTCATTTACGTAAATGGCGAGCTTATCGAAGGCCCTGACTACAGTATTAATATGGAGGCTGGCGAAAGCGTAACCTTCAGCACCGCGGCTAATGAGGGTTATACCTTCCTTGGCTGGTACAGCATGGATATTTCGGGCAACGAAGCTCTCTATTCTGCCGAAAAGACCATCACCTACACTATGCCCGAAATTCCCGAGCCTATTAACCTTTATGCTAAGTATGAGGTTACCGAGTATTTCGAGGTTAACTGTTGGGATGCCTACTCGGATATGGATATGAAGATCAATTACAACGGTATAGAAGTCGACAAATTAAATGGCGCTATACTTGAAAAGGGAACTGTGATTACGCTAACCGTAACCAGCCTCTTAGACAGAACCGCTTTTCTTGGTTGGAAGGACGTAAAAACTGGTGAGTATGTATCCGGTGAGCAGGAATACACCTTTACACTTACCCAGGACACACATATTTCCCCGGTATGCACCGATAAGCGCGTAGACGTTAAGCTCGTACCCTTCGAGGATAATCAGTTCGTAGAATATAAGTACGCTACCGATTCCGCAACAGGTGAAAAGCGCATCGTTGGTCTAATTAGCGATGATGGCAAGGTGATATCTATCACCGCGGATACGGAAAAGTTCCTTGGTCTGTTCAACGTTATGGCAACCTTGTATAACGGCACTGAGGAGCAGATAGCGAACGTACCTAACAACTTTGAGATAATCGTTGACGAAAGACTCCTTCCTCTTGATGAGAACGGCTTTGCAACCATTCCCGGCCGTGGATCTTATACAATTTCTCTTATTGACAGAGGCGATCCTAACGTCAGAATTGATTTCGTTATTACCAAGATCGATCCCGCAGGCACAGAGTACACAGCCGACTTCGGAAGCTTTGAGAAGAGTGGAGTAAGCGATGGTCACTATGCCGACAGAACTAATGATGACGGCTGGACTGTTACTAACGCAAGATGTGACAAGCAGGCTATCGACATTTTTGCAACCTCTGAGCAGGTTACTCTCAACGGTGTTACCTCTAACCCCGGTAAGCTTACGTCCGCTCTTATCAAGGACGGTAGTATCTCTTCTCTTAAGTTCAAATACGGCTATGCCTTTAACGAGAATAGAACTATATCTCTTACCATCAATATCAGAAATGCGGAGGGTGAGATCGTAGCTACCACTACACTCCTTGACACCACCGTAACACAGCAGGTGGGCGAGAGCTTTACCTGGACTCTTGACAAGACTTACGTTGGTGACTTCACCATTGAGATCATCAACAACTGCCCCAGCGGCAGCGCCTCCACATACAAGGATAGAGTGTCTATTGCAGACCTTTATTGGTATGCTTGATGATTCATAATCTTCGTGGAGCGGGCACACCTCGCTCCACGATGCTCATCTCGAAAAGGAGGAAAAAATGAAAAAAAGAATTTTAAGTATACTGTTTACCATTCTAATGGCAGTAGCACTCGTGCCGTTTGCGGTAGTGACGGCATTGGCGGATGATGATCCTGCTTTTATTACCGAGCCCACCGGCGGATACGTAGCCGAGGGTGAAAAGCATACCATCACTTGGGAAACGAACTTCGAGCCCGTGTGGATGCAAGTCCTTGTCTTTAGTTCGGCAAATGGTGCACCGAGCGGAGCTATTGAAGTCCCTGACGGTGCAACCTCCTTTGAGCTCGAAGCAAACGAGTACGGATATGCTCTTGAGGTATATTATACAAGTAATCAATGTATTGGCTCAAGCTTTTATGTAAAAGAATTTACGTCAACCATCAATTCTATTGAGATTGAAGCGGAAAAGCCTGCTAACGGCGTTACGGCAGATATCTCTGATGTTAGGATTAAGAGCGTGAACGGAGACGAATCGCTTTCGGGTTTGGTTGGCTTTATGTCGAATAAACTGTTTTGGGCGAAAGTTCCTAGCCTGGATCCTTCCGATTGGGGTAGTGATTGGGAAAAATTCACGGGCACGTTTGAGAGCGGTGAAATCTATTCCTTGCATTTCGCTTTGCAATCCGATTTTACGGTAGCGGAAAGCTGTGAGATCACGGTATCCGCTCCCGACGGCGAAGCTTGGTGGAGTGGGGATATCCCTTCTCAAGACGATGCTTACGTAGTGGGCGATGCGGTCATAGAGCTTGAAGCTCCCGAAGCATTCGTAATCAATTCCATCGAGCTTGATGCAGGTATGCTTTTATACGGCGAACTTCCGACTATCAGAAGTGTAAACGGAAATGAGGATTATAAGGATTACGTTGCCTTCAGCACCATTTTTGAAACGGCTTGGTATATGGCAGAGGATCCGGGTACTGCGATTGAAGATCCGAACTCTCTGTATTGGGATAAAATAGAGGATTCGATTGACGAAGAGGAATATCCTTGGCTCGCTCTTCAGACACATTTCACAGTGCAGGACGGAGCAACATTTGCAGATGGTTGCGATGTTACCTTGACTCTGCCTTCAAACGGACGTGAAATCGCATCTACCGAGCTGAAGTCTGAATCCGCTCTTAATTATGCTGACATGTATCTCGTTCCCATTACGATTGATTGTAATGACGGGAGCGGAAACACTCTTTGTGATTACGCAGTTTTCGGTGAAGATCACGTAGTCGATTTTATCGAACATCCTTTCCCGAAACCCGGCTTCTGCGGAGTAGCCTTTACTCCCGATGCTACCGAGGGCGAAATGCAGCTCACTATCCCGAACGTTAAACAGTCTTATACTCTCTATATGTGTTGGGGAGAGGTCAGCACGACTGTTGAATCTATAGAAATAACCTCGGCAGTGGAGATCGCTCCCGTAACAGGCGGCGAGGTCATCTGGGACGACGAGGCATTTACTGTTACGAAGATCAACGGTGAGGATGCTCCCGATGGAATATTCGACAGCTTTGATATTTATTGGCTGTTTTCAGACACTTTCGGGTATAATGATAAATATATAGATTTTGAGGGAGATACCTTCGCAGGCGGATTCTATTACTGTCTCGATATTGACGTTTACCTGTTCGCGCCTTATGCGGAAACGGTGGAAATAACTCTGAAGACTCCTACGCAGACCTACGTCGCCGACGTGTTTAGCGGCGAGGACTACGCTTACGCCTACTTCAGCTTTGATAAGACCGAAGGCGAGCAGCTCAAAAAGTACGGTGATACTGTCGTTACTCTGGATGGCTTTGAAGTCGGCGCAAAGGCGGGTGATATTACCGTTACTGTTGTTGGTGAGGGTATTGACTATATTGGTGAATATTGGGCAGGCTACAATCTCTTAGATATTGAAGCAGACAATTATCTTGTCGAAAATGACGTTATCGAGGCGGGAAGGCTCTATGCGCTTAATCTGTATCTGCTTGGTAAAGAGGGATACTGCATAATAGATTTTTCACAAAGCTACGAAAACATAACCTTGAACGGATTCTCTCCCGATAGCGCATATTACGAAAAGAACGATACGGAAGAAGGCATATTTACACAGTTTACTCTTCCCATGCTTGGAGACACTCTGAAGAAGGTGACCGCTCCCACTATGTCGCTGAACGGCTACGAGCTTGGCTGTGATATCTCCGATCTTCTGCTGAATTTTGAGTCTGAGGGACTTTTCGTATGGCCTGAGTATGACGAGGATTATTGGGCTTATGAGATTTCGGGTAACGGTGACGCTACCGTCAATTCCTGCGAGAGCTTTGAATTTGTATTATATATGTGGTTGAACGACGGCTATACCTCCGACGGTATTACCAAGGATATGTTTATCCTGAACGGCATCGAGCCCACCGCGATTTCTAATAACGTGGTGCATTTCGGAGACGGTACGATTGAGCCCTGCGTAATAGCATGCTACAAGCTTCCCATATTGCACGAGGAAGAGGCAGGCTGGCACTATGATGCAACGCACCATTGGGGCGAATGTGAGTGTGGTGAAAGAATTAATATAGAGGCTCACGAATGCACCGACGGCACCGGTAAGTGCGATATGTGCGGCTATGAAATAAGTGCTCCCATATATATTTACAATGGATTTGATCTGACGATGCAGGGCTTTGAGCTTGGCAAGCCCGTATCGGGTATTACCGTTACACCGCCCAACGGTGCGCATTACACGGTTGAATCTGTTTCCGTATATAATTTCACGAAATCCGAGTACTGTGATTCTACGCACGTTTTGGCTGTTGGTAACGTTTACAGAATAGACGTTAAGCTCAAGGCGGACTACGGATACGTTCTTTTAATAAGCAAGTCGCCAATCGGAGCATATGATGTAACCCTGAACGGTTATACAGCGATAGATCGCTCGTCAACAGACCCGAAGCAATTTGAATTCTATATGTATTTTTCCGAAGCCACTACACCTTATCCGAAGGGAGAGATCACAATCAATGGGTACGAGCTGGACGCTTTTGCGGGAGATATCACCCTTACACTTCCCGACGGATACACCCTTATCGGTAATTACGAAATAGGATACGTACTTTTGGATGGAGAAGGACCGGCAGAAGAAATCGATAATAGCACCGGCTACTGGCTTGCTATCAACATTTCCGTTAACCCAGCCTACGATCCAATGAGCCTTTCCAAGAAAAATCTTACCTTGTTTGGGCTGAATGCTGATGTATTTGCGTATAATCCTATTCAAAACTGTTATACGATGGCGTTTTATTTACCCGATGCACCGAGTGCGAGTGATGCAGACGTTGACAATTTGGAGTTTACCTTGGACGGTTTCAAGATTGGCACAAGCACCGACGATATTACGTTTACTCCCAATGGCGGTACGGGATATAAAGTAGATAGCGGTATGTTCATATACAACGACGGTAGTTATGACATATATATCGGAGAGATCGAAGCGGGACAAAAGTATTATTATATGATGAGTATAACTGCCAAGGAAGGCTACACGCTCACCTCTCTTAGACGAGAGAACGTGACGCTTAACGGCAAAACACCCGAGGAATTCTTCTACGAGGACGGCGAATTCTTACTCCTTGTTTTCGAGCTTGAAGCTCTCGGTACAACGCCCGACACATCCGATACACCCGATACATCCGATACACCCGATGTGCCTGATAAGGACGACGGACTCGGCGCAGGTGCTATCGTTGGTATCGTGATAGGCTCTGTCGCAGTAGTCGGAGCTGGAGGATTTGCTCTCGTTTGGTTTGTCATCAAAAAGAAATCTTGGGCTGACCTTTTAGCAGTATTTAAGAAAAACTAAATCCTAAACGGTAGGCGGTAAATACACTTGCCGCCTAAACACTCACAATCATAACAAAATTAAAATATAAATATAAAGGAGAAAAGACAATGAAAAAGTTATGGCTCATCACATTATCGCTCGTTATGGCGGTTATGCTTTGCTTCGGGCTGACGGCTTGCGGGGGTAAGACCGTAGAGCAGCTTCAGAACGAGCTTGGCGCACTGCTTGAGGGTGGAAACTTTAAGGAGGGCTCCGTTCTCAATCTCAATGACATTACAGCAGAAAAAGCAACAGAGATCATTGGTAAGCTTGAAGAAAACGGCATTGCCATTGACGATGAAACAAAGACCTATATTTACGACATCTTCGTAAGTAAGGACAACGCAGAAGTACAGCCCGACGGAAAGGTGAAGGTGACCGTTCCGATGCCTGCCGACGAAAAGGCAACGGGCTACAACGTATATCACATGAAGGATAACGGCGCGGTTGAAGTGATCCCTTCCACCTACAAGGACAGTAAGGTATCCTTTGAAACCGATAGTTTCTCTTGGTACGTTTTCACTCCTACCTACAACTACGTTAACGTGAACGTTCACTTTATGGGCGACCTCTACGTTGGTTGCAATTTGTCTGACGGTGTTACGATCCACAGCAGCTATAAGCCGTTGACCCATTATAGCCCCGTAGTATCAAAGGGCACATACCTTGTGGGCGAGGAAACAACGCTTGAGCTTCAGATCAATAATCAGAATCATACCTTCCTCGGTTGGTACGAGGCTGAGAGCTTCTACATCGGAAACTACGAAAAGCCCGTTTTGAAGGACACCCCCGTATCTACCGAAACCACCTATACCTTTACAACCGATGAGAACGAATACGCAATTTATGCCGTGTTTGCCGAAAAGGGTGGTAAGATCCACTTTAACGTTGGTGGTAATGGCGGCGTTATTACTATGAACGGTGAGCCTATTGAGCCTAATTATACCGACGACTTTAAGGTTGGCAAGAGCTATACACTTGCAGCAGAAGCATACGAAGGCTATCGCTTTGTAGGTTGGAGTATTTACGGTGAGATGAGCTACTCCTTCGTTGAGGAAGCAAGCTTTAATTTTGTTACCAAGGCAGATGAAAGAGATATCGTTGCGATATTCGAGCCTGTTGTAACGGGACTTACCGTAGATATGGATACCGTTATTTACGACACCTCTTTGCTCGAAAAATACACGAGCATCAGCATTCCCGACTTTAATGCGATTTGCAAAGAACTCGGTGAGAACAAGTCCGGAACTACCGATTACGTTATTACGGGTAAGATAAAGAGTATTTCCAATACCACTTGGGGTAATATGATTATCGTAGATGATGAAGGCAACGAGCTTCACGTTTACGGCTTGTATTTGGAGGACGGCACTCGATATGGCTTGATGGAAAATAAGCCCGCGGTTGGCGATTACATTACCGTTCACGGTGTGCCCCATCGCTATAATTACCAACCTGAAATGAAGAAGGGATATTTGCTTAACGCAACCCCCACTCTCCCGAACTTTGAGAACGTAACCGTTCACGCAAATACTCCCGAGGGCTCGTCCATTCTTAAGTCGGACGAATTCACAGTAGACACGAGCGCGCTGAACGCAGCGAAGCCCGGCGAGTATCTTGTAACCTATACGTATAAAGCAAATCCCGAAATTAAAGCAACCGTAACCGTTAAGGTTCTGGCTACCGCGCCCGTAGAATTCAGCGCATATATAAGCGTTGACGGTACTCTTCTGTTTGACGGAGTTGAGATTGGCCCCGACTACTACGAGGTATTCAAGGATGGCTACGGCAAGATAACTCTTACCGCGGTTGGTGCTGAAAATACCGTATTCAAGGGCTGGTACACCGGCGGCGATAACAATCGTACGCTCATCAGCACCGAAGCAACCTACACCTTTGAATTTGATAAAAACACTTACGTTTATGCAGATTTTG
Organism: Clostridiales bacterium; assembly: GCA_015069605.1. Classification (GTDB taxonomy): domain Bacteria; phylum Bacillota; class Clostridia; order Christensenellales; family Borkfalkiaceae; genus Scatosoma. The sequence continues at coordinate 140,899 of SVII01000001.1, read as the reverse complement.
AGTATCTTGCAACCGAGATCATGCTTGACGGTATGAACATGGGCTTTGATACCGAAGGCGGTATTACCGAGATCTGGCTCCCCGTTCAGGGAACGTATGACCCGAGCCGTATCCTTGTTTTCGCTGTTATCAACGGCGAACGCGAGCCTCTTACCGCTGACGAATACACCATTGATCTTGGCGGATTCAATGTAACGAACCCCGTAAAGGGCGATTACATGCTTACCTTTACCTACAAGGCAAATCCCGATATTAAGGCAACCCATATTATTCGTGTTATTGACGAAGAAAATATGGTAAGCTTCAATGCAAGCTCCGCAGCAGGCGGTAGAGCTATCGTAGATAAGCCCTATGATCAGTTCAATAAGGGCGAGCAGGTTACTGTAACCGTAGAGCTTCGCTCCGAGAGTGATTACGAATTCCTCGGTTGGTATACGATGGATGCAAGCGGTGCGGTTGGCACTACCTGCGTTTCCACTGACCGAACCTACACCGTAACCTTGAACGAAAGCACCTATCTCTATGCAAAGGTAGAGCCCAAGATCACCCGTCTTGAGGTTGAGGGCTACGAAGGCGAGCCTACGAGAATTCACCTTGATAAGTTCTGGCTTGCTGACAGAGAGATCAAGGTTTACGCTTGCGGCGCACTCGGTAAGAGAGTAGAGCTTACCGCAAACGAGTACACCGTTGATATGGGCGGTCTTAACTTGAATAGTCCTGCGGTTGGCAAGTACATAATAACGTACACCTACAAGGCAAACACGAGCATTACCTACACTGTTACAATTTGGGTATATAATGCGGATTACACGTTCTCTGCAGTTCAGGACAGCCCCGATAACGGTTGGTTGCTCTTTGATGGAGCTCTTACCCACGAGGTAGAGCCGTATCAGTACGTTAACGGAGAAGAAATCACCATTACCGCAGTAGCAAATGACGGCTTCACCTTCCTCGGTTGGTATCTTGTGATCGATCACGATACTCATGCTACCTACGAGCTTATCACCACCGATGCTACCTATACCTTTACCATTAATAAGGATACTAAGATACAAGCAAAATTCGGCGCACCTGTAACCTCCATCGATCTTTCCGGCGTAGATATGAATAATGAGGGAAGATACGTGATAGATACCATCAGAGGCGAAAGAATTGACCTTTCTGGCATTGGCGTATGGGCATCCAGCCTGATCGAGTATAGAAATTTGAACGCTGACGAGTATGCAGTAGATCTCGGCGGTCTTGACACGACCAACCCCGCGGTTGGCACCTACACCGTAACCTATACCTACAAGGAGTACGGCGAGCTCACCGACGTTACCGCAGTTCTTACCGTAACCGTCAAAAAGCACGTATACACCGTCAATGCCAGTATCTGGGAAGGTGATGGCTACGTTGAGTATGAAGGCAATAGAGATCAGTTCGCTTTTGCACAGGTCGAGGAGGGTTCCCGTGTTCTTCTGAAGGCTGGTGCATATGACACCGACCATCGCACATTCCTCCGTTGGGAGATGTATAACTACGATGAGGATGTATGGGAGCTTTACAGCGCCGATAGCAGCATTACTATCGTCGCGAACAGTGATGTCAAGCTTCGTGCTTTCTTCGGCGGTATTGTAAAATCGCTTCGTATACGCCCCAATACGAATATCAGTGACTTAGGCGTTGAGGATTATCACTTCGAGGGGAGCGGAGTCTGGGAAGAGGAACTCGGCAAATACGTATGCAACGGATATATCAACATTTATGACGATAGCGAATACGTCAACGATATAGTCGGCCTTTTTGAAAACTTCAATATCGTTGCAGTTGAAACTAACGGACGTAACGTTGTAATCGAAGCAAGCGAGCTTGTTATTGATCTTGGAGAATATAAGGCAGAATATGGTTGGTACGAGATCACCGTTTCCTACGGCTCGTTTACGATGACCGTTAACGTAATGGTAGTGCCTGCGTACAATTAACGGTTAAACCTCAATAAAATAGGCGAAACAATAGTTTCGCCTATCAGGGGATGAAGATGATTCAAGACTGGCTTGGACACTCGGATATGAGTACGACAGCAAACATTTACAGCCACGTCGACCATACGAGTAAGCTAGAAAGCGCAAAAGTAATCGGGGAGTTGCTCGGCGCATGAAAACAAAGAAAAAGCCTTGGAATTCGCTCAAAATTCCAAGGCTGTGGCGCAGGAAGAGGGATTCGAACCCCCGTGGGCTTTCACCCAAACGGTTTTCAAGACCGCCTCGTTATGACCGCTTCGATATTCCTGCATTTGTTATTTACTTTTACTTCATTACGACAATCAATTGTCGGCCCAATGGTTTGACGCTCGCAAGGCTCGCTATTCCGTCGCTGCGCTCCTTACACGACACGCCACACTATGACCGCTTCGATATTCCTGCATTTGTTATTTACTTTTACTTCATTACGACAATCAATTGTCGTCCCAATGGTTTGACGCTCGCAAGGCTCGCTATTCCGTCGCTGTGCTCCTTACACGACGCGCCACACTATGACCGCTTCGATATTCCTGCATTTGTTATTTACTTTTACTTCATTACGACAATCAATTGTCGTCCAAATGGTTTGACGCTCGCAAGGCTCGCTATTCCGTCGCTGCGCTCCTTACACGACGCGCCACACTATGACCGCTTCGATATTCCTGCATAAAATAATTAAACTGTAATAATATTATGTGCAAAACATATTAACAACATTATTATATCCCAATAAAAAGAAAAAGTCAATAAATTTTAAGCGGTCAATGACATTTCTCAAAAAGAAAAAACCTTTCCCAAGAGCAGGGGAAAGGTTTTTGTTTGAATTGTCGCGTTATTCAATATCCAATTCGGGCGGGACGTCCAGTTCCTCGGATACGTATTTGCCGTTTTTCTTGCGTTGGCGCACGCATTCCGACAACAAGTATTCGATTTGTCCGTTCACCGAACGAAAATCGTCTTCCGCCCATGCCGCGATTGCATTATATAGTTTTGGAGACAAACGCAAGGGGATTTGTTTTTTCTGATTTTCATTCATGATCGCGTACCTGCCTATGTCTTTTTATAAAAATTCCGAGTAAAAACATCAATACAAGCTGCTAGTGTTGACTACGGGCTGCGCATCATGGTTGCCGCAAAGTACTACTAAAAGATTAGAAACCATCGCCGCTTTTCTTTCTTCATCAAGCTGTACAAGGCTGTTTTGGTTTAAACGTTCCAAAGCCATTTCCACCATTCCAACTGCGCCGTCAACGATCATCTTTCTTGCGTCGATGATTGCAGATGCCTGTTGACGTTGCAACATAACCGCTGCGATTTCAGGGGCATAAGCGAGATAGGTGATACGCGCTTCGATGATTTCAATGCCTGCTTCGTTGACACGCGTTTGGATTTCATCGCGGATACGGGATGCAACGACGTCGCTTGAACCACGTAAACTGCCGTCGTCTTCAATGCCGTCGCCCGTCGTGTCCACACCAGGTGCTACGTCATAGGGGTAGATACGTACAACGTTTCTAAGCGCGCTGTCGCATTGTAAAGACAAATATTCCTTGTAATTGTCTACGTTGAACACCGCTTTCGCTGTATCCACGACTCTCCACATAACCGCGATACCGATTTCCACGGGGTTGCCGAGACAATCGTTAATCTTTTGACGGTTGTTGTTCAAGGTCATGATTTTGAGCGAAATTTTCTTATCAGGGACATCAAAGGAAATAGACAGCTCATTAGCGTTTGCCGTTGTAGCCGTTGCTTTTTGTGTCACGTCGCCGCTTTGGTTGAGTTTGGTTTTTGCTGCAGGGTTAAACGATTGACAGAAAGGGTTAATCGCGTAAAAACCTTCGCCTTTCAACGTGCCAATGTATTTACCGAACAACGTCAAAACAAGCGCTTCCTGCGGTTTCAATACGCGTAAGCCCACGAGGGGAATCCATGCGATACATAATATAAGCAGGCAAACAAGGAAAAGGGGCATATAAAGAGTTTCTTGTTCTAAACTTGCTTCCATTTTAATGGCATATCCGATCACACCCACTAACGCCAAAATTTCCACAGCAATGCAAACAAGCAACGTAAGCATTCCGTGTTTTTTGTTTTTTAATACGATTTCTTCCATAAAAAAACCTCCTGTTCATGGATTTGATATCAAAATAATATCATAATCATAGCAGATTGTCAAGAGATTTTATGAAATTATTTATAAATTTTTAAAAAATGGGATTAAATGAGTGTTTCGTATTCGTTGTAGAGGTTGTCGAGGATTGTTTTGATTTCTTCCAAGCGGTTGCATTTTTCCGTTAACAATGCAAAATTACCCGTTACGGCGGGGTTGGAAAGGTCGGCGTTCAAAGCGGCGTCCTCTTCTTCCAAAGCGGAAATTTCTTCCTCTATTTTCTTAATACGGGAGCGGCGTTTTGCGTCGGCAGCGCGTTCTTCCTTACTGCGGTAATACGTTTCTTTTTGTGCGGAATTTCCTGAAAGCGAGGGGGCAGGTGTGCGTTGAGTGACGTTTTCTTTGTTTTTTTCTGTTTCTTTTAATGCAGTTTTATACGCGGTGTAGTCATCATAACTGCCTTTAAATTCTTTTGCTTCGCCGTTTTCTAATTCCAACACTTTATCCGCAAGCGCGCGGATAAAATAACGGTCGTGCGAAACGAATAACACTGTGCCGTCAAATTCTTTCAAAGCGGCTTCGAGGCTTTCTCTTGCGGGCAAGTCAAGGTGGTTGGTCGGTTCGTCCAAAACGAGCGTGTTGCCGTTTTCACATTCAAACACGGCGAGTGCGAGTTTGGCACGTTCGCCGCCTGAGAGCATACGCACTTTTTTGTCCATGTCTTCGGCTTCGAGTTTGGCTTGCGCGAGGATATTTCTTACGCGCGTTTGATCCCACGACACGTGTCGCCCCCAAAGTTCCTCTAACACCGAATTGTTGGGTTCGAGGTTGGCATTTTCTTGATCATAACAGGCAATTTTGACGAAACGTCCCGTTTTGATTGCGGTGTTTTTGTTTTTGACGATTTCCTTGATTAGTGTGGATTTTCCCGTGCCGTTATCGCCCACAACGGCGCATTTTTCGCCACGCATCAAGGTGAATGACGCACTTTGAAGCAATGTTTTTTCGCCTGCCGTTAAGCGTAAATTCGATACTTCCAACACTTTCTCGTACGGCTTTTCGGTGTACGTAAACACGAACCGCGGGGGAGTAGGGGGCAGGGCAGGCTTTTCGATAAGCTCCATTTTTTCTAAGGCGCGCCTGCGTGATTGCGCCATTTTGGTGGTGGACGCGCGGACAAGGTTTCGATCCACGTACTCCTGCATATGCGCGCGTTCTTCCTGCTGTTTTTCGTATTCTTTCAAAAGATGCGCGGTTTTTTCCGCTTTCAAAGTTTTGTATTTTGTATAATTTCCCTTAAAGACGGATAATTTCTTGTTTTCGATTTCATAGATTTGCGAAACGATTTTGTCTAAGAAATATCTATCGTGCGAAACGGTAAGAATTGCACCCTTGTACGTCGCAAGATAATCTTCCAACCAAAACAAAGTTTTCATATCCAAATGGTTGGTGGGTTCGTCCAAAATCAAAAGCTCAGGTTCTTCCAAAAGCAAACGGCACAATTTCAAACGTGTTTTTTCGCCACCTGACATAGTGCAAATGGACTGATCGTACACGTTTTCAAATCCCATACCGTTGAGTACGGTGCGGATACGAATTTCGTAATTGTAACTATCCCGCGCGGCGATTTGTTTATTTAAGGATTCATATTTTGCAGACAAAACGCGGTATTCGTCGCTGTTTTCTTGCGTAGAAGCAATTTTTTGTTCGATTTCGCGTAAATTGTTGACGGCGCGAATGTCTGCGGTAAAAATTTCTCGCATTTCTTCAAACACGGTGTTAGAAGAATCGTAACCGCCGTTTTGCGCCAAATATCCGATACGGATACCATTTTTACGGAACAATACGCCGCTTTCGGGTTCAAGTTCGGATAAAATCAAACGGATAAGCGTCGTTTTTCCTTCGCCGTTTGCGCCGATCAACCCGACCCTGTCCCCCTCGGACAGCGAAAAACAGACGCTTTCTAAAAGCGAACCGCCGTTAAATCCGAAATGTAAATTGTCTGCGGAAATCAACATAGTAAAACCTCAAAAAGTATAATACGCTTTTGCATCGCACACAATGTAAACGATGAAAAGTATAGAAAAAACGTTGTTAAAAATTAGGCAGTTGGAAAATCAGTTGGCTGTCGCCTCACCTACGAAAGCTGCTCGCCTCACCAGCTCGATCGTGCGTTTGAAATCCACGCTGTTTGACAAAGAATAATGCGTTCAACGCGGACATGGGTGGGTGTTTTGGCTGAAAATCCCTTAAAAATCCCATTCGGGAATATATTTCGTGGCGCTGGATTTTCGTTCTTGGGTGAATAGTTTTTCAATTCCAAGCGCAATTGCGGTATCCACGACCGCGTCGTATTCCCGCGCTGTGATGGAGCGGGAGAGTTCGGGGTATTTTTCAATATCGCCAAATGGGGTGTATTGACTCATCAAACTCAAATACGTCGTAGGGGGCAGGGTACGTGCGAACCATTTTAAAATTGCTTTGGAGTCGTTGGTGCAAAGGGGCATTACCAAATGCCGAACGACGCACCCCGACAGCATTTTTCCGTCTTCCGTCATTTTTAATGGTTTTGCATTCGCCATAAACTCTACGGCCTCGCTAGCTACGTCAAAATAATCTTCTTTGCCTAAATATCGTTTGGAAAGAGCGGAAGAATAGAATTTTGCGTCAGGAAGATAGATATCCACGTAAGGATCAATCATTTTCAGCGTTTGGATTTTTTCATAACCGCCGCTGTTGTAAACAACGGGGATTTTAGGTTTATAAATCTCAAATGCGGGCACCAGGTACGCAACGAGATGGGACGGAGTGACGAGAGAAATGTTTTCTGCACCCATGTCTTCCAGTTCTTTGAAAATGTCCGCAAGCTCTTGCGCGGTAATCGCTTTGCCTCGTTGCGCACGCGACACTTCGTAATTTTGACAAAACGCGCAACGCAGATTACAGCCCGTAAAAAAGATCGTGCCGCTTCCGTTTTGAAAAGAAATGCAAGGTTCTTCAAAGGCGTGCAAATAATATTTTGCGATATGCAAGCCCGACACGCCGCACGCGCCGATGCCCGTCAAACGATTTGCGCCGCACTCTACGGGACACATTTTGCAATTTTGCAATAAGCGTTGGGATTCGCCTGTCATTTGCGCACTCCTTGAAAAGATCTACGCTTTATTATACCACGGACGAAAAATTTTTGCAAGCGTGTGTACGGCAGTCAGAATAACTTGACAAAGGTGTTTTTATTCGCTATAATATAAGTCCCGAATGAAAAAGCCTATACGAAAGAGAAAGCTTTTTACGTAAGTGGGAACTTCATTACAAATCCCAACAGTAATGATGAACTATGTTAGCCTGACAAGAAGCGAACCGAGCAAGCCTTAAAAGTGTCTTTTTTGCGCCTTATGATCCATGCGTCTTTGTAGTATGTTCAATACAACTGCAGCCGCATTGCTCAAAATTCGCTAAAAAATACATCTTTTAAGGTGCAGGCAGTTTTAACGAGCAAAAAATTCGTTCAGACAAAGAATTCGATTGCAATTATACTCAAGTATTATAAAAGAGAATTCTGCGGTATCAACGTATTTTTTGCCGATAAAACCTTGTTTTGTTCGCTTCTTGTCAGGCTAAGAGGATTTTTTACATGAAAAAGTTTTTTACCAGTGAAAGCGTCACCGAAGGACATCCCGATAAGGTATGCGACAATATCTCCGACGGTATTTTGGACGCGATTTTAGCAATCGACCCGCAGGCGCGCGCGGCGGTGGAATGTTCCGCAGCGTTTGATACGCTCCTGATTATGGGCGAAGTAACGACGACGGCGCAGGTTGATTATGAAAAGACAGCGCGTGAAATTATCCGTGATATCGGCTATGATTTTGGTACGTTCGCTTACGACAAATGTAAGATTATTACGGCAATCCACACGCAATCCCCCGACATCGCTATGGGTGTCAATGCGTCGATGGAACACAAAGCAGGCGGTGACGAAGCAGATCTTCTCGGCGCAGGCGATCAGGGTATGATGTTCGGTTATGCTTGTCGCGAAACCAAGGAATTGATGCCCTTGACGTTGTCGTTGTCACACCGTTTGGCGAAACGTTTGACGGACGTGCGCAGACAGGGCTTATTGCCTTATCTTCGTCCCGACGGAAAAACGCAGGTGACGGTGGAATATGTGGACGGCGTAGCAAAACGAGTGGATACGGTAGTCATTTCCACGCAACACAACGCGGAAGTTACGCAAGAACAAATCCGCGAGGACGTAAAAAAATATATCATTGATGAAATCATTCCCGCATGGTTGATGGATAAAAATACGAAAATTTATATCAACCCCACGGGCAGATTTGAAATCGGTGGGCCGGAAGGCGACAGCGGTTTGACGGGTAGAAAGATTATCGTTGACACCTATGGCGGTAGATGCGCGCACGGCGGCGGTGCGTTTTCGGGCAAAGATCCTACGAAAGTGGATAGATCCGCGGCGTATTATTGCAGATATATCGCGAAAAATCTCGTAGCGGCAGGGCTTGCGGACGAGTTGGAAATTCAAGTCGCTTACGCAATCGGCGTAGCCAACCCCGTTTCTATTTTCGTGGACAGCCACGGCACGGGCAAACTTGACGACGAAACGTTGGCGGAAATTGTCAAGAAAGAATTCGACCTTCGTCCCTATGCGATTATCAAAGAACTGGAATTGCGCAACCCCATTTTCAAGAAAACGGCGGCGTACGGGCATTTCGGTTATAAAGGTTTCTCGTGGGAAAAGACGGATAGAGCGGAAAAATTGAGTAAATACATTCAAGAATAAAATAAATCAAACGGCGTGAAAAACGTATCAAAGATCAGCAGGTGAAAAGGCTTGCTGATTTTTCTTTGCAACAGAAATGAATAAATTCCGTAAAATCTGTGTCAAAGGACGAAAAAACGGGTATATACAATATGATTTTAAAAAGTTTTTCGCACGCGCGACGTTATTTATAAGAGAAATTTTATAAAACGGCGTGAAAACGCTTTGATTTTCAAGAGAAATATTGTAAAATATAAAGTGACGATATGATGGCTGAGTGTGCGCTCAGCAAGCAAAATCAAAACAAAAAATCACAAAAATAATTTTATCGGAGTTTTTATGGGACTGATCAAGTATTTGAAAGGCGGCGACGGAAGAAGAAGCCTGAAAAATTTAAACAAAATGGCAGACAAAGTGGAGGAGTTGGAGAGCAAGTATCAAGCGATGGACGACGAAACTTTGAAGGCGCAGACGGAAGTTTTAAAGGGCCGCTTGGAAAATGGGGAAACTCTGGACGATATTTTATACGACGCGTTTGCAGCGTTGAGAGAGGCTGGTAAGCGTGTACTTGGTATGCGCCACTTCCGCGTGCAGATTATCGGCGGTATCTGTTTGCATCAGGGCCGTATCGCGGAAATGAGAACTGGTGAAGGTAAAACTCTCGTATCTACACTCCCTGCTTATTTGAACGCGCTTTCTGGGAAAAGCGTGCATATTGTAACCGTCAACGACTACCTTGCAAAACGTGACGCGGAATGGATGGGAAAAGTGCATAAGTTCATGGGTCTTACCGTCGGCGTTGTTGTGCCTGGTATGGAAGACGACGAAAAGCGTGAAGCGTACAAGTGTAATATCGTGTATGGTACAAATAATGAGTTTGGGTTCGATTATCTTCGTGATAACTTGAAAACGGACATCAACAGAATGGTGCAACGCGATCTTACGTTTGCAATCGTCGACGAAGTTGACTCCATTTTGATCGACGAAGCAAGAACTCCTTTGATTATTTCGGGTAAAGGGGAAAAATCCTCTGATTTGTACGTGCAGGTTGACAGACTTGTTCGTACTCTTTCGGGCGGCTTTGATGACGAGCTGAAAGAAGAAGAGGATGCGGCTTTGGAAGCGGCTCGCGCGAATAAAAAGAATAAGAAGAAAAAGGTTGTGGATATTGCAGACGACGAAGAGGACGACGATTTCGTGGATTATACCAAGATGACCTTGGAAGAACAGGCAAACTACGAAGCGGAAATGGAAGAAAAGAGAGCGGCAGCTTTGGCGGCGGCGCCCGAAGGCAGACGTTCGATGGCTGCGGCAAGGGATTGGGATTATATCATCAACCGTAAGGACAAGACGGTGGAACTTACCGAAAGCGGCGCAAGAAAGGCGGAAAAATTCTTCCACATCGACAACATTGCGGAAATCGAGCACGCGGATCTCAACCACCACATTCAACAGGCGTTGAAAGCACATAAGTTGTTTAAGTTGGACGAAGATTATATCGTAAGCGAAGGGGAAGTTATTATCGTTGACGAATTTACGGGTCGTCTTATGATTGGTCGTCGTTATTCGGACGGTTTGCATCAGGCAATCGAAGCGAAAGAAGGGGTGGAAGTACGTAGCGAAAACAAGACGTATGCAACGATTACCTTCCAGAACTATTTCCGTTTGTACAAGAAATTGTCGGGTATGACGGGTACGGCAAAAACGGAAGAAGGAGAATTTAGAACTATTTATTCGTTGGACGTTGTGGAAATTCCCACCAACCGTCCCATTCAGCGTATCGACCAACCCGATAGAGTATATTCTACGGTTAATGGTAAAAAACGTGCGATTATTGAAGAAATTATGAAACGCCACGCAAAGGGTCAGCCCGTACTCGTGGGTACGTCGTCGGTAGATAAATCGGAAGAAATTTCTCGTTTGTTGAAGAAAAACGGCGTAAAACATAATATTTTGAACGCGAAAAACCACGAACGCGAAGCGGAAATCGTTGCGCAGGCAGGTAGACTTGGTGCGGTAACCATTTCCACCAACATGGCAGGTCGTGGTACGGACATCTTGCTCGGCGGTAACGCGGAATATCTTGCGAAGAAGCGTTTGCGTGAAGAAGGCAACACGCCCGAAGATATTGATTTGGCGATGAGTATGTACATCACGGACATCAGTGAAGAAATTCAAACGCTCCGTGACAGATATAAATTCGTGTACGCGCATTATAAGAAGGAAACGGACGAAGAAAAAGCGAAGGTAATCGAAGCAGGCGGTCTTTGTATTATCGGTACGGAACGTCACGAATCCCGTCGTATTGACAACCAGCTCCGCGGTCGTGCGGGCCGTCAAGGTGACGTGGGCGATTCCGTGTTCTATTTGTCCTTGGAGGACGATCTCGTTATGCGTTTCGGCGGCGAGAGAATGAAGTCCTTGTACAATATGTTCAAAATCGACGAGGATACGTGTTTGGAATCCAAGATGCTTTCGCATGGTATTGAAAACGCGCAAAAGACAATCGAAGGCAGGAACTTCGGTATCCGTAAGAACGTCTTGCAGTACGACGACGTTATGAACAAACAACGTGAAGTTATGTACGCGGAACGTATGAACGTATTGCGCGGCGAAAACGTTCACGAACAAATTTTGAAATATATCCCCGATTACGTTGTGGATACGGTGCGCTCGGCGGTCAACACCGACGCAATGCCCGAACGTTGGAACGAAAGCGATCTCAACGCGGCGTTGGAAGCGAAATTGTTGCCCGAAGGCACGAACTACGTCACTCGCGAAAGATTGGAAAAGTGGGATTACGATAAGGCAATCGAAAAGATTACCAAAAAGGTTACCAAAGAATACGAGAAGAAGATTGAAGAACTTCAAGAAATGCAAGTGGATTTCTCGGCGGTGGAACGCAGAGTGCTTCTTATGACGGTAGATAGAAACTGGATCGATCATATCGACGCGATGGATCAGCTTAGAAAAGGTATCAGTCTTCGCGCGTATGGTCAGGTTGATCCCATCATCTCGTACAAGAAAGAAGGTTTTGATATGTTCGACGAAATGGTTGAGCGTATTCAACGCACGACAATCAGTACGCTTTTGAAAGTGCGTATTGAAGCTCGTCCCGCTCCTGTGCAAGTGGTTCGCGGCAACGCGCCTGCGGCGCAGGTTGTAAATGGCGGCGCAGCGCCTGCTCCCGCACAAGCGGCTCCTGCAAGACCTTTCCGTCGTCAAATGCCTTCGCCTTTGTCGAGTATGTCCTCGTTCAAGGAAGCACAGGAAAGAGCGCAACAAAATAACAACGAAAACAAATAAAAGAACGCGTTCATCGCATAGAAAAGAAGAAAAAAGGAAAGTTATATGTTTAAAGCAGACGATTACAGATTAAAAATTCAAGCGATGCGCGCGACGTTGAAAGAAGCGGAATACGCTTTGGATATCGAGCATTTAAGACCTCGTGCTGCGGAGTTAGAAAAAGAACAGGAAAGCCCCGACGTTTGGCAAGATTTGGAAAGATCGACGAAAATCGGGCGCGAACTGTCCGCAATCCGCAATAAAATTGCCGCGTATGAAAAGGGCGAAACGGCGTTAAAAGATGCGGAAGACGTTATCGATTTGATCGAGGAAACGGAAGACGAGAGTTTGATTGCTGAATTAGATGAAATGCTTACGGTGGCGGAAAAGGATATTGAAGATATGCGTATCCGCGCGATTTTGAAAGGGCCGTACGACAACCACAACGCTATGTTGGCTCTGCACGCAGGCGCAGGCGGTACGGAAGCTTGTGACTGGTGTCAAATGCTCTACCGTATGTATTGCAGATATTGCGAAAAGATGGGATTTAAGGTGTACGAACTTGATCGTGAAGCAGGGGACGGCGCTGGGTTTAAGAGTGTCGATTTCCGTGTGGAAGGGGAAAATGCGTACGGGTTTTTGAAAGCGGAAATGGGCGTACATCGTTTGGTGCGAATCTCGCCTTTCGATGCGAACAAACGCCGTCAAACTTCCTTTTGTTCCTTGGAAGTTATGCCAGAAGTTGAAGAAGACGACGAAGTAGAAATCAACGACGACGATATCCGTATCGACATCTACCATTCAGGCGGCGCAGGCGGTCAGAACGTAAACAAAGTTGCTTCGGCTGTGCGTATCACGCACTTCCCGACAGGAATCGTGGTGCAGTGTCAAAACGAGCGTTCACAGCTTCAAAACAAAGCGATGTGTTTCAACATGTTGCGTTCTAAATTGCTCGAAAAGAAAATTGAACAGCGTCAAGCGGAAGCGGCAGCAATGAAAGGCGACGTGAAGAAGATTGAATGGGGCGCGCAGATTCGTTCCTACGTATTCTGTCCGTACACGATGGCGAAAGATCACCGTACGGGTTACGAAAAAGGTGATATTCAGGCGGTAATGGACGGGGATCTTCACGGCTTTATTATCGATTACTTGAAGAAGTCTTAACATAAAAGGAAGGGGGCAGGTACGCAATGACCGCCCCTTTGTTTGATATAAGCATTAAGTTGGTAAATTATGTACGATCCGTTAAAGAATATTGATTTGAATAAAAAAGACCCGATTATTCTCGGGATTGAAACGTCCTGCGACGAAACGGCAGCGGCGGTGATTTGCGGTAGAAAAATTTTATCCGACGAAATTGCGTCTTCTGCCAGCATACAAGCCTTATACGGCGGAGTTGTACCCGAAATCGCTTCGCGCGCACACACCGATTACGTTGCGGACGTTGTCGAACGCGCAGTTAAAAACGCAGGGATTTCTTATCAGGATATTGACGCGGTAGCCGTAACGTACGGAGCGGGATTGCTAGGCGCATTGCTTGTGGGCGTGTCCTTTGCGAAGGCGTTTGCCTATGCTTTGAATAAGCCGTTGATTGCAGTCAATCATATTCGTGGGCATTTGGCGGCGGCGTATTTGGATTCGCCTGATTTAAAACCGCCTTTTGTCACGTTGTTGGCAAGCGGCGGGCATACCGCGATTTTATACACGAAAACGGAATCGGAATTTGAAATTCTCGGCGCGACATTGGACGATGCGGCAGGTGAAGCATTTGATAAAGTGGCTCGTGTGTTGGGGTTGAAATATCCTGGTGGGCCGAATATTGAACGTTGCGCATTGAATGGTCAGGCGAATATTCCTATGCCCAAGATGCTGAAAGGCGGCGGTGGGTACAATTTCTCGTACAGCGGTTTAAAAACGGCGGTTATCAACTATTGTCATACTAAGGAGCAAAAGAACGAGGAATATTCCAAAGCGGACGTAGCGGCATCTTTTCAAAGTGCGGCAGTGGACGTATTGGTGGAAAAAGTCATCGCGGCGGCGAAGGAAAAACGCTCAAAATGCGTGACGGTTGGCGGCGGCGTAGCGGCAAACGGCTATTTGCGGCAATCGTTGCAAGCGGCTTGCGATAAATATGGGTTGCGATTGGTGTTGCCTGAAAAAAGATATTGTACGGATAATGCGGCAATGATCGCATCCGAGGGCTTGGTACAGTTCCGTTTAGGAAATTTTGCGGATATGTCTTTGAATGCAAAGGCGTCTATTCCCTTGGCGGCGACGTTGGAAACGGTGCAAAGCAAAGCGGCGAAAGAGAAAAAGGAAGTGTAAAATATGGATCATTTTTGGGAAATATTCTTACATGCAGTCAAAGATACTCTGCCGTTGTTGCCGTGGGTGCTGTTTATCTATATCATCATTGAATTATTAGAAAACAAAACGGATTTAAAACGTTCCCACCGTTTGGGCGGAAAGTTAGGACCTTTGGTGGGGGCGGCGACGGGTGTGATTCCGCAATGCGGTTTTTCCGTCATGGCGGCGAAATTATACGAACAAAAATATATCACCGTCGGCACGTTGCTTGCGATCTTTTTTGCGACGAGTGACGAAGCGTTTATCATCATGATTTCGTCGGGCGAAGGCGCAGTATGGGTGTTACCGATGCTCGCACTGAAAATCCTTTTAGGTATTGCGATCGGGTATGGTGTGGATGGATTTTTGCGTTTAATCGGTCGCAAACAAATGCAAGTGGAAATGCCTGCGACATATGGACAAACTCCCGATACTGTCCACGAAATCTTTATGCAAAAATTTTTATCCGAGCGCGACGTCGAGGCAAACTGTTCCTGTGGGCGTACGCACGACGAGGCGCGACCTTGGATGAATTATATCGTCTATCCCGTGTTGCATGCCTTGAAAGTAGCAGGATTAATTTTTCTTGTGAATTTTGTGTTGACGTGGGCGATTCATTCTGTTGGCGAAGCTGCATTCGTAGAATTTATGAATAAAAGCAAATTTTTACAGCCCCTTATCACTTGTGCAATCGGGCTGATTCCTAATTGTGCGTCCAGCGTAGTTTTAACGGAAGCGTTTTTAAGCGGCGGTATCGCATTTGGTTCTTGCGTGGCGGGACTTTGCGCGAATGCAGGCATGGGGTTTGTCGTGTTGTTAAAAAACGTAAGAAAGTGGAAACGAAATGTGATTTTGATTGTATTTTGCTATGTACTTTCTGTTGTGATCGGGTTGCTCTGTAATTTGTTGCCCATCGCTATGTAAATAAAAATTAAGCAAAACCGTTTAAAAACAGACGGTTTTGTTTTATATATAATATAAGGAAGTAATTTTCCGCGGAGGAATGACGATGGAAGAAGTAAAAATTATCGGTTTGGAAGAAGGCGTGTTGAAAATCGCTTTATTTGGCGATATCGATTTGGGCAATGCGGACGCTTTTTACCAGGCGGTTTTGGATGGGTATAAAACGACTCCTGCAAACGTAGTGTTTGATTGCAAGGAATTAAATTTTATCGACAGCACGACGCTGGGTACGTTTGTAAAAATTTTAAAGGCATTGAAAACAGATGGGTTTAGTATGAAACTTGTCAACTTGCAACCGAAGATTAAGAAATTGTTCGTAATTTGTTCATTGGATTCCATTATGGAGATTGCGTGATATGGAAAAATTTTCTGTAACGTTGCCCCTTACGGGTGAATATTTAACGACGGTGCGTTTGACAACGGGTGGACTTTGCGCGCTCGCAGGGTTTGACGTGGATTCGACCGAGGATTTTAAGGTTTGCGTAACGGAGAGTCTTTTGATCTTAAAACGCGGTGGCTTTTTGTCTGCGACAATTACCTTTACGATAGGTGAAACGTTGGCTTGCGTGGCGGAGGGCGCGGAGCACGAGGGCGCAATAGAAGACTCTATCGAGAATGAAATCTCGCGTGCGTTGTTGTTGTCGTTGGTCGGTGAAGAAGTAGAATTTTGCAAAAATGCAAACGGCGTAGTAGAAAAAATTGCTTTCGAGGGTTAATATAGGTAATGACGGACGAAAAGACAACCGAGCTGTTTAAGCGCTACAAAGAGACGGGCGATATTGCGTTGCGAAACCAAATCGCTGAGAAGTATCTCTACATAGCCGACATTCTTGCTAAAAAATTCGTCGGGAGAGGGGTGGAGTATGACGATCTAAAACAGGTTGCGTCGTACGCGCTTTTGCGTGGAATTGATCGTTTTGAGCCTGATCTTGGCATGCAATTCACCACGTTTATCACACCTACGATTACGGGGGAGATTAAAAATTATTTCCGCGATAAATCGAGGATGGTGAAATTGCCGAGAAGACTCAGTGAAATTAGTACGCAAGTAAAAAAATTTTCCTTGGAATACGAATCGCAAAACGGTGTGAAGCCTAGCGTGAAATTGATCGCTGAGGAATTGCATTTATCTGCCGAAGATGTTGTGCAAGCGTTGGAAATCGGTGGAACGGTATCGTTGGACGGCATGGCGAGCAGCGAAGACGGAGAGACTGGTTCGCTGTATTCCTTAATCGCTGACGATGAGGATAAGTACGAAGATTTTGAAATGAAAGAAACGCTGCGCACGGCAATGCGGGATTTTACGGAAACGGAAAAGCTGTTAATCAAATGTCGATATATGGACGAATTGTCGCAGAGTGATACAGCAAAAAAATTAGGGGTTTCACAAATGTTTGTGTCGAGGTTGGAGAGAAAATTGCTGTCCAAACTCAAGGAAACGTTGAAAGATTCGATGTAAAAAGAAAAGGAGGGGGCGTATGGTGATAAAAATTAAAGATACCGACACGTTGCAGGCGGCGTTACGGGAACTGTGCGTCTTTCTCGCAAAAGAGAACGTACCTGAACACAGTGTGTTTGACAGTCGCTTGGTGGCGTGCGAATTGCTTGGTAACGTATTGCGGCACGCAAACGGTGAAGCGAGATTACAAGGTGCGGTGTTGGATGGGTTTGTGGAATTAAAAATTATATCCGATCACGTGATTGCGCCAACGGCGGAAGTGAAAAATGCTGACCTATTTGCCGAACACGGTAGGGGATTGTTTTTAGTAAAAACACTTTGTGAAGAACGTATCTACATCGAAGAAGATGGGGTACGGGTACAAATCAAGATTAATGCGGAAATGTAAAAAGGCAAGCCTGATGGCTTGCCTTTTTTTGTCTTAAAACATGAAAATAAATATAAAGAGATAAAAAATGAGCCGACGTTGTACACGTCGGCTCAATATAATTTCAAGAGAATATTAGGAAAGTTTTACCGAGAAGTTATACATCTTGGTAAGCAATCCGTTAGGAATTCTATCTCTGTACTGACCAAGGTAGATGAATACCTTGCGGAAGAATTCACGGTTGTCGCCGCCTACTTCATAATCAGGAATTTCGGGCATAACACCTTTATATTTCAAGATGAAGAGTTCGGTGAACTGATTTCTTTCTTCGTTGTCAAGCGTAGCAATGAAGGGGTCAAAGCTCTTGCAGTTGTAGAAATCATAACCTGCAGTAGCAACGGGCTGCACCTTGCCAGGGGTGTAGGTAGGGTTAACTTCCTGAGCCATTTCAACACCTGCAACGGGGCCGCCTTCATAGGGATAAGCAACAGCGTATTCTTCAACAGTGAAACCGCTGGTAACTTCTTTTTCGGTTGCTTCTCTTGCTTCTGCAACTTCTTTCTTGCTGCTTGCTTTGATTTGCGCTGCAACCAAGATCAATTGAAGGATGGTAACAGCCGCTGCGACCAACGCGAAAATTTGATATTTGTTGTCATCAAGTTTTTCCAATACAAGTACGACTGCAAGAACCAATGCAACGATCAATTCTAAAATGTAACGAACAAGGTCGGATGCATATGCTCTGTCAGCATAGATACGAACCAAACCAATAGCGATAACCAATGCAACAACAACAGCAAGGATAAGGAAGATCAAACCGTTAAGGTCACTTAACACCGCGCCTGCGGTTACAAACAAAATAGCGTAAACAACGGTAAGAAGTACTTGCAAGCCATTCAGCCAAGCTGTTTTACCGATCGCAGCAACTGCAAGGCAGGTAGCCAACGCAACGCTGATTGCGGTAACAACAAGACCGACGATGCCGACCATTTGCATGCTAGGTTGGGTGAGGCTGTACATTGCAACAATAACAAATGCAAGGCCGATAACGTAGTTAATCCAACGTACGACAACAGCGCCTTTCTTCTGCTTTGCCGGGGTTTCCGGCGCGTTGGATGCAGCGTTTTCATTTGCAGCGCTACGTTCCATGTTTTCCTGGTTGACTTTGCTCATAAACAAATCTCTCCTGAAAGTGATTTTTGAATTTGCTTTTCCGTGTGTTTTTCGCAAACAGGCGGAATTAAACTATTCATTTTACAGTATTATATCACTTTTAAAAGTTGTTGTCAATACATAAGCGATTGTTTTTTGGTATTTTCTTTGAAAAAATTCAAGTTTTTTTTAAAATATAGAAGAGTTTTTTATAAAAATCGAGGAAAATCAAAAAACACCTAAAAAGCCTTGAAAAAAAAATTGTTTTGGTGTATAATGGGTAGGAAACAACCTATGAAAATAAGCCATCGCGTTTTGAGCGTAGGAGCGGTTACGGAGGGATACGTTATGTCCGAATTGCAAAAAATCATTAAAGGAATTTCGGAAAAACTCGATTTGCCTTTTACCTATTATGCAGAAAATACTCGTCCTGAAGGCGTACCTGTGTGCGATCGACAATTTGAAGGCGTCACGGACGACGGGGAATACACCTATTTCCGTTTTTGGTTTAGAGGAACGGGGTATATCGGCATTTTGAAGGGGGTAGGTACGGAAATAACCAACTATGCGGCGTTGTTACCCTCTTATGTGGAGAGCTTTTCGGAAAAAGAAACTGACCTTACGAAAGCAGAATATTTAAAGCGCATCCTGCTTGGCGAATGCTCGTCTATGAGTATCTATAAATACGCGACGAAATATTCCTTGCGTGGGCGCGCGTGTTTCGCGATTGCGTTGCGCGTGCCTAAAATGATGGAAGAAACACTTGCTGTTTTAGAACAGTATGGAGGCAATAGCCTTGACACTGCCGTAAAAATAAGCGAAGAAGAATGCGTACTTGTGAAATTTATGGATACGGAGAGTGAGGAATATCGTTCTGCTGTGGACTATGCGGAGTTTTTAGTGCACTCCTTACAAGAGGAGCTTGGAGTGGAAGCAAAGGCAGGTGTTGGGTCGATTGTTCGAGACTTGAAAGACGTGGCAACCTCGTACACGGGTGCCTCGAATGCTCTTCGATACGCGGATGTATTCGAGATAAACGGCAACGTGCATTCCTATCGGGAATTTGTGCTTGTGAAGATGTTAGAGGATATTCCCGAAGGGAAATTGATAGAATATTTCACTGATCTTACGGACGAATCATTTAAAGAGATATTTGAAGAAGAGGAGATGTTGAACACCGCCGAAGCGTTTTTGCAAAGTAGCTTGAACGTCAGCGAAACGTCGAGAAATTTGTATATGCACCGCAATACGTTGTTGTATCGACTGGATAAAATTGAAAAGGCAACAGGGTTGAATATTCGATTGTTCTCAGATGCAGTGTCATTCCGTGTATTGACGGTGTTGTATCGATTATTGAATAAGTAAAAAAACAAAAACGTCGAAGGAATTCGGCGTTTTGCCCATTAATGGGTATAAATGAACGCAAAAAAGGATATATTTTCATGACTGCCTTTTTGACAGTGGGGAGGATCGCGTAATGCGAAAAAATAGCGATGAAAATAAAAAAAATATAATAGAGGATAGGGACGCAAATATTAAAATGCCGCATAATGGGTCGGATTTAACAACGGAAAGCTCTCAAAGACGCAATTTGACGAAAACGGTTGCAATTATGCTCGCGATTGCGTTGGGTTCGTTTGCAATCGGCGGCTTTGTGGGGCGTTTGACGGTAGATAAAGATTTGCGGGCGCTGGATAGAATTAAAAATAGGATTGATAACGATTATTATTATTCGATCAGCGATGAGGAGTTTTACGGCGTAATCTATGACGCGATTAACGGAAGGTTGTTGGACTCCTATTCCATGTATATGACGGCAGATGAGTTTGTAACAAACACGGCGGCGTCCAAAGGCAAGAGAAGCGGTCTTGGGTTAGTGTTTACGATTAAGAGCGTGGATGGGGCGGATCAAATGTATATTTCTCGCGTTGCAGGCAACTCACCTGCGGAGAAAGCGGGGGTGAAAGCAGGGTCTTACGTGATCGGGTTTGGTAAAACAGTTGACGATATCAAAGAAAGCGTTATATTCGACGAGTTTCTCACGTTTGTAAGTGAGCGGGCAACGGGGGAACCGTTTGTGGTGAAAGTACGTGACGGGGAAAAAGAGGCTACCGTGTCCTTATCGAAAGAGAAATACGTGGAAAATTACGTCTTTTATCACACGAGTACGACGGCATATCGTTTTCAAGGTGATGACGCGAAAGATTTGACGGTTGGGGGAGATCCATTCACCTATTTAGACGCAACAACGGCATATATCCGCTTGACGCAATTCAACGGCGGCGCGGCGGATGAATTTAAACAAGCGATGGACGTTTTTAAAGAGGAAGGAAAGATAAACCTTGTGTTGGATCTTCGTGGCAACGGTGGTGGATATTTAGATGTTATGCGCGAGATTTCCTCGTATTTTTGTAAAACGGCGAAACAGAAAAAACCTGTGGTGATGGTGGCTGATTATGGAGAAAAGCGTCGGGAATTTAAAGCTACGGGCAATGATTTTTATCGATATTTCACAGATGAGAGCCGTATTTGTGTGTTAGCGGATGTAATGACGGCGTCCGCCTCGGAATGTTTAATCGGGGCTATGATTGATTACGGGGCGGTGAACTATACGGATATTTGCTTGGCGGAGCGTGGTGGCATAGCCAAAACGTTTGGGAAAGGGATTATGCAAACGACGTATCCTTTTTATATCAGTGGCGGAGCGATTAAATTAACTACGGCGCAAATTCGTTGGCCTGTATCGGATACTTGTATTCACGATCGCGGCATATTGCCTGAGGACGGAGCGGTATCCATGGAAGAAGATAGGGATTGGGAAAAAGAAACCAAAGCGGCGATTGAAAAGTTGTTTTCTTAAAATGAGACAGGCAGGTACGTGTTGAAGTAATTTACCCATAGACATGTATGCGTCGAATATCCTTTAGAAACGGCAAAACAAAAGCACGCGTAAGGGGTACGCGCGCTTTTGCCTTAATTTATGGAGGTTTTCCTGTAAAGGAAATGGATGAGCTAGATTTACAATCCTATTATAATCTCTATTTGCGTAATTTTTGTTTTCAAACTGTGATAATTTATCGAAAATTAAAAAAATGCTTGCGTATAAAAGCACAAAAAATCAGGAAAAAGAAGATATTTTTCGATATAATAGATGTCGGAGGTAAAAGACAATGGATTGGTGGATTGGAATACAAAACGCAATCGACTACGTGGAAGAACACATCGCCGAAGATATTAATTATGAGGAAATCGCAAAAAAAGCATCGTATTCGGGGTTTTATTTTCAACGAATTTTTGGCGCGGTTTGCGGTATGTCGCTTGGTGAATATATACGAAATAGGCGTCTAACGCTTGCGGGGAACGAATTAAATTCTTCTAATGTGAAAGTAATTGACATTGCTTTAAAATATGGGTATGAAAGTCCGGAAAGCTTTACAAGAGCGTTTTCCAAATTTCACGGCATCACTCCGTCTGAAGCGAAGAAAGACGGATCAAAATTAAAAGCATTTTCTCGGATTTCCGTAAAAATTACTGTTAGTGGAGGTAGTCTAATGGATTACAAAATTGTGGAAAAAGAAGCGTTTGAGGTAATAGAAAAAGTGGAGATACATACCACGGAAAACGGGGCAAACCTCAAATCCGTGCCTGCGTTTTGGGACAGAGCCAACGCGGACGGAACTTCGGACGAATTGTTATCGCTTGCGTCGGAGAAAACGTATCTTTTTGGTGTTTGTTATGCGAATAAGAACGAAAATGAAAAGACGTTTGAATATTCCATTGCGGCGGCTTGCGATAAAGATACCCCCATTCCGCAAGGATATAGACGGAATTTCATTCCTGCGAGAACGTGGGCGGTGTTTGCGTGTGTCGGCGCGATGCCCAACGCTATTCAGGACACTTGGAAGAAAATTTGTACGGAATTTTTCCCACATTCCGCATATCAGCCAACGCGTGAGTTGGATATTGAGGCGTATCCCGACGGCGACGTAAGCAGCGCGGAATATCGTTGCGAAATCTGGTTGCCAGTTGAAAAGAAGAACAAAACATAAAAAGAAACAGCGTAGCAATTTTGCTACGCTGTCTTTTCCTATTTAGGGAAACTTATTTACATTTTTTTACGGAAACCAACGCTTTTTCTACAACGTTTTCTACGGAGAAACCGAAGTGGGGGAACAACACTCCTGCAGGAGCAGATGCGCCGAAGGTGGACATACCTACGATCTCGCCGTTTTCGCCTGCGTATTTATACCAGCTGTAAGGCGAACCTGCTTCAACGCAAACTCTTGCTTTTACGTTTGCAGGGATAACCGAATTCTTGTATTCGCAACTCTGTTTTTCAAATTCTTCGATACAAGGCATAGAAACGACTCTTGCTTTAACGCCCTGTTCAGCCAAAACGGCTTTTGCTTTCACGCAAAGTTCCACTTCCGAACCCGTGCCGATCAAAAGTACGTCGGGCGTACCTTCGCAATCTTCCAATACGTAGCCGCCTTTCATAGCCACTTTGCCGCTATTTTCATATTGAGGCAAGTTTTGACGGGTAAGAACTAACACAGTGGGTTCTTCGCCGCTCATTGCGGATACCCAAGCCGCTGCTGTTTCTTTTCCGTCTGCGGGACGGAATACCTTGATGCCGGGAATCGAACGGAGCATAATCAACTGTTCAACGGGTTGATGGGTAGGGCCGTCTTCGCCAACGCCGATGGAATCGTGCGTCATGATATACGTTACGGGCAATTTCATCAACGCAGAAAGACGCATAGCGGGTTTGCAATAATCGGAGAATACGAAGAAAGTAGCGCAATACGCTTGAATACCGCCGTGGAGCTGCATACCATTCGCCATTGCCGCCATTGCGTGTTCACGGATACCGTAGTGCATATTTCTGCCTGCGAAGCAATCCGCGGAGAACGTGCCGTATTTGATTTCGTCCGTATCTTTCATTTCCGAAAGGTTGGAGGGGCCGAGGTCTGCCGAACCGCCCATAAGACCAGGCATTTTTGCTGCGATTTGATTGAGGATTTTTGCGGATGTTTGACGAGTTGCCATAGGCTTTTCAAAATCGTACAATTCGGGCATTTGGTCAAAGTTAGGCTTTTCGCCTGCCATTACCGATTTGTATTCTTTTGCAAGTTCGGGATAAGCCGCTTCGTATTTTGCAAACAATTCGTTCCAAGCCGCTTCGTCTTTTGCGCCCGCCGCCGCTTTTACAGCGCAGTGGTCGAATACTTCCTGAGGACATTCAAAAGGCGCGTACGTCCAACCGAGGTTTTCTTTAGATTTTTGAAGGTTATCCGCTCCCAAAGGCGCGCCATGGCATTTTGCAGAACCTTCCAAAGGGGAACCATAACCAATGTGGGTGCGGCAGATAATGATAGAGGGTTTTTCCGTTTCCGCTTTCGCCGTTTCAATCGCTTTGGAAAGGAGAGCGACGTCGTCAGGATTTTCTACGAAGTTCACCTTCAATACTTGCCAATTCTGCGCTTCAAAACGAGCCGCTACGTCTTCTTTGAAAGTAACGTCGGTGTCACCTTCGATGGTGATATCGTTATCATCATACAAAACGATGAGTTTACCAAGTTTATTCGTGCCTGCAAACGAACACGCTTCGTAAGAAATACCTTCTTCCAAGCAACCGTCGCCGCAAATTGCGTAGGTGTAGTGATCGACTACGTTAAAGTTGGGTTTGTTGTATCTTGCGGCAAGATGCGCTTCTGCAAGCGCCATACCTACGGCGTTGGCGATACCTTGCCCCAAGGGACCTGTGGTCGTTTCTACGCCTGCCGTGTGGCCGTATTCGGGGTGACCGGGCGTTTTTGCACCGAGCTGACGGAAGTTCATCAAATCTTCTTTCGTTAAACCCATACCATAGAGGTAGAAAAGGGAATAATCCAACATAGAGCCGTGACCTGCGGACAAGATAAATCTGTCGCGGTTTTCCCATTTCGTATTTTTGGGATTAAATTTCAAATGATTTTGAAATAACGTGTACGCGATTGGCGCGCAACCCATAGGCAGACCGGGGTGACCGGATTTTGCTTTTTCAATGGCTTCCGCGGATAAAATTCTGATCGCGTTGATGGTGGTTTTCTGTACGTCCATAATCGTTCTCCTAAAAATTTTTTCTATATTCTATTTATGGCTCTGACACGTTTTTAAATAAATTTTCTCGTGACCCAAGCCATGCTATAAAAGGTTTCGTTGGTGATTGTTTATTGTTTCGGGGTAAAGTGGAAAATCCAAGGATTTGCCTGATATGCCGTTTTGAGGAAATCTACAAGCTTTTGTCTTTCCACAGCAATCGCATTTTTCAATGCCGTCAAATCAAGTTCTTTATATTGACGCAAGAAATAATACAAATCTTTTAAAATTTTAAAATTGCCGCCGAAAGAGTTGCTTTCCACGTTCATGGGTAGAATGGGATCGTGTAAACTCATTCTAAGGAGAGCCCATCCGTCGCCGTGCTTTTTGTCGTAATTGACACGGCAACCCTCATAATTTTGCGCGGAAGGTTCTGCGTAATATACACTCTTGGCATACGTTTTGTATTCTTCAATGACGTTTTTTCCAATCGTTTGGAAATCACAACCTGCCGCGAAAGATAAACGCACTTCTACCGCCTCTTGCGGCATAGCGAGATCAGCGATCCAATCGGAAAGAGATTTTCCTTCCTTTGCCGCTTTGGCAAGCGCGATCAAAAGCCTCGTAATGAGGTATGCGCCGTCATCTAAGAAGTAATTTTCTTTGAGTGCCGCGTGTCCGCTCGTTTCAATAGCGAGGGGGGTATATTCTCCGCATTCGTTTAAACGAATGGCCTCGTTGATAACGTTTTTATAACCGCGTTTAAAACGGTGGTGCACGCCACCGCGTTCGCGAATAAATTTTGCTAATCCGTCCGAAGTGACGGAGTCGGTGACAATCGTACCCGCTCTTTCTTCCAACAACACCGCGGAAATTAAAGCGATCAAGCGGTTGCGGTTGATTTCCGAACCGTCTTTGTCCACAGCACCTGCTCTGTCCACGTCCGTGTCGAAAATGATACCAAAATCCGCGTTCGCGGCTACCGTAGCCTCGCAAACGGAGCGCATTGCGTCCTTGTTTTCGGGGTTGGGAATATGGTTGGGGAAAGTACCGTCAGGTTCTAAAAATTGAGAGCCGTCGGTGTTTGCGCCAAGAGGTTGTAACACTTTATCTACAAAAAATCCACCCGCGCCGTTGCCTGCATCTACGATAATGCGTTTTCCCAAAAGCGGAGTTTCTTCACCCGTAGCCTCACGAACGAGGGCAACGAGGGAAGCCGCGTATTCGTCTAAATAAGAACTGTCCGTTCTTTCGCCGGGCGTAGCAGGGCAAGCGAAATGATAGGAATAAGCAAGGGACAAAATTTCTTGTACGTCCGATCCTTCCAAACCGCCGTTTTTAAAGAAGAATTTTAAACCGTTGCGGTTAAAAGGCAAATGGCTTGCCGTAATCATAATAGAACCTTGGCAGGGCTTGTCCGCGTTTCGCTTTTCGTCTTTTAAGAGCATAAACATAGAAGGCGTCGTCGAAAGCCCCGTCACAATGACGTCGTGTCCCGTGGAGGTAATCCCTTTCACAACAGCTTCGCAGAGCGTAGGGGAAGTGATACGGGAATCGTATCCCACTGCTATGGTAACTTTGGTTTTGCCCGTGTGGGAGATCAGCCATACGCAAAAGGCTTTTGCAATATTTTCAGCGGCTTCTTCCGTAAGGGTAATTGGTTCGTTTTCTACACCTTCGCAGGCAACGCCGCGAACGTCGGATCCATTTTTCAAACGGAGATAATCTTGTAATGTCATAAAGAACTCCTCGTTTTTTTGTTCGCGTACGCGTGTGTGCGCCTATGCGACCTAATATATATTATAACGAGTTTAT
The DNA here is from genome assembly GCA_015069605.1 of Clostridiales bacterium. Lineage (GTDB taxonomy): Bacteria > Bacillota > Clostridia > Christensenellales > Borkfalkiaceae > Scatosoma. The sequence continues at coordinate 114,535 of SVII01000001.1, read as the reverse complement.
CACTTTTTTTCAAGTCTTTTGCTATAAAAAAATTACCAGTTCTCGATTTTTTTCCAAAGATAATCTCAGGAGTTTCTTGAATGTGAAAATGTAATGAAAAAATATGACATTTTGTTTGTTGCACTTGACAAACATAGGGAAATGTAGTATACTTTGGAAAATATAAGAATACTATGTAGCGAGGGAAGAGAAATGAGAAGATTTGACGTTTCCACCGATTCTACTTGTGATTTAAAAAAGGATTACGTAACGGAGCGAAACATTTGGTTTGCGCCGTTGACGTTTACCATGGAAAAAAACGGACGATTGGAAGAGGGATTGGACGATTTTTCTTGTGAGGAGGAATACGTCGCTTTTTATGAGAAAGTGGCGAATGGGTACTTTCCACGGACATCGAAACTCAATTATGAGGCGCATATTCGCCATTTTACAAAGATGGCGGAGGCGGGGGTAAAAGACGTAGTGCATTTCACTATTTCGTCGGGGCTTGCGAACACGATTACAATTACTCGGCAAGCGGCGGAGGACGTAAAAGCGAAGTATCCCGATTTCAACGTATATGCGGTTGATCCTTTGACGGCGACGGCTGGGCAGGGTGCGTTGGTGATTTTGGCGGCGGATTGTCGAGATAAAGGCATGACGGCGAAGGAAACGTATGAGTATATAATGGGGCAAAGACAGTATTTGCAACATTGTATTATTCCCAACGATTTGTTTTATTTGCAAAAAGGCGGTCGGGTTTCGGTTGTAAGCGCGGCGTTTGGAACAATGCTGAATATCAAACCGATGCTGACTTTTGACGAAGAGGGAAAGTTGGTCGTCGTGCAAAAATGCAAAGGGATGAAAAAAGCGTTTGCTAAGGTATTGGAATGTATGGATAAGGCACCCATGTCTGCGTTGAATTACGTTGTGGTGGTGCATACCAACAATTTAAAAGGCGCGGAAGAGCTTGCGAAAATGATTGAAGATAAGACGGGAATAAAGCCGTTTGTGACAAGCATGGGGCCCGTGATCGGAGCGCACGTAGGACCAGGATCGGTATCTTGCGGTTGGTTTTCTAGCGAAACGAGAACTGATTTAATAAAAACCTTTAAAGTATAAGGTGTAGTGAAAACGACGATACAACGTCGTTTTTATACAAAAAAAGAAATTATTTGTGGGGATGAGTTGCAATTTTCCCTAAAATGTGGTATAATTCCATATGTGTGGAATTATCCATACCGAGAGGAAAAAAGATGGAAAAGCAAAATCAAGGAAAAACAGATCGTCGCATATCGAAAACAAAACGGGCCATCCGCGGTGCATTGTTACATTTGATGACAGAAAAAGAAGTTGAAAAAATCACCATCAAAGAAGTGGCGGAGCTTGCCGACGTGGACAGAAAGACGGTGTACAATTATTACGATGGTGTGCACAGTATTTTAGATGAGTTGGAAAACGAGTTGATGGCAGGATTTGAAAAGGCGATGGAAAACGTGGAATACGGTGTGGAAAACGTCTATATTTTGTTTGAAGCGTTGACAAACTACCTCACAGCAAACTGGGATGTATGCGAAACGTTGATGAAAATGGAGCACAATTCACGTTTTATTTTCAATACTATCGATTTTTTACACCAAAAGATTTTATTAGCGATTGAAAATTTGAACTTTGTTCCGAGTGATAAACAACGTCTTTGCGCTTCGTTTATCACGATGGGTTTGTTCTCCGTCTATCGCGAATGGTTTAATTCTGATCGCAAACAATCGTTGGAAGAACTCTCAAAAGACGTCGGTCGCTTGGTGTTGAATGGTTTGTTTTCTTATTTATAAGCAAAAAAAGAGCCTTGTCGCTAAAAACGACAAGGCGTATATTTTTTTGGGGGGACTTTATTTCAAAACGCGACGAACGGTGATCGTTGCGATTTTATACGTCGTAGGCTTGCATTCCGTTTCTTCGCAAACAACTTCTTCTGTTGCAGGTTCTTCTACCGCGGGTTCTTCGCTTTCTTCACAGCTTGCGCATTGCGTAGCGGTAGGCATTTCCGTTTCTTCACACGCTTCACAGCACAATGCCTTGATTGCATTGTAATAAATTTCGCTCATGAATTGAATACAATCGAACGTGATATACTCGTTTGCTTGGTGAATGGTGGCTTCCGCGCCAGGCATTTCAGGACCGAAACCGCAACCGCATTTCAAAGCACGTGCGTACGTGCCGCCGCCGATTGCGATGGGCTTTTCGTTGCCGCCCGTAGCCTCGTTATATACCTGCATCAACGTAGAAAGGAACTTGCCGTTGGGATCGTTGTAAAGGGGAGCTTGATAATTATCGATTGTAAACGCTACGCCGAATTCCGTCAATGCAGTTTCGATTTCTTCTTTCTTATGCGTCGAGGGGAAACGGATGTCCGTTGTGATGTTCAACACACCGTCTTTGAAGGACGCAACGTCAGGGGACATCGTCAAGTATCCCGTTTCGTCCTGCATTGTCTTTAACCCCATAACGTCGTCGAATAACAAATCGTACGCTTTTTTACAATCTTCGTTAAAGGTGGAGAAGAATTTCAACATTGCTTGCAAAGCGTTCGCGCCCTTATCGGGGGTTGAACCATGCGCGGATTTACCGCGTACGCGTAAAATATTCGTCGTGTTATCATAGGAGAAGGTAGTGCCTTCAATCGGATTTTCATACGCAACGAGTTTATTCCCAGCCGCTCTTGTTAAGATTGCTTCTGCGTAATCGCATACCATGTTCGCTCTTTCACCTGCTTTGAGGGCGGTGATAGGCGAGTTTTCAATGGGGAATTTCGTCGTGAAATGCAAAATGCCTTTTTCTGCGTAGATTGCAGGGAAATCGGAATCGGGAGTAAAACCTTCTTCAGGCATTTGCGCTACTTTGTTGTAATGTTCGATACATTTCCAACCGCATTCTTCGTTACAACCAACGATGAGCTTGATTTTACGCGAAGGCATAAATCCTTCGTCTTTTAACGCTTTCAAACAGTACAAGCAAACCATTGCAGGCCCTTTGTCGTCCATAGCGCCTCTGCCCCAAATTTTCATACCTTCCACGCCGCCGTCGGAAACGTCGTCGTTGATGACGCCGCCGAAGGGGGGATATTTCCAGCCGTTGCCTGCGGGTACGACGTCCAAGTGCGCCAAAATTGCCATTTCTTTGCCTTCTCCGAAAATGACTTCGCCGACGTAGTTGTCGTAATTGCGGGTTTCAAAGCCCATATTTTCCGCTAACGAAAGGAAAGATGCGAGGCAATCCGCCGTTTCTTTACCAAAAGGATAGCCGTCTTCTGCTTCTTTCAATGAAGAGTCAATTTTCAAAATATCAGAAATTGAAGCAACGATTTCGTCAAAATATTTTTTCATAGAATGTTCCATATTTTTCCCTGCCTTTAAAGATATCGCCGCGTTTTTAGAAAATTCATCAAAAAAACGGCGCGCATAATGCTTACTATTATTATACACATTTTATCGGATTTCGTAAACAAAATCAAGGGGATTGTTGTAAAAAAATAAATTTTTTTACATAGCCTTTGACATTTCGGATAAAGTATGTTAAAATGAGAAACATAATAACAAAAAATAAAAGAAACAAAGATGGAGAGGGGCGTATGCACGAACATTCTGGCCACCGTGGGCGTATCATTCAAAAATTAGACAGCGGAGTATTGCAGGAACACGAATTGTTGGAGGTGTTGCTGTTCAATGCCGTGCCTCGGCGCAATACTAACGATTTAGCGCATAGATTGTTGAATGCGTTTGGTTCAATCCCTGCGCTTTTAGCTGCACCGATGGAAGAAATTGAAAAAGTAGAAGGCATAGGGAAAAGTATTGCGGCATATTTGCGTGTAATCGGGCAATTTTGCTATAAATATTTCAAGGCGGACGTGGAATCGCAGGAATTTCCTATGGATTTCGATGCGGATGAATTTGTCAGCTATGTGAAGATGAAATATCGCAATACCAACCGCGAAGTGTTGGACGTGTATTATTTAGGCGAAGATGGTCGGTTGTTTGAGAAAAAGCGTTTTTCACAGGAAAGTTTTTACGATGTAAAAGTAGAGCCCAAAGAGTTCACGGCGTCCTTGATGAAATACAATCCAAAAGGTGTTATTTTGGTGCATACGCATCCATTCGGGGTTGCGAAACCATCTGAAACGGACGATTTGATGACATCGAAATGTCAGATGCTTTGCAGTATTCACAACATTATTCTTTGTGAACACGTAATATATGCACCGAACGGCGTGTTTAGCTATTATCACAGCGGGAAGATGAAAGAAATCAGTTCTCATTATTCCGTACAAGGCGTATTCCAACAAGCTAAGGAGGAAGAAGGACGTTGAAAAAAGGCTCTATAAAAATCCATAAAAAAGATAAGAGCCCCAAGAAAACGGAAGAAAATAAACTGCGCGTATATTTCGTACAGTTGTTCGGAAAATACGATATTCGTAACGAAGCACGATTTGTTTATTTTTGCAAATGGCTAATTTTTGCTTTGTTGCTGATCGTAGAAGCTTTCGTTTTATTGGATGCGATCGAGCATTGGATTGCGCAGGGAGAATGGCGGCCGTTTGTCCATATCGCAGCATTGACAATGGTGTTGACAGCTTCAGAAGGAATGAAACTGTTTGCCGTAAAAGGCGGTGGCGTGAGAACAATCTTCTACGTGATTGATGCTGTCGCAGCGAGTTTGATTATCTTTTTTACCGACGGTGTTTATCCCATTTTGGTGTACGTACTCATTTTGACGGAGTTGTATATGAGTACCGATCGCACGAGAACGGCGGTAGCGATTTTGGGTTGTAGCGTGTTGTTATATTTGGGTAGTTACGTTGTCAAAACTTTTATTTTGCGCGGGGACGGGTTTGAATTATACCCCGTTTTGACGGAAACGATCGGGGCGGTATTTTTCCTTGTAGCACATTTTGTTCTCGTTAACGTTGCTTTGGCGTTCTATCGACAGTTTTTGCGTTTGGATAAAGCGTTAAAGGAATTGGATGAAAGTAAGCAAGAGTTGGAAAAAGCGTATGAAGTAGTAGCGGAAGTGACGGCTTTGGAAGAACGGCAACGTATTGCGAAAGAAATTCACGACACTGCAGGGCATTCGATTACGACGGTGATTATGCAGACGGAGGCGGCGAAACTAATCTTGGAAAGCAATCCTGATGAGGCGAAAAGTAAAATTGTGTCCGCGAACTTGCAAGCAAAACACGCGTTGGAAGAATTGCGCGACAGCGTACATTTGTTGTCGGGGATTTCGGGCAATAAAACACTGAAAACGGCGTTGGAAGAGGTCATTCAGGAATCTACGGACGGAACTGGGATCAAGATTCGTTCGGAGATTGAGGACGTGTCCGTGACGGAAGAAAAGTATCGTTTTCTTTGTAATACACTTAAGGAAGGGATTTCTAATGGGTTGCGGCATGGCGGTGCGACGGCATTTTGGTTTGAGTTGAAAAAAGAGGACGACAATATTTTGTTTTTGCTTTCCGACAATGGGAAAGGGCTCAGTGGCAAGCCGTTGCAAATGGGGTTTGGTTTAACGACAATGCAGGATCGAGTAAAATCTTTGGGCGGAAAATGTTGGTTTGAAAGCGAGGAAGAGGAAGGGTTTGAAATTCATTTAACCCTACCCATGTCCGAGTTGAAATAGTAAATCCTTGATGAAAAAGGTGGATAATATGGAACAAACAAAAATTAAAGTGATGATTGTGGACGATCAAAAAGAATTGGCGGAAGAACTGAAAAGCGTTGTGGAAACGGATGAAAAACTCACGGTGGTTGGGATGGCGTATGATGGCGTAGAAGCTTTACAAAAAATGCCTGAGGCGCATCCTGATGTGGTGTTGTTGGATATCCGTATGCCGAATATGAACGGTGTAGTGGCGACGCAACGCATTAAATCGGATTATCCTGACGTGAAAGTGGTGATTTTGACAACGTTTGACGACAGCGATTATATCCTTAACGCCATCAACAACGGCGCGAGTGGGTATTTATTGAAAGACGTATCGAGCGCGGCGTTGATCAACGCGATCAAAAACGCATACGACGGGGATACGATTTTGCCTGCGAAAATTGCGCGGAGAATTGCGCAGGCAGCGCAAAATATCGAGGCGGATAGAGAAATCAAACTTGCACGTGCGTTTTCAATGTCGGATAGAGAAATCGAGATTGCATTGATGATGTACGAAGGTTTTACCAACCGTCAAATTTCCGCGGCGTTGAAACTTTCCGAAGGTACGACGAGAAATTACGTGTCCGCAATCTATATCAAAACCAACAGCGAAAACCGCGCGGAAGCGGTACAAGCAATCAAAGAAGTTTTGTAAAAATCACGCAAAAAAGGAGAAAGAGCATACCATGTACGAGGCGATTATATTTGATTTAGACGGAACGTTGCTGGATACGCTGGATGATTTGACGGACGCAGTTAACGCGGCGCTTGAAAAATATGGCTATAAAACACGGACGAGAGAGGACGTGCGTAGCTTTATCGGGAACGGTATTGTAAAGCTAATGGAACGCGCTTTGGGCGGTAAAACGGACGACTTTGCACTGGTGTTAAAAGAGTTTAAGACATATTACGGAGTGCATTGTGCGGACAAGACGCAACCCTACGAAGGGGTGATGGCGTTGTTGCAGGTGTTGCGTGAAAAAGGAATAAAAACTGCGGTACTTTCCAATAAGGCGGATTTTGCTGTGAAAACGCTTGCCGAAACGTATTTTGGGGATTTGTTGATGGCGGCAGTTGGGGAAAACGAGGAGGCGGGGATTCGCAAAAAACCTGCGCCCGACGCGTTGTTTGCGGTGATGAAAGAACTTGGCGTAAGCAAAGAAACTACGGTGTACGTGGGGGATTCCGAGGTGGATATTCAAACGGCGCAAAACGCCGGCATCCCTTGTATTTCGGTTACTTGGGGCTTTAAGGATAAAGACTTTTTATTGCAAAACGGCGGAACAACGTTTGCGGATGAGCCACTGGAATTGCTTTCTGTTTGCGGCGTGATATAAATAGCAACATAAAAAATAAAACGGGCTTGGAGAGATTCCAAGTCCGTTTTTCTATACAAAATAATAAAACGTTACAATGTGCCAAGCAGAGCTACCGCTACCGCGCAATAAATGGTCAAAGACAGGACGTCCACGATCGTCGTAATAAAAGGGGAGGCGACGACGGCGGGGTCGAGGCGACATTTTTTAGCAAGCAAGGGCAACATTGCACCGATGAGTTTGGCTAAAAGCACGGTCGCGAACATGGAAAGACAAATGACGAGCGCGACCAACATACCGTTTTCGACTGCGTACAGTTTATCAATGGCAAGCAGTTTTACAAAACAAGCGACTGACAAAATAGCGCCGAGGAGTAAGGATACACGGATTTCTTTCCAAACGACCTTTCCAAGGTCGGAAAATTCCACTTCTTTCAAGGCGATACCGCGAATGACCATAGCGGACGCCTGCGAACCTGCGTTACCGCCCGTACCCATCAACATGGGCATACAAGCCGTTAAAATAATCCCATATACGGGCATATTTAAGGTGGCTTCGTTGCCAGAGATGATTAGACCTGTAAACGTGGAGGAGAGCAATAGCAACAACAGCCAAGGCAAACGGTTTAAACAAATACGCCAAATATTCGTTTTCAAATACGGTTTGTCGGTGGGGGTGACAGCCGCCATCTTCGCGATGTCTTCAGTGTTTTCTTCCTGCAAGACGTCGATTGCGTCGTCAACGGTAACGATACCGACAAGCCGCAATTCTCTATCTACAATGGGAAGAGCAAGGAAGCCGTAATCGGTAATTTTTCTCGCGACGTCTTCTTTGTCTTCTTCGGTGAAAGCGTAAATGACGTTTTCGTTCATGATCTCTTCGATCGTTGCATCCTTTTTCGCCAGCATCAAATCTTTCGCCGTGACAAGCCCCAACAACTTTTTCGCGGCGTCGGTGACGTAGCAGGTGTAGATGGTTTCCTTGTCGATTGCCGTTTTACGAATACGCTCAAAGGCGTCGTCCACTGTCATGGACGGGTGTAAGGCAACGAATTCAATCGTCATAATACTGCCGGCGCTATCTTTTGGATATTTTAAAATTTCATTGATATAAGCGCGTGTTTCTCTGTCGCTTTGTGCAAGCACACGCTTGACAACGCTGGCGGGCATTTCTTCGACGAGGTCAACAGTATCGTCGAGGAAGAGTTCGTCCATGACCGCTTTTAATTCGCGGTCGTTGAGCTTTGCAATCAAACGTTCTTTGACGTCGCTGTCCATTTCCACAAACGTTTCCGCGGCGAGATCTTTGGGCATGATGCGGAACATTAACAAAAGTTCGGCATCGTTTTCTATGCTTTCAAAAACTTCCGCAAGGTCGGTGGCGTTCATAGAGGCAAGCAGGGGCTTTAATACCGAGAAATTGCGTTCTTGTAACAATTTCACGATTTCTTCGCTTTCTGCAAGACGGTGCACGATTTCCTGCGGTAGGTCTTCAATGAGTTCTACTGTTTCGTCAACGGACAATTCGTCCATGACTTTTTCCAGTTCGTCGTCGTGTAAGCCGACAATAATTTTTTCCTGCACGGAAGCATCCAAAATGACCAACGCTTCGGCTAGCAGGTCGCTATCGATTGCGGCACTAAACGCCGCCAAATGCTTTTCGTCCGTTTCTTTTAAGACTTTGGAAAGTTCTTCGGGCGTAAGTTTATTCGCGATCGCGGCCGCTTCTTCGTAATTTTCAATTGTTAATAGGTCCAAGAGTTCTTTTTCCATAATACTCTACCTCCGAAATTTTATAAATAGAAAAAAATTTAAGGGTAGCGTATCCTCGAAGGTGGGATCAAGCAACGATCATTCTTCCGTGAAAAAAGCGTGGGAAGAACGGTCGGTGACAAACATCCGACTTAGCGGGTCTACGCTTGGGTGATAATCAGACATACAATCGTTCCTCCTTTCATTTTATCGTTTTTCTTCATGGACGGTTACGCCCAACGCATATTTTAAGCGGTGGGGGCGTTGTTATCGTCGTCGTTTTTGGGTTTTCGAAGCAATAGATAATCGACTAAAATACAAATTGCGCCTAACCCAAGTAAAATATATGCACAACGCCACAAGGCATCGTGGTCGCTTTCCGTTTCACCCAAAACAATGGTTTCGGGTTGCGGTTCGCCGTTGAAAAGCGTTACATAGACTTTGGGAATGTACCCCGTTTTGATTTCCCCATTCTCGTCTGTATAGGCGACTTGATAATAGGCGTGGTCAAGTTTATCAATCTCTCCAAGCAACGTCACTTCCGTTCCGCGCGGCATATTGCAAACGGTCAAAAGGGAAGTTAAATAGGGGAATTTGTACAAGGGAATATCGTTAATAAGATACGCCGCTACGCGATTTTCTTCCGCGTACTGCGTGCGGTATTCTTCATCAGGATAGCTTTCACAATACTCCGTTTCGACAAGATAGGTGGAGTATTGTTTCTTCGTTTCGTCAAACACGGCGAGAATGTTGTATTCGTCCGTTTGTCCAATCTGCAAAGCCGTTTTCGGCGTTTCACTACGTTCAAAAGCGAGATAAGGGAATTCGGTTGCGCCCTGCAAGGCGTTGATGTCAAATTCCACAATCAGAGCGTTGGGCTTGGTTTTGACAACGGAAAATTCCGCGCTTTCCGCGCTGAAAATGTATTCGTCTGCGCTGTTGACAGGGATGTTTTTTACTGTGGGAAGCTCAAGCGCTGCGCTCTTGATTAAATAATTGCCTTCGTATAACACGTAGGTTGCGTTTTCTTCGATGCCGAAAGCGAAAGATTTTGCAATCGCTTGCGTTTGGTACACGTATTCGCCGTCCAAAGAATAGCTTGTATTTTCTACGTGGTCGCCGTTTTCGGCTTTTGTGAATTTATGCAAAGCGTTTTCCGCAAATGCGTACAAATTACCGCGGTAATCTACCGCCAATTTTTTTGTTTGCGCGGGCAGAGTTTCTAAAATTTCCTTTCCCGTTGCCGCAGGCATCATAAATTCTTCTTCGCTGTAACAAAATACGGAGTTGTTATCGAACGCTACGTACAAATTCCCGTAAGCATCTGACGTCAATAACCGAGGAGTTTTCGTCAAGGATTTTTGCGTTTGCGTAATCGTCCATTCACTCGTTCCCTCGGCGTTTGTCAGTTGATAAAAATAGCCGCGCTCGGTGAGGATATAATACGTTCCGTACACGCAAGCCGCGCCTGCCACGTCGCCGCTGAAATGTTTTTCCGTCAACAGTTCGTTGCCGTAATTTTCTGCGGACAGGTCGTATAAAGCGACGGCGGCTTCGTTACCCAAAAGCAACGTTGCACCGTCCGAGGTCATAAACGCAGGGGACATGGTTGTGGAAATGGGCGCATCAAACGTTTGCGTAGTGGTGTCGTACACAGAAATTCGAGCGTTGTTTTCATCTGCAATAAACAGTTTATGCCCTGAAAGGCAAACGTCCGTCGCTCCGTCTAAACGGTTGATGGCATCCGACGCGTTGCCGATTTCAAAATCGGTAAAAGCTACGGCGTCGATAGAGTATTGTTTAATCGTATGATTTTTTACGGCATAGATTTCGTTTCCGAACTTGGAAAGGGAAGAATATCCGCCTGAGGAAAAATGCGTGGGGATGAGTTTGTCCGCCGACGCCGTTTCCGTCAATTCGGATAAATTATAAGCGAAAAAGTTGCCGTCGATATCCGAGGCGAAAAAGCTGCCGCCGTACATAGTCATAGACACGATTTCGGCAGGGAATGCCGCGAGAAATACGGGTGTGGGCTTTTCGTCATAGGGATTGATTTTATTCAAATATTTTCCGCCGTCCGTATAGTACAGCTCGTCTTCCCAAAACGTAATCGTCGGTTTGGAAGATAATTTATCCACCAGCGTCGTTGCTTTGCTGATGTCGGGAGAGGAGAGGGCGACTTTGGAAAGCGGAGTTTGCGTTGTGACGTTGGTGAAATACAACGTTTCGTCATGAATAGCAAACGTACTGCAAGTAAATTGTGTGTCCGCAGCCTCACCGTCTTCGTCCACAGTAGTGGGATCGAGTACGTACAAATGCGTGGATGCGTCGAGGAAATACAAATTTCCCGTGGCGTCGAATTGCAATTTTGTCACTTTGTTATACGAACTTTCGGCGTTTTTGTCGTGTTCGTATTGCAAATACGTTTCTTCCGCTTCGTCATATACGTAGATTATGTTTCCGTCTGCGATTGCCGTGTAATCCTCTGAAACCGCTACGTCAGACGGATCGTTCAACGACAAATACTGACGATAGGACGAGGGGGAAACAAGTTCCGTTTTTTCATTGTCCGTTTGCGCCGTGAAAGAATGTTTTGCGCCGTCCGCTTGGGCGTTTTTTTCTTGTACGCAAAAACCCGCGCTTTTCGGCATAACGAACGCGGTGGCAAGACAAAGGAATAAAATTGTTCTCGCAATTTTTCTCATACGTTTTTATTATAACACCTTTTTAAGAAAAAAGCAATGTTTTCGGTGAAATTTTTCGCTTGACTTGAAAAGGTTTTTCTTCTCTTTTTGAACGCGGCTTGACTACGTCAAGCCTATATGTATTTTTTGGCTCAAAAATGCGAAAAAAGTCGATTTTTGTCGATTGTTTTTATATAGGCATACATATGTCATAATTAAAACATAAAAACATATAAAAAGCGAACAAATGTTCGTGTATTTTCACAAAAAGTTGGCATAAATCTCTTGCAAAAAATGGGAGCTAATGTAATAATAAGCGCGTCGCTTCGGCAAGCAGTGTGGCGATCGGGAGGTGAGTTTTTTTGGAGAATTATACAAAAGTGGTGCTGTATGCGTATCCGATGTTGAAAACGGTTGGCGAGGATTACGCGGAACATATTAAAAATAAGGCGTTGTTATCGTATGACAGTTCGCTTTCGACGGAAAAGTTGGCGGAATATCTGGCGGAGGAAATTCTCCGTAAACGAAAGCTGGAATGGCTGAAAGGGAAAATTGAAGAGGTATTGGCAAGGTTGGACGACGTGGAGAGGACGTTGGTTTCCATTCGATATTTTGGAAAAAAGCGAAAGATTAAGAAATTTCGGTTTACTTCGGAGAAAAATCCTTTGGTGGATTCCGCGAGAGGAGAGCGTGCGTATTTTCGACGTCAGCAACGATTGTCCGAAAAAGTAGGGGCTATGCTGAAAAGCGCGGGGATTACTGAGGATATCTATTTACGTGATTACGCCACTTTGGAGATTTTTGCAAAGATACATACGTTTGTTCACGAGGGGAAGGATCGAAAGGTGTCGCAGGACGAGCGGCGTTGGATACGCTGAGCTATTCGTTGGTTTCGTAAGGGGGACGGTGGGGCGGTTTTAAGATGAGCGCGGCGAGAATGGGGACAAGCAGGCACAGCGTAATGAGAATGGCAATCTGCGCAGGAGAGGAACTTTTTTCTTCTTCTAAAGGCGTGGATTGCGTGGGCGTGTCGGGAAGGGTGGATAGGAAACGGTCGGCGTATTCCGTGTTTTCTTCGTAGATAAGGGTTGAGGGTTTTGGAATATAGCCGAAAGACTCGCCGCGCAAAACGTAACAATAGGTTTCTGAACCGATTTTATAATCGCCGTAATACACGCAGGTGACGGTGAGCTGGTTTAAAAAGGAAGAGTCGCTCGGTGCGGTATCGTCTATGTAATATTGTACGTCGAAAAGGTAGTACAAGTACGGGCGGTTTGGGATATAATCCACGAACGTGAGTTTATCCGTTTGGGCGTAGCCGATGAGTTTACGGCAATCGTTATCGTCGTAGAGGTATTCGATCTTGCAAAAATCGCTGTCGTAGGAAAGCAGTTTGACGTAGTAGGTTTTGGGTAGGACGAACACGCCGCGACGAAGATCGGGCGCGGAATAGAAATACGTCGTATCCGAAAGAATACAGGCGTACGAACCTGCGGTCGGTTGTGCGGTAACAGTGTCCGCGAGCGCAAATCGAACGTCGAAAGCGTTGGAAAGAGCGGTTGGGCGTGCGCACAAAAGCAACAGTAATAGGATTTGTATAAACGTAAAAAGAGTGAGTTTGAAATTTTTCATAGCGTAATTCTTTAAGAAAAGAGGTCAAAGGTGGTTGCCTAAGTTTTTTGTGGTATTCGTTGTGTGTTGTTGCATTTGGCAACGGCGGGCGCTGATGAAAGCGACATAAGCTATTATAAAGAAGTTGTGGGGACGTGTTGTGGGAGATTTTAAAATTTTATGAGAGAAATTGTAGAAAAGTTATATAAAATCGAAACGGAACTGCGGCGTAGAAGAGAAAACGATCATTTGGCGGCGTACAACACGGGCGAAGTCAAACACGAAAAACAGTTGGCGTTTCATAAATGTCCAAAGCGTAACCGTTGGGTATTCGGCGGAAACCGTTCGGGGAAAACGGAATGCGGCGCGGTGGAGTGTGTGTATATGGCTCGTGGGATTCATCCGTACCGTGAAAATCGGCAAGACGTGTGTGGCTGGGTGGTATCGCTATCCTTGCAGGTACAGCGCGACGTGGCACAAAAGAAGATTTTGCGGTATTTACGTCGGGATTGGATTGAGGAAATTGTGATGCTCAGCGGTAGAAAGGATTCTCCTGAAAGCGGGATTATTGATTTTATCCGTGTGAAAAATGCTTTGGGTGGGAGCTCGGTGATTGGATTTAAAAGTTGCGATCAAGGGCGAGAAAAATTTCAGGGCGCGTCGTTGGATTTTGTGTGGTTTGACGAAGAACCGCCTGAGGATATTTATCGGGAATGCCGTATGCGTGTTATGGATAGGCGCGGAGACGTGTTTGGAACGATGACGCCGCTGAAAGGGTTGACGTTTGTGTATAACGAGATTTTTATCAATAGACGGAATGACCCTGAAGTGTGGTATGAGTTCGTGGAATGGAGTGATAATCCCTATCTGGACGAAAAGGAAATTTTGCTCTTGGAGGGCAGTATGGACGAGCGGACGTTGCAGGCTCGGCGATACGGTAGGTTTGCGTCGGCGGCAGAGGGGTTGGTATATCCGGAATTTGACGAGGGAATACACGTGATTGAGCCGTTTGACGTACCTATGGAATGGCAGGATACCATTTCCATTGACCCAGGACTGAACAATCCCTTGTCGGCGCATTGGTACGCGGTGGATTTTGACGATAACGTGTACGTGGTCTATGAACACTTTGAGGCAGGAAGGGACATTGATTACCATGCGGACGCAATTAAGCGGATTTGCGAGAGGTTGCGTTGGAAAACGGATTCGAGGGGAAGGATTTGCGCTTTGATTGACAGCGCGGCGAAGCAGCGGACACTTTCGGGTGTGAAGAGTGTTGTGGAGTTGTTTTACGAACGGGGGATTTTGGTCAATCCCGACGTGGAAAAGGATTTGTTTTCGGGTATATCGCGAGTCAAGAGTTACTTAAACCAAAAAAACGGTTTGCCGAATATTTACATTTTCAAAAGTTGTGTAAACCTAATTCGGGAGTTGAAAGGATATTATTGGGGCAGCGGCGACGCGCCGCGAAAGGCGGATGATCACAGTTTGGATGAGATGCGGTATTATTTAATGACAAGACCGAAAGGCTCGCTTGGCAGTGGCGCAAAATCGGAAATTCAGCGGGATAAAGAGAAACGTTTAAGAAGGTTAAAACAAGGCAACATCAAATTCTGAATTTTCGGGTAACTATTTCAAAGGAAGGGGGTAGGTATGCGTTGAGTGAAAAAAGAGAGAGGTGAAGAAGAGGCATGGCCGAGAAAAAAAGAAACGAAAAAAAGAAAGAGAAGACGGATGAAAAAATCAACGACGCGCTCTTGAAAGTGGCGCTTGGGTATCAGGTGGCGGAAGTCACGGAAGAATACGCGGAAGTGGATGGGGAATTGAAGCTGACGAAGCGTAAAAAGACGAAAAAGGACGTGCCGCCCGATCTTAAAGCGGTGCAGATGCTACTCGCGAACGAAGGCAATGACGAATACGGGGCTTGGACGGATGAGGAACTTGAAAAAGAACGCGTAAGGCTGCTGGCGGCGTTGGAAGAAAGTAAGGCAGGCGTTGAAAAGGAAGAACGGAAGAAGACAGTAAAAGCAAAGACGGGCGCGGCGGTGAAACGCACGAAAAAGAAATAGGCGAAAGGAGATAGGAATGGAGCTTTTTGAGGAAAAAATGACAAGAGAAGAACAGGAAAAAGCCAAACAGAGAGAGGAAGAAAAACTTGCAAAAGAGGTGACGGAGGATTATTTGCAACGCAGAGAAGAAAGGCGCGCGGTGGAAAACGGTTGGTTATTGAATATCAACTTTTTCAGCGGAAATCAGTATTGTGATATTTCTCCGTTTGGGGGGATTGTAGAGGAGGATAAGCGTTTTTACTGGCAGGCGAGAAGAGTGTTTAACCATATCGCGCCAACCATCGATTCTAGAATTGCGAAGTTGGAAAAGATGAAACCCGAACTCAAAGTGCGTGCGTTTTCCGATGAGGATGGGGATTTGCAAGCGGCGAAACTTGCGACGGGCGTTTTGAAATACGCGTTGGAACGTATCGATTTCGCACAGACGGTTTCCAAGGCTACGATTTGGTCGGAAACGTGCGGCAGTGCCTTTTATAAAATCGTTTGGGATGAGAAAGGTGGCAGGCAGGTATGCGTTGACGAGGCTGGTGAGCCTGTGTATGAGGGAGAAACTCAGGTTACCGCTGTGTCGCCGTTTGAGATATTTCCTGATCGTTTAAACGCAGAGGATATGGAAGCGGTGACGAGTATTATTCACGCGCAAGCGGTGTCGGTTGGGTATATTTTTGAAAGATTTGGCGTGGCGTTGCCCGGTAGAGAAATTCCTTCGTCTTTTGGGTACAGTGAACCGTCGGCGGCGAAGCTGCCTTCGGAGTTTGGCGGTATGAAATCGACGGTGGTAAAGGACAGTGAGATTTTAATCGAGCGTTATACTCGTCCTGATTCGCAAAATCCTGATGGGAGATTGGAAATTGTTGCAGGTGGAAAATTACTTTATCGCGGGCCGTTGCCCTTTATCAACGAGGAACGCGGCGTGAGAGGGTTGCCTTTTGTGAAACAGGATTGCTTGCGTTTGCCCGGTGCGTTTTTTGCGAGCAGCGTTGTCGATCGTTTGATTCCCGTGCAGCGTGCGTACAATGCCGTTCGTAACAGAAAACACGAATTTTTGAATCGTTTGTCGATGGGGGTGTTGACGGTGGAGGACGGTTCGGTGGATACGGACGAGTTGGCGGAAGAAGGTTTGTTGCCAGGGAAAATTCTTGTGTATAGACAGGGTGGAAAAGCGCCTGAAATGCTCGATTGCGGTAACGTACCCAGCGAGTTTAAGGATGAGGAAGAATGGTTGGAAAACGAGTTTGCGTTGATTAGCGGTGTTAGCGAGTTGTCGCAAAATTCCAGTCCAATGCGCGTCACTAGCGCGACGGGGTTACAGTTGTTGCTTTCGCAGGACGAGTCGAGATTGTCGGCTACCGTTTGCAGTATTGAAAGAGCGATGAAAGAGGTTGGCAGACAGATTTTGCGATTGTATCGTCAATTTGCGGGAACGGCGAGATTGATGACGCTGACGGGGGAAAACAAACGTGCGCAGGCGTATTATTTCAATGCGAAAAATTTGTCGGTGAACGATATTCAGTTTGAATCGCAAGAAACGTCCACGCCTGCGGAGAAAAAGGCGACGCTGTTAAGATTGTTTGAAGCTGGCGTATTGACAAACGACGATGGAAAATTGACGGCGGAAAGTAAAAACCGTATTTTGGAAGCGTTTGGGTTTGGTAGCTATGAAAACGCGAAGGATATTTCTTCGTTACATATCGCGAAAGCAGGTGAGGAGAATTTGGATATGAAGGAAGCGGATATGCAGGTGGATGAATACGACGACCACGATTTACACGTTTCCGAGCATATTCGATTCCTTTTGTCTGCGGAATTTAAGAGAAGTCGTAATAAAGAGGAAATCAAAAAACGTTTTATGGCTCACATCAAAGCGCATAAAAAGGCTTTGAAAACACAACAGGAAATGTAAAAGAGAGAATAGGAGGAAAGAAAGTATGATCGAAAAGGAGAACGTTTACGCGGAAACGGAAACAACGGAGGCGACGGAGACGGTAGAAAATGCGGCGAAAGAGGTAGCGCGCAAGGAAGATGCCTCGGCGGTTTTGGGGAAGTTTAAGGACGTAGACGCCCTTGCGAGGGCTTACAGTTCTTTGCAGGCGGAGTTTACAAGACGAAGTCAGCGTTTGAAAGAATTGGAACGGCAGGCGGAAAATTCGGAAATGGAAAAGGCTCGTTTGGGTGAGTTGGGGGCGGAAAAGCTCCGTAAGAATGCGCAGGCGAGAAAGGCGGCGGCGAAGCAGTTTGATAGTTTTGTGTTTGATATGGAAAACAATCGAAACGTGGAAACGCAGGCGAAAGTGGATGAACCCGCAGAGGAAACAAAAGAAGAGGCTTACGCTCAAAAGGCGGAAAGCGGCGCTAACGAGTGTTCGTCCGAAGAGGAAACGGCTGTAGCTGTGGATGCAAAATCTTCGGAAAACGAAAAGGAAGTTGGTGAAAATACGGTTGCGGCAACCCAAGAAAGCAGTTTGAAGGCGAAAGCGGAAGCGAAGGACGCGAGTGAAAACCATTTCACGAACACGCAGGGAGAGGGCGTCCGTACGTTTGCAGAAAAGGGAGAAACGGCGCTTTCGTCCGAAGAACTGTATCAAAAGGTGAGCTGTGACGAACAAACGAGGTTGCGTATCATTGGAGAATATCTTGCGTCGATTGGAAAAACGGGCGCGCCCGTAACGTTTGCGGGCAGCGGCGTGGTGACTACGCCTCCGTTAAAAGCAAAATCTATTTTAGATGCAGGGGATATGGCACTTCGATTTTTTAAATCAAATAATCAAATGTGAGGAGAAATTAATTTATGGTAACAGTGCAAACAGCAGATAGCGTATTGAAATCTTATTATCTTGACGCGGTGAAAGACGCGTTAAATATGAAAACAAACCCTTTGATGGCGATGATTCAACAGACTACGTCTAACGTGGTGGGAAAAGATATCAGAAAAACGATTAAAAGTGGTATCAGCGGCGGTATTGGCGCGGGTACGGAAACGGGGAATCTTCCTCAGGCGTTGGATGGCAATTACATGCAGTTCGTGGCGACGTTAAAGAACCTTTACGGCACGATTGAAATTTCCGATAAAGCATTGCGCGCGTCAGCGAACAATGAAGGTTCGTTTGTCAATCTTCTCAATGAAGAAATGGAGTCTTTGTTGAAGAATTCGCAGTATAACTTTGGTAGAATGTTATACAGTGACGGTACGGGTACGATCGGTAGAGTTCTTGCGGTTGGTGGAAATAACACATTTACCTTTGAAACGGTTAGAGCGATGATCGAGGGCATGGAAGTAGATTTTTACGACGCGCTTAAAAGACCCGTTGAGGAGGCAACAAAACGTAAAGTAGTTGCTGTGGATAGAGTGAATAGAACGGTTACGTTTGGCGGCCCTACCATCCCCGAAGGTGCGATTACCATCGGCGCGTACGCGGCAATGCATGGTTGTTGGGGAAATGAAATCACGGGCGTTGAAGCATTATTTTCGGGGGACGTAGACAATCTTTACGGCGTGGAAAAGAATAGTAATCAATATATGACGCCGTATGTGAAAGGGGATCTTGGTGCGATTACGGAAGAAATCATTCAAAAAGCAATCGACGAAATCGAGGCAACGTCGGGCAGTCAAATTAACGTTATTCTTTGTTCCCCCGGTGTAAGACGTTCGATTGTGAAATTTTTCCGTACGGCAGGGGTTACGCTTCCTACGATGGACGTACACGGCTATAAAGCATTGGATTTCCACGGTATTCCCATTATTGCGGATAGATTTTGCACGAACGGAACAATGTATTTCTTAAATACCAACGATTTCAAATTGCATCAGCTTTGCGATTGGCAATGGTTGGAAGGCGAAGACGGTAAAATCTTGAAGCAGGTGCCTGGTAAACCTGTATATACCGCGACGCTTGTGAAATATGCGGAACTCATTTGCGAACGTCCTTGCGGTCAGGGTAAGATTTATGGCGTTACCGAATCTTAATGTTTAGTGAAGACGTCTAAATAGTTGTTTGGGGTACCCGTGTACGCGTTGAACCGTAATAACGGGTACCTTTTACAAATATGCGATCAACGCGAAAAGGAGGTAAAAATGACGGTAAAAGAAATTATTTTGTCTGCGGCGACGGTGCTTGGGATTGAGGAAGAAGTACAAGCGTACGTCAACGGCGAAAGTACGGATGGACAAAAAACGGAGTTGCTTTTACATTGTTTTAATATAGTGGAAAATGAATTGGCACTGGATTATCTGCCTTTGTATGCAGAGGATGAGATGATCTCGGAAACGGGTGCGATCGAGTTTTCTCGTTTGGCAAAACCCGTTGTTCGAATTTTGCGTGTAACGGATGAGTGGGGAAATTCGGTGAAATTCAAACTCTTTCCTGATTACGTAAAGACGCAGGCAGGTAAGGTGAAAATTACGTACACGTACACGCCGGATAAGAAAAATGTCGACGGGGTTAGCGATTACGTTTTGCAGGCTTCGGTACGATTGTTTACGTACGGGGTGGCGGCGGAATATGCAACGGCGTCCTGTTTGTTTGAGGACGCGGCGGTATGGGATAAAAAATACAAAGAGGCGATCGCAGCTGCGTATCACGCAAAACCGTGTGAGAGGATGCGTTCGAGAAGGTGGGCGTAATGGTCGGGGTAAAAAAACAACCTATAAAACGTTCGGCGCGGACACGGGTAGTGCGTTTTGAGAATTTTTCCCTCGTGGATAGGGATAAAAAGGGTACGCTGTTTGGCGTAGATGGGAGAAATTGCGATTGCGCGGACGGAACAATAAAAACGGGGTTGGGATTAAAAAATTATCTCACTCCGTATGAGAAAACGTATGTAATGGAAAGCGCGGCAGTGCGTTCGTTTTATTTGCATAGAACAAAACATTCGGACGGAGTATATAACAATCAGTTAGGGTATATGTTGGAGGATGGGAAGTATTATTTATACAACCATACAACGGGTGCGTTTGTGAAAACGTTGGTGTTTGGCGGTGCAACGAACGTTGTTGGCGTCATAAATGCGGACTTGGAAGTGGAAACTCTGTTTATCGGTGGGCTTGGCGTGACACGTTACGATCCTGATAGAGGATACACGCGATCGATTTTGACGAAGGCGGGTTTGGCAAATTGTGTGTTTCACGATCGTTTATTTGTTGTAATCGAACCATTTACCGTGGCGTATTCCAAACCATTGGAAACGTTAAATTTTGAAAGTACAATTGATGACAGCGGTAAGATACATTTACCATCAGCGGCGGGGAAGATTGTCGCAATGAAACAACTCGGCAACGAGATTTGCATTTTCTACGAATATGGTATCACGAGATTAATTCCGGCTGGTTCGGCGCGTGATTTTAAACAAGTGCCCTTGGCGTATGCAGGGGGGCATGTCCTTGGTGAAACCGTTTGTGAGTGCGGCGGAAAGCTGTTTTTCCTTGCGGATGATGGGGTGTATACATTCGACGGAAAAACATTGCAAAAAATTTGTCAGGAATTGAACGTCAAACCGATGTATTCGGTACAATGCGGCGCGGCGTGCGTAGGAGATCGAGTGCTCATTCGCTATGCAGACAAGGTGAAAGGCGCGGTGACGTTGGTGCTTGCGGCAGATGGTAAAAGTGGGTATTTTTGTTCCTATCTCAACGGCTTGTCGAGGACGGATCAATACGCTATGTGCGTGGCGGAAGGGGTAGTGAAATACGTGGATTGCGACGGCGATTTGTACGGCGGCGAGGAATATTGCTTTCAAACGGAATGTTTAGATTTTGGGGTTGTTGGTAAAAAGAACTTAAAGTCGTTGTGTTTTGAGGGTGAAGGTGAAATGACTGTTCAGGTGGACGATGGACAAACCGTCAAGCAAAAAGCGGTGAAATTTATTGACGGGAAAGCAGTGGTTAGAATGGGGCTTGTTGGAGAAAGTTTTGCATTACGTTTCACTTTGAAAAAGGGCGCGATCGTTAGAAAGTTGGCGATTTCATACACGGCTTAAAAGTCTAAATGATAAAATGAACCGTAATGGGGCGCGATAAAGGTTAGGAGGAGAATATGGAAATTGATATTATCACGTACACCGATAAACAATACGCGGCATTGACGGAAGAACAAATTTTGCAGGTGAAAGAAGCGCAGTTGGATAAAAACAGACTGACGGCGAAATTGCAAGAGAATTTGCAAAAGGAAAAGGAGCGTTTGGTGGAAAACGGTACTTTGCTTTCGGATATGTGGCCGTTGATACAGACGAAATTGCGGGCGGAATACGAGCAGGAAGTGGAGGCGGTGCGCGATGCGTTGTTGTTTTATTTGCGTTTCTCGACAAAAGTGGAGGAAACGGAAGCGACGGACGCGCCATACGAAGTGGACTATTCGTTGGAGTACCCGGATCGTTACTATGCGGTGCGAGATTATTATATGAACACGTACACGAATGCCTCGGAGCGTTTTAATATGTTCAAGGCGGATGAGGTTGCTCCGCAGTATTTAGGGGAATATTACAGAACGTTATACGATTATTTATTGGAAAAGGTGTAAGGCAAATAGACGTGTGAAGTAATGGCATAACGTATCGGTGTAAAAAACGCTTTTGATGGATCGTGGTAAACAGCGATTTTCTCAAGAGCGTTTTTGTTTTATATGGACGAGTGCAATGCTTGACAAGGTGAACTGGGTGTGGTATAATATGTCGTGAAATGACGAAAATTTTTTAAAATGGAGAAAATTATGCCAACGATTGCTGTAAAAAAATTGGACGAAAAAGCTGTGTTGCCTACGTATGGTTCGGTGGCGGCGGCTGGGGCGGATTTGTACGCTTTGGCGGACGGGGACGTGGTGATTGCGCCCGGTGAAACGAAATTTATCTGCACGGGGCTTGCGATGGAAATTCCCGAAGGGTATGCAGGTTTGATTTACGCGCGCAGTGGGTTGGCTTGCAAACGTGGGCTTGCACCTGCGAATAAGGTGGGGGTGATCGATTCCGATTACCGCGGAGAAGTGATGGTGGCTTTGCATAATCATTCTTCTATCGCGCAAACGGTGGCGGCAGGTGAGCGTATCGCACAGTTGGTCGTTGCTCCTTTCTTGAAAGCGGAGTTTTTAGAAGCGGAAGAATTGACGGATACCGTTCGTGGTGAAGGCGGGTTTGGAAGTACGGGATCGAAATAATAAAAAGGCGTTCGTTTAGACACATTGTGATGGATTTGGAGAAAAAGTTATGTCGATGAGAATGAGGAAAAAGCGGAATTTTGACGCGAGAATGGACGCGTGTGGAGATCTTTTGTTGGCACGTGGCGCGAACGGGATTTTGAATATGAAAGAAGCGGCGGAAAGTTATCGTGCGTTGATTGATTTCAAAGCGGCGTTTGGAAACGATAACGGTGTGGCTTTGGAAATCGGTTGCGGTAAAGGCGGGTTTGTCTGCGCGTTGGCAAAAACGAGCCCCGACGTCAATTATTTGGCTTTGGAAAAGATGAGTAACGTCATTTTGACACCTATGGAAGAAGTGAAAAAACAAGGGATTGAGAATATTCGTTTTCTCAACATTCGCGCGGAATGTCTGCCCTGTTATATCCCTGAGGGAAGTTTGGATGCGATTTATTTGAATTTTTCGACTCCGTTACCTAAACTTGGATACGCGACGCAACGTTTGACACACCGTAACTTTTTGGAAGTATATAAAAAGCTGCTGAAAAAAGGTGGCAGGATTTTACAAAAAACGGACGATCGAGACTTTTTTGATTTTTCGTTGGAAGAATACAAGGCTTGCGGCTTTGATTTGGAAAACGTGACGTACAATTTACACGAGAACGGTAATCCCGAATGGAATATCGTGACGGAATACGAACAAAAATGGGTGGAGAGAGGCTTGCCGATTCATCGTGTCGAAGCTGTTTTTAAAGGCTAATAGGCAGGCAGGTATGCGTTGAATGTCGGTTTTATCGTTTGGCGTTTGCAAAAAATAGAACAAAGAAATTTGAGCCGAAAGTGGTTTCTAACGGTGAAAAGAGTACATAAACAAGACGTGCAACGCGGCGGGAAGTCCTTCCGTTATGCGGTTTTGTATGATATTCCTTGCGCAGGGAGCGTTTAAGGAAAAATTTTGGTTACTCTTTACCATTGGTAGGGAGTATTTTTTTATAAAAGGAGGTGGCAGGTACGCGATGAATGAACTAAAAACGGCGGAAACTCGTGTGGCGGTGGTGAGTATTTTGGTGTCAGATCGAGGAGTAAGCGATAAGGTAAACGCTTTGCTTTCTGAATATGGAGAATACATTTTGGGTAGAATGGGGATACCGTATAAGGAGAAAAAGGTGTCGGTGTTGTCGGTAGTGGTGGATGCGCCTGTGGAAGTGACGAATGCATTGACGGGAAAACTGGGACGGATAGAAAATGTGTCCGTTAAGGCATTGTTTGGGAAAATATAATAAAAGGAAGTAAATGGATATGAAAAAAATCGGTATAAGTGTATTGGCAGTGGCATTGGCGATGTCTGCGGTTGGTTTCGTTGGTTGCGGAGAAAAGACTCCTGAAAATGAAGTGTTTGTATATATGCCTGATGGCGCGCCTGCGATGGCGTTTGCGAAAATGATGGAAGAAGATAAAGAGGATGATGGGGTGACTTATCGCGTGGTCAACCCTACGGTGATCGCCTCTAAAGTTACGAATGCGGATGCGGTAAAAAATGCGGACATTTGCGCTTTGCCTGTGACAGCGGCAAGTAAGCTGTTGGGAAAGAGGGAGGATTATCAAGCGCTTGGGGTTTTGACGAGCGGTAACTTGTGCCTTTTATCAAAAGACGAGGGGATAATTGCGGCGTTAGGGGTAGGCGAAGCGGCAAAGGATGGGTACATGGATGCGTTGAAAGGTAAAGTCGTTGGCGTTATGAAGATCAACGATATGCCTGGGCTGACTTGGAAATCCATTCTTGACGATTATGGTATGCCTTGGCAAGAAGTGAAAAATGATGGCGAGATTGCGGCGGATAAAGTCAATTTGAAAGCAATCACGGACGCGACGGCGATCGATCCAAGTGACAAAACTGTGTCGTGTTATTTGGTGGCAGAGCCTGCGGCGAGCGTACAAGTGAAAAAGAAAGGTTTTTCGTACGTAGGTAGTATCGAGGAGATGTATTATCATGGCGCGATTCCTGAAAATTGCACGGAAGAATCGTACACGGGGTATCCGCAAGCGGTGCTTGTGGCGAAAAAATCCTTAATTAAGGAAAATGAAAAATGGTTACAAGATTTCATGTCGCAGGTAAAGGATTCGTCACAGGTGTTGCAAACGGATTGGGCTACGGGTGAAAAAATCGTAGCGTCGATTAAATCGCATTTGGAAGATCCTGCATACGCAACAACTTTGAATGCGACAGTGTTGACGAAGGAAACGATTGGCCGTTGCCGCGCGTATTTCTCGGAAAGCGCATTGTCCAAAGATGCGGTGCAGACGTATTTGAATCGAATTTCCGTTTTGCAATCTTCGGTATCGCCGTTTAGCGAAGGATTTTTCTATACTGCTTGGAAATCAGAAAAATAAGAAAAAAGTCGAAAAAACAGGAAAAGAAATTATGTCGAAAAACGCGAAAACGTTAAACAAGACACGGGAAACAACGTGGAAAATACTATTGCGGCGATTAGGAGAAACGGCAGCGGCATTGTTTGGGATGGCGACGCTGTGGCTGATTGCATACGTTGTCGTCGGGAACGAGTTGCTCGTCCCCGCGCTTTCCGATTGTTTGAACCAGTTGGGGGGCTTGCTTATAGACGGCGAGTTTTGGATGGGGTTTTTGCATACGTTGGGCAGAGTGTTTTTGGCGTTTACGCTCTCCTTTGTTTCGGCGGCATTTTTTGCGGTAATCGCGTACACGGTGCCTTGGTTTGGTCGAATTTTGTCGCCTATGCTGTCCGCGCTTCGATCTTTACCCGTGCTGGCTGTACTATTGATTATCTTGGTGATTTCCGGCGCAGGCGTTGCGCCCGTGATTGTGGCATTTTTATCCTTATTCCCGATGCTGTACGCAGGTTTTTTAGCGGCGCTTTGTCAAGTGGACAAAGATTTGATTAAAATGAGTCGTGTATATAACGTGCCTTTAAAACGTCGAATTTTGTCTTTGTATCTTCCGTCCGCTGCTCCGTATGCCATGCGGGAGTCGGCGGCGGCGTTGGCGTTTTCCTTGAAATTGGTTGTATCGGCGGAAGTGTTGGCAAGTACGTATAAAAGTTTGGGTGGATTAATGCAGGACGCCCGACTGTTTTTAGAAATGCCGACGTTGTTTGCACTCGTTAGTATCACCTTTTTTGTTGGCTTAATTTTGGAAACGGCAGGTAATATTTTAGCGGAATTTGTCGAAAGGAGGGTGAAATGAAACTGAATATATCCAAGGCCTATGGCGCGCAAACAGTATTCGAGAATTTAACTCTCGAAATTTTCGATAAAGAAATTTTATGTATTTTAGGGGAATCGGGAGGTGGAAAAACAACATTATTAAACGCTTTGGCGGGCTTAATTTCCTATGACGGAAGTATAGAAAACCCTCCACAAAACGTGGGGTATATTTTTCAAGAACCTCGTTTGTTGCCTAACCTTACCATAGAACAAAATTTAGCTTACGCGGGGGGTAAGAGTGAGGATATTCAAGAAATATTACAAAAAACAGAGCTGTTTCCGCTCCGTAAAAAACGTCCGATCGAATTGTCGGGCGGTGAGAAACAAAGAGTGTCGATTGCGCGCGCTTTCTTATCGGATGCACCCCTGTTGTTATTAGACGAGCCGTTTTCGTCGTTGGATACGGCGCTGAAATTGCGGCTTGCGAGTGTATTTGCAAAAATGTGGGAAGAAAAACCTAGGGCGGCGGTGTTTGTAACGCATGACGTAGAAGAAGCTTTGATGTTGGGACATCGAGTTGTGGTGTTAAAAAAGGGGGAAATTGCTTTGGATATTCGTTTACCAAACGAAGAATTGCCACGACAATATGGAAAAGACAGCGTCGAAAAAACACAAATATTGTCGGCGCTTTTAGGTGAGGAAATTTCTAAAACACGTTAAACGATTTTCGGGGAACGGAAATTTTATATTACGTATGCGGTTTTGTTCTTATGTATTTATGTAAAAATGCAAAGTTGTGCAAGTGTAAAAGAGAACGTTTTTACAAGCGTTTTCTTTTTTTTAAACATTTTTCTATAATCGCTTGATTTTATCGATAAAAGAGTGTATAATATTCTTTGTAAGAAAACAAACGTAAAGGGAGATTATGATGGATACAAAAGAGATTTCCAAAGCGACGTTGGCGAGAATGCCGCTGTATCTACATTTTTTACAGGAAGAAAGTTCTAAGGGCGCGGAATACATTTCTTCGACGGTTATTGCACAAAATATTTCTGTATCGTCGGTGCTAGTGCGTAAAGATCTCGCTCTGGTGTCCTCCGAAGCAGGTCGGCCGCGGTTGGGGTTTGCCATCAGCCGTTTGATTGTTGACATTGAAAAGTTTTTAGGATACGACAATTTATCGGACGCAATCATTGTCGGCGCAGGCGGCCTGGGACGAGCGTTTTTGGGCTATGAAGGGTTCAAAAGCAATGGCTTAAATATCGTTGCGGCGTTTGATATTTCGGATGAGTTGATTGGCCATAAGGTGTCGGGGAAGGAAATTTTACCCATTTCACATATGGAAAAATTTGTCATTGAGCACAAAATCCGTATCGGGATTATCACTGTACCCAAAGCGGCTGCGCAAGGCGTTTTAAATAAAATGGTAGCGGCGGGAATCAAAGCGATTTGGAATTTTGCGCCTGCACCTCTTCGCGCTCCTAAAGAAGTTGTCTTAAAAACGGAGGATTTGGCGGCGTCGCTTGCGATGCTTGCGGGAAAGATTTACAACACGGGCGATTCGTAACAACGGCGCGTCGTATTTTCTTGCTGCGGTTTGCGGTGGGCGCGACCGTACAAGGAGGGGTATGACAAAAAACGTTACGATGATGCAATCGCGCGAGGATAAGGGCGCGAAAGAATTGAAAGAAATTTTAAAACAAGTGCGAGCCGCGCAAGTGGAATTTTCTACCTATTCGCAGGAAACGGTGGACGAGATTTTTAAGGCGGCGGCAACGGCGGCAAACAGCGCTCGGATTATTCTAGCGGAGATGGCAGTAGAAGAAACGGGTATGGGCGTTTTTGAGGACAAAGTGCTGAAAAATCATTACGCCGCCGAGTATATTTACAACCGATATAAGCATGAGAAAACTTGCGGTGTGATCGAACGCGACGAGGCGGGCGGTTACACAAGGATAGCCGAATCGATTGGGGTTGCGGCGGCGGTGATACCGACCACGAATCCTACTTCGACGGCTATTTTTAAAGCCTTAATTTGTTTAAAGACGCGGAATGGGTTGATTTTATCGCCGCATCCGCGCGCGAAACGCTGCACAATCGAAGCGGCGCGGATTGTATTAGAAGCGGCGGAAAAAGCAGGGGCGCCCAAAGGCATTATCGGCTGGATTGAAGAACCCAGCGTTGCGCTGTCAGCCGAGCTTATGAAAGAATCGGATATCATTTTGGCTACGGGTGGACCGCAAATGGTGCGTGCGGCGTATTCTTCGGGAAAGCCTGCAATCGGTGTGGGGGCGGGGAATACGCCTGCCGTAATCGACGTGTCCTGCGATTTGCGTTTGGCGGCGGCATCTATTGTGCATTCCAAAACGTTTGACAACGGGATGATATGCGCATCCGAGCAATCGGTGGTTGTTTTGCGGGATGTTTACGATGCTTTTAAAAAGGAATTGCAGGCGTTAAACTGTCAGTTTTTAACGGCAGACGAAAAGGAAAAATTGCGCGGTGTAATGTTTGAAAACGGCGTGTTAAATTCTAAGGTCGTTGGACAAAAAGCAAAACGGATTGCAGAGCTTTGTGGCATACAGGTACGCGACGAATGTAAAATTTTAGTCGTAGAAGCGGAGTCTTCCAACGAACAAGAGGAGGAATTTGCCAAAGAAAAATTGTCTCCCGTATTGACGATGTATAGAGCGACGGATTTTGGCGACGCGTTAGAAAAAGCGGACGAGTTAGTGCGTGGCGGCGGGTTTGGGCATACGGCAGCGATTTATATTGATTCGGATAAAGCGTTTGAACGGCTGTCGAAATTTTATGAAAAAATGAAAACTTGCCGTATTTTAGTAAATACACCCGCGGCACAAGGTGGGATTGGAGATTTGTACAATTTCCGTTTAACGCCGTCGCTGACGCTTGGATGCGGTTCGTGGGGCGGCAACAGCGTTTGCGAAAACGTGGGGATCAAAGAACTTATCAACGTGAAAACGGTGGCGGAGCGGCGAGAGAATATGCTTTGGTTTCGTGCGCCTGAAAAAGTGTATTTTAAACGTGGGTGTTTGGATACGGCTTTGAAAGAAATGGGCAGGGATGGGTACGATCGAAAGCGCGCTTTTATCGTCACCGATCAATATTTATACGACCATGGTATGTTGGATGAGATTATGAAAAGTTTAGATGCGCAGGGGATTGCGCATACAGAATTTTTCGATGTAACGCCCGATCCGACGTTGGCTTGCGCGAAGATGGGCGCGGAAAGGATGAAGGAATTTTCCCCCGACGTGATTATTGCCGTGGGCGGCGGTTCACCGATGGACGCGGCGAAGGTGATGTGGGTGCTGTATGAACATCCAAACGTGGATTTTGCCGATCTTGCTATGCGCTTTATGGATATTAGAAAACGAGTGTACGGTTTCCCGAAAATGGGTAAAAAATCGATTTTTATTGCTGTTCCTACAACGGCAGGGACGGGCAGTGAAGTGACGCCGTTTGCCGTTATCACTGACGAGGGCACGGGGGAAAAGTATCCGCTTGCCGATTATGAATTGATGCCGACGATGGCGATTTGCGACGTTGATTTAATGATGGATATTCCTAAAAAATTGACGGCGTACGCAGGGTTTGATGCGTTGTCGCACGCGATGGAAGCGGTGGCGTCCCTGCTTGCGTCCGACTTTACAAACGGGCTTGCGTACGAGGCAATTTCTCTGTTGATCGCATACCTGCCTGCCGCATTTACAAAAGGTAGGGAGGACATTGTCGCAAGAGAAAAGGTCGCAAACGCTGCCACCATGTCGGGCATGGCTTTTGCAAACGCATTTTTGGGAGTGTGTCATTCTATGGCGCATAAGCTGGGCGCAAGATGGCATTTGCCGCATGGGATGGCGAATTCGTTGTTGCTTGTGGAAGTGATGAGATTTAACGCTGCGCCCTCGCCTGAAAAGATGGGCACGTTTCCGCAGTATGCCTATCCCGATTGTTTGGCGCGGTATGCGAAAGTAGCGAAACTCATCGGTTGCGCAGGGGAAACGGATGCGCAATCTTTAGAAAACTTAATCCAAAAAATCGAGGAGTTGCAAACTGTGTTGGAAATCCCCAAAACGATCAAAGATGCGCTTGGCTCACACGTGACGGAACAAGAGTTTTTGGATTCGCTTGACAAAATGAGCCGTGATGCGTTCGACGATCAATGCACGGGCGCAAACCCTCGCTATCCCTTGGTGTCGGAGATAAAAGAAATGTATCTTCGGGCATACCATGGTCGAGTTGAAAAGTAAAAATACGTCAGTTTTTTACAAAAAAGAAAACACGCGCGCATACTTGACAATATTCGTTTTTTCATGCTATAATGAACGTAAATAAAAAATAAATAAAAACGAGCAAAAGGAGTTATGCGTATGAAAGAAATTCTTAAAAAAATAACGGCGGCGACGATGGCAATGACGTTGCTTTGCAGTGGTGCGGCGTTGGCGGCGTGTAAGGATAAAAATGAGGACAACGCTACGCCGCAAAGCCAAAACAGTAGCATAAGTGAAGAAAGTTCTTTGGTAGAAGAAAGTTCTTCATTGGAAGAAACCTCGTCAACGGAAGAAACGTCTTCTTCGACGGACGAAAAAGAAGAAGTGGTGGTGACAAGAAAACCTTGCCCTGATTTTTCCGTGCAGCTTTTGAAAAATGAAAATGATGGATTTTCGATGGATGGGGAAACGTTTGAGATAACCAAACAGCTTGGCAAAATAGTCGTCATTCATTTTTGGACAACGAGGATTGCTACGGAAGAAATGCAGTTGATACCCCAAGGCTTCACCCCGGAAATTCCTTTGTTTAACAGCCTTAAAGAAAAACACAAAGAAGACGTAGTGGTGCTGAATATCAACTTGGATAAAACGTCAGAAGAACTTTGCGCATGGTTGAATGAAAGCGCGCCTGCTTCGGGTTGGAACGGCTATGATATGTACTTTGCACAAGGCGATTTGGCGGAGGATTTGTGGGGAAAATTTGATTTTGAAGGGGAGCACTTCTCGTCAACGGTAATCGTCAATACGGAAGGCGAAATCGTGTATTCTCAAAAATACATTATGTATTCGCACGTGTTGAACGGCGTTATCGATTCCTTAATGCAACCGAAACAATGTCCCGATTTCACGGTAAACACCCTTAAATGCAAGAATAGATATTACAGCACGGACGGCGCTACGTTTGATATCAAGGAACAGCGCGGTAAAGTTGTGGTGGTCAATTTCTGGGCGACATGGTGCGGGCCTTGCCTTAACGAATTGCCTGCGTTTGACAAGTTCCAATCCGAACACAAAGACGACGTAGTGATGCTTGCAATCAATAAAGAAACAGAAAAAACAGCGAAACAAATCGCTAATTGGCTGAATGACGATGGTTATAAAATCGGCTTTGCGGATTATTCGTTGACGTTTGCGCACTACGGCACGAATGAAACGGATTTGTATAAATTGTTTGGTTTTGCAGACGCCATTCCCGCAACGGCGATTATCGATCAAGAAGGGAATGTCGTGTATTTTGGCTTGGGGGGTCTTTCTTACGAAATGCTGGATGGTATCATCTCGCCTTTGCTCTAATATAAAAATGAATAGATAAACGGCGGTGCGTGAAAAACGTTTCGCCGTTTTTTTGTTTTTTCTAAAAAACTATTGACAAGTCCTATCTATCGTGTTATAATACAGATAATACAGTTTTAGGAGAGCGAAATGCGGTTGAACGGAAAGGCGAACGTATATGAAAATATCGTAGCCGAATTTAAGGAATTGATAGCGGTCGGCGCGTTGCTGCCTGGGGATAAATTGCCGTCGGGGCGCTCGTATGCAGTGGAGAGAAAAGTCAATCCAAATACGGTAGCGAAAGCGTACGCAACATTGGAAGAGGAAGGCTTGATTGCAGTGCAGCCAAAAAAGGGCGCGTACGTTGCAAATGGGCAAGCGGAGAAGACAGACTGCGCGGAAGAAGTAATACGCACGATGGGGCTTTGGAAAGAATTAGGAATTTCTAAAGAGGCGATATGTAAGGCGTTGGCTTGCGTGTACGGTGAAGCGGAAAAGGACGGAGAGAACATATGATTGAGATAAAAAATCTAACGAAAAGTTACGAAGATAAAAAAGAGGTATTAAAAGAAGTCAATTTGACGATCCCCGACGGAACGGTATTTGGACTTGTAGGGATTAATGGCGCGGGTAAGTCCACGCTGCTTCGTTTGATTTCGGGGGTTTTGCGCGGAGAAGGGGGGCAGGTATGCGTTGACGGCGAGGACGTATATGAAAATGAGAAGGCAAAACGGCAGATGTTTTTCCTGCCCGACGATCCGTTTTATACCTTTAACGTGTCCGCGAATGCGTTAGCGCAAATGTACCAAGCGGCGTATAATTTCGACGAAAAGGTGTTTGCCACCTATTTAGATAAATTTAAACTCAATGCAAAAGCGCCCATTCGCAATTTTTCCAAGGGCATGAAACGGCAGGTGTTCGTAGCGCTTGCGCTTGCAATCGCACCGAAATATTTGCTTTTAGACGAAGCGTTTGACGGGCTGGATCCCTTGGCTCGTATGGTGTTTAAGAAAGGACTTGTCGAGCTTGTGGAAGAAAAGGGCACGACGGTGATTATTTCAAGCCATTCTTTGCGTGAATTAGAGGACGTGTGCGACAGTTACGGGATTTTGGATCACGGTGATATCACTTGTTCGGGGGATTTGGAAAACGATTTGGCAAAATTGCATAAATTCCAAGCGGCGTTTGATGCGGAGATTACGGCGGAAGATTTTTCTTTCCCTTGTATGTCGTTCACCAAAACAGGAAAAGTGGTGCGTTTGATCGCCAAAGGAGATTCAGGAGAATTAGAAAAAGCGATTTG
The DNA here is from genome assembly GCA_015069605.1 of Clostridiales bacterium. Classification (GTDB taxonomy): domain Bacteria; phylum Bacillota; class Clostridia; order Christensenellales; family Borkfalkiaceae; genus Scatosoma. The sequence continues at coordinate 82,260 of SVII01000001.1, read as the reverse complement.
GGAGAAAAATCCTTTGTTCGTGGAAGAAATTGAAGTGGATTTTGAAGAGCTGTTTATCGGGGAAGTGGAATCAAGGGGGTATTTACAATGATCAAATATCTCAAATACGAATTAAAAAAGAATTTGTGGCTATTTGTATTGCTGACGGGGATTATTGCCATTCCCTACGTTGCCAACGTATCCACACTGACGATGACTTGGGAGTATGAATACGAATATCGTGAAATCGTTTATTCACCCAACTTAATGTTTTTGGTGACGGAACTCATTTTGTTGACCTTTATCGTACCCCTTTTTACCTATTCGTTTAAGATGAATAAACGGGGGGTGGATGCTTACTATTCCTTGCCGTTGCGAAAGGAGAAATTGTATTTCATCAAGACCCTGGTAGGCTTGTTTTTAATTCTTGCGCCGTTTACGATTGCGTATTGGACGGGATTTTTAGCGTTGCTTGTTCGGCCGAATAACCCTTACGATATGGGTTGGTACGTGCCTGCATATTTCGGGCTTGTCGTGTATGCGGTGTTGCTGTTTGGCGTCAATGCGTTCGTCTATACTCGTGCGAACCGTATTTGGGACGGGATCGTATTTATGATCGGGTACGCCTTTATCGGTGTGTTGGGGCTTGCATATATTGAAATGGTGATTCATCAGAGTATTTCTTTTTATGTTAGTGAAAGTTTTATGACGTTTGGCCCGATTTCAAATTTCGGTCGGTTTATGGAATATCTCATTCGCAATATGGACGACAGTCCACAATGGAACGCTTGGATGTTTGTTGTGCCACCCGTTTTTGGGGTAGCGGCGTACGCGCTGTTGTTTTATCTGCTCCGCTTTGAAAAGGGTGAAAACGCGGAACAAATTTCCGACACTTGGTTTGGGTATAAATTGCTGATTCCTTTGTACACGGCATTGATTATGGGTACGAATACGTACGGCGCGTTGCTTGATTACATTTTGATTATCGTAGCGGCAATCGTGGTGACAATCGTGTATCGAAATAAGTTCGGTTTTTCTTGGAAATACTGGGTGATGATCGCAGGAAGTATCATTTTAGGAATGTTTTTAGGACTGTTGACGGAATGGACGCAACCGCCGATTGTCAACCCGCCTGAGCAGATGTTTGCGACAATCGAGGCATTATTGTAATATAATTTACATAAACTTACCCCACTTTTTTGGAAAAGTGGGGGTTTTTGTTTGCAAAGGAGATTTTTTTAAGGTATAATAAAAATAAGAGTTTGTTCTATAAGAACAAAAAATGAGGTAAGAATGGCAAAAAAACAGAAGACGCAAAAACGGCAAAAATGGGTGAAGCTCCGTCATAGGATCATTAGCAGTCTGGCATCCTTGGTGTTGCGCCCTTACATAACTTTAAAATATCACGTAAAAATCGAGAGGTTTAAGGAACAAAACGGTAGACAGTATTGTATCGTTATGAATCATCAGACGGCATTCGACCAATTCTTTATCGGTCTGGCGTTCAAAGGCCCCGTGTATTACGTAGCCAGTGAGGATTTGTTCTCCAACGGTTTTATATCCAAGTTGTTGCGTTGGGCGGTTGCTCCCATTCCGATTAAAAAGCAAGCAACGGATATTGGGGCGGTGCGTACGTGTATGCGCGTAGCCAAAGAAGGCGGTACGATTGCGCTTGCGCCCGAAGGCAACAGAACGTATAGCGGAAAAACGGGGTATATGAAATCGGCAATCGTGGGGTTTGTGCGCGTATTGAAATTGCCGCTTGCGTTATTCCGTATCGAAGGTGGTTACGGTGTGCAACCGCGCTGGTCGGATACAGTGCGTAAAGGGAAAATGCGTACGTACGTATCCAAAGTGATCGAGCCTGAGGAATATAAAAATATGACCGACGAGGAATTGTTGGCGGTCATTGAAGAAGGCTTGTACGTGGACGAGGGCTGTGTGGACGGCGAATACCGTCACAAACGCGCTGCGGAATATTTAGACAGAGCTATGTACGTTTGTCCCGATTGCGGACTTTCCATCTTCCACAGTGAAAAGGATATCATCGAATGTAAACGTTGCGGCAAGAAAATTCGTTATTTGCCTACCAAGGAATTGCAAGGGGTAAACTGTGATTTTCCTTTTCGTTTCACGACGGAATGGTATGATTATCAATGCGAATACGTCAGCAATTTAGACCTTTCGCAATTTGGGGATAAACCCATTTACGAAGACGAAACCAAGCTGTTTGAAGTCGTTTTATACAAGAAGAAAAAACGTATGGCAAAGAGCGCGAAAGTGTCGTTGTATCAAGACCGTTTGACGCTTATTACGGACAAAGAGAAAATTGAAATGCCCTTTAAAGACACACACGTTATTACGGTGCTGGGCAGAAATAAATTAAATATTTATTTCGGGGATAAGATTTATCAGCTCAAAGGAGATAAACATTTTAACGCTTTGAAATATATGAATCTTTATTATCGGAAAATAAATCAGGAGAGCGGTGAAGATGATAAATTTTTGGGAATCTAGCGTTTGGGGGTTGATCAACCTCATAGGCGTGTTGCTGCTGAGCCTTGTCGTAGCAAATATGCTCAAAAGATCAATTACTTTTTTAAAAAAATCCTTAATTCCAACGTCTGTGTTGGGTGGGACGATTTTGCTCGTCATTTCAACGGTGTATCAGGCGATTACGGGCGATTTGATGTTTAACACTTCGTTTTTTGGTTACAATGGTATGGCGACGATGGAAGTCATCACCTATCATATGCTGGGGCTTGGGTTTATCGCTTCGGCGTTGAAAATTTCGAATAAAAAATTGACGAAAAAACGCGCGGTGGAAGTGTTTGATTCGGGTGTGACGACGGTTGCAACGTATTTATTGCAGGCGGTGTTTGGGCTTGGAATTACGATGCTTTTGGCGCTTGTCGTCACCGATTTCTTCCCTGCGGCGGGCGTGTTGTTGCCGTTTGGGTTCGGGCAAGGTACGGGACAAGCACTCAATTACGGCAATATTTACGAAACCGATTACGGCTTTGTCGGCGGCAGAAGTTTTGGCTTGACGATTGCGGCACTCGGCTTTTTGAGCGCAAGTATCGGTGGCGTTATCTATATGAATATTTTAAAACGCAAACGTGAAATTGTATCGCTTGGCGAAAGCGAAGGCGCGCTGTCGAGTGAGAACGTGCAGGGTTCTAACGAAATTCCTATGAATGGGAGTATTGATAAATTGACGGTGCAGTTTGCATTTGTGGCGATTGTGTACGTAGTGGCGTATCTTTTGATGCTTGGCTTGGGTGAAATTTTGCCGGGGATGCGTTCGGTAATTTATGGGTTCAACTTTTTGTTCGGTGTTATGATTGCGACGGCATTCAAGGGAATCGTACAATTTTTTCATAAGAAAAATATCATACATAGACAATACGTAAACAATTTCTTGATGAATCGTATCAGCGGGTTCTGTTTCGATATCATGGTCGTAGCGGGCGTTGCGGCAATTCGTTTAGATCTTTTGAAACAGTATTGGTGGATTTTGTTGATCCTCGGCGCGGTTGGCTTGGTGATTACGTATATCTATAATCAATTCGTAGCAAAAACGCTGTTTGGCGAATACGCCGAAGAACAGTTCTTGGCGATGTATGGTATGTTGACGGGTACGGCAAGTACGGGTATCATTTTGCTCCGTGAATTGGACGGCGAATTTAAAACGCCTGCGTCGGACAATCTCGTGTATCAAACGTTACCTGCAATCGTATTTGGTTTCCCATTGATGCTGTTGGCGACGCTCGCCCCTAAAGAACCGATGCTGACGTGGATCATCTTGTTTGCATTCTTTGCGGTGATGAACGTGATTTTGTTCCGTTCCAAAATTTTTAAACGTAAAGTAAAAGTAGGTTGCACGCAAGAGGAAACTGTGGAAACGGAAGCGGAATAATTTAACGGAAATGAATATCTATGTTAGATCTTAGTAAATTCAAAGACAAAAGGATATGCGTAGCGACGTCGGGTGGAGTGGACTCGACAGCGCTTTTGCATTATTTAAAAAGTCGTGAAAAGGAGTGCGGATACGCGGTTTGTGCGGTGCATTGTGAACACGGCATTCGAGGGGAAGAGAGTATTTCCGACGCGAAGTTTGTCGAGAGAATTTGCAAGGAATGGGACGTACCGCTGTACACCTTTTTCGAAGATTGTCCTGCGCGGGCAAGGCAAAAAAAGATGAGTTTGGAAACAGCAGCGCGGGATTTTCGATATGAAAGTTTTGCGGCTTTGATTTCGGAAAATAAAACGGATTTTATCGCTTTGGCGCACCATAAAAACGATGAGGCGGAAACGGTACTGTTTCGCTTGTCGCGCGGATCTTCTTTGTCGGGCGCAAGGGGCATGTCCGAGATGAACGGAAGTTTTTTGCGGCCTTTTTTAAGTTGGTCAAGGTTGGAAATTGAAGAATACGCCGCGAAAAACGGGCTCTCTTATTGCGTCGATCAAACGAATTATGAAATGGACGCTACGCGGAATAAGTTGCGCTTAAACGTGTTGCCTGCTTTGGAAAAAGCGGTGGAGGGCGCTGCGGAAAATTTAGTGAAGTTTGCGGCTCGGGCTGCGGAAGATGACGAGTTGTTATATGAATACAGCCGCTCGTTGTTGTCGCAAGAAAAGGACGGATTTTTGGTAGCGTTTTGCGAGAAAAAACCGCTTTTTACACGCGCCTGTTTGTTGGCAATGAAAGCGTTGGGGATTGAAAAGGATTATACGGCGGCGCATTTGGACGGCGTGTTTGCTTTACAACATTCCGAGCGCGGCTCGGTGCTTTGTTTACCACAAGGCGTGCTTGCAGAAAAAACGCAAAAGGGTATTTTGTTCTATCGAAAAACGCAGGAAATTTTTGAGGAAAAGCCGCAAGAAAAACCGTTTGACGAAAAGGGCTTTGATGTGGGCAGGTATGAGGTGAAAGTGTTTTTGCAAGAACCTGTTTTGGAACAATTTGAATATCCGGTGTTAAAGGTTGACGAGGAAAAATTGCCCGAAAATTGCGTATTTCGTTTCCGTCAAGAAGGTGACGAGATTGAACGGTTCGGGGGTGGTAGGAAATCATTGAAAAAGTTTTTCAATGAAAAAAAGACGCCCGTACAAGAGCGCGCATATTTGCCGTTAATTGCAGAAAAGGACAGTGGGGAAGTGTACGTGGTTTGCGGCATAGAACTTTCCGAGAAAGTCAAAGTGACGGTGGATACGAAACAAACGCTGTATATCGCGTTGATAAAAAAGGATTGAAAGAGTTGTTAGACTGATACACATATATAGCACAAAGCGTGCAAGGCGGTGGAGAAGACTGTATTCAAACGGCAAAAATAGTAAATAAACAAAGAAAAATCCCTCGGAATTTCCGAGGGAGTATTTATTATTTGGAGAAGTTTGCGTTTTTCAACGTATAAATCAACGTGCCATAACCGTACGAAAGAGGGGTTTCCAAGCGCAACATTACATTGCGGTATTTATTATTTGTGGAATCCGTCGTTTCTGCAATCCATGCTGTTTGCGCTTGCCCAGGGTTCTTTTCGTCCAGTTCGATTTTGACGGGAATATACTGCACCGTTTGTTTGCCTGTAACACCGTCGATGGCAAAATTGGTGTCCGCGCCCGTTGCCGCGCTGTACGTCGCTTTCACTTTTTGTGCCGCGTTCAAAAACGGGTTATACACAAGAAAAGTGTTCGAACCATTTGCCGTGGGCTTTACTCCGCGCAGGGCGAATAACAGCTGTTCGTTGTCGAGGTAAGTGTATTTTTCATTGTCAATCGAATACGTGTTTTCGGAAAGAGTCGAACCTTCTTTGTTTTCTACCATTACCGATTTTACGTCCGTACCCGAGTACGTAACGTCCATCGTATAATCATATTGCAGATAGCAACTTTCTAAAGACACTGCTTCGTTGTTGGCGGGCGTTGTGCTCTTGACTTCCTTATGGGAAGAAATGGGTTGCAAAGCGTTTGCGGCTTTGTGGAATTTCACGCGAGAATACACGCGGTCGTTGAACGTCTTTTCAGCCTGTACGCCGTAGCGGTAGGTGACGTCGATGGTCAACGTACTTTCCAAAACGTAAACAGTCTTGCCTTCCTCAGAAACTTCCGTGGAAAGGCTAGTCGTGTATTTACCATTGGAATAGGAGAAGAAGTAGTTTTGCGCTTGCAATTCTGCTTTGTCTGTCGTCACGTCGTATTCCAACGTTTCCGAAATGGAATCCACCGTCAAGGTAGCGTCCTTTGCCCAGTAGTCGCTGAAAACTACTTTGTTATTGTTTTGCGTACAAGCGGAAAGGAAAATCGCGCTTAACGCCAAAGCGGTTATAGGGATAATTTTTTTGAATTTCATAAACGTCTCCGCGCAAACTCCCAAACGATCTAGAAAGTTGCACTGTGTAATAGTTTTTTACAATCGATACTATTATTATAACACATAATTTTTAAATTGTAAAAACAAAATTGAGATTTACAAAAAATAATTGTGAAAAAAAGCTGAAAATTTCCCATAGAGTATGCTATAATAGAGTTATACGAAAGTTTTGGTCGAAAAATCGGCAAAGGAGACGGACAATGAATACAGTCTTAAAAGCCTACACGTTGTCACAATGTATGGAAGTGATGGCTGAATATGCCGCGGCGTACGAGCAGTTGGGGCAGAAAAATTTAATTTTTTGCGAAGATCGTTTGACACTTCTTGCCGAGCGGGCTCTTGTAAACAAAACGGGCGGTACGTTTTTATCGTCTGTATCCACGTTTGCGCGATTTTTAAAAACGGAATGCCATACGGTCAGTAAACAAGGCTCAGTAATGGCGGTTGGCGAAGTGATGACTCGTTTGCAACGTGAGGAGAAGTTGCAATGTTTTACGACGGCGACGGGGATTGGGAATAACGCAAAATGCATTTACGAAACATTAGCGCAATTTTCCGCATCCGAAATTACTCCTGAGTTATTGCGGGAAAGTTTGGATTTGCTTCCCGATGATATGTTAAAAAAGAAGGTTGCCGATCTTGCGGCAATTTACGAAAACTATACGGAATTTTTAAGCGAGCGCGCGTTGATTGACGAAAGCAAATATTTGTCCTTATTGCCCGACGAGATCAGAAGTCGGGAGGATTTAAAAGACGTCAACGTATTCTTTTTATGTTTTACGTCCTTCACCGCGCAGGCGGCGCAAACCATTCGCGCGACGCTGGAAACCGCCAAAAACGTGATCGGGATTTTTTGTTCAGGCGAAGAGGAAATTTATGCGAATAGCGGTGTAAAGACTTTCGTTAAAGTATGCGAAGAATACGGAAAGGTAAAGCTTCGCGACGTGGGAACGCCGCTCAGTGGCGAAGCGGAAGTGTTGCGTAGGGGATTGTTTGATCCCGAACGCTCGGCGCAGGAGAAAATGCCAACAGAAAATATCCACATTTTCGAGGCGGAAGATAAAACGGCGGAATCAGAATACGTGGCTACGCAAATCAAGCGTATCATGTCGGAAAATTCAAGCTTACGTTATCGTGATTTTGCTATTTTTACGCCGACGGTAAAAGAGTATTCGCTTGCCATTAGAAAGGCGTTGGGGGAATATGGGATTCCTTATTTTATAGATGAGAAAAAATCTTTAAAACAGCATCCGTTAAGCACGTTTTTGCTGGATTGTTTTCGTTGTGTCAGAGAACGGTTTTCACCGATTGCCACGCAATCGTTAGCACAAAACTACTTCTTCGGGGAAAGCGACGAATACCGCAATTATTTATTGAAATTTGCCAACTATCGCGGTGGCGCGAAACGTGCGATTAAGACGGGCGAAGCGGTAGAAAGTATCTATGATATCGTGGCGCTTGAAAGCGGTCGTCAACGTATGCTTTTGGCGACTGAAAACATCAAAGCAAAGGGGACGGGTCGAGAATACTGCCAAGCAGTGCTGAAAATTTTAAATGATTTTTCGGCGAGAGAACGGCTGGCAGCTTTGGAAGACTCGATTGACGACGTAGCACAAAAAAGCTATCTTTCACAGATTTATAAAGCGTTAGAGCGCGTGCTTTTTGAGGCGGAATTTCTAACGGGCGATATAGAAATGACGGTTGGAGAGTTTGAAACGGTGCTTGGCAGCGGTTTGGAAGCGACGGAAATTTCCTTGATACCGTTAAAGACGGACGCGGTGTTCGTGGGGGATATTACGAACAGCCGTATTGAAAAATTGCATACGGTTTTTGCGTTGGGGATGACGGAATCCGTGCCTGCAAATGCAACGGATACGGCGATTATTTCCGACAAGGAAATCGCGCGTTTGAAAGATGTCAAAGCGATATTAGAACCTACGGTTGCCGAAGTCAATCTCCGCAGCCGCGAAAGCGTTTGTTTGAATTTATGTTCGTTTACAGACGGGTTGTATTTATCCTATCCTTTGGCGGCGGATGGCAGTGAACCTTCCCTGAGTGAAATCTTCCGTTATTTAGATAGACTGTTTTGCGAGGAAACGGGCGGGAAACTTTTGCGGAAGAAAAAGACTTCGCCACAGGAATTTGCCTATAAATGCTCGGCACTTGCACCTGCAGTCCGTCAGCTTTTGATAGAGAAGAATGAGTATGAAACCAAGCGTGAGGATACGCGGTTTGAATATTCGTCTTTGTTTTCTGCTTTGGACAAGCTGGGCGTGCAGGAAAAAGACGATTATTTGGCGGAATATGAGGGGCAGGTATGCGTTGAACGTGGGGAAGAGCTGTTTTTTAAAAATGGGAAAATCTCCCCGACGGCGTTGGAGAATTATTTTTCTTGCCCGTTTAAACACTTCGTGGAACGCGGTTTAAAATTAAAAGAACGCGAAGAGGCGGCGGTGCTAGCAGTGGATACGGGAAACTTTATTCACGAATTGTTGGAAAGAACGACGGTGGTTGCGGACGAGATCGCGACAGAAGAAGAAATGCGTGTGCTGGCAACGACCATCGGCGCGGAAATTTTAAAAAAATCGGTGTATGCAATGCAGCAGGATACGGCGTCGGGTTTGTATTTTTCTGAAAAACTCTTAAAAGAGGGTGCGGACGTTGCTGTGGCGGCATATCAACAGATAAAAAACTCTGATTTTAAAGTGGAAGCCACTGAAAAGACGATTGTGGGGGAATATTTCCACGGTAAAGTGGATCGAGTGGACGGCTCGAAAAAATACGTCCGCGTAATCGATTACAAGACGGGTTCGATTGACGATACCGCGGCGTCCTATTATACGGGCAGAAAGATGCAAATGCAGTTGTATATGTCCGAACTCAAGGGTGAACGCGTACCTGCTGGGGTGTTTTACTTCCCTGCATCCGTTTCATATAGCGATGGAATGGAAGGAAAATTCCGTATGCAAGGCTTTTTGAACGGTGACGAGGACGCGTTGCTTTGCGGGGATCGGTATCTGCCCGTGGATAAAAAGAGTGATTATTTCCCTGCGTCTTTGAAAAACAATTCGAGGTCATCAAGGGTAATGGATGAGGAAACGTTCCGAGATTTCTTGGACTATTCCGTACACGTAGCCCGTCAAGGCTGTAAGGAACTCCAAGAAGGATATATCGCACCTTCGCCGTATGAAGGGAGCTGCGCTTATTGTAAATACGGCGGTATGTGCGGGTTTAATGCGGACTGCTTTGCGATAAGAAAAGAGAAAGATATCACCCCCAAGGCGATTGCGCAAATTGCTCGTGAAAAACGAGAAGGGAGCGAGAAATGATAGGGGCAGGTATGCAACAAATGATAAAATTTGGCGGTGAGGAGGTGTGGAAATGAGCGATAGATTTACTGCGGAACAACGTGCAGCGATTGAAGCGGAAGGCAGAACGATCGTTTCAGCCTCTGCTGGCAGCGGTAAAACGACGGTCATGATTGAAAAAATTATACGGTTGATCAAATCGGGCTGTAACGTAGACGAGATTTTGGCGGTGACGTTTACAAAAAAAGCGGCGGCGCAAATGAAAGAAAAATTGTGTAAGGTGCTCATTGAGGAAATCAACAAACCTGAAACGACAGCGGAAAAACGTGCGGAACTAAAAAAACAGCTTTCCAACGTGCCTGCGGCGGATATTTCCACTATCCATTCTTTTTGTACAAAACTCATTCGCACAAACTTTTTCAAGGCAGGGGTGGACAATGGTTTTCGCGTAATCGGTGGTGATGATGCGGAGGGTACGGCACTCAAAAACGAGGCGTTAAACGAGTTATTAGAAGAGGCATACGAGGAAAAAAATCCGCAATTTTCCCTGCTTTTGTCCGTGTATTGGCGAAAAAAGAGCGACAATGCCCTTAGACGAATTTTCTTAACCTCATATGAAGAGCTTCGCAACCGATCAGATTATCGAGAGTATTTAACCGCGCCTTTATATGACGAGCATGCGTTCAACGCCGTTTGCGAAGACTTGTTTGCATTGTTAAAGGAAAAATGTAATTATTATTTCGATCTTATTCAAGAGGAGTTGACGTGGTTTGATGAAAACGGGGGCGGAGCGCAGTTGACGCTTGCGACGCAGTTGACTGAATATCTTTCGGGAATCTTGATCGCCCCCGATTATTTCGCGGCGTGTAAGGAAGAAAAACCGACGTTTGCCGTCAACCGCACGTCTAAAAAGGATACGGAAGAAAAGAAGCGCCATGCGGCGAAGATAGCATTCTTGAAAGATAAAGTGGTGCAAATTCACGACGAATTGAAAAAGACGGCATCCCGACATGAGGAATTGCAAAATTTCTTATATGCAGGCGAAGTGGCGAAGGCTTTGTCCGTGTATCTCTTGAAATTTGATGAAAAATACGAGCGCTTGAAAGGCGAACGTGGCGTGCTGGATTTCAATGACCTTGAACACAAGGCGTTGGCGTTGCTCGCGGATAAGGAGATTACAGAGGAAACTCGGAAAAAATATCGTTACGTGTTTGTGGACGAATACCAAGACGTCAATCCCGTGCAGGAAGCGTTGATTTCGCGGCTGAGCGGCGACAATTTGTTTTTGGTTGGGGACGTCAAACAATCCATTTATGGATTCCGTGGCAGTAAATCCAAATTTTTCGTGGAAAAGCAAAAGGCTTTTGCCGAAGGCGAGGGGCAAAATCTTGCTATGACGCGCAATTTTAGAAGTTCCGACGCGGTGCTGGACGCGGTGAATTCGCAGTTTGCTTTGGCGATGACGCCGCAGACCGTGGGATTGAATTATGCTGCCGATTCTCACATGGAGAAGGGGGGCAGGTACGAGGTGAACAGCGGTCGAGTGCAAATTCATTTCATGCCTGAGCCTGAAAAAGAAGAAAAAGCGGATCGCGACGTGTATTCCGTGAAGGCGCATACAGGCAAAAAAACTACGGAAGAAAGCATTGCAGCAAAAACTATTCATCACATTATCGAAATGGAACGCCGATCAAAAATCTATGACGCGGATCGCGGAGAATATCGCGAGGTGAGATATTCAGATATTGCCGTGTTGTCGCGAAAGAAAAAGGGGCAGATAGCCACGACGGTAGCGGCGTTGGCGGCGGAGGGTGTACCCGTGACGGCTGCCGCGGCGGTCAACGTTTGCGATTACGCGGAAGTGAAGACGCTAATTGATATTTTGTTGTTGATTGACAATGCGGAGCAGGACGTGCCGCTTTGCAGTGCGTTGCTTTCCGCAATGGGCAATATGACTGCGGACGAATTGACGGAGATCCGTCTTGCGTACAAGGAAGAACCCTTTTTTAGAAAAGCGTGTAAAAACTATCTTGCCGAAAAATCAGACGAGATTGCCTATAAGTTGTCGAAATTTTATGAATACTACGAAAAGGTGCGAAACCTGTCCCGTGTCCTGCCCGCAGGGGAATTGTTGACGCAAATTTTGACGGAAACTCGTATGGAAGCAAGGCTGCTTTCTAAGGAAAACGGGGTAGCATGTCTGAAACGAATCCACCGTTTTATTGAAGAAAGCGCGTCGGGGGAACCGTTGTCCGTACATGCGTTTTTGGCTCGTTTACGGGATTTGGATTACAAAATCGAATACAGCGAAAACGGCGGGGAGGATTCCGTCAAAGTGCTGACAATCCATTCTTCCAAAGGCTTGGAATATCCCATTGTTATTTTGGATAATTTAAGCGCGCCTTTCCGTTTGACTGATCATGACGAAGTGTTTGTCGAGGAGACGTACGGACTCGCACCGCGCGCGTTTAATGAGGAAAAAATGACGAAAAGCAATACGTTGCTTCGTCGTTTACACGAAACCAAACAAACGGCGAACTCAATTGCGGACGAACTCAATTTGTATTACGTTGCGCTGACGAGGGCGAAATATGGTTTGCATTTGCTGTTCCAAGGGCAACCCAAAGCAATGGCGGATGCGAAATACGCAAAATCATTTGAGGAATTTACCGATTTTGGCGTATGGGAACAATATGTGGTCGAGGACGAATTTTTCGATTTGCCCAAACAGGATAGAAAGGCTTTGGTGTTCCGTCCCAATGAAGTGTTGACTCGAAAAATCATGAGTGCATTTTTGTGGGAATATCCGTTTGCTGGATATGAGAACTTCCCCGTAAAAAGTTCGGCTACACAGCTGATGGATAGGGTCAGGGACGAAAGGAATGAAAAAACAGACGACGTAGATGTTGCCGTGGAACAAGCGGTTGAGAGCGAGGAAACGGAAAATGAGTTGTCGAAAAGTTCGTTATTTGAAAATGATGAATGGCGCGAACAAGCGGAAACGGGGATAGCTTCGGGGCTTGCGTATCACGCATTTTTGGAGCGGTTTGATTTCTCACGGTTATACGAGGGTGAACAACGCGCGCAAGGCGAAAGATTGAAAGAGATTGTCGAGCTTGCGTATGCGGAAGAAAAAGCAAAAGAAGAAATCGACGGATTTGAGTTTTTGTCTTTGGAAAAATTGCAAGAAATTTTGTCAAACCGTATTTTCGGTGAATTGCAAGGGATGCGGCTTTATAAAGAACAACAATTTTTGGTGAATTTGCCGATTAAAGATACTTACGCGTTGCAGGGAAATGCAGTGGGCGCAATGGATGATAAAGAAGAAATATTGTTCCAAGGCGCGATCGACTTGTTGGCAATCGGAGAGGATAAAAAGGTGCGTATTGTCGATTATAAGTATTCCTCGGGCGGCGCAGAGTATTTAAAATCGCATTATCAACCGCAGTTGGATTTGTATAAAAAAGCGACGGCGAAGATATTGAAATTGCCGCTTGAAAATATTCAATGCACAATCGTCAATATTTATCGTGGGTTTCAAGTGGATATGGACTAAACGTGGCTCAACGCGTACCTGTATGGCTTTTTTTTGGAAAATATCCGATAAAAAAGGACGAAAATAGCAAAAAAACGACAAAAAGAAAACCTCTTTTTTGGACATAGTATATATGTCAAAAGGGAGGTTTTTCTATGTGGTTATATGAGTATTTTCAAGAAGCTTGGCAAACGAATCGCACGCTTGCACTGGTGTTTTTGATTGCGACGTGGGTGTTGCTTAGCGCGGCGTTGTTTGCACTGATTTTTCGTTCGGAAAGCGTGTATTTGGCGTTGGCGGCGGTGGTTGGCGGCGGCGCGTATATTGCCGCTACGGCATTGAATTTACCTGAAACGGACAAGGGGATTGTTATGGCGGCGCTTTTTATGGCGGGCGGCGGTATCTATTTGGTTTTGTTTGCATTTTTGTCTATAAAAAGAAGTTTGGCTCGGCGTAGAGAGCGTCGCCGTCCGATGCGAAAAGAAATACAATATACATTGCCTTCCCACGAGAATACCTACGTAAAAACAAGGTTAAATACAGCATTGCAAACGAAGGGAAATACGTCGCTCAACACGGACACGGGTGGGGGGGATGCGCAAGAAAAGCAGTCGGTGTCCATGCCTATGCCTTTGGGATACGCGCGCAAATTGTTGGCAAAATTAAAAGAAGCGCCCTTAACCAAAGCGGAGCGTTTGGAAACGGAAGACGTCGCACGGACGTTTGCTGTATATGCGGAAAAACAAACGCGGACGGTGGAAGATACGAGAAGTATCAACGAGCTTTGCTCGTGGCTTTTGAAACTTTGCGCGAAGTATTCGGTTGAGATATAAATACAGAAAAAACGTCGAAACACCGATCGTGTTTACGTTTGGTCGCATTGCTGGTTGCGGACGTTTCTTGCACGAACCCCCGATTAACGCAGAAAGTCTTACTCTTCCCACAACACGAAAAAAGGCATACCGCATGGTATGCCTTTTTTCGTGTGAAAGAACGATTAAATTGTGCTTAAAGTGTGGAAAGAACGACCAAAAGTATATCATTTGTACTGCTTGACAAATTGGGATCTGCCGCTCACAAAATTTGAAATCTTATTTCTTTATTACTTTTTTACACCAAGTACGTTTTTTGCAATTCGGACACTTTAAGTACCGAGTCGTTCCTCTATGCATCGCATTAAGTGCCTGCATATAGGTAGGTACAATTTCGTAACCGCAATTTTTGCACTTGTAAGCACCCACACTGACTTCAAGCTTTAATGCATAGAAGCACGGTATCAAAAACACAACGCAAATACCAAGAATAGTGACAAGCTGCCATACCCCTTCCGGGATTAAGAAGGCGGCAATAAATATACCTGCAATTAGTGCTGTCATACTTATGATCATAATCGCCCACATAGAAGACCAGATCGTTTTGTTTTTCTTTTCCAATTCTTTTGCCATATCCAGCAAAAGTTGTTCGTTTTTTTGATTGTTGTTTTCCATATTGATTTTCTCCCCAATTAATAATTCATTTACACTGATTCCGAGAATATCACATAACTCAAGCATAATTGAGGAATCTGGCATTGTGATACCTCGTTCCCACTTGGATATGGCTTTGTCGGTGATATACAGTTTTTCTGCCAACTGCATTTGCGTTAAATTTTTCTGCTTTCTACAATCGGCGATAAATTTCCCTATCTTGATTTGATTCATAAGAGACCTCTTTTCGTATACAGTATAACCAATATTACAATTAAAGTACACCTACCAATGGTTTAGTGGGGAGAAGTAAACCGTTGGTAGAGTGCTTTGACTGTCAAATTCTTATTTATCGGTGAAGTTATCATATCACACTTTCGTAATTAAATCAAGGCGTTGCCGTGATGATATGCTAAGCCTGCGGCTTGGATAAACAAAAACAGAACATTTGTCTACCGACAAATGTTCTGTTTTTGTTGGCTGGGGCGAAGTGATTCGAACACCCGAATGACGGAGTCAGAGTCCGTTGCCTTACCGCTTGGCGACGCCCCAATATGTAAGGAATTTCATTCCTTTTACTTGCGTTATTTTATCAAAATTTTCTCTGTTTGGCAAGCGTTTTTATACCCTTTTATCAACTTTTTTCTTTTTTTCGTCAAAAAAAGTTGAAACTTCTCTTTTTTCGGCGGAACTCTTCCTTTATGATAATGGAAAGGCTATCTAAAAAGGAGAAAATATGTACTTAACCGA
The DNA here is from genome assembly GCA_015069605.1 of Clostridiales bacterium. Taxonomy (GTDB): domain Bacteria; phylum Bacillota; class Clostridia; order Christensenellales; family Borkfalkiaceae; genus Scatosoma. The sequence goes on along the minus strand of SVII01000001.1, from coordinate 66,849 downwards.
TTTGATTTCTAAAGAAATATACGTAGGCAAAACGTTGCGTGGGATTTGTCGGGGAGTGGGGTTTTCGCCAAAATCCTTTTCCGTAAAATACTTGCTTTGTGCCACGGCAAAAGAGGGGATGGGCGCATTTTGTATATACGGTGGAGCGGAAAAAAATTTTGCTTTTTCAAAAAATAAAGAAACGGATTTTGCTGTAAATTTTTCTGCGGTGGAAAAGACGGATGATGAAATTTATTTATCCCGTTTGCGCCCTGCCTTCCCCAAAAGCTGTTTTAAACTCTTTCTCGGGGTTCCCATTTTTTCCGTGGACGGTATATTTTTATGCCGTTTGGCAAATGCCGAGATATACGGCGAACGCATTACGCGTTTAATCGGTGATGATGGAACAACGTATTCCGCTATGCAAATTGTCGCTTGTTCGGACGTGTTGATTTTGCGGAAAGAACAGCCGTACCCGATCGGTCAACGCATACCTGCCCCCGCCGTTTCGCATATTTTAGATAAGAGAGAGGGGATTGTTTCTAAGACAATTTTAAAGTCTGCGATTCAAAAAAACGCGTTGATACGTTTCACCCTAACTTTGCCGCCATTTGATATGGGGTATGACGAGGTGAAAAGCAGTAAATAAAACCTGCGATTTTTTGTATTTGCAAACCTAAGTGACGAATAAAAAAACGACGGAATAGATCCGTCGTTTTTCGTTTGTATTCTGTGATTAACCAACAATCAGGTTGACCAAACGACCTTTTACGATGATGCACTTTTTGATCGTTTTGCCTTCGATTGCCGTTGCGATTTCGGGGTACGCGCAAACGGTATCCTGAATATCTTCGTCCGAAAGTCCTTCGGGAATCATCATCTTTGCTTTGATTTTGCTGTTTACCTGAATGGCGTATTCTACTTCATCTTTAATCAAAGCCTGCTCGTCCACAGAGGGGTAGCTTTCTTCAAACACCGAAGTCTTATGTCCGCAAACTTCCCACAATTCTTCGCAGAAATGAGGTGCGAAGGGAGCGAAGATACGAAGAAGATCATCAATACACGTTTTGTAGAATGCAACGTTCTTTTCCGCGTTGTCCGTATCGTATTTTTGTAATGCGTTGACGTATTCCATTACTCTTGCCACGGACGTGTTGAAAGAGAATTCTTCCGCATCGTGGATAATGCTCTTGATGGTGAAATTCTTTACGAAATTAAGCTGCTTTTCTGCGCTCTTTCTTTCGGAATGACCGCCCGTAAGCGTGAGGGCGTTTCTAACGATTCTTTCCACGCGGTCGAGGAATTTGGCGATGGATTTGATGCCGTCGTCGTTCCAAGGGCCGCCTTCGGTATAACTGAAACCGAACATCAAATACAAACGGAAAACGTCCGAACCGTACTCGTCCACGTATTTATCGGGGGAAACAACGTTGCCTTTGGATTTGGACATACGGTTGCCGTCAGGGCCGAGGATAACGCCTTGATGCACGAGGCGTTTGAAGGGTTCGTTGAAATCGATATAGCCCATATCACGCAACGCTTTGGTGATAAATCTTGCGTACAAGAGGTGCATACAAGCGTGTTCTGCACCGCCTACGTACACGTCCACGGGGAGCATTTTATTTGCTACGTCAAAGCTGAACGCCTGCTTGTCGTTGTTTGCTTCGGGATAGCGGAGATAATACCAGCTGGAACATACGAAGGTATCCAAGGTATCGGGATCGCGGGATGCTTTTGCGCCACATTCAGGGCAACGGCATTTCATAAACCCTGTGTGGGCGGCGAGGGGGGATTTGCCTGTGGGACGGAATTCAACGTCGTAAGGAAGCTTTACGGGGAGATCCTTTTCGGGAACAGGAACAGCGCCGCACTTTTCACAATGGATCATAGGGATAGGCGCGCCCCAATAACGCTGACGAGAAACCGACCAGTCGCGAAGACGGTAATTTACTTTCTTGCCGCCTTTGCCGAGCTTTGTAAGATGAACAGCAATTGCGTCGCGCGCTTCGTCGCCCGAAAGACCGTCGAACGCGCCGCTGTTGACGAGGATACCGTCTTCACAGAAGGGGAGAATGGTTTCTCCGCCGACTTTTTGAATAACTTGGGTGACGGGTAAGCCGTATTTTGTTGCAAACGCGTAGTCGCGTTCGTCGTGCGCCGCAACCGCCATCACTGCGCCAGTACCGTAGGAATACAATACGTAGTCCGCAAGATAAATAGGCAATTTTTTTCCTGTCAAGGGATGCGTTGCATACGCTCCCGTGAACACGCCCGTTTTTTCACGCGCGGTGGAAAGACGGTCGATATCGTTTGCTTCCGCGGCGTATCTCACGTATTCGTCGATTGCCTGCGCGTTTTCGGGGTGCGCTTCTTTGAACTTTTCCACGAGGGGATGTTCGGGCGCAAGCACGACGTAGTTCACACCGAATACGGTGTCAGGACGGGTGGTAAATACGGTAATTGTATCTCCCGTTTCGCATTCGAAATTGATTTCGCAACCTGTGGATTTGCCAATCCAGTTTTTCTGCATCAATTTGGTTTTTTCAGGCCATTGTAAGCCGTCTAAATCCTGCAAAAGTTCTTCTGCGTAATCGGTGATTTTCAAGAACCATTGCGTCATGTCTTTACGGAGTACGACGTTATTACAACGTTCGCACTTGCCGTCGATAACCTGTTCGTTTGCAAGTACCGTTTCGCAACCGGGGCACCAGTTGACGAGGGCTTCCTTGCGGTAAGCAAGTCCCTTTTTATAAAGCTGCAAGAACAGCCATTGCGTCCATTTGTAATAATCTTCTTCGCAAGTTTTGATTTCCGCCGTCCAATCGAACATAGCGCCCATGTTACGAAGCTGCGTTTCCATAGTAGCGATATTCTTTTCGGTGGAATCTTTGGGGTGAATCCCCGTCTTGATTGCGTAGTTTTCTGCGGGCAAACCGAACGCGTCGAAACCCATGGGTTGGAATACTTCATAACCCTGCATTTTCTTAAAACGCGCGTACGTATCGGTAGGGCCGTAGTTGTACCAATGCCCTACGTGCAGGTTTGCTCCCGAGGGGTAGGAAAACATTTCCAAAACGTACCATTTTTTATCAGCATTTTTCTTATTGAAAACGTTGATTTTGGATTTTTCCCATTTTGCCTGCCATTTGCTTTCCACAGACTTCATATCCATAATAAAAACCTCCGATTTTTCGCTTTTTTACAGCGTAAATCTTTCCGTAATTTTTTTGTATCACTCCTATTATAAAGATTTTTAAAAAACAAGTCAAGCAATTATGCGACGGCAAAAGGAGGGGAAATTGCGTTTTTGGATAAATAATTTTATTTTCTCGGCATACAATAATGTTGTGGAAGAAATTACGATAACGCAAAACGGCTTTGATGGTCTATATATGTCCTATTTGTACGGTAAGGTGCGCGAACGCTTTTCCTTTTTGCCCTCGGAATGTGATTTAAATAAGCAAGGGGAAGTGACGGAGCTTGCCTTTAAAACGGAATCCGCTTATTGCCCGTACGTGCGGAAATTTGCGGAAGAAAACATAGCTGACGTCATTGCTGTGGGGTATAAATACGCCTATTTTGACAAGCGTTTACCCTTGCCCATGTTGACAAAAATGCAAAGACGCCTTTTATTGACGGCGTTGGTGGCGGCGGATTACAAGGAAGATCGCGCATATGTGGCAAGACGCATACGCGGCTTTGAAAAGTATTGTTTGGACGGAGTTTTTCACTTTCGTTTGCAGGATTTAAAAAAGCGTTGGGATGGGATTGTGGAGTATATTCCCACGGACATGGGCGAGGCGTCTATGGAAGGGTTTATCGAGTTTTTAGCCGAGGACGGCGAGGGGAAAATATTTCTCAAAGACGGGAAAGTGTACGACGAAAAATATCGTTTGCAATCCAAGAGTTTGCTCACGGGTGTGGAATCCGCCATAGGCGAAATTTTACTTGGCGGCGCGGAGCAAGTGTACTGCTTTGGGAAAACAGACGACGACACGAGGGCATTTTTGCGAAAATATTACGGTGACAAGGCTGTTTTTTGTTAAAAAAAGTCTTAAAAAACGGTTGACAAATTTATGGGAAAGGGGTACAATAGAAACCGTAAAGACAAGTAGCGCCGTTTTTGCGGATTGACAGAGAGTTTGCCCTTGGCTGGAAGGTAAATATTCTGCGGCGGAATGTGAAACCACTTTACGTTATATAATATAATGATATAGAATAAAAGCGGTCTTGCGATCAGCAGGGCAATTAAGGTGGAACCGCGCATTGTATCTTGCGTCCTTAAACTCTTGTAAGGAGTTTAAGGCGTTTTTTCATTTTAGGGAAAATAAATAAAACACATATACATTTGGAGGAATACTATGAACGTTATTTTAAAAAACGGGGAAAGTATGGCTTTGGAAAACGGCGCTACGGCTTTGGCGGCGGCGACTGCGATTTCCGAAGGTTTGGCTAGAAATGCAATCTGCGCGAAAGTAAACGGCGCGCTTGTCGATCTTTCGCACGTATTAAACGACGGCGACAATTTGGAAATTGTGACGTTGAAAGATAAAGAGGGGTTGCAGGTATATCGTCACACTTGCGCACACGTTTTGGCGCAAGCTTTGAAAACGGTGTATCCCACTTGCAAACTTTCCATCGGGCCTGTTATTGAAAACGGTTTCTATTACGACGTAGATTTCGTAACTCCCATCACGCAGGCGGATCTTGCGAAAGTGGAATCGGAAATGCAGAAGATTATCAAGAGCAATCTTCCTATCGAACGTTTTACTTTACCCAAAGAAGAAGCGATCAAATTGATGGAAGAATACAGCGAAAATTATAAAGTGGAACTCATTGAAGAATTGCCCGAAGGGGAAACGATTTCCTTCTATAAACAGGGCGGTTTCACCGATCTTTGCCGCGGCCCTCATCTTCCCTCGACGGGCAAGATTAAGGCGTTTAAGCTCACCAGCATCGCAGGCGCGTATTGGAGAGGGGATGAACACAATAAGATGCTCACCCGTATTTACGGAACGGCGTTTGCAAAGAAAGATGAAATGGAAGCGTATTTCACTATGCTCGAAGAAGCAAAGAAACGTGACCATACGAAGCTTGGGAAAGAATTGAAATTGTTTGCGATCATGAACGAAGGCAAGGGCTTGCCTTTCTTCCTGCCTAACGGTATGGTATTGAAAAATACCCTCGTGGAATACTGGAGACAAATCCACACCCGCGAAGGTTACGTGGAAATTCAAAGCCCGATCATGTTGAATAGAACGCTTTGGGAAACCTCGGGGCACTGGTTCCATTATCGTGACAATATGTACACGACCAAGGTGGATGACGAGGATTTCGCAATTAAGCCTATGAACTGCCCCGGCAGTATTTTGGTGTATAAAAACGAACCGCATAGCTACAAGGATTTGCCTATCCGTATGGGGGAACTCGGGCTTGTGCACCGTCACGAAAAATCCGGTCAGCTCCACGGTTTATTCCGCGTTCGTTGCTTTACGCAGGACGACGCGCATATCTTCATGACGCCCGATCAAATCAAAGACGAAATCAAAGGCGTAGTACGTCTTATCAACGAAGTATATACGCTGTTTGGCTTTAAATATCACGTGGAACTTTCTACTCGTCCCGAAAACAGCATGGGTAGCGACGAAGATTGGAACACCGCAACTGACGCGTTGAAAAACGCTTTGGACGATTTGGGACTTGCATATGTTGTCAACGAAGGCGACGGCGCGTTCTACGGCCCGAAGATCGACTTCCATTTGGAAGACTCCATCGGCAGAACGTGGCAATGCGGTACGATTCAGCTCGACTTCCAGCTGCCTCAAAGATTTGAAATGGAATATATCGGCGAAGACGGCGGCAAACATCGTCCCATCATGGTGCACCGTGTTGCGTTTGGTTCGATCGAACGTTTCATCGGTATCTTGATCGAACATTTTGCAGGGAAATTCCCCGTATGGCTTGCGCCTACGCAGGTAAAAATTTTGCCTATCACGGACAGACAGATCGCTTACGCAAACGAGCTTTGCGCGAAGATGAAAGAAGCAGGTGTGCGTGTAGAAGTGGACGATCGTAGCGAAAAGATCGGCTATAAGATTCGTGAAGCACAGATGGAAAAAGTGCCTTATATGCTCGTTATCGGGGAAAAGGAAGCGGAAGCAGGTCAGGTAGCCGTACGCCGTCGCGACAAGGGCGATATGGGTGCGGTGAATGCTGATGAATTTATTGCAACCGTCGTAAACGATATCACGGAAAAAACTGCATTCTAATCAGGTAACGTATGTTAAAGACGGGAATTATATCGACGGCGTATTTCGGTTTTAAGAATTTTGAGCAAGGCATGAAAAAATGCCGTGCGCACGGTTACGACGGGATTGATTATCAAGAGTTTGTCAGCGTTGAAAATTCTCCGATATATAAAATGAAGGAAGGGGAAGCGGAACGCTATCTCACCGAACTCAAAGATTGTGCGGACACCAACGGGTTGGAAATTTATCAACTCCACGGCACTTGGCCGCACGTGGACGATAGGACGAAAGAGGGTAGAGAACGCACGATTGAATATTTTAAACAAAATATTCTCGGAGCGGAAATGCTCGGTTGCCCCAAAGTTATCGTACACCCTTGTATGCCTCGTCTTGGCTTGGGGAACGCCGTGGAGGAAGAGGATTTTGAAGTAAATGCGTATTTGCTGAAAAGTCTTGCTCCTTTTGCAAGAGAACACGGCGTAACCGTTTGCTTTGAAAATATGCCGTTTGTCGTTGGCTCGCTTTTTTCAAAGGTGTCAAATATTAAAAAATTGATGGCGGAGATCCGTGACCCGAACATCAAAGTTTGTTTGGATACAGGACATTTCAACGTAGAAAAGAAGGATATTTGCGAAGCGATTACCTTGCTTGGTGACGATCTTGCTACGTTGCACGTTCATGACGATCGGTTTGGACAGGATAGGCATTTGCTTCCGTTCCAAGGCGAAATTGATTGGAATGGGTTTGTTCGCGGGTTGAGAAATATTTCCTACAAGGGTTTTATCTCTTTGGAAACGTCTATACAGCAAAGTACGCCCGAACCTATGTTGGAAGAAATGCGTATCTCCTTGGCGAAAATTGCGAAATGGTTCGCGGCGCAGGTTGACGACGAGTAAATTTGATTAAAAAAGTAAAAAATATTTTTAACGATTTTTGTAAAAATTGTAAAAAAACAGTTGACAATAGGGTTTGTTTGTGTTAATATTATAAAGCGAAGCAGAAGCAAACCTTCTCGCCGCGCGGTATAGATCGGTGCGGCTCGATATTTCCAAAACCAAAAGCGATAAGCTCGCAGAGGGTAGAAAAGGGAAAAACAGGGTTGCTTATGCGTAAGCGACCCTTTATTTTTTGGCGTGAGGTACACTACAATTAAAGACCAGCATCAAATCAACGAAGAAATTCGCGACAGAGAAATCAGAGTCATCTCTTCCACGGGTGAACAGCTCGGGATTATGAGCGCAGCGGAAGCGCTCCGTATTGCGGAGGAAGAGGATTTGGACTTGGTGAAGATTTCTCCCAATGCCGTTCCGCCCGTGTGCAAGATTATGAACTACGGTAAGTTCAAGTTCGAACAGGCGAAACGTGAAAAGGAAAACCGCAAGAACCAAAAAGTTATCGAATTGAAAGAAATTTATCTTTCCATGACGATTGACGTAGGTGATCTCAACGTCAAGGCAAAAAAGACGTTGGAAATGCTTGCGGACGGCAACAAGGTAAAGGTTTCTATCCGTATGCGCGGTAGACAACAAGCGCACGCATCTATGGGTGTGGATGTGATGAAACGTTTCTTTGAAATGCTCGGAGGCAAAGCGGTGATGGATAAAGCGCCTTTGACGGAAGGCAGAAACATTTTGATGATTCTTTCGCCTGCAAAATAACAACAGAACGTACGGACAAGCCTTGTAAGGCGAACCCGTGATATAAAAAACGAGAAAAAAATTCGGAGGATAAATATATGCCTAAACAGAAATCACACAGCAGTACCAAAAAGCGTTTTTGGCTTACCGGTACGGGCAAAGTAAACAGACCCCACAGTGGTAAAAACCACAAAGCAGAAACTAAGAACAGAAAGAGAAAGAGAAACTTGCGTCAATGCACTCTCGTATCTTCCACGCAGGAAAGCACGGTTAAGAGCATGATGCCCTACAAGAAATAAGAAGGAGATAAGTGAATTATGCGTATTAAGAGAGCAGTTAACGCGGTTAAGAAGCGTAGAAAAATTTTTAAACTTTCCAAAGGCTATTTCGGCAGCAAGAGCAGATCTTACAGAATCGCTCGTGAAGCCGTAATGAAATCGTTGAACTATGCATACATCGGCAGAAGATTGAAGAAGAGAGACTTCAGACGTCTTTGGATCGCAAGAATCAACGCAGCTGCAAGAATTAATGGTTTGTCTTACAGCAAATTTATGCACGGTCTTTCCGTTGCTGGTATCAACCTCAACAGAAAAGTTCTTGCTGATTTGGCAGTAAACGATGCAGCAGCTTTCGCTCAACTTGTAGAAAAAGCAAAAGCAGCACTCTAATGAACGAAAACAAAGCCTTTTAGTCATAAAAGGCTTTTTCGCTATTTTTTCGGATATTTAAATGGCGGGGGACGGGTGTGTTTCACGCGTAAAAATCCGATTTCAACGTTTAAACGAAGGGAGGCAGAGGTATGGTTCTAACCTCCAAAAATAATCCGCTTGTCAAAGAGACGGCGGCGCTGAAAGAAAAGAAGGGCAGAAAGGAAACGGGGATGTTCCTCGTCGAAGGCTGGAAGATGGCGGCGGAATGCGTAAAGAGCGGTTTTGAGCTCGATCGCGTATTCGTTGCCGAAAGTTATATGGACGAGCCACCCGTGGACGAGTTGAAAGTCGTTCGGGTGTCCGACGATGTGTTCCGTTTTTTGTCCGACGAGAAATCTCCGCAGGGCATTTTATGCCGTGTAAAAATCCCCAAACGCGTCTTGGAAAAACCGCAGGGCAAATGCTTGTTTTTGGACGGTGTTTCCGACCCAGGTAACGTGGGAACGATTATTCGTACGGCAAATGCGGCAGGGTACAACGAGATATATCTCACCAAAGAATGCGCTGATCCGTACGCGCCCAAATGCGTTCGCGCAAGTATGAGCGGTATCTTTTTTACGAAATTACACTTCGGGGAAAGAGCGGAAATCTTATCCGTTTTAGGTGAAACGCCCATCGTCGTTGCGGACATGGGTGGGGAAAACGTCTTTACGTTCGATCCGCCAAAGTCTTTCGCGCTTGTGATTGGCAACGAGGCGAACGGAGTTTCCGAGGACGTTTTTCGCGCGGCAACGCACACGGTGAAAATTCCGATGCGCGCCACGCAGGAGAGTTTAAACGCTGCGGTTTCCGCAGGAATTATTATGTACGTCCTGGGCAGGGGCGAGTTTATCAAATAAAAAAGTATAGGAGTCAACAATTATGTCAGGACATAGCAAATGGCACAACATACAGGCAAAGAAGGGCAAGGCAGACGCTGCGAAGGGTAGAATTTTTACAAAACTCGGCAGAGAAATTGCGGTAGCGGCAAAAACCAATCCCAACCCTGAAACGAACAGCAAGCTTGCGGATATTATCGCAAAGGCGAAAGCGGCAAATATGCCCAACGATAACATCCAACGCAGTATCAAAAAAGCGTCGGGTGAAATGAGCGGCGCGGATTACAAAGAACTTACCTACGAAGGGTACGGCCCTGCAGGTTCGGCGGTGATCGTAGTAACGTTGACGGATAACATCAACCGTACGGCAGGTGACGTACGTTCCATCTTCAGTAAGCACGGCGGCGCGCTCGGCAACACGGGTTGCGTATCTTACAATTTCGACAATAAGGGCTATATTGTGGTGGAAAGAACGGTGGAACTCGACGAAGACACGATCACGGAATTCGCGTTGGAAGCAGGTGCGGACGACGTAGTGGTTAGCGACGACGTGTACGAGATCTTTACCGCTCCTGAAAATTTCTCGGAAGTGAGAAAATATTTAGAAGAAAAGAACGCGGAATTGATGGCAGCAGCACCCAAAGGCAGAAGAAACGAAGAGGAAGAACCCAAGATTGTATTCGTGCAGGCGGAAGTGGCTATGATTCCTCAAAACAAAGTGGCGCTTGATGGGGACAGTTTAAAGACGTTTGAAAAGATGATCGATGCTTTGGAAGATCATGATGACGTACAAAACGTTTACTACAACGTGGACATGCCTTTTGACGACGAAGAATAATTGCGGCGTTATTTGTGATGGTATTAAAGAAAAAACACCTTTTCGTCTAGAAACGGAAAGGCGTTTTTTTTGTATGTGCCGCCCAAAAAATGGAAAGGACATACCGTGTCCGCGTTGAAAAATGGTAAATTCCTAAAAAAAGTTAAAAAAATCAAAAAAAAATTCAATATTTTTATTCCAAACCCTTGACCGAAAGTGAAAGATGTGTTATAATGGTACTTGAAAAAGTAGGGATATGCTATTCTATTGAAGAAATAGATCGTACCCATCCCATTGATTGCGTGCGGCGCAACAAAGCGGGAATCCAAAATTTTTTTTAAAAGAGCCTGCAAGAACAGGTAAAAAACTGAGGTGTAAAAATGGCGGACAGAAAACAAAACCAAGCAGCTTCTAAAATCGATGCTTTGTACAGCTGGCTTTCGTATGACCTGCAAAGAGTAAAGAGCGAACTTATGAACGAATTGAAGATGGCTTCCGTTCAGACGGGTGCGCTTTATCAGGAAATGAAGAGTGATAAAGACAGCTCCTCTCAAGCGATTACGCAGGAGATTCGTTTCAGCTACAAGCAGAATCAAACGATTTACGACGGCTTGTCGAAAATGCTTACGGAAGAGGTTGGCGAACGTTTGAATTCCATGGACCAAAAGATGTCCGCATTGGAAGAAATTCAAGAGCTTTACAAAGACCTTAACTATCTTTTCAACGAAGGCGCTATGTCGAAGTTGGAAACGATTTCGGAAAAGGTTGAAATGCTCAACAAGATTGAAGAAGCGTTGATGGAACTTTCTGAAAAGTTTGGCAACGGTTTCGCGATTTCCGAAGAAGACGTACAAACGGTTGCAGAAGCTGTGTCTGAAAAGACGGAAGAAACGGCTGAAAGATACAACGCTCAGGTGATGGAAGCAATCGAAGGCGCGAAGATTGACCAGCAGGCTTTCGTGGAAGAAGTTGGCGACAAAGTATTGGAAGTTCTTTGCGACGTTAAGAACAACTCCAACGAAGTCAGCATGGAAGAAATCGCAAACGCTGCTGCAGAGAAAGCTGTTGAAAAAATGATGGCAGCTTTGGATATGGATGCATGGGCTGAAAAGGTAGCGAACCTTGTTGTTGAAAAGTTGGCAAACGAAACCGAACAGACATACGACGTAGTTCTTGACGAAGAAGGTATCAACCAAATCGCTGAGAAAGTATCCGAAAAGATTACGTCGGAAGAAGATGCTACATACGATCTCGTTATCGACGAAGAAGGCATCGACGCATTGGCGCAGAGCATCACCGAAAAGATGGGTGTTGAATGTGCTCCTTGCGAAGAAGTAGAAGAAGAAACCGTTACGGAAGAAGTTGTTGTGGAAGTAGCGGAAGAAGCGGTTGAAGAAGTTCAACCTGTGGAAGAAGTCGCTGAAGAAGTGGTTGAAGAACCTGCAAAAGAAGAAGCAGTAGAGGCGGAGCTTGCGCTTGGTCTTGCTCCCGTGTTTGAAGAAGACGAAAATCAGCTTGTAGACGCTGAAACAGGTTTGGTTCTTCGTTTAAAGAGAAGTTTCACGGCAAAGATGAAACAAAGCGCTGAAGAAGTGAAAGCATATTACAGCGAAATCAAAAATGAATTGATCTCTTATAAGAAGATCAACTCGACGGTTAGCTGGCACGGCGACAGATTTAACTTTGGTCGTGACACGATTGCGAAGATCAATATCTGCGGTAAGACGCTTTGCTTCTACGTTGCGTTGGATCCCAACGATCCTGAATACAAGACGACGGTATTCCATCAAAAAGACGTAAGCGGTCAGAAAGCATACGAAGGCACGCCTTTCATGATTAAGGTTAAGAGCGAAGCAGGCGCAAAGAAAGCACTCCGTTTGGTTGGCTACTTGGCTGAAAAGATCGGCGCAGAAAAGAAGAAAGAAATTGAAACGGTAGATTACGTACAAGAATTCGCTTACGAATCCACCAAACAGCTTTTGGATGAAGGCTATATCAAAGCTACGAAAGAAAAGAAAACTAAGTGGAATTTCTAATCGAAGCTAAAACCACATACGAATAAGAAGAGCGCCGATAATTCCATATTTCGGCGCTCTATTTTATAGGCGGAAAAGATTCCGCCGAGGAGAAAGAAAGATAAGGTGAAAGAAAAGAATCAAGAACCAAATCGTCGCGGCACATTGAAAACCGTGGCAAAAGAAAAGCGTTTTACAAAAGGAAAAAGCAATCCAATGGGGACGGCGTTTGATACGACCGCTTCTTTAATGATAGAAAAGAATACGAAACGTGGTGCCGTTTCCAATGCGAAAAAGAGTCAGCCAAAGGCCAAAACAATGGACACGGGGCTTAACGAACGAGCACAAAAGAAAAAATACGGTGCAAAAAATCAAGTTGGTCAAGTGGAGGAAAGAAAGAAGAAAATTGCCGCTCCGCGCCAGTCAAAAGCCAAGATTGACTATAACGATTTTATCGAACCGATGGGGTTTATGGATATTCCCCAAAAGGAAGTGACGCAAACAAAACACCCCCGGGTGAGCCGTGTTTCCAAAGAGGACGGAGTTGTGTTGAGAGGAAAGACAGCGTCGAAAGTAAAGACGAAGAATGCAATCATAAAAGAAAGTGCAACGAAGAAGAAAAAGCCCGTTAAGATTATTTTCCTTGGCGGTGTTGGCGAGATTGGCAAAAATATGACGGCAATCGAATACGGTAACGATATTATCATTATTGATGCTGGTATGACATTCCCCAACAGCGAAGATATGCCAGGGATTGATTCGGTTGTCCCCGATATCACGTATTTGGCGCAAAACAAGGACAAGGTACGCGGTGTGCTGTTGACGCATGGGCACGAAGACCATATCGGCGGTATTCCCTATTTAATGAAAGAACTCAACCCTGGTACACCCATTTATGGCACGAAACTCACATTGATGCTCACGGACAACAAGTTGCAGGAGCATAAATTACAAAACGTAACGGAACGAGTGGTTGCGGCAGGGGATATTGTTACGTTGGGTGCATTTGAAGTGGAATTTATCAACGTAAACCATTCCATTTCGGGGGCTTGCGCATTGGCGATTAAAACGCCGAACGGTTTGATTTATCACAGTGGCGATTTCAAGATTGACTTAACGCCTGTGGCGGGAAATCCCATTGATTTTAAACGTATCGCGCAGCTTGGAGAAGAAGGCGTCCTGCTGTATATGAGCGAATCTACCAACATTGAACGTCCTGGATATACCATGAGTGAAACGGTAGTCGGGACGACGTTGGATCATTTATTCTCGGAAAATATGACGAGAAGATTGATTATTGCTACGTTTGCTTCCAACGTACACCGTTTACAGCAAATCATTGACCTCGCGGTGAAATATCGCCGTAAAGTGGCGCTGTCGGGACGAAGTATGTTCAAGGTAGTGGATGCTGCGGTAAAAATTGGCGAATTGAAGATTCCCGAAGGCGTTTTAATTGATATTGAAAAATGTAAAAGTCTATTCGACGGAGAGCTTTTGATTGTATCAACAGGCTCGCAAGGCGAACCCATGTCCGCGTTGACGCGTATGTCAACGGGGGAATTCAACCAAGTGACGATCGGGGGAAACGACACGATTATCATTTCGGCGAATCCCATTCCTGGCAATGAAAAAATGGTGTATAGAGTTATCAACAATCTCTATAAATTAGGTGCGCGTGTGGTGTACGAGAGTTTGGAAAAAATCCACGTATCGGGTCACGCGTGTCAGGAAGAACACAAAATTATGTATTCGTTGTTAAAACCCAAGTTTTTCATTCCTGTGCATGGCGAATACCGTCATTTAAAACGTCACGTACAGCTTGTACAAGCGTTGGGCATGCCCGAACAAAACACGCTGATTACCGAGATTGGGAACTGTGTAGAACTTCGCCCCGATTCCATCAAATTGGGTGAAAACGTGCAGGCAGGTACGAGATTAATCGATGGCGAGGGGATTGAAGACTACGGCACAAGCGAACTGATGAAAGACCGCTTGAAGATGTCGGCGGACGGCGTCTTTACGGTGGCATTGGCGGTGACGGGCAATTATGTCATCAATGATCCCGTGATTGAAGCGCATGGCTGTGTTTTAACGGCAGGTGGCGAAGAAGAGCTCCGCGGCATAGTGCAGCGCGCTGTGGAAAGCTATGATTATGAAAGCGGAAACAAGCAAGAACTTGCTTTGGCTGTCCGTAAAGCGTTAAAAAATTATTTTTACAAAAAGACGAAACAAGCTCCGCTGTTTATCGTGTCCATTTTAGACGTGTAAGCAGAGGCAAAAGGAAAAATTATGAAATATACAGCGTCGTTGGTACAACTGCATTTAGACGAAGAAATTTCCGCTCGCCGCGCGGACGCGTTGGCGAGAGGGATTCCCGTTGCTGACGACGAAACGTTGAATTATTTGCTCGTGATGCTTTCCGCGACCAAGCCGCAGCGCATTTTAGAGATCGGCACGGCGGTGGGGTTGTCAGGAGTATCTATGCTTTCGGTGTGTCCAGACGCAAGACTGACGACGATTGAGTTGGAAGAAGAACGCTACGTAGAGGCGAAGAAAAACTTCGCTGATTTTGGCGTATCTAATCGCGTGAACGCGTACCTGGGTGACGCTGGTGAGATTTTAGCTATGATGGACGGGCGGTTTGATTTTGTGTTTTTAGACGGGCCAAAAGCGCAATACGAGAAGTATTTATTCGATTTAAAACGTCTAATGAAGAAGGGCGCGATTTTGTTTGCCGACGACGTACTTTTATACGGCTGGGTCAGCGGCGTCGAACCCACACCGCAAAAACGACATTCAATTGTGGATAAAATCCGATCCTACTTGTCCGTGGTGACGGCGGATAAAGATTTTATGACTTCGGTGTTGGACGTGGGCGACGGCGTAGCGTTGTCCGTGTACGTGGGCGGAGCAGAAACGAATAAATAACAGCGGGAAAAAGTGCAAAGGATAAAACGAAAGAGAGGTGAGAGAATGAAAGCGGAACTTTTAGCGCCTGCGGGCAGTTATGCAAAATTGCAAACGGCTTTACACTTTGGCGCGGATGCGGTGTACGTAGGCGGCAAAAATTTTTCCTTGCGTACGTTTGCGGACAATTTCACGGAAGAAGAACTTCTTTCCGCTGTATCTTTGGCGCATTCTTTACACAAAAAGGTGTACGTAACGACGAATATTTTTGCTAAAAACACCGATTTTGGAATGTTAAACGAATATTTTCAATTTCTTTCCCAAGCAGGTGTGGACGCGGCAATCATCAGCGATCCAGGCGCGGTATATCTTGCCAAAAAGGTAGCTCCTAATTTACAAATCCACCTTTCCACACAAGCAAACACGACGAATAAATACTCCGTCAAATTTTGGACGGAGCAGGGCGTTTCCCGCGTCATTCTCGCGCGCGAACTTTCCTTAAACGAAATTGCTGAAATTCACGATTTCGTTCCCGAAACGGAGTTGGAAGCCTTCGTGCACGGCGCGATGTGTATATCGTACAGTGGTAGATGTTTGCTGTCCGATTATTTGGATGGTAGATCGTCCAACCGCGGCGCGTGTGTGCAGTCCTGCCGTTGGAGATACGAACTCCGCGCGTTGAATGCAACGAACGGAAAATCGGAATGGTTGCCCATCGAAGAAGACGGAAAAGGAACGTATATTTTCAATAGCAAAGATTTGAATATGCTCTCGCATTTACAAGAAATGGAGGGGGCAGGTATCAGTTCATTCAAGATTGAAGGCAGAATGAAGAGTGGATATTATCTGGCTACGGTAATCAACGCCTACCGCCGCGCGATGGACGGCGGGGATATGAGAATCTCCGAAATGGAGCTTTGTAACGTAGCGCATCGCGATTACACGCAAGCCTATGCGCTTGGGAAAAATACTAAAACGGTGAATTACACGGATAGTCAATCCAAAGGCGATTACGTATATATTGCGGATGTGTTGGGCAGTGAAAATGGCGTGGTAAAAGCGGAAATGCGTAACCGTTTCAAGCAGGGTGATGTATTGGAGGTTCTTTCCCCCGATGAAAATTTTGGAAAGACTTTTGTGGCGGAAAAAATCCTGACTTCAAAAGGCGAAGAAGTGGACGATGCGAAACTTGTGCAGGAAGTATATTCGATTTCTTGTCCGTATGCGGTGAAGAAAGGGGATTACCTGCGCCGTAAGATTGCAAAATAAAACAGCAAGCAAACGAAAAGTCGGAAATAATAAGGAAAAAGACTATGAAAAAGATACTTTTGATTGCTACGGGCGGCACGATCGCTTCCCATGCGGGAGAAGAAGGGCTCATTCCCGAAATCAAAGCGGACGAGCTTTTGAAAAGTGTGCCCGAAGTGTTTGATTTTTGCGAAGTGGACGCGATTCAAATTTATAATATTGACAGCACGAACGTCACGCCGCAGCATTGGGTGAAATTGGCGGCGGCGATTCGTGACAATTACGAACAATACGACGGGTTTGTCGTTTGTCACGGTACGGATACTATGTCTTACACGGCGGCGATGCTTTCGTACATGGTACAGCATTCGCCCAAACCCATTGTATTGACGGGCTCACAAAAACCCATCGACAAAGCGGACACGGACGGCAGAATCAACCTTCGCGACAGCTTTTTATACGCGACGTCTAACGAGGCTTGCGACGTTGTGATCGTATTCCAAGGCAACGTCATTGCAGGCACGCGCGCCAAAAAAGTGCGCACAAAGAGCTTTAATGCCTTTTCCAGTGTGGATTTTCCCAACCTCGGTGTAATCCGCGATGGGAAATTGATTCAGTATATCAAAACGCCGAAATCGGACAAGCCCGAATTTTTCTTAGAACTTAATGAAAAGGTAGGGCTTTTGACGTTGACCCCTGGCGTGCAAGGGGAGATTTTGGATGCTTATTTTCAATACAACGACGCGGTGGTGTTGTCGGGGTATGGAACGGGCGGTATCCCCGAAGGCGAATATTATGGATTTTACGACGTGATCGGGAAGTGGGCGGATAAAGGCAAGACGCTCGTTGTCACCACGCAGGTGCATCAAGAGGGCAGCGATATGAGCGTATATCGCGTTGGTAGAGGCTTGAAAAATCGCTTTTCTCTTTTGGAAAGTTATTCCATGACATATGAAAGTATTATTACGAAATTGATGTGGATATTGGCGCAAACGAAGGATGAAAATCAAGTGCGCGAATTGTTTTATAAAACGGTAAATTATGACCTTATCGGTTAAAATGGGCAGGGCAGGTACGAGATGAACGAATTAAAAACTTTTAATCAGTTGCAATATGAACGTCCCGATTACGAGGGAATGAAAGTCTTTTACAAAGCGTTAAACGAGCGCGTAAAAGCGGCGAAGACGTATGCGGAAGTCAAGGAATGTATCTTGGAAGAAGAAAAATATTCCTCACACGTAAATACGATGCTTGTAATCGTATCCATTCGTCACACGGTGGACACGTCGGACAAATTTTATGAAGAAGAGGAAGAAATTTCCAACCGCGAAATTCCCGAAGTGATGCCGTATATGCAGGCATTTAGTATGGCGTTGCTTGAATCCCCTTTCAAAGCGGAAATTGATAAGGAATACGGGGAACAATTTTTAAAGGCTGTGAAACTCAGCGCGGAGAGTTTCTCCGAAAAGAATATCGCGCTTTTGCAAGAGGAGAGTGAATTGACCAACCGCTATCAGCGTTTGACGGCGGCTTGTAAAATCCCCTTTGACGGAGAAGAACACAATCTCTACGGAATTATGAAATATTTTTCTGATCCCGACCGCGAAGTACGTAAGGCGGCGGCGAAAAAATACGCGGAATTTTTTGAGAAAAACGATCAAGAAATGGGGGAAATCTTCGATCGGCTTGTAAAAATCCGTCATCAAATGGGCGTGAATATGGGTTTTAAAAATTTTACGCCGCTCGGTTATAAAAATCAAGGCAGAATGGATTACGATGAAAAGGACGTGGCGGCATTCCGTCAGCAAGTTTTGGAAGAAATCGTGCCGTTCTGTAATGAGTTATATCAAGCGCAAGCAAAGCGTATCGGCGTGGATAAGATTAAATTTTACGACGAGGAGTTGGTGTTCCCCGATGGTAATGCAAAGCCGATTGGAGATAGAGCCTATCTCGTAGAACAAGCGCGTAAAATGTACCACGACATGAGCGCGGAAACGGGCGAATTTATCGATTTTATGATCGAACACGAACTTATGGATCTCGACAACAAACCTAACAAAGCGGCGACGGGGTATATGACGATGCTTGGCGATTACAAAGCTCCTTTCGTGTATTCTTGTTTCAACGGAACGACGGGGGACGTGGACGTGTTGACGCATGAAATGGGACACGCGTTCGCGGGGTACATGGCGGCGCGCACGCAACCCTTGCAGGCGATGTGGAGCGAACCGACGGACATTGCGGAAATTCATTCTATGTCTATGGAACAATTTGCTTATCCTTACGCGGAACTCTTTTTCGGTGACAAAGCGGAAGCATACCGAGTACAACATTTGCAGCAAGCGCTCACCTTTGTGCCTTTTGGCGTAGCGGTGGACGAATTTCAGCATATTATCTATGCAAATCCCGATTTAACGCCTGACGAACGCACGGCGGTTTGGCATGATTTGGAAAAGAAATATATGCCTTGGCGCGATTACGGCGAAGACAACGAATTTTTCAGTCGCGGCGGTTGGTGGTATCATAAATTGCATATTTTCCACTATCCGTTCTATTATATTAACTATACGTTGACGACGATGGGCGCATTGGAATTTAAGAAAAAGCAAGCGGAAAACAAAGAAAATTGTTGGAAAGATTATATGACGATTTGCCGTTTGGGCGGTTCGCTTGGGTATTTGGATACATTAAAAGCTGCAAACCTTGCCGTACCATTTGAAACGGGCGGCGTAAAACGGGCAGTATCTTACGCTATTGATATTTTAAGAGAAAAAATCTAAAAGCGCATAGACGTCGTAAGGATAAGAGTATAAAACTAGAAATAAATTTTTAAGGAAGATAAAAATATTATGAGAAAAACCCAATTACAAAGATATGCCAAATTGTTGGTGAAAGTAGGTATCAACGTAAAAAAAGGTCAAACGGTGTTCGTAGCGGCGGCGCTTGATCAACCCGAATTCGTGACGATGGTTGTGGAAGAATGTTATAAAGCAGGCGCATCCGAAGTGTACGTAGAATGGAGCCATCAACCCGTAGAAAAGCTCAGCTCTAACTATCGCACGTTGGAATCGCTGTCGGAAATGTCGCCTTGGGTAAAAGCCAAGTGGGAATACAAAGCAAAAAATTATTCCTGCCGTCTTTGGATTGAATCGGAAGATCCCGACGGTATGAGCGGTGTTGATCAAACGAAGATGAGCAAAGCTCGTCAAGCGTTGTATCCTCAAATCAAACCTTTCCGTCAGGCGATGGAAAACCGTCATCAGTGGTGCATCGCGGCTGTACCTGGCAAGGCATGGGCAAAGAAAGTATTCCCCGATCTTCCCGAAAGAAAAGCGGTGGAAGAAATGTGGAAAGTTATTCTTCACACGGCGCGCGCGGACGGCAGAAGCCCTATTCAGGAATGGAAAAAGCACAATGCCGATTTGGACGCTCGCTGCACGTATTTGAATAACCTTGGGTTAAAATATGTAGAAATCAAGAGCGGCAACGGTACTGATTTGAAAGTGGAACTCAACGAAGACGGAATCTTTGCAGGCGGCAAGGAAAAGACGTTGCAGGGCAGAATTTTTAATCCCAACATTCCTACGGAAGAAGTGTTTACTTCGCCCAAAGCAGGCGCGGCGGAAGGGATTGTGTATTCGACCAAACCCCTTTCGTATATGGGACAACTTATTGAAAACTTCTCTATGCGTTTTGAAGGTGGTAAAGTGGTAGAAGTCAAAGCGGAAAAGGGCGAAGAATTGTTAAAGCACATGGTTTCGATGGACGAAGGCGCAGGGAAACTTGGGGAAGTAGCATTGATCCCTTACGATTCTCCTATCAACGAATCGGGCGTTTTGTTCTACAACACTTTGTTTGATGAAAATGCAAGTTGCCATTTGGCGCTCGGCCATGGTTTTAACGAATGTTTGAAAGGCTTTGAAAAATACACTGATGAAGAATGCAAAGCGCGCGGCATCAACGACAGTATGATCCACGTGGATTTCATGATCGGCGCAAGAGATACTTCCGTTGTCGGCATCAAAGCGAACGGGGAAAGAGTGCAGATCTTTAAAGACGGCAACTGGGCTTTTTAACGTTTTAAACGCATATATGCGGCGCATTTCTTCGTTGCGTCTCTGCGCGCTTTGGTTACGTACGTTTTGTACGCTCCCTGCAGCGTGCTCGACGCGCCTCGAACTGCTTGCATCTCTGCGTTTATGGGTAATATATGCGGCGCATTTCTTCGTTGCATCTCTGCGTTCCATGGGCAATATATGCGGCGCAATACAGCGTCACAAACAAATTACGAGGTATTCAAATGACAAAAATAGATATTTTTTCTGGGTTTTTAGGAGCGGGCAAAACGACTCTGATCAAAAAACTTATTCAAGAAGCGTATGCAGGCGAAAAAGTCGTCTTGATCGAAAACGAGTTCGGGGAAATCGGCATTGACGGCGGCTTTTTACAGGACGCAGGCATCAACGTTACGGAAATGAATTCGGGTTGTATTTGCTGTTCGCTTGTGGGGGATTTTTCCAAAGCCTTGCAGCAGGTATCCGCGGAATACAATCCCGATAGAATCATTATTGAACCGTCGGGGGTAGGAAAACTCAGCGACGTTATCAAAGCAGTGCAAAAAGCCGAACTTTCCAATGGAAAACTCAATGCTTTTTGTACGGTCGTTGACGCGTCTAAATGCAAAATGTATATGAAAAACTTTGGTGAATTTTTCAACGATCAAGTGGAAAACGCTGGCTGTATCATTCTTTCGCACACGGACAAAACGTCGGAGGAAAAACTTGCGTCGGCGGTGGCGATGCTTAAAGAAAAGAACGCTACGGCAACCGTTGTTACGGCGGTTTGGGATTCTCTTGACGGCAAAGTAATTTTGGCGGCGATGGAACAAAAGGATTCCTTGCAGGCGGAACTCGAACGCCTTGCGCACGAAACTGCGCATCACCACCACGAGCATGAACATCATCACCACGATCATGAATGTGATGATCCCGATTGTTGCTGTCATCACCATGAGCATGAACATCATCACCACGATCATGAATGTGACGATCCTGATTGCTGTTGTCATCACCATGAGCATGAACACGAACATCATCACCACGATCATGAATGTGATGATCCCGATTGTTGCTGTCATCACCACGATCATGAATGTGACGATCCTGATTGCTGTTGTCATCACCATGAGCACGCGCATGAACACGAACATCATCACCACGGACATCATCATGCGGACGAAGTGTTCACCAGTTGGGGCGTAGAAACGACGCGTAAATTCACGAAAGAGGAATTGGCGGCGGCGCTTGAAAAGATTGCGAGCGAGGAAGAATACGGTGTAGTTCTCCGCGCGAAAGGGATTGTAATGGGCGAAAATGCTTGGTTGCATTTCGATTACGTACCCGAAGAACCCGACGTGCGCGAAGGTAGCGCAGGCGTGACGGGCAGACTTTGCGTAATCGGTTGTAATTTGCATGAAGAAGCACTTGCAAAGCTTTTTCAGATTTAAAGATAAATCAGTTTCAACAAAGAAGGAAGAAAAATATGAACAACAAACTCCCTACGGAAACCCCTGTTTATTTATTTTTGGGCTTTTTGGAATCGGGTAAAACGAAATTTATCCAAGAAACGTTGGAAGATCCTCGCTTTGCAACGGGCGAAAAGACTCTTTTGCTTGTAACGGAAGAAGGGGAAGTGGAATATGAAACTATCAAATTTGCCAACGCGGAAAACGTGGAACTCGTTGTTTTGGACGGCAAGGAGCAGCTCAATGAAACGTATTTAACCGAACTCCAACAAAAATTCGGTGTCGAACGCGTCGTAGTGGAATACAATGGTATGTGGATGCTGGAAGATTTCTTTGCGGCAATGCCCGAGGGTTGGATGATTAACCAAATCATGACGTTTTTTGATTCCAACACCTTCGTTTCCTACAACGCGAATATGCGTCAACTTGTGTTTGATAAGATTCAGAACACGCAACTCGTTGTGTTCAACCGTTTCAATGAAACGACGGATAAAATGGAATTTCACAAGATTGTTCGCGCGATCAGCCGCCGTTGTGATGTGGTGTACGAACATATTGACGGCAAAGCTGATTTCGACGATATCGAAGATCCGTTGCCCTTTGATATCAATGCTCCCGTGATCGAAATAGAGGATCGCGATTATGCGTTTTTCTATCGTGATCTTACTGAAAATTTGGAAGCGTACGTGGGTAAAACGGTTAAATTCCGTGGTATTGTCGCTACGGATAAACGCCTTTCGCCTGTGGATGTGGTAGTGGGTAGGCATGTGATGACCTGTTGTGAAGCGGATATCGAATATTGCGGAATTGCTTGTGTTTTGCCGCAAGATATGGGTTTGAAAACGCGTGATTGGATTAACGTCACTGCAAAAGTACAGTTCCAAAAACACCGCATTTATAAAGGCAAAGGCCCTGTTTTGGTAGCGGAAAAAGTAATTGTTTGCAATCCGCCCGAAGAACAACTGGCAACCTTTTATTAAGAATAAATCGTGAACAAAAACGGACGGAATTGTCTGCTATTTTTAGCGAAGAAATCGTGTCGATGTATAAGCGGAAGGCTTTTTGCCTTCCGCTTTGCATTAGGGTATTTCTACTTTTTCTGCTTTGAGAAAATCATCTTTAAAGGTCATCGTTAAAAGCCGTATCAATATGAGGGTGAAAGGTGAAGTAGATTATAATCGTGTTGCCTGCAGTACTGTAGGATTCGCGCCTCGCGCTATCCATTTTTTCAAGGCGACGACGTTTGGTGGGGGCAGGTACGAGTTTAACACAAAAAATCGAGGGAAGGATAGGGTGAGATGTGTATATTCGAGGGGTTGAAAACATAAAAAATCCGACCGAGTGAACTTGGTCGGATGTACATTTTATGTAGAAATGGATGATTAGATTGTAGATGATGGTAGGGGTTGCGAGGTATTTTTGCATAATAAAATTTTCTAAAAAGATAAAATTATTTTATTATTTTCAAGCATAGTAAGCTTGTATTCCTTAGGGGAAACGCCCGTTATCTTTTTAAAATATCTAGAAAAATAAAGTTGGTCGGAAAAACCACACATTTCCGCAATTTCCTTTATACTATAATTGCTATCGTTGTTGTTACGCCTAAGGAGCAACTGTTTTGCACAGTCAATGCGCTTTTCCATCAAATACGTCAAAGGGGACATGCCGTGTTCCTTTATGAAAATTTTTCTGACGTATTCTTTAGAATAAGGAATAGAAGCATACACACTATCCAAAGAAAATTCGCAGTTGGTATAATTATTAATGATGGATTCTTGAATAGTCTGAGAGATTTTTGAAATGGGTGGTGCATTAATTAGGAAATCAAGACTGGCTACGATAGATCGTGTTAAAGATAGAAGTAATTCGCTTTGCTGTGAGGAAAGGTGAAAGTATTTATACGCAAGCTCCATAAGCGTATATAAATCTTTAGAATAACTGCCTGCTTGTATCAAGATAGGGCGATTAACGTTCGGGTTCCAAGATTCAAGAGTCAAGTGAATATTCTGAAATCCGCTCGAAGAACTGTTAAAATGGTATAAATTTGGAGGGATGCAGACCACTTGCCCTTTTTGATAGGAAAGCTGTTCCCCCGTTTCAAAGGTAAAAACGCCCTTGCCTTCCGTCACATAGATGATTTCCCAAAATAAATGCTTGTGCTGTTTAACAGTAAAAGTCTGCAAATGTTTTTCTATATAGTTTACGATTGCCATAAGTTTGTTTCCGTCTGTTTATGATTTGGTTAGAAAATTATAGCAAAAATGTGTTGTTTCGTCAATACTAATTTTCGATTTTTTTTCTAAATTGTCCATAAAAAAATCTATTTTTGCTATGGTGATAGAAAAATAGAAGTGATATAATTATGACAAGCTATTATGGCGTAGTATTTTTTCTTATAAGGAATGAATAGGCAAAATGAACAGTGAGTATAATTTTTGAATAGGGGCAAGAATGCATGACTTACTGCAAGATTGCCATAATTGGCTGGCGGAAAATGCAAGGGGATTAGAAAATTATAAACACATAAGAAATTAATTAAAAATCATTATTGGAGGGTAAAAGTGATGGAAGTAAGACAGGCAAGCAACGCAAAAGATGTTAAATATTACACAACGGAAAGATTAAGAGAGGAATTTCATATCGCCAATCTTTTTACCAAAGACAATGTAAGAATGGTGTATAGCCATATCGATCGTATCATTACGGCAGGGATTATGCCCGTTTGCCAAACGCTGCAATTAGAAGCTGGCAAAGAACTTGCGGCGGATTATTTCTTGCAAAGAAGAGAAATGGGCTGTATTAATATCGGCGGTAAGGGTATCATCACGGTGGATGGCAAAGAATATGAAATGAATCCTCGAGACGGTATGTATATCGGTATGGGGAATAAGGAAATTACGTTTAGAAGCGTAGATGAAAATGCTCCTGCAAAATTTTACGTAAGCTCCTGTCCCGCGCATACGAGCTATCCTATCGTAAAAATCGACATCACGAAAGCGAAGAAAGTGCCTTGTGGCAGTGTAGAAGAATGCAACAAGCGTGTTATTAATCAATACATACACCCCGAAGTGATAAAAAGCTGTCAGCTTGCCATGGGCTTGACGCAGTTAGAAATAGGTTCCAACTGGAACACGATGCCCTGTCATACGCACGATAGACGTATGGAGGTATATCTCTATCTTGATATGGGTGAAAACGACGTAGTATTCCATATGATGGGAGAACCTACTGAAACTAGACATATCATTATGCACAACGAAGAAGCTGTTATATCCCCGTCTTGGTCTATCCATTCGGGGGTAGGAACGAAGAATTATTCCTTCATTTGGGCAATGTGCGGCGAAAATCAAGAGTTCACGGATATGGATCATATCCAAACAAAAGATTTGCTGTAAGGAGATATTAAAAATGAAATACGAAGGAATTATACAAGCCAACAAACAATGGATTGACACAACGTGGGAAAAGTTAGACGAAAAGCTTTCTCGCACGGCAGTGAAAAGTCGTTATAAAATTCCCTATACCACGATAAACGGCGAGCACGACGACCGTTCAAAGGGTGAAGACATTTTGTGGTGGACGAACGGTTTTTGGGGCGGCTTAATGTGGCAAATGTACGTTGGTACGGGCAAGGAATGTTATAAGGTTACGGCGGAAGAGAGTGAAAATCTTTTAGCCGGCGCGTTTAACTATGTGGACAATTTGTATCACGACGTTGGTTTTATGTGGCATATTACAAGCGGTGTAAATTACCGTTTGACGGGGAATATCTCCTCTAAAAATTGTAATTTAATTACTGCAATGTCGCTAATGAGCCGTTATAACGTGGATGGAAATTATATACGCGCTTGGAATGGTAGTGAGACGGATGGTTGGACAATTATCGATTGTATGATGAACATTAACCAACTCTATTGGGCGAGTGAGGAAATCGGGGATTCGAGATTTACAAAAATTGCAATGCGCCACGCGGATATGAGTATACGCGATCACGTTCGCGAGGACGGCTCAGTCAATCATATCGTCGTACACGATACGGAAAAAGCGGATACGGTGCTTGAAGTAAAAGCAGGGCAAGGTTATTCGGAGACGTCTTGCTGGTCACGCGGAGCGGCTTGGGCGTTATACGGATTTATTCTTTCTTATATTCATACCAAAGCGGAAAGATATTTGGAAACGGCAAAAAAAGTTGCGGATTATTTTATAAAGGAAACCGAAAAGACGGCTTGGCTTCCGCGCTTGGATTTTTGTCAACCGGAAACACCGCTTTATTATGATTCGACGGCTGGTGCGATTGCTTCGTGCGGACTCATTGAGCTTGCCAAAAACATAGACAACGAAGTAAAAAAAGAAAAATATTTATCTGCGGCAATCAACATTTTAAAAGCGATGGAAAAGAATTGGTGTGATTGGACGGAAACGGAAGATTCCATTTTACAAATGGGAAGCGAGAGATATACGGACGGTATTCATATGCCGATTATCTACGGTGATTATTTCTTTACAGAAGCCATTTTGAAGTTGAAAGGGACAGATTTCTTAGCTTGGTAACACAAAGGTGCAAAAATGAAAGAGCGATATCTAAATTTAATGGAAAAAACGTTGTCCGCCTATACGGACGCGCATATTATCCGTTATTTTGAGGATGTACAGCAAAACGGCTTAAAAGAACACGGTTTTCCAAGATTGACTGCCAATATCGGCATTTTGATATCTAACGGAAGAAGAAAGGACTTGACTACGCTTTTTTCCGAAATGATGGAATTTTGTTGCACGACCATTCCCGCCCGGAAAGCCGCCAACGATTTTTCCGTACGGGAGCTTGTTTGCTGTATTTGGGAATTGGAAAAAAACAACACCTTTCCCCCTGAAACGATTTCTCGGTGGAAGAAGTATCTTGCAACAATTAGTCCCGAAAGGTGTTACAGCGTATACGCGGAAACACCGACGGATCGTGTTTGGAATTGGGCATTGTTTTCGGGTGTAAGTGAATTTTTTCGACACCGCATGTTGGGGGGCGAAGTATCCGAATTTATCGAGACGCAAATCGCGTCACAACTGAAATGGTTGGACGAAAATGGTATGTATAAGGACGGACAACATGAAGTCCACAACCCGATGGTATATGACCTTGTACCAAGAGGTTTATTTACGGCGTTGCTATTTGCAGGTTATCGAGGAAAGTATTATGAAACGATTGATAATGCCATAAAAACGGCGGGATTATTGACGTTGAAAATGCAATCTATAACGGGGGAGCTTGCCTTTGGCGGTAGAAGTAATCAATTTTTACACAACGAGGCATGGTTAGCTGCGATTTTTGAGTACGAGGCGGTGCGGTATCAAAAGGAAGGGAATTATGCGCTTGCGGGAAAGTTTAAAGCGGCGGCAATACAAGCATTAAAACCTTGCGAAAGATGGCTAGCCAAAACGCCGATTTCGCATGTCAAAAACCGTTTTCCCTTGGATACGAAACACGGTTGCGAAGAATATGCCTACTTTGATAAATATATGATTACATTTGCTTCCTTTTTATATATGGCGGATATGTTTAGCAACGATTCGATTGTTCCTTTGGAGTTTGACGACAGCCCTATGGTATGGAGCACGTCCAAGCATTTCCATAAAACGTTTGCAAGAGCAGGCGGGTATTCATTGGAATTTGATATCAATGCGGATCCGCACTACGATGCAAACGGTTTGGGGCGTATTCATAAAGGGAATGCACCTAGTTCGATTTGTCTTTCAATGCCCTTTCCTGCAAAACCTGAATATAGTCTTGGCGGTTTTGAAAATCCGTGTGCTTTTTCCATTTGTCCCGCGATAAAGGACGAGCAAGGCGAATGGTACTGCGGAGCGGAATATGACGTTTCGTACACGTTGACGGATAGCAGGGTAGGGAAAGAAGACTGCCTCGTGGCGTTCGATTGTATATTTGCAAACGGCAACAAAGTACGGTTTGTTTGTTCGGTGCATCAAAACGGTGTGGTCATTCAAGCGGAAGGGGGAATGAACCAAGAAGTGGGAATTTGCTTGCCGATTTTCTCATTTGACGGCGAAACGTATACAAGAATTAGCGAACGGGATAACAAAATATTTGTGGAGTACGACGGTTGGGTTTGTGCATACGAAACGGACGGGTTTCGGTGTTTGGAGTTTGATGTTGCGAATCGTAACGGTATCTATAAACGTTATCTCGCGAGCGGGATAGGACGCACTCAAATACATATTAAAATACATAAATTAGAGGAATAAAAAATATGTTTAGTTTGAAAGGAAAAATTGCACTTATAACGGGCGCAAGCTACGGTATTGGTTTTGCGATTGCGAAAGCGTTTGCAAACGCAGGTGCAACGATTGTTTTTAACGACATTAAGCAAGAGCTTGTCGATAAGGGTTTGACGGCATACGAAGCGGAAGGTATCAAAGCGCACGGATATGTTTGTGACGTAACGGACGAAGACGCGGTAAACGCGCTTGTTGCAACGGTAGAAAAGGAAGTTGGCGTAATTGATATCCTTGTGAACAATGCGGGTATTATCAAGCGTATTCCTATGCATGAGATGAGTGCGGCGGAATTTAGACAGGTAATCGACGTGGACTTGAACGCTCCGTTTATCTGTGCAAAAGCGGTTATTCCTTCCATGATGAAAAAAGGCGGCGGTAAAATCATCAATATCTGTTCTATGATGAGTGAACTCGGCAGAGAAACCGTTTCCGCATATGCGGCGGCAAAGGGCGGCTTGAAGATGCTCACGAGAAATATCGCAAGCGAATACGGCGAGTACAATATTCAATGCAACGGTATCGGCCCTGGGTATATCGCGACTCCGCAAACCGCACCTTTGAGAGAATTGCAGGCTGACGGAAGTAGACACCCGTTCGATAGCTTTATCATCGCGAAAACGCCTGCGGCGAGGTGGGGTAATCCAGAAGATTTGGCAGGACCTGCGGTGTTCCTTGCAAGTGAGGCTTCTAACTTTGTAAACGGACATATTTTATACGTAGACGGCGGTATCTTGGCGTATATTGGAAAACAGCCCTAATCGCTTTTGAAGTATAATATAGAATTAGGCAAAAAATTAAAAACGCAACCGCTGGTTGACAAAATTCCAAGCGGAAATGGTGGAGGGAAACTGACGAAAGCGGTATAATAAAATTGCGAAAGCAAGAAAACAACGGAGGGTTTTATATGAAATTAGAAGAAAAAATTTCGTTACATAGGAAACAAAACGGTTGGTCGCAGGAAGAGTTAGCATTTCGTTTGGGCGTATCCCGTCAAGCGGTGTCGAAATGGGAAATGGGCGCATCCGTACCTGACCTTGACAATATCTTAAAAATGAGCGAATTGTTCGCTTGCTCCACTGACCATTTATTAAAGGAAGAAGATTTCAAATCGTCCACAAATGAAAGTGAGTTCGTGGAAACCGCACAAGAAAAATCTGCAACGCGTAAGGTGTCCGATGAGGAAGGGGAAACGTATTTGGGCTTGGTTAAGAAAAACTCTTGGAGAATTGCGGTTGGAGTTGCTTGTTGTGTGCTTGCGCCCGCGTGTATGTTCTTTATGCAAGCCTTAGCGGCGATGCCATCCGCTCCGTTCACTGCAAGTGTTGGCGGCGGCGTTGGCGTAGGGTGCTTGTTATTGTTCTGCGCCATCGGCATAGTGTTGTTGATTAGCGGCGGCGTTTCGCTTTCGAAATTCGATTATTTGGAAAAGGAAGAAATTGTGATTTCTGAAACCTTAAAACAAAGCGTTTTAGCGAGAAGGGAACAGGAAGCAAAATCGTTTGCGTTGTCGGTAGGGATTGGTGTAGGGCTTTGCGTAATCGCTGCCGCCCCTATGATTGTTGCAGGCGCGTGTAATGCCCCTGAACATATCACAATCTTTATGTTGTCGTTATTGTTGGCGCTTGTCGCAGTCGGCGTGTTCTTATTTGTAAAATTCGGTATGGTTCACGGCAGCTATCAAAAGCTGTTGCAAGAAGAGGAATACGCGGTGGAGAAAAAACGCGAGGAAAAGCGCATGAGCGCGTTTTCAGGCGCGTATTGGTGCTTGGTAACGGCAGGGTATTTGGCTTGGAGTTTTATCACTTCTAATTGGGGGAAAACGTGGATTGTTTGGCCGATAGCAGGCGTGCTGTTCGCGGCGTTATACACCATCGTAGCGGCTGTGACGAAAAAAAGGAAATAAAGGAAGAACGCCGTCAAGGGTTGTAAAACCTTTGGCGGCGGATTTATTTTATAGCGGATTTATTTGATAAAAGGTGAAGAGGACACTTAAAAATTTCAGACTTTTTCTTTTTTAATAAGTCATTTGTTTTACTTTTTAAGAATAAAAAGGTATAATATTTACGAATAAAATTTTTGGAGGATACAAATGAAGGCATTGAAAGCAATTATGTCATTTTTGTTGGCGTTTATCGTTTCAGCAGGTTCTTTCTTAGGAACGGAGTATGCTTTGGATCAGGATTGGTGGGACGTTTTTAACGCATCTGAGGAAGTACCCAATGAAAACCCCAATGAAAACCCCGACGAGAACCCCGACGAGAACCCCGATGAAGAAGAATACGAAGTTATTACGATCGCGCAAGCGTTGGAATTTTGCGGTGAAGAGGGGAATATTACGACAGAAAGATATTATATTCGCGGGATTATTGACACTGTTTACAACCCTCAATATGGAGAAATGATGATTTCTGACGAAACGGGTTCGATTTACGTGTATGGCACGTACAGTGCGGACGGTTCGCTCAGTTATGCGGACATTGAAGAAAAGCCTTATAAGGGCGATGAAGTGTTGTTGTATTGTATTCTTCAAAATTACGATGGAACCAAAGAAGTTAAAAACGCAAGATTGATTGAGTTTAAATCCAACAAAGGCGATATTGATGAATCCGCTTATACGGAAATGAGTGTGGCGGAAGCGAGAAACGCGGCGAAGGATACGAAAGTGAAAGTGACGGGCGTTGTCGCGCAAATTACGTACGCATTCGGAATGAAACCTAGTGGCGTAATGTTGGTGGACGAAACGGGTTCGATCTACGTGTACGACGGTGATTTTGCCAGCAGGGTAAAAAAAGGCAACACGGTTACGATTTTGGCAAACAAGACGTATTGGGTGTTGGAGAAAGAGCAGTCTGCGGCAAGTAAACACGGTTATCAAGGTTGCAACCAGTTGGAGGAAGTGACGCTTGTTTCTTGTGATGAAAGCGCAAGGGAATACAGCAAGGCGGGGATCACGGAAACGACGGTCAAAGAGATGCTGGAAAATCCTATTTCAAATGACATTACGACGAAGGTCTATAAAGTGACTGCGTTTGTGAAGAAAGCGCCCGGCAATGGTTTTACGAACTATTATTTCAACGACATTGACGGGGAAACGGGCACATATACCTATTCGCAATGTAATGGTTCAGATTTCAGTTGGATTGACGCGTTTGATGGTAAAATTTGTACTGTGTATTTGACAGCATTAAACGCGAAGAGCACGGATACGGGTTGTGTTTACCGTTTCTTGCCCATTGAAATCATAGACGAAAACTACGTATTCGACACAAATGACACCGCAGAGTTTGCAGTAAATTATTACGGTGTAGATCAGTTTAAAACGAAGTACACAGCAGATCCTGTTTTGGAATTGACGTCAACGGTTTCTTCCGAACTTCTCGGTTTTGAAAACGCAACGCTTTCCTACACGTCGAGCAATGAAAAAGTTGTTTATTTTGAAACGGTTGATGGTAAAACGGTGATGCATTGCGGCGAATACGGCGAAGCAACCGTAACGGTGACGGGTTCGTATAACGGCAAAACATTTAGCAAAACGGTGACGATCGTTATGGAGAAATCTGTTTCCTATGATTCGATTACGGTAGCGGAAGCGATTGCTGCGAAAGTGGACAGTGACGTCATTGTAAAAGGCATCGTAGGTCCTTCCGTGGTCAATAAAAACGGTTTCTATTTATTCGGAGAAGACGGCAGTGTGATTACCGTAGTTGTAAACGACACCAATCAGTTTGTTGGTTTGGAAATTGGGCATGAAGTTATTTTGAAAGGTGTTAGAGAACGTTACGTAAAAGACGATGCGCAAACGCAAGCAGGGCAAACGTGTATTGTCAATGCGGAAATTTTGGTGAACAATTACGGCTCGCACGAATATTCTACGGAAAAATTTGTAACGGATAAAACGGTAAACGACTTCCGCAATTTGGATGTTACGGTGGACTATTCGACGACAGTGTTTGTGTTAAAGGCAAAGGTAAACTATGTAGAAACGAACTATTATACAAAAATTGAGCTTACGTCTAACGGTACGACCATTTCCTTGTATTGTGCTAGCGCAGGGCAATATTCTTGGTTGCTGGCATATAAAGGACAAGAAGTGACGATGGAAATTGCAGCTTGTAACTGGAATGATAAAAATTACTGGGCGGGTTGCGTGCTCGCGGTGCGCACTGCGGACGGTAAAGTGTTTAACACGTTGAATTTCGATACGTTTTGATAAATAATTTAAAATAAAAACACAGGGAGGACGTTTTGTCCTCCCTGATTTCGTTTATTCAATTTTATTTGCCGCGTCCATTACGTAATCGTTAATCTTACGCATATCCATAATAGGGATTTTGATGATTTTTCTATCATAAGTCACCAAACCATTGATTTCTTCTTCTACGTCGGAAACTTGCGTATAGATACAACCGCACAAACCTTTTTCAATCAACGGCGTTAGTTTTTCTTTATATAAAACTCCGATCGCGGCAAGCAAATCTTTCTGATTTTGGAACTTTTTATACCCGAATTCTTTGTCTTCATCAAATACATGCCCCGTCCATTTCATAGAATAGCCGCCAAATTCGCTTAACACCACGGGGCGTTCATCTTTGGGAATGCGAAGGGGAGTATAATAGGTATGCAGGCTCAAAAGTTCCGTTTTGCCCACGCCTTGATCGTGCCAACCGCTGACGGAATCGATGATACGCGTACTGTCTTTGGATTGGACGTATTTCGTCATTTGCGCGGAATCAAATTGTCCCCAACCCTCGTTAAAAGGCACCCAAACACCGATACAAACGCAGTTGTAAAGGGAGTCTAAAATTTCATTTGTCATTTGCTTAAACTCGACCCTGCCTCGTTCATTTTCGCGTGCGAAATATTTATAATCGTCGTCGCGGTGTTTAAAACCGAGGAAGGGGAATGCGGCTACGTGTGTAAATTTATATTCGCCACCGCCGCTGACAAAATCCTGCCAAACGATTAAGCCTAATCGATCACAATGATAATACCAACGCATCGGCTCTAATTTGATATGCTTTCGCACTGTGTTAAAGCCCATGTTCTTCAGCATTTGCAATTCTTCAATCGCCGCCTTGTCAGACGGATAAGTCAGCATACCGTCCGACCAGTAGCCTTGATCCAAAACGCCGTTAAAAAAGTACGGTTTCCCATTTAAGGTCAGGCGCGCAATACCGTTTTTGTCCTTGGTTTGACCAAAACTTCGAACCCCGAAATAGGACTGCACTTTATCGCCCGAGGCAGTGGTGATTTCAAAATCGTACAGCTTGGGATTTTCAGGACTCCAAAGTTCAAAATCGTATTGCAAAATCACTTCTTTTTCAAAGTTTTTGCGCAGGATTTCCTTGCCGTTGTCAAAGACAACAATTTGCATTGAATCGCACCCATTTGCCATCATTTTTACTGTTTTTGTCAAAAAATCGGGGGTAATTTTTAAATTTTCGACGTGGATAGAGGGCATACTCTCCAACCACACTGTTTGCCAAATACCGCTTTGCGGCGTGTACCAAATACCACCGCGTTTATCGCTTTGTTTGCCGCGCGCACCATGGTTTCTCGTGCCTTCATCCCAGCATTCCACCGTCAATTCATTTTCGCCTTCGCGCGCAACCTTACTAATATCGCAAGAAAATGCGGTAAATCCGCCCACGTGTTCACCGACAAGTTCGCCGTTGCAATAGACCTTGCATTCGCTGTCCACCGCACCGAAATGCAGTTTGGTAACGCCTTTCAAAAGCGTTTTATCTAGCGTAACTTTGCGTTGATAGGTCAGCTTTTCACCGCTTTTTAATAAGAAATCTTCTGCTATGCCGCTGTTGAGTGTTTCGGGGGAGAAAGGAACGAGGATTTTACCTTCGTTACATTTTTCTCCATTCACTGTCGTTTTGTAAAAATCCCATTCGCCGTTCAAGCACAGCCAACTTTCGCGCATCATTTGCGGCATCGGGTGTTCGCTGTGGGGGATTTCCTCGATTTCATAATCCGTCTTTAAACGTATAAAATTCTTTTTATTTTTATCCGCTTTTGCCTTTTTAACAGAACTGCCAAGCACGGGAATTAAGGCGAACATCAATGCCGCTACAATCGCGCCCGCGAGGAAAATGGCGGGGGCAGGTATGTATTGAGTAGTCATTACGTCCGCACTGCCAAGGTCGGGCAAGGGGATATTTGCGGCTTTATTGATTGCGTTGCCGATCATAGGGCCAAGGAGCATGGGAATAAGTACGCTAAAAATCATACGCACGCCTTGCAATTTTCCTGCGTCTTTGGGCGGAGTATAATCCCTCGTCAATGCGCCGCAAAGCGCGGAAACAAGAATGTACCCTGTAATCATCACGAACCCGAAAATGCCGAACGTGACAAGAGTCAACATTTTATTTTCAAAGTGCATGAAGTACATACCCGCCAAGCCTACGGTCAAAATTGCCGCGGCAAGATAGAGGAGTTTTGTTTTATCCAGCTTATCCGTGATGCCACCCAGCCACACGTTTAAAACTGCGCCCAAAACGATTGCAAGCCCGAATACCACGCTGTATTCCACCGTTGTGAAATGCAGGTAGGTTTTCATGTAAATGATCAAATAAGGCATGAAAATTTGACAGGCAATCCCGTACACACCGACGATAAAAAGAGTGAGATAAAACGGCGGATTATTTTTAATAACGCTCGGTTTAAATCCGTAGATAATATCTTTCAGTGTGCCTTTCTTTTCCAAGGCAGGGCTGTCTTTGATGATAAAAATCCCCGCTACGCCGCAAAGGGTAATCACCGCGCCAAGCCCCAAAAACAAGCCTTGATACCCAACGATTTCCACCAAAATCCCGAAGCCGCCCGCTACGATTAACATAGCAATCAACGGCAATACGGACAAAACACCCTCTACTTTCCCGCGGTATTCTTCGTGTGTGTTATCCGTTACCCAAGCGTTGAATGCGGCGTCGTTTGCAGTCGAGCCGAACAAGGTCATCACACAGTCACCCACAACGACGGCGGTCAGCGTAATGCCAATGGCTTTTGCTGAGTTTGTTTGTAAAATGGCTTGTATATTTTCCACGCTCAAAAATCCGAATAAAGCGACGGTCAATCCCCAAATGAGATACCCATAGGAGATATATCCCCGCCGATTGCCCGTTTTATCGGACAGCGTGCCTGCAATCAAGGTTGTCACCGTAGCGGCAATTCCTGAAAGCTGTACCATCAAAGTGACGGTGTCAAGATCGGGGGAGATGGTTTCAAATACGAACAGGTTAAAGTACATATTTTCTACCGACCACGCAATCTGCCCAATCAACCCAAACAATACGAGAATGAGCCAGTTTCTTTTGCTAAATACGTTCTTTTGCATAAACAGCCTCGCCTAATACGTCATTGTGAATAGTATAACACATTTTTTTGTTGCTGTATAGACCTTTTTCTAAAAAAAATTGCTTATTCCACGAAAAAAATTATAAGAATGTTTGCGAAAAAAATAAAAAAAGAGGGATTTTTTCGTATAAACGTTTTTGTTTTTCCTATTTTTAATCACGTTTTTATTGACATATTTCATTGGGAGTGCTACAATATATATTATAAATTATATCATGGGAAAATATTTTCATACAAAAATACAGCGAAACAGGACGGCGTATGAGTGAAATTTTTATTAAAATTAAAAAACGGTTGCACCGTCACGCATGGATGAAGAGCGTGGTGGGCGGCATATCGTTTGGGATACTTCTTGCGTCCGTTTTGTTGTTAGCGGATAAATGGCAAGGCGACCTTGCGAACGTTGGATATTATCTCTTGGTTGGCGGAGTTAGCGCGGCAATCGTCTTTGGCGTTTTGTTTACGTTCTTGTGGAAATCAGACAAACGGATTGCAAAACAACTCGACGAAACGTTGCAACTAAACGAGAAAGTACAAACGATGTTCGCCTTTGAAAAAGACGAGGGAGCAGTGGCGCAGTTGCAACGAATGGACGCGGAACAACGTCTTGCAAACGCGCCGAAAAAAGCGTTTCAAATCAAGCGGCTGTGGCTTTGGATTGTCATTGGGGTGGTGTCGTTGGCAACGTTAGGCGCGGCGATTATCGTACCGACGAAACAAGCGCCGCCGATTACCGAACAGCCCGACAAGGACGACGTGTTCGTTATGACCGTTTGGCAGCAAACGGCATTGGAAGATTTGATCGAAGAAGTTCGTAAATCGAATATGATTGAAAGCGCGAAAACGCAAGTGGTGAAGGAGTTGGAAAAACTTTCCATTTCCCTACAAACGACGGATAAGGCGAGTCTTATGAAAGCGTTGGTAATCGCGACGATTGTGACAACGGATGAGATTACAGAAAGCGTAAATACATACAAAACGATTTGTAAAACGTTGCATCTTTCCATTCGCGCGGACGTGAAAAATTTGGCTGCGGCGATCAATTCGTTAGATACGGTGAAAATTGGTACGCGTATGGCGGAAATCCGCGATGCGTTGAATGCGGAAGCACTGACAGTAGAGCAAACGAAAGAAGAATTAAAACAATTTGCGGAAGAATTACAAAAAGGCGTGGAAAATTCCACGGTGGAACAAACGGACGTGCTGTATGCGGCTTTGCTTTCGACGGCGGCGCAGGCAAAGAGTTTGGCGGAAAACGCGGAGCTCACCGAAAAAGGTGTATTGACGCAAAAAGTATCCGAAATTTTCGCGGATGCAAACCGCAACGTAGCCGTACCCATTTTACAGCAACGCACAAACAAGGAAACGAGAACGCTTGTCATAGAGAAACTGATGGGAATTTTCGGCATCGATAAATCGGAACTGCCTCCTTTGAGTGAAGAACTTAATTTAGGTGGCGGCAACGGCGGCGAGGACGAAGAGGAAGAAAACGAAAACAGCGGCGTCAACCAAGGCGGTATCGGCAGCGGTGAAACTATTTACGGCAGCGACGATATGGTGTACGATCCTGATACGGGTGCGTACGTGAAATACGGCGAGATTATCAACGCGTACTATGCGAAATACTCTCAGCTGATGATTGATGGGAAATTGCCCGAAGACGTAGCGAAAAAATTAGCGGAATATTTCGACACGCTGTTCAACGGTGCGGACAAAGAAGAAACGAACAATGCAGACAAGTAAGGAAGGAAGAGTTATGGAAAATATCGAACAAGTGAAACAATTCAGTGAAGCGGTTGCGAAGATTAAGGCGGAACTTTGTAAAGACGTTGTAGGGCAAAACGAGATTATCGACAACGTCATTATTGCAATCATTGCAGGCGGCAACGTGTTGCTTGAAGGTGTACCGGGGGTAGGGAAAACTCGTTTAGTGCGTTCACTTGGCCGTGCGCTCAGTTTGCCGTTCTCGCGTATTCAATTCACTCCCGACCTGATGCCTTCCGACGTCACGGGTACGAACATTGTGGAAAAGGACGAGAATGGAAAACTCAACACCAAATTCCGTCGCGGCCCGATTTTTGCCAACTTGGTGTTGGCGGACGAAATTAACCGCGCTACGCCGAAAACACAATCGGCGATGTTGGAAGTTATGCAGGAACATAAGGTGACGGTGGCAAACGAAACGTACGTATTGGAAGAACCCTTCTTCGTGTTGGCGACGGAAAACCCGATTGAACAAGACGGTACGTATCCTTTGCCCGAAGCGCAAATGGACCGTTTTATGTTCAAGTTGATTATGACTTTCCCCGAAGTCAAAGAACTCGCGAATATCGTTACGATGACGCAGGTGACGATGGCGGAAACGGCAGAAGCGGTTGTGGACGGAGAAACGATTTTGAAGATGCGCGCGTTGGCGGCAGGCGTTCCCGTAATCGAGGAAGTGTTGATGTACGCTATGAACCTCGTTTCCAACACCCATCCCGAACTTCCCAAAACTTCGGAAACGGCGAAAAAATACATCAAAAACGGCGCGTCGCCGAGAGCGGCGCAGGCACTCATCACTTGCGCGAAAGTCCGTGCGCTCATCAATGGGAATTACAACGTTTCCTATGAAGATATCGACGCGTTGGCGGCACCGATTTTGCGGCACAGAATTAAAATCAATTACAACGCCGTAAACGAACACTTGACGGTGGACGACGTCGTAGCGCAACTTATTAAAGAAAACAAGAAATTATCCAAATAAAAAGGTAAAAAAAAAGGCTTTCGATATACATTATGGGCAAATGGGCAATCAACGAAGCATTTTTGCAACAGGTAGAGTCGTTGCAAATGCTTATCAAAAATAACGTCGGCGGACTGTTCGGAGGAAACCACCAAAGTAAAAACTTCGGTTCTTCTTGTGAATTTGCCGACTATCGCGATTATATTCCAGGCGACGATATTACCAAACTCGACTGGAACGCTTTTTCGCGCTTTGATAAGCTGTATTTAAAGCTCTACTTGGATGAAAGACAAATGCATACGCGGATTTATATCGATGCCAGCCGTTCCATGAACTACGGCAAAAGCAAAAAAGCGGAGCAAGCAATTAAGATTGCGGCGACGCTAGCATATTTATCCGTCGCGGAGATGGATAAGGTGTCCGTTTACGTCATCAAAGAAAAAGAAATTGAAGAAATTATCAGCGGTATCGTCGGCAAGGAAGCTTATCTTGCGAATATCGGGAAACTCAACGATATCGAATTTTCAGGCGACAGTTATATCAGCGAAGCGATTTTGCCCACGAAAGTGGGGCACGGTGACGGTATGTCCGTGATTATTTCCGATTTTTTAACGGACAACGATTACGAACGCGCCATCGATTATTTGGCGGAAAAGAAACGTCATGCTTTTTGCATACAAGTGATGTCTAAAGAAGAACTCAATCCTCAAATACGCGGCAAGATGCATTTGTTTGATTCCGAAGACCAAGGGAAAAACTATCGCAGAAATATTGACAGAGAAATCGCGCAGGCGTATCGTGAAGCGGTGCGCTTCGCAACCGAACGTATTAAAAATTACTGTGGCTCGCGCGGAGCGGATTATTTGTTAGCGGCGGCAGAGGATTCCATGTACGAAATCTTCTTCGGCAGACTCGTGGATATGGGGGTGCTGAAATGAGCTTTCTTTATCCCTTAGGGTTGTTGGGATTGATCGGGATTCCCGTGTTGATCCTCGTCTATATCATCAAAAATAAATATACCGAGCAAACAATTTCGTCCACCTATCTTTGGACGCTTAGCGAACGGTTTTTAAAAAGAAGAAATCCGCTCAGCCGTTTGACGGGCATTATCGGTTTGGTGTTGCAACTTTTGGCAGTGGCGTGTTTATCGCTGGCGATTGCGCACCCCATAATTGTTTTACCGAATAAAGCGATGGATTATTGCTTTATTTTAGACGGTTCGGGTAGTATGAATATGCAAAAGGACGCGAAAACGCGTTTGCAGCGCGGCAAGGACGAAATCGCCGCAATCATTGAGGAATCTGTCAACGGAAGTACGTATTCGCTGATTTATACGGGCGCGACGACGAACGTATTGTGCGAAAAAACGGAAGACAAGGAAAAGACGTTGTCCCTGTTGGACGGTTTGATGCCTACGCACGTATCTTCCGATTTTACGGATGCGCTGGGGGTAGCGCAGGGGTATTTCCATGAAAATCCTGCGACAAAAACCTATCTCGTGACGGACAAAACGTATGAAAACGTTTCGAATATCCAGCTTGTCAACGTAGCGGCAGGGGAAGACAATTACGCTATTTTTGACGTGGAGTACGTTTACGAAAACGGCGTTTTGGAGGTGATAGGCAAAGCTATTTCCTACGAAACCGCGGCTGCGTTGACGGTGGAATTTTATG
This sequence comes from Clostridiales bacterium, assembly GCA_015069605.1. Taxonomy (GTDB): domain Bacteria; phylum Bacillota; class Clostridia; order Christensenellales; family Borkfalkiaceae; genus Scatosoma. The sequence goes on along the minus strand of SVII01000001.1, from coordinate 26,895 downwards.
TAAACGGAGAAACAACGCCCCTGCAAACAAAAGCGGTGGAAGTGGAAAAAGGCGGCGTGGCTACGTTTGAATTTACTTGTGCGTTGGAAAAATTCCTTTCCTTTACGACTCGGATGCAAAACGCCGATGCTTTGCAAGAGGACAACGAATGTATCGTATTCAATATCGAAAACGAAAATGCGTACAAAACGTTACTTGTCAGCGACACTCCTTTCTTTATTCAATCGGCGATTGAATCGGTGAGTACGGCAGAAGTGACGGTGTTGCCTACGGCAAAATACACGGGACAAAGCGGTTATGGACTGTATATTTTTGATTCGTACAATCCTGCGCAGTTGCCCAAGGACGGCGCGGTCTGGTTTTTCAATCTTACCGAAAGCGTAGCGGAAACGGGATTTAGCGTACAGACGGAAGTGGTATTAGAGCAAGCGGATACGTTGACGTACACAAATTCCAGCTCGTCCACGGCAAAAAAATTGATGGAAAATATCTTGGCGGAAGAGGAAATCTATATCGCCAAGTATATGAAATACGGAGTGTACCGTAATTTTACCACGTTACTTTCTTATAAAGGCAATCCCGTGGTGTTCACAGGGGAAAACGCGTACGGCAATCGTGAGGTAGTGTTTGCATTTGATTTGCATGACACCAACTTCCCGTTGTTGATGAATTTTGGAATACTGACGGACAATTTATTGACGTATTCTTTCCCCGAAGTAGTAGAAAAAGTATCTTACAGCGGCGGTGAAAAGTTGCAAATCAACGTTTTATCGGGCTGTGAAAACGTGAAAATCGACACGCCGCTTGGCAATACGTATTATGTAACTACGGATGCCGAGGCGGATGAATTTACGTTGGACGAGGCGGGAACGTACGCGATCACAATGACAATCGCGGGCAACGAACGCCGTTACAACGTATACGTCGCTTTTCCCGAAGTCGAACGCGCTCCGGCTACGTTTGAACCGCAGATCGCATTGCAGGGCGAAGCTACGGCAAACGGTAGGGACGGAAAATACGACGATCTCGTATTTTTGTTCATCGGGTTGACGGTCATTTTCCTAGCGGATTGGGTGGTGTATTGTTATGATAAATATCAGCTTCGATAACGTATATTTGTTACTCATCGCCATACCTCTTGCGCTGATTGTGTTGCTTCCCTTTTTCGTAGCGTTTCGGAAAGACAACCGTGATTGGCACGCAGTAGTTTCCGTCGTATTGCATTTGATTGTTACGGCTTTGATTGCGTTGGCGGCGGCTGGTACGACGCTGACGGCGGTCATTACGGAAACCAACGTATACGTCGTTGCGGACGTGTCCTATTCGGCACATAGAAATCTTGACATCATGGACGAATATATCCAAAATGTCGAAAAGGAATTACCGAAAAATTCCAAATTGGGTGTCGTGTGTTTCGGGAAGGATTATGAACTTCTCACCGAGCTTGGCGCGGACGTACAGAGTGTGAAAAACGCCAAAGTGGACGATAGTGCAACGAATATTGCGCAGGCGTTGGATTATACGGGTACGCTCTTTCAAAATGGCGTGATTAAGCGGATTGTATTGATTACGGACGGTAAACAATCGAATGAAAACGACGAAGCGTTGGTGCGCTCAATCGAAAGTTTATACGCGCAAGGCGTGAAGATCGATGCGATGTATTTGGACGATAACTTGACGGACGACGTGAAGGAAGTACAAATCAGCGGCGTGGAATATACGCAATCAACGTATATCGATCACGAAACGACGGTAGAGGTGCGTTTTCAATCGGGCGTAGATACGCAGGCGTTGGCGTACTTGTATAAAGACGGCGAGGAGATCGGCAAAAAAGCTCTTACCCTTACGCGTGGCGCAAACGTGGAAAGTTTTCCGCTCGACACTTCCAAAGAGGGCGTGTTTGCCTACGAAGTGCGTGTGGAAACCGCGGAAGATATTTCCGATTTCAACAACAGCTATTCCTTTACGCAGGAAGTAGCGGGAAAATTGCAAGTGCTCGTGATTACGGGTAAGCAAGCGGATGCGGACGCGGCAGTGCAAAGATATGGCGATAGAGCGGAAATTACCGCTTACGTCAACGATCCCGACGTGCCTTATACGGTGGAAACGCTTTGTCAATACGACGAAATCTTGCTGTCTAACGTGGACGTGCGAGAACTCAACAACTTCACGGCCTTTGTCAGCGGTTTGGATAAAGCGGTTTCGCTGTTTGGTAAGAGTTTGATTACCGTAGGCGACACCAAAATCCAAAACAAGTCAGACGAAGTATTGAAGCAGTTGGAAGATATGCTGCCCGTCAAATTCGGAAACAAAGACCAAGACCCTAAACTTGTGACGATCGTTGTGGACGTATCGCGCAGTATGCAGGAAAATTACAAACTTATTTTAGCGAAACAAGCGGCAGTACAGCTGTTGGATACGCTCAATCCGAACGATTACGTAGCGATTGTATCTTTTTCGGGCGAAGTCAGCGTAGTGCAGACCCCGACGAAAGTGATGAACAAAGCGGAAGTGGTGCAAATCGTCAACGATTTACAACCCGCGCAAGGTACGTTTATCGGCAGGGCACTGGACGTAACGCTGGAATTTATGAAACACCTGCCCTATTCGGAAAAGCAAGTGATGCTCATCAGCGACGGAATGTCGTACGCGTCCGAACCCGATCAGCCGTTGGCGGTAGTGGAAGAGATGCGACAAAACGACATTTACGTGTCCGTTTTGAACTCTAACTATAAACCTGGAGAGGAAACGTTGCAGGAGATCGCAAGGGTAGGCGGCGGCGAGTATTATTTCGCGTCCGACGAAAAACAGCTTGCCGATTTGATTTTGACGGAGATTGCGGACGAGATCACGGAAACGGTAATCGAAGGGGAATTTGGTGTAAACATTGAAAGACCAACGGACAAAATCCTCAACGGCGTGCCTACGTTACCTAAACTTCACGGCTACGTGTATGGCAAAGCGAAAGCTAGCGCGACGACGGTACTTTCCGTGGATTACGTGCAGGAAAGCGGCGTGAAAAAAGCCCCCGTTTACGCGTATTGGAATTATGGCGACGGCAAAGTGTCTTCCTTTACGTCCGATATGGCAGGCGCGTGGGTGCAAGATTGGACGGACGGCGAGGGCGCGGCGTTCTTTAACAATATGTTGACAGTGAACACGCCCAAAGAGAAAATAGACGTTCCCTATACAGTGGAAACTTCATTCGGTGGAGCTTTTGCATCAGTGAAAGTAACGCCCGTCACGTTGAAAGCGGACGCGGTGGCAACGTTGGAAGTCCTTTCGCCTAGCGGCGATACGCAAAGCTATACAATGACCTTTGACGGAATGCAATATTTCCATGAATTTGCAACGTCCGATTTGGGCGCATACACACTTCGTGTTACGTACGAGATGTATGAAGATCAGGCGTTTACGGCAACTAGATATATCCATTTGTCCTATTGGCAGGAATACGATGCGTTCCAAACCTTTGATGTTTCCGCTTTGCATAAAGCCATTCGTCATAGAGGCAACGTTTATCAAAATGGCGAGGTGAAGCTGGAAAACGACGAAAAGGAAGTTGCGACTTATACGCTCGAACTAATCGTGCCTTTTATGATTTTAGCAGTAGCGTTGTTTATTGCGGACGTAGTGATACGAAAACTCAAATGGGTGGACGTTGTGTCCTTTTTCAAGAAGACGGGCGGCGGACAAAAAGGAGGTATGCAATGAAAAGGATGTTTTCTAATTTTCTTACTCTTTTGCTTGTCCTAAGTATGTTCTGCGCTTGCGGGGAATACCACGGCATTGAAAATTCTTCGTCGCATACCGTCGGCGGAAATTCTTCGGCAACGGAGAGTTCTTCTACGGAGAAAAACGAGGAAGAGGAAACGAATGTGTTTACTGTTTCTTTGATTGCAGGTGGTTTGCCTTATACCCAAACGGATGGCATGGAAGCACAATGGAGCGATGGGTTCAGCGTGTACCGTTCGGCGTTTGACGAAAACGGCGTAGCAAAAATGCAGGATTTGGACGGCGATTACGCAGTAACGCTACACGGCTTACCTGAAACGTATATGTACGATCCGAACATCTATCAAGCGAGCAATTCGCAAAGGGATATTGTTATTCAGTTGTACGATTACAACCGCACGATCGGTAAAGGTACGGACACCTACAACGGAGCAATCAAGCTCACCCGTCTTGGTGGATATACGACGGAAGTTACCAAAGCAAACAAACCCGTATATTATCATTTTTCCCCGAACCGTTCAGGAACGTATATCATTGAAACGGTGGAGGATATTACGGCGAATGAGATCAATCCGTCTTTTGACATTTACAACGGTACGTTTGCTTTTAACCAGTTTAGTCATACGTTAGACGACGGTGGTACGGCGTCCGATTACACGAAAAACGTGAAATACGTGATTGACGTGGACGCGTCAAAGATAGGCAGCAATTATATCTTCGGCGTAAAAGCGACCAGCAAAACGGGCGAATATCCCATTACGGTACGTTTTCTTGTGAAATATCAATCGGATTATGCCGATGAAAAAACAGAGAAGACCATCATCATTCCCGATCAAGATTTGTTGGTGAAAAACGGCAAAATCAAACAGCCGACAGGTACGCTGACCTATCCCGAAATCCCGCTTGGCGAGGGAACGTACCGTTTTGACGAAACGATGTTTGGTTTGAATGAAATGGACGGGTTTTATCACCTTTACAACGAAACGACGGGGAATTACGACGGCCCGATTTTATACGCGCAAATCACGCGTCGGCATAGGTTTTTTGCTTTAAACAAAGGCTCGGAAATTCATTTTGCGAACGTGGAATCGGTCGGGAATGCGGCGCTTACGGTAGGAGATGGAAAAGAGAATTATAAACTCTTTATCGAAGGCGGCGCGTCGGTAGTATCGCAAGGCGTAGTCGGCATGGAAAATATGGGGCACTACAAAGGGCTTGCGGATTATATCGCAAACAATGACGGTGTGTATCCCGTAACGCAGGAAGTAAAAGATTTCTTGCAAAAATTTGCAATTTCACAGCTCTATTTCAAAGATGGCAACGGTTGGGCGGAAACGACGGCAGAGACAGAACTTGGCTACCGTATCTACGCAACCGAAGCAGACCAATGGTTGTTTGCTTGCTGTTATTATATTTAATTTTTAAGAAAATTTTTATTTAATGCAAAAAAGGAGGCATTATTATGAAAAAATTTAATCGTTTCATTTCTCTCTCCGTTGTTTGCGTTGCAATGCTGTCTGCTGCAGCTTGTAATGCGCCCGCGGAGGAAAATACGCACACGCATACGTATGCAACGGAATGGTCGTCCGACGCGACGAAACACTGGCATGCTGGTACGTGTGAACACGCGGACGAAAAGGCAGATATCGACGGTCACACGGATGCGAACAAAGACGGCATTTGCGACGTGTGTTCCTATGCAGGCGACCACACGCACACGTATGAAACCGAATGGTCCTTCAACGAAACCAACCACTGGCACGCGGCGAATTGTTTCCATGACGTAAAAGCTGACGACGCAGCGCACACGCCCGATGCAATGGGCGATTGTACCGTTTGCGGCTACCACGTAGCAGAACCCGACGTTTCCACCGTAGCAAAAGCGATTGAGCTTGCTTCGGCGAAGAAATCGCAGGTTGGAAACGGTGTGATTGAGCTCAACGATTACTTCGGTACGTTGGTGAATTACATTTATGGCAGCGATTATTTGTACGTATCTTCGGTTAACGAATATGTTGGCAGTGAAGAATGGTATTCCGAAACGGCAAGCGGCGAAATTTTTGCAATTGAAAAAGACAGCGAAGGCAACGTATCGAGAATGACGGAATTTTCGCACGAAATCTCGGTGGAAAACCTTGAAGGATATAAATTCTCCTATCCCGTAACCTATACGATGGGTTGTTTCTACGGCGTGGAAGGCTTGATTGCAGGTCTTTATGAAGTAGGCGAAATCAACACGAATAAAGACTTCACGGAAACGGTAAGCGAAGGCGTTTATTCCTTCTCGTACGGCTACTATGAAGACGAATTGTACGTTGTAGAAGTGAGCTTCACAATCAGCGATACGTATTACGTAAAAACCGCAAACGTGAAAGTAACGTCTTACGGCTTTGATAGTTTTGAAGAAATTGCAGGCGCAACGGAAGGCGACGCAACGACGTACAAAGTGAAAGAAGGCGAGGAAGGCTACGTGCAGACGAATTATACGATCGAACAAAACGTAGAAGAAGTTCCTGAAAACAAATATCCCGCAGAAGAAGTTTTGATGTCTTCCTATAAATTGGTTGACGCAGAAGGAAATGCCGTAACCGATTCGATTACGATCGAAAAAGGCAGTACGACATATTTGTATTTCGCGGAAGTACAGCCCGAAACGGCTATCATTGCCTTGAGTGATATAACAGCAACGGGTGAAGCGATTGACTCTTGGGATATGTCTGTCGGTGCGGAAGAAGACGAGGCTGGCAACTATGCAATTTATTTGAACAGCTATGCTATTGGTGAACATACGATTCAAATTAGCATTGATGGCAAGGCGTTTGATCTTAAAGTAAACGTAGTTGCTTCCATTCCCAGCGAAATTACGGTATATTCCTATGAAGAAAGGGAAGAAGAAGGTTGGTTTGGTTCTTACACCTACTATTATCCCACGCTTGTAGGCTCTAATGTAGTTGTAGGCGAAGGCGCTTCCGTAATCCTTGGCGCAATCGTGGATAAAGGTGATGATCTTTCCTATACGGTGACGGTAAACGGTGAAACGGTAACGACGGAAGAAGTTTCTTGGGAAGATCCTGAAAACTGGGAAAGTGGCTATGTGAACATTTTGACGTTGGAAGATCTTCAGGCTGGTACGTACACGGTTGTATTTACTTCTAATGCAGATAATACGGTTAACCAAACGGTTATGGTAGAAGTGAAAAACGTAGCGGAAGTATTGAACGGCAAATATCGTTACATGGAAGACGGTATCAACGTTTACACCGTAGAATTTACGCCCGCAGCAGAAGGCGCAACGAACGGTAAAGCGTTGATTACGTGGCAGACGTATGAATACGACGAAGAAACGGAAAACAACGTTTTGAAGTTGTATGATGCGGAATATACGTACGATTGGACGAATGGCGAAGGCTTTAAAGCTACGTTGTTCAACGGTTATGATTTTGGTTCGATTATTGAATTTACGGCTGATTACGAAATCGAAGTTGACGGTTACGCAGTAGAAAAAGTGACTGAACAAAACGCAATCGTTGGTACGTGGTCTTATGACGTAATGGATTATGAAACCTATACGGTTGTTGATACATACGTATTGACGATGAATGCAGACGGCACGGGCGTGTTCACGTCGGTGGATGCAGTTGTAAACTTCAAATACACGATTGGCGCATTTGACGAAGAAAATGGTTATTATCCCGTAACGCTTGCGGCGAATGAAAACGCAACGGACGTTGGCACGACGACGGCGTTTAGCATCAACGCAACGGTTACGTTTGGGGAAATGTTCTCTTGGGTTACTTATACGCAGGAATGGACGATTTCCGTGGATAACGGCGAAATGGACGAATGGGAAAATCCGATCAACTACGGTTATACGCAACCCGCAGGTGAAAAAGCAAACGAATGGGCAATCGAACTCGAACCCGGCGAATATCCCACTAATATTTACGCAGGTATGTTTGAAAGCGTAGATGAAGCGAAAGAATTTATCATTGACGCGACGGAAGCGGGTACGTACACGGTATATGTAACGCCTTGGGGAGATCCTACCCCCATCACGTCCTTGGAAGAATATTGCTTCATCATCAACGGTGTGAAGGTTATGGGCGCTATTGTATTTGAAGTGGAAAGCCCCGAAGTTATCTGTTTGACGGTTGAATTTATAAACAAATTCTTCGATTATGACTTCTACGTAACGTTCGTAGCAGCTTCTACGGAAGACGACGGCAACCAGGGCGGCGGCGAAGCAACAAGCGGTGCGCAGTTTATCGTAACGACGGATATGAACACTTCCTCAAACGAAGGCGAATATACGTATTCGATTGACGCAGATGGTAGTATTACGATCTATGCAAACGGCGAAGTTGCAAGCTTCAACGATACGTACGCGCTTACCTTTGTGAACGGTGTTTTGACGGCAAATTCTACTTCTTATCCCAAAGAATTGACGAAATATTCGGACGATAACACAAGTGTTTTGGCTGGTAGCTGGAAATATATAATGAATTTGGGAAGCGAAATGGTTGTTTTCGACTTCACGTTTATGGAAATTGCGGTAGAATCCAATTTTACCGTAACGACGGATATGCAGAATCCCGCGCTTGAAGGCGAATATACTTGGTCGATCGACGCAGACGGCAACGTTACCGTGTACAGCGACGGCGTAGTGGCTACTAACTTTACGATCACCTTTGTTGACGGCGTATTGATGTACAATGGCTCGTCGATGACGAAGAGCTCGGATACGGATACGACCGTTTTGGCTGGTACTTGGACGTTTGGTATGTTCTATGAAATCACCTTTACGGGCACGGGCGCAGGCGCGGTAGTAGGCGGCGGCGAGGCGGAAAATAACGAAACGGAACTTTCTGTAGACGGTATGCCCGTAGCGCTTGTAATTGCTGGACCTGGCGCAACGCAGTCGGTTACGATTGCTGACAACGTAGAAGCTGGTACATACACCATCACCGTAAACTTGACGGGGCTTGCATACGGCACAACGGAAGTTTATATCATCGGCGGTGTAGAAGACGTAACGTTGACGATGGCAACCGGTTTCAGCGCAACGATTACGGTGGAAGCAGGTGCAACGTTGACCTTCTCTTCCAATGCGTTGGAAATCAATACGACGATCACTTTGACGTCGGTTGTAGCGTAAGCGATTAAAAAACAATTCATATAAAAGGTTTCCGCCGAGCGAAAAAACGCTCGGCGGTTTTTCTATACAAAAAAAGCGAGTGTGCAAAAATTGCATACTCGCTTTTTTGTTTGGATTGTAACCGTGTTTTTATTCTTCGACAATGAGAGTTGCTTCTGTCGTTTCCGTTTCTTGTGTTTCGGTTTCTACGCTTTCCGTTAAGGGTTCGGAAGGAAGATTTTCTGAGGCTTGCTTAGCAAGTTTTTTCGCGTGTTCGTGGCGCGCGCTAGTCTTGCCTTCGGGATTGATTTCACCTGCTTTCAAAAGCGCCATCTTCGTTAATGCCGGGCCTACAAGCTCGTAGATCAATACGGCAAACAACGTGATACTAACAACGATTTCCGCAACGCCCGTACCTGAAAATTCCACCGAACTTTTTACCATATCCGCCATACCGAGCGCTACGCCTGCTTGCGGCAACAGCGTAATGCCGAGATATTTAACAATATTATCGTCGCATTTGGAGATTTTAGAACTCAAATTCGCGCCGGAATATTTACCGATTGAACGCGAGATAAGATACACAACGCCGATCAATACGATCCAACCACTCGTGAATACGGAAAGGTCAAGTTCCGCGCCGCTCGTCACGAAGAAAACGACAAAGAGAGGGGCGGTCCAACGGTCAACTCTGTCCATCAATTCTTCGGAGAAATCGCAAACGTTGCAAAAAATCGTACCGAGCATCATACAAACGAGCAAGGACGAAAAACCAACGTGTACGCCGCCGATAGAGAATTTGATTTGCGAGAGAGCAATCGTCATCAAAACGAACCCAACGGACACCGCCAAACGCTTGGAACGGGAATGGAAAAAACGTTCGCAAAGGCTGAAAAGATAACCCATAACTGCGCCAAGCCCCAACGACAAAATGATTTCCAGTAAAGGTTCTACAATAATGGAAACGGGGTTAACAACGCCGACGTGCAAGGCTTTGGAAATACCGAAAGAAACGGCGAATAAAATCAAGCCCACCGCGTCGTCCAAAGCAACTACGGGCAATAAGATGTCGGTAACAGGACCTTTCGCCTTATACTGTTTGACAACCATAAGCGTCGCCGCAGGCGCAGTAGCCGAAGCAATCGCGCCGAGGATAATCGCTGCTTCCAAAGGCAACACTTTGGGCATAGCGAAATGCAATGCAATCAATGCAATATCCACAAGAACTGTCGTAATTACCGCTTGCAAAATCCCAACAATCGTCGCTTGTTTACCGATCTTTTTCAGTTGCGAAAGACGGAATTCGTTTCCGATCGAAAAGGCGATAAAGCCAAGAGCTACATCGCTGATGATGGAAAACGAGTGTAAATATTTACTAGTAAGACCGCCGTTTGCGGCAGGTTGGCTAGTGAACCCCAAACCATCTACACCAATCAAGGAACTGAGTTGTCCCAAAAGATAAGGCCCGACGATAATACCTGCAACGAGGTACGCCGTAACGGCAGGGAGATTGACAAGTTTTGCCAAACGGGACATTAAAAGCCCTGCAAGCAAAGAGATGGATAAGCTAAGCAAAATTTCCATATCAAAACCTCTATTTTTTTTACTTTTGTTAAGACCGAAAAACATTATACACCTTCCCGAAGGGAAAAGCAATTAAAAAGAAGGAAAAAATCAAAGTTTATATAAAAAAAATTCTACGCCTAATTCACCAAAGCAAAGTGCGTAGCGTTGACAATTTCCTAAATTCCCGTTATAATAAAAAGTGAAAGAATATGAAACCGCATTTGCGGTAAAGGAGTAAAAATGTACCAGATCGTCAGTAAGAAATCGTTAAACTCGACGGTGATGCAAATGGAGATTTACGCGCCGTTTGTGGCGAAAAAAGCTAAGGCGGGTCAGTTCGTCATTTTGCGTGTGGACGAGGACGGGGAGCGTATTCCGCTCACCGTGGCAGGATATGATCGTGAAAAGGGGACGGTGACGATTATTTTCCAGCTTGTAGGGGGCTCCACGATGCGTTTGGGCGCAAAAAACGTAGGAGAGTATATTCCCGATTTTGTTGGCCCTTTGGGCAGACCTACGAAAGTGGACGGCATGAAAAAAGTTTGCGTTGTAGGCGGTGGTGTGGGCTGCGCAATCGCCTTGCCCGTGGCGAGGGCTTTGCATGAACAAGGAGTAGAAGTGACGTCTATTATCGGGTTTAGGAACAAAGATCTTGTGATTTTGGAAGAAGAATTTACGACGTATTCTTCAAAAACGTATATGATGACGGATGATGGCTCGTATGGGGAGCAAGGCAACGTATGCGTGCCGTTAAAAACATTGTTGGAACAAGGTGAACGGTTTGACGAAGTAATCACGATAGGGCCTTTGATTATGATGAAATTCGTTTGCTTAACGACGAAAGAATACGGAGTGAAAACGATTGCCAGTATGAACCCCATCATGATCGACGGTACGGGTATGTGCGGTTGCTGTCGTTTGACGGTGGGTGGTCAAATGAAATTTGCTTGCGTGGATGGGCCGGAATTTGACGGTCATGAAATTGATTTCGACGAAGCAATCAGTCGTTCCAACGCCTATGCAGAGTTTGAAAAACGCGAAAGAGAAACCTCTTGCAACCTTTTAAACAAGGAGGTGGAATGATATGGCAAAATTCAATATGAATCCTTTAAAAAATTCTATGCCGACGCAAGACCCCATGGTGCGTAACGGAAATTTCAAAGAAGTAGCGCTTGGGTACACGGCGGAAATGGCGATCGACGAGGCGAAACGCTGTATCGGTTGTAAAAATCGTCCTTGCGTAGCGGCTTGTCCCGTCAATATTGACATTCCTGAATTTATTGCCAAAGTAGCGGAAGGAGAATTTGAGGCGGCGTATCAAATCATTGCGAAAGACTCTTCCTTACCCGCGGTTTGTGGTAGAGTATGTCCTCAGGAAACACAATGCGAGGGCAAATGCACGCGCGGTATTAAAGCGGGATGTGAATCGGTCGGGATTGGCAGATTGGAAAGATTTGTTGCGGATTGGCACAACAAAAACGTAAAAGAAACGCCTACGCCCGCGGCGAAAAACGGACATAAAGTCGCGGTGATCGGGTCAGGTCCCGCGGGGTTGACTTGTGCGGGGGACTTGGCGAAACTTGGCTATGACGTCACCGTATTCGAGGCGTTACACGTAGCTGGCGGCGTGTTGGTGTACGGAATTCCCGAATTTCGTTTACCCAAAGACATCGTCAAAAAAGAAGTGGACAATTTAAAAGCGCTTGGCGTGAAAATTCAAACGAATATGGTTATTGGGCGTGTCATCACGATTGAAGAATTAAAGACGGAATATGGCTTTGACGCCGTATTTATCGGTTCGGGGGCGGGTTTGCCCAAGTTTATGAATATCCCTGGCGAAAGCTTGAAAGGTGTGTATTCCGCGAACGAGTTTTTGACCCGTTCCAACCTTATGAAAGCGTATGAAACGGACAGTCGTACTCCCATTCAACATGGGAAATGCGTAGCGGTCGTGGGCGGCGGCAACGTAGCGATGGATGCGGCGCGTACGGCAAAACGTTTGGGAGCGGAAGTGCATATCATCTACCGTCGTGGTGAGGAAGAATTGCCTGCTCGTCGTGAAGAGATCGAGCACGCGAAAGAAGAGGGTATTGTTTTCGATCTGCTTACAAATCCTACGAAAATTTTAGCGACGGAAACGACGAATCCGCGCGATCCTTCTTACGGCTGGGTAAGCGGTATCGAATGTGTGCGAATGGAGCTTGGTGAACCTGATGAAAGCGGTCGTCGTTCTCCAAAAACGGTGGTTGGCAGCGAGTTTGTCATTCCTGTCGATTGCGTGATTATGTCCCTCGGCACGTCGCCAAATCCCTTATTAAAAGCGACGACGGAAGGATTGGAAACGCTCCGTCGAGGCGAAATTGCGGTGGACGAAGTGGGGAAAACTTCGATTGAAGGCGTGTATTGCGGCGGTGACGCGGCAACGGGCGCGGCAACCGTAATCAAAGCGATGGGCGCAGGAAAAATCGCAGCGAAGGCGATTGATGAATATATCCAAAATAAATAATGAGCAAAAAACTCCGTGGGAAGACACCTTTCGTCGGAGTTTTTCATATTCTAAAAGAGTAAAATATTGTCAAGAGCTAAGTATTTTTTTTAAAAGATATTGACAAACAAACCATAATATGTTATAATGCAAAAAATGAAGATTTTATATATTCTTCAATGAAGAGAATAACAAAAAATAGGAGAAAAAACTATGAAAATGTGGAAAAGAACAGCGGCATTCGTCCTTTGCGCAGGATTTGCGTTTTCGGGCGTAGCATGTAACGTGGGTGGCCAACAGAGCAACAATAGTAGCAATAATTCTAGTGCTGCACCTATAACTCCGCCGGAAACGACGACAGCGCAAAAATTCACTGAATGGGCTGACGGCGTGAAGACGGCAAAGGTAGAATTCAACGCTTCTTTCGCAACGAAGGAGAATTATGCTAATGACAATGGACAGTTGGTTTCTGAACCTATAACCGCTACGGTAGAGGGCGAAGTAGTGTTGGCTTGGACGGACAGCGGTGTTAATGCGGAATTTGACGCTACGATTGGCGGTACGGTAATTGAAGGCGCAAAAGTGACGGTGGAAGGTTGCCTTGTAGATGGAGTAGCGTACTTAGACCAGGGCGCAGGTATGTATCGCATGATCTATGATATCGGCACGGTTTTGGAAGAAGCTATGGCGGAAACTGGTATAACGGAAGAACAAATTTCCGCGTTTGGCGACGTAATCGTAGAAACGGTAAAGAAAGAATATAAAGACATTGATGCTGCATTTGATGCAATCTTTGAAGACGTGGAAGCAGAAGAAGGCGTGAAGACGGTGACGGAAGACGGTTCCGCTTGGATAAACGCTTTGCTTGCGTATATCAAGACGTTGGATGTGGAAAATACGACGGTTGTCGAAGCGATTGACGACGTTTTAAAAATGATCAACCCCGCTTGGACGACGGAAAAGATTTTCGACGAAGTAACCGAAATCAGCGAAATGAAGGTTGCTGATGCGTATAAAGCAATCGACGAGGCAGTGAAAGCGGAAACGGACAAAACCGTTCAGGAATGGAAAGATGCTTTGATTGCAAACGAAGAAATTGCTGCTATCTTAGAAGAGGAAATGGGCAAAGAGGTAGTTGACCAAATTAAAGCAGTAGATATTCAAGAAGATATTATTGCAGAAATAGGCGAAATGACGGTTGACCAGTTTGTTTCTTCGATGGTAAACGAAGGCGGTGAAGAAGAAACTGAACCCGCGCTTGTGATTGCAACGTATATCGCGCAAGCAGAAGCTTATCTTGCTGAAATGACAGTGGCTGATCTTGGATTACCTTTGGAGGAAATTGGAGAACTTGTGTTCAATAAACTCTCTGCATCGGCAAGCGTAAAATATGACGAAGATCAAAATATCGAATATGTATCGAGCGCGTTTGAAGTAAACGTTGCGTACAAAGAAGCTGTTTACGTATCGGAAGAAGAAAGTATTGAAGCGGACAACTTCCTCAAAGCAGCGGTAGAAGTGAAAGTTTCCGAAGTAGGCAAAACTGCTCCTACGATCGCATTGCCTGATGACGCTGTGATCGTTTATAGCTGTGCAGAATGCGGTAAGGAAGGCGATGCGGAAACGATTAAATATTATGCGGATGTAGTTCAGTATCTTTGCGAAGACTGCTATGTGGCATGGAATACACCCAGCTGTTGGGGGTGTGGCACGCAAGAAAACATTACCTATTATAAAGAAGAGGATGCTTATTTTTGCGAAAGTTGTTATGAATACTACTACGGCATGACGGAAATTCCCTGCTGTGTTTGCGGTGAATATGATTGCGTGGGGCATGAATAATATTGATAAGTAAATGAAAAAGGGCGGGGTAGCAATATCCCGCCTTTAACTTTTTATAAGCAATATCTAGAATGCCTTGACTTGTAGGCAAAAAAGTGGTACAATAAAACTATGGAACAGCAACAAACAGTGACGGTGGAGGAAAACGTAGAAAACTCCGCGTCGGGAAAACAATCGATCAAGGCGAGAATGACAGCGTTTTTTGAAAAGAATTACGCGCTGTTTTTCGCGCCTTTTGCCGTTTTGGCACTGTACGTAATGACGTTATTTTTATATCACGTGTATCCGTTCAGCAACGAAAAGACGGTGGCAAGTTACGATCTTTCCGCACAGATTTGTCCGTTTATCGAACACCTTTTTGACGTCTTGGATGGGAAATCCACGCTTTCCTACACGTATGCAATCGTGGGCGGAGTGGACGTAACGGGTACGTTTTTGTATTTCTTTGTCAGTCCGTTCAGCTTTTTGTTCCTGATCTTTGGCGATGGTATGGTTGCGCGTGCCGCAGGCGTTGTTATGGCATTAAAACTCGCAACGACGGCGTTTGCAGGGACGTGGTTTGCGAAAAATTTATTTAAAAAGATTCCAGATTATCTTTGTATGATGATTGGCATCATTTACACCTATTGCGGATATATGTTTGTGGCGAATACGTATATTAACTGGGTGGATTTTTTGATCTATATGCCTTTTGGCGTAGCGGCGTTCCGCTATTTCGTGCAAACGGATAAATTTTTGCCCTTTTCAATTGCGATGGCGTGTTGCATTTACACTTGTTTTTCGATTGCGTGTTTTTCTATGTTCACCGTTTTCCCGACGCTGATTATGTACGCATTACTTTGCGTAAAAAAAGACAAGAGAAATAAGTTCATCGCATACCTGTGCCTGTCTTTCGTGGTGACGGTACTGCTGTCGTTGCCTATTTTATTGCCTGCGCTGGGTGCGTATTTGCGTAGCGCGCGTGGTGGCGGATTGTTTGATAATATCTGGTTTGGATACCAAGTCAACAGCGGCGTTGTAGGGAATTTTGAATCTACCGATTTTATTGACGATTTCTCGCAAGCACTTTATAAAAAATGGTCGTATATTATATCCGATTCCATTTTTGTCATTTTGACGATTACGTGGTTGTTCCGTACGGGCATGAGGGACGGTTTTTCTAAATTTATGTTCGTTGCAGGCGTGTTCACGCTGTTGCCTACGGTAGTGGACGAGGCGATGCTAATGATGAACATGGGTTCGTATATGTCCTATTCCTTGCGTTTTGGATTTTTGAACGCAATCTATTTCCTCGGCGGCGCGTGTTTGTGTTTGGAAAATGTCTGTTTCGATGAAAATTGCGCATATGATGGCAGTAAACTTTTGACGAAACCGCTGTGGGGAGATTTCGTAGTGCAACCCTTGCCGCAAAATGGGGAAGAAAAGCAAGAAACAAAGGGGCATGTCCGCGTTGAGTCTAAATTTTTCGCGAAATTACGTGTAGCATGGTCGCGCCTTTGCGAGATGTTTAAGACGAAAGAAAATAGAGGAAAAATGATTCGTATGTTGATCATTGCCTTGATCGGTACGGCGGCTTGCGTATTCCTTGCGTATTTTATCACAGGCGAGCGGTATCGCACGTTTTGGTCGATTGTCACGGACGACGAAGAAACGTTAAAATCGTTCAAGAGCGTCTCTTCCCGTTTCGCGCATTCGCTGGGCGGGTTGGAAACGATTATTGTATTGTTCGTGGTGGTATTGGTCGTTACGTTGCCTGGGCTGTTTATGGTCGCTACCAAAAAGCTCAGTCCGCGTTGGCTTTCGATTGTGCTCACGCTTGTCGTAGGTTTACAAGTGGTATTCTACAACAATCAAATGGTCGTGGGCAATCTTTCCACGCAACACGTGGGTACGGACGCATATGCAACGCTTACGGAGCAATTAAACGAATTGGACGACAGTTATTTCCGTATCAAAGACTATGGCGATAAAGTAACGTCGAATATACCCTTTACGGGCGGATCGAATTCGTACAGTGTTTTCTCGTCGGTGATCGATGCGGATAACTTTGCCGTATATCAACTTTTTGGTTATAACGGCAACGGAAAAAACAGCTTCAAGAGCGCACACAGCGATAGCAAATACAACAAAAACGAAGAACTTGGCGATTCGTTTATGGGTTATAAATATTATTTCGTGCATAAGAACTCTATGGGCAAGTTTGCGGAAGGACAAACGTTGGCGCAGTACGTCAAACCCTTTATGGTAAAGGACGAAAATGGGGAAGAAAAGCATCTTTCGTCGGGGGAGTATTATATTTACCAAAACGAAATCGTGTTCCCGTCCGCGTACGTGTTGCCCAGTGGCGAATATCGGTTTGTGAAAGAGAATATTTCCAACTCTTCCAACCGTCAAGCAAATTTGCAGGAGTTATATAAATTTTTAAGCGGAAAAGACTTGGTGGAAACAACGGGTAAAAAGAACGTCACGCCAAGCATCGTCAGGGAATTGAGCGAACAGCTTTGGTTGAAAGCGGCTGAGATTGAAGTCGGGGCAGGTAAAATTACCGCGCGAGTGCAAAACGCAACTGCGGGGGAGTGCTTGTTCTTGAATTTCGTTGCGTCCAAAGGTTATACGGTGACGGTCAACGGCAAGGCTGCGGAACTTATTGACAATGATATGAAAATGCTGTCGGTGGAGTTGGAAGACGGGGAAAACGTAGTCGAATTTACCTATTCATCACCGTATAAAAAATATGCGACAGTTGGCGTAGTGGGTGCGCTTATCGGGCTTTGCGCGGTAGCGTTCGTGGTGAAAAAGACGAAACTTGTCGAATGGGCTTCGCCCGTAATCGCAGTTGCAGGGGTGGCACTTGCCGTTGGTTTGGTGGCATTCTTTATGTTGTATCCTACGGGTGTATGCGTAGTCAAATTGATCGATCTTGCCAAAGCGTATTGGCCTTGGTGAAAAATGTGTAAATAATAAAAAGCACGCAGGCAGGTACGCGTTGAACGCGGTTAAGACGGTTGAAAACAAATAAAAACGGACAGCATTTGCCGTCCGTTTTTCTATGCTTTAAAAGCAATTATTTTTAAAATGAATCCGCCTGTGCCGCACCTCAGCGAAGGGTGAACCCGCGTAAAGCAGGTGGGTGCCGCATCTTGACGCCTCGGACTTTCCGTAAAACAGACCTTGCCTATCGCCACGAATGACCGCTCCCGAATAAATACTGTGGATTCCGCTAAAACGCTGAACTCCGAACACCGCAGATTTGTTTTTATTATACTCTTTAAAAATAGCTTTGTCAACGGAATGAATAGGGGTTTTGCGTTGTTTTATTTTACCAAAACGGAAAATAAAAGGAAAAGAGTAAGGGAAAAAGGTTTTAGAAATCGAGGAAAAGAATTTTTATAATAGTATTATAAATTTCTTGCTTTTTTTTATCAAATGGATTAAAATAGAAATGTTGAAAAACAGTAAAAACACAAGAGGTAAAACAATGTTTATTACGGGCGAAGTTAAATCGAATACCGTTGCGTATGCCGATTTTGAAAAATTTGAAAATCAAATCGTTACAATCACGGGCACCATTCACAACATTCGTATGATGTCCGATTTCGCGTTTGTCATTTTGCGTACGGCACGCGAAACCATTCAATGCGTTTATGCGGAATCTTTCTCCGATTATCGCATGAGTGAAGACGTAAAAGAAGAATGTGCGGCGAAGATCACGGGTAAAGTCGTTGCAGGCGAAACCAAGGACGGCAGCAAGCGTTTTGAAGTGCAAATCCACAACATCGAATTGTTGTCCCACCCTGCGGATATTCCCCCCGTTGTTATCACGAAAAAGCAAGTAAATTGCGATCTTTCGACCAAACTTGATTATCGTCCCGTAACCCTTCGTAATCCCAAGGAACGCGCGATCTTCAAATTGCAGGAAGGTATTCAGCGTGGTTTCCGTGAATATCTCACGCAACAAGGTTTCACCGAAATCCATTCCCCGAAGATCAACTTCGCGGGTGCAGAGGGCGGTACGAACGTATTCAAGCTCGATTATTTTGGCAAACAGGTATATCTTGCGCAGTCGCCTCAGCTTTATAAGCAAGCAATGGTAGCGGTGTATGAAAGAGTGTTTGAAATCGCGCCCGTATTCCGCGCGGAACACCACGACACCAGCCGTCATTTGAATGAATATATTTCCATGGACTTTGAAATGGGTTTCATCGACAGTTTTGAAGACATCATGAACATGGAAGCAGGCGTTCTCAAATATATCATGAACCTTTTGAGAACGGAATACAAAAACGAAGTCGATCTTTTGCATATTGAAATCCCTGAAATCAAGGAAATTCCCGTGTTGAAATTCATGGAAGCAAAAGAAGTTATTATGAAGAAATTCAAGTATCAGCCTACGGATATGAAGGACTTTGATCCCGAAGAAGAACAAATCCTTGGCAAATACGCGAAGAAACAATTTGATTCCGATTTCATCTTTATCACGCATTATCCTTCTAAGAAACGTCCTTTCTATACGATGGACGATCCCGAAGATCCCGAATATACGCTTTCCTTCGACTTGCTGTTCAGAGGTTTGGAAATTACGTCGGGCGGTCAGCGTGTACACGATTACAATCAACAGGTTGCAAAAATGGAAAAACTCGGCATGAACCCCGAAGAATTTGCTACGTATTTGATGCTTCATAAATACGGTGCGCCTCCCCACGGCGGTTTGGGCTTGGGCTTGGAAAGATTGACGATGCACCTTCTCGGTGCGAAAAACGTGCGTGAGGCTACTATGTTTCCTCGCGACATCAACCGCGTTAGCCCTTAAAATTTGCATTTACTGCGCATTTCAGCAAGGAAAATAAACTATGTGGAACGGTAAGAAAAAAGCGATTACGTTCAGTTTTGACGACGGCGTGACGCAAGATATTCGGTTGATTGAAATTTTCAACAAATACGGATTGAAAGGCACGTTTAATATCAATTCGGGATTGCTGGGTTTGCCTGGTGAGATGGTGAGAAACGGTGAGAAAATCAATCACACCAAAGTCAAGGCAAGCGAAGTAAAATCTATTTATCAAGGTCACGAAGTGGCGGTGCATACGCTTACGCATCCAAATTTGACAACGTTGGACGAAGAAACAATTATCCGTCAAGTAGAGGAAGATAGAAAAGCTCTTTCCAATCTTTGCGGTTATCCCGTAATCGGTATGGCGTATCCTTGCGGCGGCGTAAACAACGACGATCGCGTAGCGGAAATTATCAAAAAGAACACGCCGATTAAGTATTCAAGAACGATCACGTCCACGCACGCCTTTGGTTTGCAAGAAGAAAACCGCTTGCGTTTCCATCCTTCCGTATATTATATTGAAGAATGTTTTGAAGAAATTGTGGATAAATTCTTGGCGTTGGAGACGGACGAACCGCAGTTGTTATATATCTGGGGACATTCGTATGAAATGGATGCGGGATATATCACTTGGGAAAAATTTGAGGAAATTTGTCAAAAACTTGCGTTCAAAGCAGATATTTTCTACGGTACGAATAAGGAAGTTTTGCTCTAAAACGCTTAGCAAAATAAAAATTTTACAAACGAAAAACATAGAAAGTGTGAAGGTATTATAGCTTTCACACTTTTTCTTGCATAAAAATACAAATTTTTACAAAAAATTTTTAAAAATGTATTGACAAAGCAAATTAAAGGTGGTATAATGATCGAAAAATTAGGAGGTGGAGGATATGAAAAAGAAAATCATACGTATCTTAACAGTAGCTCTTTTTACACTGTGCATAGCAGGATTTGCGGCATGTCGCGATGGTGGCAATTCAAAAATTTCTACGCTTGCAACTCCTGAAAACGTGTATCTTTGTCACAATCAAACGACAGAGGACGCCACTGAATATATTTTAACTTGGGATAAAGTAGAAAATGCGGACGAATATGAAATTACGGCATTTGGAAAAACGTTTACAACCAAGCAAAACAGTTACGATTTTACGTCGTTTTGCGAAGTAGGAAAAAGTGAAAAATACAGCGTAACTGCTATCAGCGAAACAAAAGATTACCATAATTCTAAAAAAATCTCTGTTACAGAAAAAGCAGAGGAGGTTACAAGCAGTCTTATATATACCGTGAGAGGAGTAACACAGTATACAGCATCTCATGAAAAAGTGGACGTAGAGGGAAGACTGGTGTTCCCTGATACGTATAATGGAAAAACTGTTACAAAAATAATTCAAGATTTGGTTAAAGACCAATCAAGGCTCACATCAGTCCGCTTTCCCCAACATTTAACGGTTATTGGGGAGGGTACTTTTTCTTTATCAGGCATTAAAAGTGTTATTATTCCCGAAGGGGTAACGACAATTGAGATGGAGGCTTTTTGTATCATAGAAACGCTAAAAAATGTTGTTTTCCCTACAACGTTGGTCGTGATAGAAGAGTACGCATTTGGCTCTTGTGCAATGGAGAACATTCTTATCCCGAATAACGTGAAAACAATAGGTCGGATTGCATTTGCTGGTTGTGACAATTTGAAAAGCGTCACATTTGAAGAGGAAAGCAAGCTAAAGGAATTGGGGGAACGTGCTTTTTCTTCTTGCTCCAATTTGGAAGAGATCACGATGCCCGATAGTTTGCAAACAATAGGGTATCGCGCTTTTGAAGGTTGCGGTAAATTAAAGACGTTGCATATTCCCAAAGGTGTGACGGATTTAAAGGGCGGCGCATTATTTAATAATGCGTTTACTGAATATACCGTAGCAAAAGACAATCCTGCCTACAAAGCGATAGACGGCGATATTTACAGCAAAGACGGAACAGTGTTAGTGCAGTATGCGGTAGGTAAAGAAGGGACGGAATTTGTCGTCCCTGACGGCGTAAAAAAAATAGGCGATTACGCCTTTTATGGAACGCGAAAATTATTAAACGTTTCTTTGCCTCAAACTTTGACGGAAATAGGCAATTACGCATTTTCTATTTGTGGGATTACGGAGATTGAGTTGCCTTACGGCTTGGAGACGATAGGTGAAGCTGCATTTAAAGATGCGTTAAATTTGACGAATATCGTATTGCCAGACAGCGTAACTTCGTTTGGTATGTGGGCATTTTCGATAAAACAATTAAATGAATTGGTTCTTTCAAAGAATATAAAGATTGTTAAAGAACTTTCGCTTAGTGATTTAAAATTTCCTTTCTTAGAACTGCCCGAAGGTGTAATCTTGGAAGCGTATGCTTTTTCGTCTGCATATATTCCTCAGTTGATTCTGCCGAAAGATTTTACTTGCGAAGGGATTCTTTCTAGCAGTATGTTTGAGCCGTATATTATCGATATCATGTATAAAGGCACAAGGGCGGAATGGGAAGCGTTAAAAGAGAAAGGTGCTTTTGAAGAAGATATGATTGCTACTCAGTTAGCTCAGTGGGTGGAGATTCCCGATCTTTCAAAACCGCCTGAGATTTCGGGGGATTTCGAGACGTATCCTTTCCCTATCTATTATTACAGTGAAAATGAACCGCCTTTAAATGAAGACGGCACAGCGTATGACGATAATTATTGGCATTATGCGGAAGACGGCGTAACTCCCGTCATTTGGGAAAAGTAAATAAGAAATACGCAACGAAAAGACCGTTGCGTATTTTTTAGGTGTTGCATAAAAAATGAAAAAGTGTTGAAATTTACTTTACAAAAAGCAAAAAATAGTTTATAATGCATATAACTCAATAAAAAAAAGCGTTTAAACGAGGACAACGTTTTTACTGCCTGCCCGCACAGAGAAATTCCGTTTTGCTGAGAGGAAGAAGGGGGGTGTAAAAAATATCACCTCATTAGCTGATTTGCCGAAAGCTCTATACATTATATATAATATATAGGACGATTAAGCGAATACGGGTTTGCATTCCGTTATCAAGTGCAACAAATGATAGTTTGTTTTGGTGGTGAAAAAAGCCGTAGTGTTTTTCCAAGACACTACGGCTGTATTTTTTAGGGGGTAAGAAATGAATACTGCGCATTTAGCAAATGATACGGATATTGCTTTAAGCATAGCGCCGATTGTCTGTGCGATTATCATTGTGGGGGCGATTGTTTGGTGGTTTATTGCTTGTTACCCCAAAGAAAAAGAAAAGCATTTACAAAAACAAGAGAAGTTAGAAGAAGAATGTCAGCAAGCGCCCGAATACGCTTTCATTCAAGCAAAGGTGCTGTTGAAGAAGAAGGGCGGATATTATCAATCGGAATTGCGTATGCCTGCTTTGCCGAACTGGATAGACGAACAATCGATTGTCTTCTTAACCGAAAAGGGGGAAGAAGTGGAGTATCCCGTTCGGTTAGAAGTCTTTAAGCGTATCGAAGAGGGACAAGAAGGGACTCTTGTTACGGTGAATGGAAACTTTTTTGACTTCGGGGAAGGCGAAGACGTATCCGACGAAGACGTATCCCAAAAAGATATGGCGGACGAAGTTGCGGCGGACAATAGCGAAGAAGAGGAAGAAGTAATAAAAGAAGCAGAAGAAACTGTAATCGACGAGGACGTAATGGAAGAAGAGGATACGATCCTCGTGGAAGACGTATCATAAAACACATAAAAATTGCAAGAAATAAAACAATCCATAAAGGAGAGTAAATCAATATGTCTATGTACAAGAAAGTGGATACCTCGCTGAATTTCGTGGAAAGAGAAAAACAGGTGGTGGAATACTGGAACGAAAACAAAATTTTCGAAAAGAGTATGCAAGCGACGGAAGCAGGGGAGGAATTCTCCTTCTACGACGGTCCTCCCACGGCAAATGGGAAACCGCATATCGGGCACATTCTCACCCGAGTTATGAAAGACATTGTGCCTCGTTACAAGACGATGAAAGGCAAGCACGTTTTGAGAAAAGCAGGCTGGGATACGCACGGTTTGCCTGTGGAGCTCGAAGTAGAAAAGAAACTTGGGCTGGAAAGCAAAACAGGGATTGAAAAATACGGTATCGAACCTTTCATTAAGGAATGTAAAAATTCGGTATTTAAATATACGAACGAATGGAAAGAGATGTCCGACCGAGTAGGGTATTGGTGTGATATGGACAACCCCTACGTTACCTATCACGATAAGTATATTGAATCGGAGTGGTGGGCGCTCAAAGAAATCCACAAGAAAGGGCTTTTGTACAAAGGGCATAAAATCGTGCCCTATTGCCCCCGTTGCGGAACGGCGCTTTCCTCGCACGAAGTTGCGCAAGGCTATAAAGACGTGAAACAGTTGACCGCGTTTGTGAAATTCAAAGTAAAAAACGCGGAAAATACCTATATCCTCGCTTGGACGACGACGCCTTGGACGTTGCCTTCCAACGTAGCGCTTTGTATGAACCCCGAATTCGACTACGTTATGGTCGAAATGGAAGAAAGCGGCGAGAAATATATTTTGGCGGAAGGTTTATTGAAATCGGTGCTCGGTGAAGAAGGGTACAAAGTGCTTTCAACGAAGAAGGGCGCGGAATACGAATACACCGAATACGAGCCCTTGTATCCGTTTGGTAAAGAAAAATTCAATTTCCGCGAAAAGGCGTATTACGTGACCTGTGACGGTTACGTTACTCTTTCCGACGGTACGGGTGTTGTACACATTGCGCCCGCGTTCGGTGAAGATGACTACAAAGTGGGGAAACGTTACGGTTTGCCCGTTGTACAACTCATCACGGAAGAGGGGAAATTCCCCGAGGGTTGTGGCGAGTTTACGGGCGTTGGCGCGCAAGCTGCCGATCCTGCCATTGTAAAAGAACTCAAATCCCGCGGTTTGCTTTTGAAAACGATGGAGTTTATGCACAACTATCCTTTCTGTTGGCGTTGTGATACTCCGTTGATCTATTACGCGAGATCGAGCTGGTTCATCAAGGTTACAGCGATCAAAGACCGTTTAATCGAAGCCAACCGTTCGGTTAACTGGATGCCTGAAACGATCAAGGAAGGCCGTATGGGTAATTTCCTTGAAAACGTAATCGATTGGGGCTTGTCGCGCGATCGTTACTGGGGAACGCCGTTGCCTGTTTGGGTTTGTCCCGATTGCGGGGAAATCGACGTTATCGGTTCTCGTGAAGAACTCGTGGAAAAATGTGGGGCACCTGCCGATATCGAATTACATCGTCCTTATTTGGACGATCTTACCTGCAAATGCGGCAAGTGTGGCGGCAAGATGCGCCGTACGCCCGAAGTTATCGACTGTTGGTTTGACTCTGGTTCGATGCCGTTCGCGCAGTATCACTACCCGTTTGAAAATAAGGACTTGTTTGAAAAGACCTTCCCTGCGGATTTCATTTCCGAAGCGGTCGATCAAACGCGCGGCTGGTTCTACACCTTGCTTGTAATTTCTACGTTGCTCTTTGATAAAGCGCCGTTTAGAAATTGTATCGTGCTTGGTCACGTCAACGACAAAAACGGTATCAAGATGTCCAAACACAAAGGCAACGTCGTTGATCCTTGGTCGGTGCTCGATAAACAGGGCGCGGATGCGGTTCGTTGGTATTTCTACACCTCGTCTGCTCCTTGGTTGCCTTCCCGTTTCTATCCCGAAGCGGTCAGCGAAGCGCAAAGAAAATATATGGGTACGCTGTGGAATACGTACGCGTTCTTCTGTTTGTACGCGGATATTGACAATTACAATCCCGCGGAATACGATTTGAAGAAATGTAAACTTTCTTTAATGGATAAGTGGATCCTTTCCAAACTCAACACCTTAATCGATACGGTGGATAAGAAATTGGAAGTGTACGATATTACGGACAGCGCAAGAGCATTGCAAGACTTCTCCGATATTTTGTCCAACTGGTACGTACGTCGCGGCCGCGATAGATATTGGGGCAGCGAAATGACGGAGGACAAGGCGGCGGCTTATACGACACTTTGGTATGTGCTTGTGACGTTTGCAAAACTCACCGCGCCTTATACGCCGTTTATTGCGGAAGAAATGTATCTTAATCTCGTGCCTGCGTTCTTTAAGGATGCTCCCGCGTCCGTTCACCTTTGCGATTTCCCTGAATACGACGCAACGTTCGTGGATGCGGATTTGGAAAAGGGTATGGATACGGTACTCGATATTGTAAACCTTGGCAGAGCGGCAAGAAACACTGGTAACGTGAAAAATCGTCAGCCTCTTTCCGAAATGTACGTTGTTACGGCGCGCGCAGGGGAACTTGACGAGGGTTTGAAAGCAATCGCTTTGGATGAACTTAATATTAAGGAATTTAAATCGGCGGCGGATGCAAACGAATTTATTTCGTATAAATTAAAACCGCAGTTAAAGACGCTTGGACCTAAATATGGTAAAAAGCTCGGTTCGATTTCGGCGTTCTTGGCTGGTTGTGATGCGAAAAAGGTTGTGGATGCGGTGCAAGGCGGCGGCGAATACGTGATGGATACTGATTCTGAAGTTGTATTAAAGGAAGAAGATTTGCAGATTTTTACCGAAAGCAAGACGGGATTCATTTCCGCTAGTGATAAAGGTGTAACGGTTGCTTTGAATACTGAGCTCACCGAAGAATTGATTTTGGAAGGTATCGAAAGAGAACTTGTTTCCAAGGTACAAGCAATGCGTAAGGAAGCGGATTATCAAATCACCGATAGAATTGCTATATATTATAAAGCGGAAGGAAAAGCTAAGTCGGTGTTGGTGGCTGGCGCGTTTGCGGAAGACGTTTTGGCTGTTTCCGTGCAGGAAGGCAACGCGGAGGGCGGCTTTACCAAGCAAGTTGATGTCAACGGCGAAGCAGTAACGCTTACAATTGTCAAAAAATAAGTCGATTTTGAATTTTTTTAAAAATTTCTTAAAAAAAGTTAAAAAAATGTCGAAAAAAGAGTTGACAATAATAAAATAAAGTGGTAATATAGTCAAGCTGTCGTCGCGAGAGCGGGAAACGGAAGCGGAAAACAAGCAAAAAGAAAAAAACTTTTAAAAAAATGAAAAATTTTGAAAAAAGTTCAAAAAAATGCTTGACAAAGACGGTAAGTATGTGGTATGATATACAAGCTGTCGCCGCGGAAGTGGCAGACCGAACTGAAGTTCGGATAAAGAAGATTAAAAATAGAATAAGAAAGAAATGAGATTTTATTTGACAAACAAGCAAATGAAAGGTAATTTCCGTTAATTTTTCAAAGAAACTTAAGAACACTTA
>SVII01000011.1 GCA_015069605.1 Clostridiales bacterium | reverse complement strand
AAGGGATGTTTTTTATTTTGGTGGACGCGAGAGGGCTCGAACCTCCGACCTCTACCATGTCAAGGTAGCGCTCTAACCAACTGAGCTACGCCTCCGAAAACAATATAAAACTTACTTTGATATTATAGCAAATAAAGGGCGTAGAGTCAACTATTTTTATGGAAAGATATAAGAAAATACCAAAGAAAATAACCATTTTTTAACGGTGCATATAGTTTCACGTGAAACGAATATAAATAAAAAACAATCCCGTAACCGAAAAGGAAACGGGATCGAAAGATTATTTACGAACGGAATCTTTTACCGAGAACGTACGGTAGAACAATGCGAAGATGAGAATGTTCAAAAGGTACGCCACGGGAATGATTACGTAAGAGAGCAACTGTGCCGGATCGGACATTTGCGCTTTGCAATACACGGCGATCATAGTTACGACAATCACCGAAATCACGAAAATAACAGCCATTGTAATAAGATACGAGGGGTGTTTTTTACGTTTTGCGTTGGGTTTATAGCTCATTGCGTAAAGGATACAGCAAGTAAGAAACATTACGAACCCTGCGCTGAACCCGATGGCAGGATAAGCAGGAGAGACTTTCAAAAGATCCTTCATAAAGAACACAACAAGACTCTCAAACGCTACGATACAGAACACGATAAATGCCGTTTTAAACAATGTCAAGCCGATATTGTAATATGCTTGTCCTTTTGGGGCTTGTTGTTGAGCAACAGGCGTGTGGTGAGCTATAGGAGAGTTTACGGAAGCAGTGGGTGCGGAATGTAAATTTCCTGCAGTGTTCAAACGAATGCCATCCGCTTGCGCTCTATTTCGTAAGTTGCCGTACAATGCATCGCTATTGAAAAGCGTTTGTGCTTGTTGCATTTGCTGTTGAGACTGTATGGGGGCGGAGGTGGGTTGCTGGAATCTTTGGAATGTTTGTTGTGCGAAAGGGGAGTAAACGTAATTGCTTTGATAATCGCCCTGATATGCATTGGGGTTGAGGGGGCGAGCGTTGATTTCTCTTTCAAGATCTCTTTCGCGATCGTTCAATTCGGCCGCCTGACGTTCCAAATACAGCTTTTTCTCGTTCAATTCTTTCCATTGAGCCTGCAAACCTGATTGTGCTTCCAAAGATTTCTTGTGTGCTTCAATGCGTTCGCGTTCCAACTGAGTTTTTTCTTCTTCAAGCTGGGCTTTTTGCTCTTCAAAACTTGCTTTATCTTTCTCAAATTGCGCAAATTGTTCGTCGTAACGTTGACGATCTTCCTGCAATGCGGCTTGTTCGGCATTGAGTTTTTCAAGATTTTCATTAAATAACTTAACTTGCGCGTTATAAGAGGTCAACTTATCCGCAAAATCAAACTGCTGTGCTGCGAGGGCGTTTTTGCGGGTGATAAACTCTAACTGTTGCTGATTATAAATTGTCTGTCTTGTAGCCAAATCCTTTTGCTGTTGCTGGATGGACGCTAATTCTTCTTGTAATTTGTTGGTGTTTTTGATTAGTTCATTTTCACGCGCTTGCAAATCGTCCAACTGCTTTTGCGCTTCTTCGTTGGAAACGGTCGCTTCCGTTTGTTTACTTTCCAAAACGCGTTGTTTTTCGTCTAAAGAAAACTCTTGTTGCGTGATTTCATAAACCTTTTTATCAATCTCTGCTCGTTCGTTTTGGAGTGCTTCTTGCAAAGAGTGAAGCTCCTCTTTTTGTTGTTCTAACGCTTGTTTGTTTTCTTCTAAAGAGGAGTATTCCGCGCGAAGGGTATCACGTTCAACTTCCAACGTTTCTAATTTGTTTTGAAGTTCGGTACGTTCTTCCTCTAAAGCGCGGCGCTCGTCGTCTAAAGCACGACGCTCTTCGTCTAAAGATGCGCGATTGTCTTCCAAAGCGGCTTGTTCGCGTTCTTCCAACTGACGTTTTAATTCTTCCGTTTCCGCGGCTTTCGCATCAATTTCCTGTTTAACAAGCTCTAATTTTTGCTTTTGATCTTCAATTTGCGCTTGTTGCGCGCGGAGTTCCAAAGAACGATTATAATATTCCGTCGCTTTGCTTTCCTGATCGTTTTTCAAAATTTGAATCGTGCTTTCGTGCGCCGAAATCGCGGAGTTCAACGAAGCGATTACTGATTTTTTGTCTTCCAATTCCGCTTGCATCGCTGCGATTTCCGCTTTTGCATCCGCGAGGGCTACGCTATCGCCTTGTTGCGCGGAGAGGATTTGTGTTTGTTCTTCCAAAGCGGAATTTTTAGATTCTAACGCAGAGTTTTGCTCCTGCAAAGAGGAGAGTTCGCTTTTTGCTTGCGATAATTCTACGGTTTGCGCGCTGAAAAGTTGCTTGGTTTCGTATAATTCACGGTTTTTATCGTCGAAAGCAGCTTGTTGTTTTTCCAAAACTTCTTTCAAGTGTTGGATTTCCGCGTCTTGGCGCTGTAATTCCGCCTTCGCATTGCCGATTTCACGTTCTTTTTCCGCAAGCTCCAATTCCTTGGCGTCGATTTCACCCTGCTTTTCGCTTAAAATACGTTCTTTTTCCGCGAGTTGTTCTTTTTGAAGATCGATTTTTTCTTTCAATTCATTAAAATCGGATTTTTGGAAAGAAAGGGAAGCGCTTTGCGTGGAGAGAAGGGAACGTTCGCGTTGTAATTCATTTCGAAGATTATTCAACGCCAATTTCTCGTCTTCTAACGCTTGTTCTCTTGCCGCGAGGGCGCGTTTCAATTCTACCAACTCTTTTTGTTTATCGGTAATAAAGGAAAAGTCGTAGTGCGCATTGCCGTCGGAGATTAAGCTGTCGATAATCGTTCTAGAATATTCCCATTCGGAAAGATTTTGTTCGGTGGTCTTTCTGCCGAGGTCGGTCAACGTAAAGTATCTACGTCTACCGCCGTTGGAATATTCGCCGTAATACGATTTTACGAATTCGTTGCTTTCCAAACGTTTCAAAGCGCTATACAAAGTAGGCTGTTTTAACGTGTACATTCCGCCACTTTTCTTGTCGATCTCGTCGATGATCTCGTATCCGTATTTGTCACCGTCGTACAAACAACGCAAAATAATGGTGTTGATATGACCGCGAATGAGATCTGAGCTGATGTCAAGGTTTTGTTCTTCGCCGCCAGTTAAAGCGTTTTCGACCTCCAAACTCTTTTCGTCCATGGTTTTCTCCTGTGTAGTTTAAATGTTTTGTCAGACAAAGTAGTATTATGCGTGATATAAAACAATTACTAATCCTTTGAAAAATAAAGGGGAATCGTTGTTTTACATAATATTTTATCTTACATAAAGTATTATATCATAAATACAAAAATATGTCAATAAGAAATAGAAAGAAATATCAAAGCGAGAGGCGAAATTTTCTAAAAAAATAGCCACGTCCGTCATTGACATTTTTTGCCAAAAAGTGTATAATATATGTATGGAACTTTACGAGCATAAACAACAATTTACGATTAAATATTGTGACGTAGATTTCAAAGACGAAATTAAAACGTCCACGGTGCTTGCTTTGATGGAAGAGGTGGCTTGTTTCAGTGCGGACGAGCTTGGGTTTGGCTACGCGTACGTAAATCCGAGAGGGTATGCGTTTATGGTTTGTAATATTTGTTGCGAATTTTTCAAACCTATTGTTTTAGGGGAAAGGGTGGAAGTGCGAACGTGGCCCACGCCCCCGACGCACGTGATTTTCGGGAGGGAATATCAATTTTTCAATGCCAAGGGCGAAAATGCGATCAATGCGTCCTCACGATGGTGTTTGATAGATATGCACGAGGGAAAACTGTTGCAATCCAAGGTAATTGATAACCAAGATTATACGACTTATAACACTTCCAAAGCAATAGAGTCGCCAAAATGGAAAATTCCCGTTTTCAAACAAGAAGAAGGAGAATTGAAATTTACCATCACCATAGCGAACTCTGAATACGATCACAATATGCACGTGAACAACACTCGTTATGCGGACTATTGTTTCAATTGTTTTTCAATTGCGGAACTTGCAAAAAAGAAGCTGAAAAAGTTTTCGATTACGTACGTTAAACAATGTAAGGAAAACGAAACGTTGTATTTTTACCGCAAGCGTTTAGAGGATGGCAGTTATTTGGCGCATGGTTTTAACGAAGTGGGGCAAATCGTCACGCAATCACAGATATATTTTGAAGAATAAGAGGGAATTTTAGTGCGAAAGAACGGCATTGACAGAGAATTGCGTAACGTGGACGGCGGAATATGCGCGCCGAAAGGCTTTTTGGCGAACGCAGTTTCGTGCGGAATTAATAAAGAAGAGGCGGAGAAGGAAGATTTTGGTTTGATTTTTTCCGAAAAACGCGCGTCGTCGGCGTGCGTCTATTCCACTTGCGGTGTCGTTGGCGCGCCAATCGAAATCACAAAATTATATCAGCAACGAATGGCGGGATTTTCCCGTGCTATCGTGTTTAACGGAGAGGTTGCAAACGTTTTTCAAAAGGATGGAAAGAAAGTCGCGGAAGAGATTTGCCGTTTAGTAGAGAGAAATACCATAGCATTAAAAGAAGAAGTTGCGATTGCTTCTACGGGGCGAATCGACCAAGAGGTGAAACTTGAACCGTTTGAAAGGAAGATAAAGGAACTTGTAGCAGGTTTACACCATTCGGTAGAAAATAGTGAAAAGCTAACGCGTGCGCTCACTTGCGCAGATGCGCGAGGGAAGCAACTGTCTTTCGAGTTTGATTTGGGCGCATATCCTTGTCGAATTGGCGCGGTTTTTAAGGGGAATACCAAAACTTGTCCAAACCTTGCTACGTTTTTATGTTTTATTACAACGGACGCGAACATTTCCCCGAAGATGCTGCAAAAGGCATTGGACACGGAAATTCGCGATTCTTTCAACCTTTTAAACGTAGATGGACAACCGTCGCCTAATGATATGGTTTGTATTCTTGCTAACGGTCAAGCGGGGAATTATCGGATTGACTATCCCGATTCCGAATATAAAAAATTTGCAATCGCTTTGCATTTGGCTTCGATAGAGATTTGTAAAACAATCGCCAAGAGTGAAAATGCAAAAGCCATTGTTTGCAATGTGCGCGGTGGAAAATCCAAACAAACGACGCGCGCGATAGCGAAAAACATTGTTGGTTCGCAAAGTGTGAAAGAGGCGTTTTCTAAGCAAAAGCTGGATTTGGAAGGGATACTTTTCGCAATCGTTGGTACGGGAACAGAAGTGGATTTTGAACAGGTGCAAATCTCTATTGGAAATGAAGACGACCGCATTGTTGTTTGGGAAGAAGGTAAAGCACTCTTTATTGAACCGCAAGCGATAGAAAGGGCGTTACATGAGGATGAAGTGGAGTTATTTGTGGATTTAGGCGAGGGGAATTATTCTTCTACGGCAATCGGTAGATCCTTTTCTACTGTAAACAATGGGAAAAATTAAGAAATGTCGCCAAAAAAATTCATTTTTTTATAGGAATAACCCCTTGCGCAGTTGACAAAGAAACCTTTGAGTGCTATAATATATAGAGATAGACAGGTGCAAGATATGTTGAAGAGAAATGCGATGGAAAATAAAACAATGTACGCCAACGGCGACGAAACGATGATGAGTTTTGTCGGCGGTAGTGTTTATTTTTGTTTTTTCTCTTCTAAAAATAAATTGTTTTTCCAAGACTGATTTTTTTAATCAGTCTTATTTTTTATAAAAAAGTTAATAATACGCAAAAAAAAGAAAAAAATATAGAAGGTGCTTATGAAAACGAAAAAGGTGTATTTGACGTTACAAAATAGCGATGTGTTCCAAGGCTATCGTTTTGGTGCGGAAGGTGACATTACGGGCGAACTTGTATTCTCGACGAATATGGTTGGGTATATGGAAACGCTTACTGATCCTTCTAACTACGGAAAAATCGTAGTGCAAACGTTTCCCTTGATCGGCAATTATGGGGTTATCCGCAGTGACGTAGAAAGCGAAAAATGCTGGGTTTCTGCATATATCGTGCGTGAAATTTGCGACGATCCTTCCAATTTTCGTATGCAAGGAAAGTTGGACGAGTACCTGAAAGAACAAGGGGTTATCGGTATTTACGGCATTGACACTCGTCAACTGACAAAGGTGCTTCGTGAAGAGGGTGTGATGAGTGCTCGTATCAGCAGTAAGCCTCTTGATTTTGAAGCATTTGAGGAAATCCCTGATTTTTGTATTCGCGACGCAGTGAAAACGGTTGCGCCTACGCAAAAGACGGAATATGGAGAAGCCACGGCGAAATATACCGTTGCACTTTGGAATTTCGGCGCAAAAAACAGCATGATCAACAATTTGGTCTCGCAAGATTGTAAGGTAGTCAGTATGCCTGCGACGGCAACGGCGGAAGAAATCCTTGCGTTGGGAGCAGACGGAGTTATGCTCAGTGACGGCCCCGGCGATCCCGAAGAAAACAAAGAAATTATAGAAGAAATTAAAAAGGTTGTCGGCAAAATTCCCGTATTTGGTGTGGGACTTGGTCATCAAATGGTGGCGTTGGCATTCGGCGCGGAAACGATGAAACAAAAACAAAGCCACGTTGGCGGACAACCCGTAAAATGCCAAAAATGCGGGAAAGTATATATTTCCTCGCAAAACCACGGTTATACGGTAATTCCTGAAACGATTAAAGTGGGTAAAATTAAATTTATCAACGTTAACGATGGCACGTGTGAGGGTATCGATTACGATGAGTATAAAGCGTTTACTATTCAGTTTACGCCAGAATCTTGCAGCGCAGGTAATACAGAAAACCCCTTGTACAAAAAATTCTTTCAGCTTATGAAAAAGGAGAACGAAAATGCCTAAGAGAAGTGATATTAAGAAAGTATTGGTAATCGGCTCTGGCCCTATCGTAATCGGTCAAGCTGCTGAATTTGACTATGCAGGCGCGCAGGCTTGCCGCGTATTAAAGAGTGAGGGGATCAACGTTGTACTTTGCAACTCCAACCCCGCAACGATCATGACGGATAGCGCGCTCGCTGATGAAATTTATTTGGAACCGTTGACGGAAGAATCGTTAAAACGTATCATTATCAAAGAAAAACCCGACAGTTTGTTGGCGTCTTTGGGCGGACAAACAGGACTTACGATGGGTTGTAAACTCGCAAAATCAGGCTTTTTAGCAGAACACGGCGTTAAATTGATCGGTACGAAGCTCGACGCAATCGACCGTTCGGAAGACAGAGAATTGTTCAAGGAAACGATGGAGAAAATTCATCAACCTTGCGTTCCCTCGGATATCGCATATACAGTAGAAGAATGCGTAGCGATAGCAAATCGTCTTAGTTATCCTGTCATCATTCGCCCGGCATATACGTTGGGCGGTGCAGGCGGTGGCGTAGCATACAACGAAGAAGAACTTCGTTTAATCTCCCATAATGGGTTGATGTTATCGCCTATTACGCAGGTATTGATTGAAAAATATATTGCGGGCTGGAAAGAAATCGAATTTGAAGTTTTGCGCGACAGTGCAGGCAACGTATTGACGGTATGTTCGATGGAAAACGTCGATCCCGTTGGTATTCACACGGGCGACTCTATCGTCGTTGCTCCTGCTGTAACTCTTTCAAATATAGAATACAATATGTTGCGCTCGGCTGCGCTTGCGATCATCAGCGAACTTGGGATTGAGGGCGGTTGTAACGTACAGTTTGCATTAAATCCCGATTCCTTTGAATATTCGGTAATTGAAGTAAATCCTCGTGTTAGCCGTTCTTCGGCGTTGGCGTCCAAAGCGACGGGTTTCCCGATTGCAAAAGTTACGTCTAAAATCGCGCTTGGCTATACGTTGGACGAAATTGTCAACGACGTAACGGGCAATACGTATGCTTGTTTCGAACCCACGATCGACTATTTGGTTGTAAAGATGCCCAAATGGCCGTTTGATAAATTCTTGTATGCAAAGCGTGAACTTGGTACGAGAATGAAAGCGACGGGCGAAGTTATGTCGATCGGTACGTCTTTTGAAATGGCGATGATGAAAGCGGTGCGCGGAGCAGAAATTTCGACGAGTACCTTCAATTATAAGAAGTTCCTGCATTCCACGAAAGAAGAATTGTTAGCGAAATTGCCTGAAAAGACGGACGAACGTATCTTCGTGGTATATGCTGCGCTCAAAAAAGGCGTTTCTGTGGATGAAGTGTTCAATATTACGAAAATCGACCGTTGGTTCTTGAATAAATTTAAAAACTTAATCGCTTACGAAGAAAAATTATCGACGGAAAAATTGACGCGCGAACTGTATGAAGAAGGGAAGCGACTTGGATATTTGGACAAAGATATCGAAGCATTCAGCGGTCAAAAAATCCCTTATAGAAAGAAAGCGGCATATAAAATGGTGGACACTTGCGCGGCGGAATTCCCTGCAAAAACACCGTATTTCTATTCGACGTTCGATCCATTCGATCACGACGAAGCAAAACCTTTCGTCGAAAAGAGCGAAAAGAAACGTATTGTTGTTATCGGTTCAGGGCCTATTCGTATCGGTCAGGGTATCGAATTTGACTATTCGTCCGTACATTGCGTATGGACGCTGAAAGAACTTGGGTATGAAGTTGTTATCATCAACAACAACCCTGAAACGGTTTCCACTGACTTTGACACGGCGGACAGATTGTATTTTGAGCCGTTGACGGCAGAGGACGTACAGCATATTTTAGATATCGAAAAGCCTTACGGCGTCATCATCACGTTCGGCGGTCAAACGGCGATCAACCTTTGCGCGTATTTTGATTCGCACGGTATTCGTATCCTTGGTACGTCCGCGGACAGCGTTGATAGAGCGGAAGATAGAGAGCGTTTTGAAGCGTTGCTTGAAAAATATACCATTCCCCGTCCGAAAGCAATCACGGTCATGACGGAAGAAGAAGCGCTTGCGGCGGCGGAGAAACTCGAATATCCCGTATTGTTGCGTCCTTCTTACGTAATCGGTGGACAAAATATGACGATCGCGTTCACGAAAGAAGACGTGTGCCGTTATATGGAAGTTATTTTGGCGCAAGGCATTGAAAACCCTGTACTTTGCGATAAATATCTCATGGGTACGGAATTAGAGGTTGACGCCATTTCCGACGGAAAAGACGTATTAATTCCTGGTATTATGCAACACATAGAACGTACGGGTATTCATTCGGGAGACTCGATTGCCGTATATCCTCCGTATAATCTTGACGATACCATGTTGGAAAAGATTATCGAAGTTTCCACACAACTTGCGTTGGAATTAAAGACGAAAGGTCTTATCAATATTCAGTATTTGATTTACCGCGGACAGCTGTACGTGATTGAGGTAAATCCCAGAGCGTCGCGTACCGTGCCGTATATTTCCAAAGTTACGGGAGTGCCGATGGTAGAGCTTGCAACGAAGATTATTGCAGGTGCAAAACTTAAAAAGCTTGGTTTTGGTACGGGATTATATCCCTCGTCGCCGTATGTTGCCGTAAAAGTACCCGTATTCAGCTTTGAAAAATTGAATGACGTAAACTCGCAGCTTGGGCCGCAAATGAAATCGACGGGCGAAGTCCTTGGTATCGGTAAAACGATTGAAGAAGCGATGTTTAAAGGGCTTGTTTCGGCGGGCTTTAAGATGTGCCATCCTTCCGAACGTCGTCCCGTGGGCGTGTATATGACGGTAAATGATCAGGACAAGCTGGACGTGTTGACGATTGCGAAAAAATTTGGGGATTTAGGCTGTAATATGTACGCTACCAAAGGCACGGCGCAAGTGATCACCGACCTTGGTTTTGATTGTGAAGTGGTGGATAGATTGTCTGCAACCGATACGGTGATTAAACTGATGGATGAAGGCAAGATTGACTATATTGTCTATACCGGTAAAACGGACATGGAATCTATCAACGACTTTATCAAATTACACCATCACGCGATTTTGCTCGGTATCACCGTTTTGACTGCGCTGGATACGGCGAACGCGTTGGCGGATATTCTTGCTAGCCGTTTCACCGAAGATAACACCGAGCTTGTCGATATCAATGCGTTACGTTCGGAGAAACTCAAACTCAATTTCACGAAGATGCAATCTTGCGGTAACGATTATATCGTATTCGACAACCGTGATGGTAAAATTACTTGTCCCGAATCGATTGCGGTAAACTACGTGCAGCCCCATTACGGAATCGGTGGCGACGGAATCGTATTGATTGAAAACTCGTCCGAAGCCGACGCAAAGATGCGTGTATTCAATAAAAATGGTAAAGAAACGCCTTTGGGTGGTAATGCGATTCGTTGCGTAGGTAAATATTTATACGAAAAAGGCATTGTTAACAAAAACGATTTAAAAATTGAAACGGCAAAGGGCGTCTTTGACGTAAAAGTATATTCCTTCAGCGGCAAAGTAAATACGGCAAGTGTAAACTTGGGCAAAGTAGAGCTTGCAGGCAAAAAAATTCCATCCGTTTGGACGGAAGAACAAATCGTAGGTAAAACGGTGGAAATAGAGGGCATGACGCACGAAATTACGCTTGTAAATGTCGGTAATCCTCATTGCGTTATTTTTACCGACAAAGTGGATGCAATCGATGTTCAAACCATTGGTTCTGCGTTTGAAACTTGCGAATATTTCCCTGATGGCATCAACACCGAATTTATTCGCGTTGTCAACAAAGTAACGTTGAAGATGCGTGTATGGGAACGCGGTACAGGGGAAACTTGGGCTTGTGGTACTGGTGCGTGTGCGGCGGTAGTAGCGGCTGTTCTTAGCGGATACTGTGAAAAGGATACCAACGTAACAGTAAAACTTCGCGGCGGTGATTTGACAGTCAACTATCATTCTGACGATACGGTGGAATTGATGGGGAACGTGAAGACTGTATATGAAGGCACGTTTGAAATTTAAGGCCTAAAAGGAGTAGAAAAATGGACGTTTTTTACGAAGAAAGCGCAGCGGCTCACGACGCCAAAAAGGGCGCAAGACGCTACACGATCGTACACGTTTTATCGATT
The DNA here is from genome assembly GCA_015069605.1 of Clostridiales bacterium. Taxonomy (GTDB): domain Bacteria; phylum Bacillota; class Clostridia; order Christensenellales; family Borkfalkiaceae; genus Scatosoma. The sequence goes on along the minus strand of SVII01000011.1, from coordinate 35,608 downwards.
GCATTTTTGATTTTAGCAATTGTACTGTTGGTGATATTTGTGTTCTCGTTCCCGTTTGGCGGAGTAGACCCTTCAAATGAAAGTGCGGTAGCGTATCAATCTATGATTGGTTTTCTTGGAGCGCAAGGCTTAATGTTTTTGGCTTTGTGGTTCGGCCTTTTTAGATGGAAGAGTCACTTTAACGTAAGCTACGATTATGTGTTTGTTTCCGGGGAATTGAGAATTTCTAAAGTTTTTAATGTCAACAAAAGAAAGCTGATCACGCGTATCGACTGCGCGGAGATGATTCAAGTTGGGGATATTCAAAACAGTTCTTACGAGCGTTTTCGTTCTGATCCATCGACGAAAGAAATTATTTGCACGTCGAATACAGAAGCGGCGCAAGGCAAATTCTTTATGTACATTCTTGCAAACGACAATGGTAAGAAATTATATATTTTGGAATGTAAAGAACAGCTTTTGGTAAATATTATGAAGTTTGCCAAAAGAACTGTCTTGGAAAGTGATTACGTTTCGCAAGAAAAAAAGAAAAATCAACAACAATGATGATATATTTGGATAATGCGGCTACAACAAAGCCTTCCGAGGCGGCGTTTATGCTTGCAAAAGAATACGTAACGGAAAAATTTTATAACCCTTCCGCATTGTACAAGGAAGGTTTTGCGGTGCAGGGCGAGCTGAAAAAAGCGCGCTCCGCTTTGCTTTCCAAGATAGCCGACGAAACAGCGTTTGAGCTGATTTTCACGTCTTGCGGCACGGAGTCCAACAATCAAGCAATTTTTTCCTTTGCAAGACGCGGCAATGCCGTAACGACGATGGGGGAACATTCCGCGGTACTTTCTCCGTTCGCGGAATTGAAAAACAAAGGACTTGCCGAGGCTCGTTATTCGCCTTTGAAAAAAGACGGAAGCGTGGACGTGGAAAAATTGTTGGCTTTGGTGGATGATAAAACGACTTTTGTTTCCGTAATGCACGTGAACAACGAAATCGGCGCGATCAACGATATCAACGCGATTGCGAAAAAGGTAAAACAAAAAAATCCTCGTGTTATTTTTCACAGTGATGGTGTGCAGGCGTATGGAAAGATTCCCGTTCGTTTGGCAAAAGAAGTGGATTTATATTCTATCAGCGCACATAAAATCGGCGGATTAAAAGGCGTGGGTGCATTGATTAAGAGAAAAACGCTTGTGATTGCTCCGTACTTGATCGGCGGCGGTCAGGAAAACGGTAAGAGAAGCGGAACGGAAAATACGTTTGGTATCAAACAATTTGAATATGCGGCGCAGGTGAAATTTGCTGATTTATCCAAGGATAGCGAACGTTTGAAGTCGTATCGGGAAAAGGTTTGGAATGGATTAGACCACGACGTGTACGTGCGATTATCGCCTGAAAATGGAACGCCGTACATTTTAACGGTATCTGCGGTTGGCTTGCGTGGAGCAGTATTGCAACAAATGGCAAACGACAAAGGCTTGATTATTGGTACGGGCTCGGCGTGTTCCTCGAATGCAAAAACACGGTTTAGTAGAGTGGTTTTGGCGTGCGGATATGATGAAAAGACGGCGGATGGGGTGCTTCGAATTAGCTTTTCCCCTGAAACGACGGAAGAAGAAATAGAAAAGGCGATAGAAATTTTAAATGAAATCGGCAGAGATTTAAAACGCCGAATGTCCTAAATAGGAGGCAGATGTGAAGAAAGTTATTATTATCCGATATTCGGAAATTTACTTAAAAGGCAAAAACAGAGGCTTTTTTGAACGCGCTTTTGAAACGAATTTGCGCAGGGCAGTCAAAGACTTGAACTGCGAATTGATCAAACAAAGCGGACGTTATCTTGTACAAGATTTTCAGGAAGAAGAGACGGACGAAATCGTGGAAAGATTGAAAAAAGTATTCGGGTTACACACTATGAGCGTTGCTTATGAAACTAACTCGGATATGGATTCAATTTTTGAAGTGGCAAAAACGCTTTGTCATGAAAACGGAACGTTTAAGGTGGAATCTCATCGCGGTGATAAGAAATATCCCTTAACGTCTGTAGAAATCAGCCGTGAATTAGGCGCGAGATTATTATCTTGGGCAAAAGGCGCATTAAAAGTAGACGTACACATGCCGTCATTCACGATTCGCGTGGATATTCGCGAAAATGGGCATGCGTTGGTATTCGGGGATTATATCGAAGGTGCGAACGGTATGCCGGTTGGTACGGCGGGCAAAGGTGTGCTGTTGCTTTCGGGCGGTATCGACAGCCCCGTGGCGGGGTATATGATGGCAAAACGCGGTATGACGATTGATTGCTTGCATTTCCACAGTTATCCTTACACGAATATGCAAGCGAAAGAGAAAGTAGTGGATTTGGCAAAAATTTTATCGCAATATACCTGCGGTACGACCTTATATACCGTCAGCGTAACGCATATCCAGGAAGCGATTCACGAGAAATGTAAACCTGAACTTATGATCACGTTACTTCGTCGTTTTATGTATAGAATCGCAGAAAGACACGCGTTGCGCATCGGTGGACAATGCTTGATTACAGGGGAAAGTCTTGGGCAAGTGGCAAGCCAAACGATTGAGGGGATGACTTCATCTAATTCCGTCGTCGAACAGTTGCCTGTACTGCGCCCGCTTGTTAGCTTTGATAAAAACGAAATCATAGATCGCTCGGTGAAGATGGGCGCGTATGAAACGTCTATTTTACCTTTTGAAGATTGTTGTACGGTATTTTTGCCTGATTTCCCTGCGATTCGCCCGAAACTTTGCGATATATTACGTGAAGAGGAGAAGTTGGATGTGGAGGGCTTGATAGCCGAAGCATTTACTTCCGTTGAAAAGATAAAAATTTAATTTTAAAACTAAAAACAGCCTTCGCACGTTTTATGCGAAGGCTGTTTTTTTTAATACTCCCACCATTCTTTTTCTAACATTTCCTGTTCCTTTTCCGTAATCAACGCACCGTTTTTCGTGGAAATAACGGGTAAACGTATCGGAGTACCGTAGCGTTCTTTATATAGGGGTGTCACCGTATAAATATAAATTTTATCGTTTTGTATATTCGGGTCAATAAATACACTTATAAAATCGCCCTCATAGACGGTAGTATGTGTGTCATAATCGCTGCGTTCAATTTTATATTGATAATATCTCGGGCAATTTTCGTCAAATACAATCTCTATTTTATTATTTTTTAAAGATATAGTAGGGGAAAGAATGGTTGGGTTAGAGAAGAAATTGCTTTGTTTTAAAGGGATATTCGATGTTTTAAACCAGTCCTGTAAACGGTATTCGCTCGGTGCGTTTTTATCTGCTAACACAAAGGTATGCGTGGTAGAATAGATGGTTTTATCCAAATCAACAAGCGTAACGTCCTCGCAAGAGGGAAAGGGTGGTATTGCAATTTGTTTGGATTGATATTGCTCGTATAAATATTCGTTGATTTTTAGGAGCGCATTACAAGGTTCACCGCCGCCCGTATGGGAAATAACGCCGCCTTCTGCATTACCCAACCATACAGCAGCGCAATCCATTGTCGTGTAAGAAAGTGCGTAAGCATCCGTATTTCCGTGTTCTGTTCCTGCTGTACCCGTTTTTGCTGCAATTTCAAAGGGAAGATTACGCAATTTTTTTGCTGTACCCGTTTTCGCTACGCCTTTTAACATATCCGTCATCAAAAACGAGGTGCTATCCGAAAATACTTTTTTGAAACTTTTTGTTTTTTGATATACGGTATTTCCATTGATGGAGATTTTTTCAATAAAACCACTGTTTGGTAACATCCCTTCATGCTGAAAGGCGGAGTATGCGCTTGCAAGATCGGTTAAAGTAAATCCTCGTTTCATGCCGCCAAGCGCCAACGCCAAAGATAAGTCGCTTTCTTCAACGGATAATCCTAATGATTCTAAATACGCCGCGCCTTTTGAAACGCCTAAAGCAGAAAGAGTTTTTACGGCAGGGATATTTAAACTTTTTTCCACACTTTCCCGTGCGCTTACGTAGCCGTGGAAATGGTTGTCGTAATTGTTTGGCTGATAACCATTATAATCAACCTTTTCATCTAAAATCGGGGTTGCGGGGGAGAGGATGTCTTCTTCGATTGCAGGCGCGTAGACAAGCAACGGCTTAATTAAAGATCCAGGTAAACGTGGAATATTTCCAACGTCGGACACACAAGTCTTAAAACATCCCGTATGTTTATCGAGAACCACCGCTGTTTTATTGCAATCGGTAACGTGAGATAGGATTTCTTCTGTTTTTGCTTGCAAAGCTTGATCGAGATGGGTAAAGATACGGATATTTCCGCCGATTTTAAAATGATATTCTTCGGATAATGCGCTTAATTCGTCAAAGACAAACGTAAGATAACCGTCGTCTTTCTTTGTTGTCTTTCTTTCGGGTAGCGGTTCACGCATAGCCTCATTTTTTTGCAGTTCGTCAATAAAACCGTTGGCGAGCATAAAAGATAAAACGCTGTTTCTTCTTCGCAAGCAACTTTCGGGGCTTTTAAAGGGGGAATAATTGTTCGGTGATTTTACGAGCCCTGCCAAAATAGCGGAATCAGCTATGGTCAATTCTTCAGGATTTTTCCCGAAATAAAACTCAGCGGCTGCTTGGATGCCAAAGCAACTGTGTCCAAAATAAATAGAATTTAGGTATTTTTCTAAAATCTCGTTTTTCGTGTATCGTTTTTCCAATTCGTTGGTCAATTTCCATTCTTGCAGCTTGCGTTTGATTGTTTTTTCTTGGCAAAGGTGCGTATTTTTAATAAGCTGTTGCGAAATGGTAGAAGCTCCTTCTTTAAAGGACTTGCTTTTTGCATTTTTTAAAGCTGCTTTTACGATACGTCGCCAATCAAAACCGTTATGTTTATAAAAACGTTTATCCTCGATGGCGATAAACGCTTGTTTGGTGTGCTTTTGAATATTTTCAATTTTTGCATTTTGTTTCAAGGCAAGCGCGGTTTTTACTTCCATTCCGTCACCATCGAACACAGTAATATTTTTATCGGATAACAACAGCTTTTCAGGAGACAGAGCTACGTTTTTGGTAACGGCGAGATAGTAGCCAAAAATGATCAAAGCAAGTGCGCAAAGCAGTAAAAAAGCAATATAGATAAGTCGTTTAAAAATTTTCATCGAAAACAGTATTTGTGGTTTTGGCTTTTTTATCACAAAAACATAGGGAAATAAAAAGGAAAAAGCCTTGAAAGACTTGCTAAAAAACAAAAAAAAGAGTATAATAGAAAAAATAAAAATCGTAAAAGAGAGTACTATGGCGCAAAAATATCATATCGTTACGTACGGTTGTCAAATGAACGTACATGAATCGGAAAAAATAGCGGGGATTCTTCGTCGTGTTGGATATACGGAAAGCGGTGCTTTGGAAGAAGCGGATATTATCGTTTTCAACACCTGCTGTATTCGTGAAAACGCGGAAAATCATGCGTTTGGCAACATAGGCGCGCTGAAAAAATTAAAAAAACAAAAACCCGAATTGTTGATAGCTGTTGGCGGTTGCATGACGCAAGAAAAAGGCAAAACAGAGGTTTTAAAGAAGAAATTTCCCTTTATCGACATTATGTTCGGTACGTTGAATTTGGAAGATTTGGAAACGCTTATTCTCCGTAAAAGAACGCAAAAGAAAAAGGTAATTGAAATTCGAGAAAAAGAAGGGGAGATTATTGAATTTCCCGACGCGTATAGAACGAGCTATCCAAACGCTTGGGTGAATATTATGTACGGTTGCAATAATTTTTGTTCTTATTGCATCGTGCCTTACGTAAGAGGTAGAGAGCGTTCAAGAAAATCGGAACATATCCTCAATGAAGTCAGACAGCTTGTAAAAGAAGGGTATAAAGAAATTACGTTACTTGGGCAAAACGTCAATTCTTACGGCTCGGACGGAAAAACGGATATGACGTTTGCGCAGCTTTTGGATGCAGTGGCGTCGATTGAGGGGAATTTCCGTGTTCGATTTATGACGAGTCATCCCAAAGACTTCAACGAAGACGTTGTCAAAGTGATGGAAAAGCATCGCAAGATATGCAGGCTTGTACATTTGCCCGTGCAATCGGGCTCGAATGCTGTTTTGAAGGAAATGAACCGTCGCTATACACGCGAGAAGTATCTTTCCGAAATTGAAATGCTGAAATCAAGACTGCCCGAAGCGGAAGTGACGACGGATATTATCGTTGGTTTTCCTGGCGAAACGGAAGATGATTATTTGCAAACGGAAGATTTGGTGAAAACGGTGGATTACGCGTCGGCGTTTACCTTCGTGTATTCGCCTCGCCAAGGCACAAAAGCAGCCGAAATGGATAATCAAATTCCAGAGGATGTGCAAAAAGACCGTATTATGCGTCTTGTAGAACTTGTCAATTCGCTCACCCGTAAGAAATCGGAAAAGTACGTTGGAAAAACGGTAGAAATACTTTGCGAAGATTACGATGCGAAAAAAGGTTTGTATTTGGGGCGTGACGAGTTCGGTCGAATGGGATATTTCCAAAGCGAAAAAGACGTAATCGGGCAATTCATTCAGCTGAAAATCACAAAGGCAAACGGGATTTCTCTGTTTGGGGAAATGCAAGAAGGAAAATAAGAAGTAACGCTTTAAAGGCAGGTAAATATATGGCTCTTTCACAAATGATGCAACATTATCTTTCCGTCAAGGAAAAACATAAAGATTGCGTTGTGTTCTACCGTCTTGGGGATTTCTACGAGATGTTTTTTGAGGATGCTGTCAAAGTTTCCAAAATGTTGGATTTAACGTTGACGGGTAGGGATTGCGGTTTGGAAGAACGCGCACCGATGTGCGGTATTCCCTTCCACGCGGCGGATACGTATATTGCCAAGTTAGTAGCTCTTGGGGAAAAAGTGGCAATTTGCGATCAGTTGTCCGATCCCAAGGCAGGGAAAGGGTTAGTAGAACGCGACGTTGTTAGAATTGTATCAGCGGGTACGTTGATCGACGAAACAATGTTGGATGAAAGTAAAAATAACTATATCGCTTGTCTTTTTAAATCAGCGGACGGCGTAGCGGTAGCCTGGACGGATATTACGACAGGTGAATTTTTGGCGCAGGAATTTATCGGGGATGGTGCGGTGGAAGAAGCAATCGGGCATTTGGTAAAACTCTCGGTAGCGGAAATCATTTGCAACGAAGAAATGCTGATCGAAAGCAAATCGGTCAAAGAAGTGCGTCATAATATGTTGCCTGCGTTTTCTTGCTATATGCCATGGGCGTTCAACGTTAAACGCGCGGAAAAGAGCCTTTTGGATCAGCTTGGCGCACATTCTTTGGCGGCGTATGGTATCGCGGCGAAAGAGAATATTATCGCGGCGGCAGGGGCTTTGGTAGAATATCTCCGTGAAACGCAAAAACACGCTTTGGCGAATATCAGCTCGATTAAAGCGGTCAATCGTGATAAATTTATGGTTTTGGACAGTAACGCGGTTCGTAATTTAGAACTTGTTCAAAACAATTCGGAAAATAAAAAGTACGGCTCGCTTTTATGGGTGTTGGATAAAACGAAAACGGGCATGGGGGCGCGTTTACTCAACCGCATGGTATTATCGCCTTTGAAGGATGTTGATGAAATCAATTACCGTCTTGACGGGGTGGAGGAATTTGTCAAATCTTCGGTTGTTCGCGTGGGTTTGAGTGAAAACCTGAAAGAAGTACGTGATATCGAACGTATTTCAGGTAAAATTTCCAACGGCAATTTGTTGCCGAGGGACTGTATTGCTTTAGCAAAATCTTTGGATATGCTACCCTCTCTTAAATTCCAACTGACGGGCTTTACGTCAAAAATTGTTGCGGATATCGACGAGGGATTGTTGGATATGAAGCAAACTTGCGATTTATTATTTGCGGCAATCGATCCCGAAGCACCTGCGCTCATGAAAGACGGTGGGTATATCCGTAGCGGTTTTAACGCGGATTTGGACGAGCTTCGCGAAATTAGAAACAACAGCGCAGGGATTTTGCAGGAAATTGAATTCCGTGAAAAAGAGCGCACGGGAATCAAAACGTTAAAGGTTGGGTTTAATCGTGTATTTGGATATTATATCGAAGTCAGCAATTCCTTTAAGGACAAAGTCCCTGCGGAGTATATCCGTAAACAAACGTTGACGACTGGGGAGAGATATATCACTGAGGAATTGAAGATATTAGAAGAGAAAATTTTAACGAGTAGTGAAAAGGCGTTGAAGCTGGAAGTGAGTATTTATCAACAAATCGTTGCGTTCCTTTCGGACAATATCGAAAACTTGAAAACGATTTCTTCTTCGATTGCACTGCTGGATTGCTTGGTGGCACTTGCCACGGTTGCCAAAGAACGTCGCTACGTTCGCCCCACCATCAAGGAAAGCGGGGAAACGTTGTCGATTTCCGACGGCAGACATCCCGTGGTCGAGGCGATTTCCAAAGAACGTTTCGTTCCAAACGACGCGCTTTTGGATAATGCTGACAATCGTTGCGTTGTTATTACTGGGCCGAATATGGCGGGTAAGAGTACGTATATGCGCCAAGTTGCCTTGATTGTATTAATGGCGCATATCGGTTCGTTTGTGCCTGCAAGGGCGGCGGAAATTCCGTTGACAGATCGCATTTTTACACGCGTGGGGGCGAGCGATAACCTCATTTTTGATCAAAGTACCTTCATGGTAGAAATGACAGAGGTTGCCACCATTCTATTGCATGCCACAAAAGACAGCCTTTTGATTTTAGACGAAGTTGGTAGAGGAACAAGCACATACGATGGTTTATCGATTGCTTGGTCGGTGATCGAATTTTTGGCGAAAAACGTGCGAGCAAAAACGTTGTTTTCGACACATTATCATGAATTGACGGAGCTTGAAAACACGTTAGAGGGTGTTAAAAATTACAAAGTTACCGTAAAAGAATTGAACGGCGCTGTCGTATTTTTGCGTAAGATTGCAAGGGGTGGGGCGCATCGCAGTTTTGGTATTGAAGTTGCCGCGCTCGCAGGTGTTCCTAAGGAAGTTACCGTAAGAGCCAAAGCCATCTTAAAAGCGTTGGAAAAGAGTGATATAGCAAGAGGCAAAATTCAAATGGAATTTTCGGAAGAAGAACCTTCTAATGAAAAACAACTTTCTGAAGTAGAGCGTATCCTTGCGGATACGGACATCAATACCTTGTCGCCTATGCAAGCGTTGATGTTGTTGAGTGATTTGAAAGAAAAAATAGACGCGGAGAATTGATATGGCAAAAATCAATATACTGCCTGCAAAGGTGTATAATAGAATAGCGGCGGGGGAAGTTGTTGACCGCCCGTATTCTGTTGTCAAGGAACTGGTCGAAAACGCCATAGACGCAGGGGCTACGGAGATTGAAATTTTCGTGGAACAAGGCGGCAAGCAGTTGATCAAGGTGATTGACAATGGTTGCGGCATAGAACGTGACGATTTGCACTCGGCATTTTTGCCGCATGCAACTAGTAAAATCGCAAAAGCGGAAGATTTAGAAAACATCGTTACGCTCGGTTTCCGTGGGGAAGCGGTAGCATCGATTGCGGCTGTTTCGCAAATGACAATTACGTCCAAAACGGAACAAGGGAAATGCTACACGCTGTCTTGTAATGGCGGCGAAATGGGAGAAATTACCGAAGCTGCAGGGCAAAAGGGCACGGAAGTTTGCGTGGAGACGCTCTTTTTTAACACGCCCGTGCGTTTGGGATTTTTGAAATCGGATAGAGCGGAGGAAACGGACATCACTAATTTCGTTTCCCGCTTCATTTTAAATCGCCCTGATATTGCGTTCACCTATTACGTGAACGGGAAAAAGGTTCTGCAATCTTTTGGCGGCGGCACTGAGGAAGCTATCGTCAGCGTTTACGGTGCGTCCGTTTTATCGCAATGTTTTAAAATCGACGCGGATAAACATGGTATTCGTATTCGCGGCTATATCGGAAATCAAAACTTTTCCAAACCGAATAAAAGTTATCAAAGTATATTTTTAAACGGTAGATATATCATTAACGGAACGGTTTCTGCTGCGATTTCCAATGCGTATTCCAGTTATTTGATGAAACGTCAATATCCGTTTTATGTGCTGTACGTGGACGTACCGACGGAAATTGTGGACGTAAACGTACACCCTAACAAAGCGGACGTGCGTTTTGCGGATAATCAAATCATTTACGGGTGTATTTATTCCGTTATTTCCGCTGTGTTAGACGGACATACGAAAGCAATGGATTATATCGTGGAAATGCCAAACATAGCGCAAGAAGAACCTGTGATTACATTTACGCAAGAACAAGAACCGAGAGCGGAAGATAAACCAAAATCTAGTGCGCTGCCGTCCATATCTTCTACGGTTAAGGAAGAAACGGCGAAAATAGCTCCAAAATTGCCGAAATCGTTGGGTTTTGCTACGTTGACGTACGAAGAGGCGCAGCGTGAAATCGAGGCGTGCGCGCCTGCTTTTGTAGCGAAAAAACAGGGCGCGGTACCCTTTGAAGAAGTGAACCAAACTCCTGAGAAAGGCTTTATTCCTATGGAGCAAATCGCGCCGTATGAAAGAAAAACGCAAGATACGACGAAACCATTGCCGCGTCGTAATCCTACGCAAGATCCAAGAAAAGCGGAAGCGATTATTTTGAAAAAGTACCCCGATCTATTCTTTGAACCGCACGTTTTGCGTGTGGACGATCCTGCTTATGAAAAAGCGAAAAAGGAAGGAGTGGAAGAGGATTTCTTTGCAGAAAATAAACGTTATTTAGAAGAGCTGGATAATAAGGCGAAGCAGAACAAGATAGATGTTTCTACGTGTAAGTACGCGGGAAAGTTGTTCAACACCTATTTATTATACGAACGCAAAGACGAAGTGTATATTATCGATCAACACGCGGCACATGAACGCTTAATTTTCAACCGTTTAAAAGAACAAATGCAAACGCGGTCGGTTATTCAACAACCCATGCTAATTCCGTATAAATTGCGCTTAAATGTCTTTGAGAGCACGTTTATTCGGGAACGCTTGGAAGATATTAAAGAAATGGGCTTTGAGATTACGGAAGACGATCAAACGACGTTTTCGATCAATGCAATCCCCGTGGAATTGCAAAAGATCGATCTTGGCGGATTTTTCAACGATATTTTGGGGGACATCAGCGGTTATCGCTCGATTAAGCTTGTGGATATTTTGAAAGACAAATTGGCGTCAGCGGCTTGTAAAGCGGCGGTAAAAGGCGGTATGGATCTTACGCAAGGCGAAATCGATGCTTTGTTTGCGTTGATGGACGGAGATATGGGTTTAAAATGTCCGCACGGCAGACCCGTTGTTGTAAAAATGACGAGAACGCAGCTTGAAAAGATGTTCAAGAGGATTGTCTAATGGCAAAGGTATTGGTGATTTGCGGCGCAACAGCGTCGGGAAAAACGTCGCTATCCGTTGCCTGTGCGAAAAATATGAACGGCGAGATTATATCTGCTGATTCTATGCTTGTATATAAAGGTTTGAATATCGGTACGGCAAAGCCTTCTATGGAGGAACGCGATGGCGTAGTCCATCACATGATAGACGTAATCGAGCCTGAAAAGAGCTTTTCCGTGAGTGATTACGAGCGTATGGCATTACCTATAGTCGAACGGTTGCTTATGGAAGGCAAAACGCCGATTATTTGTGGCGGAACGGGTTTTTATATCAACTCTTTGTTGTATAAAAGTCAATTTGGAAACGTTGGTGCAAACGAGGAAATTCGACAAAAGTATGAACGTATGGCGGAAGAATACGGCAAGGAATACGTTCATTCGATTTTGGCTGAAAAAGACCCTGAAAGCGCGGAAAAGCTGCATTATAACGATGTAAAACGTGTCATTCGCGCATTAGAAATCTACGACATTACTGGAAAAGCAAAATCTCAGCAACAAGACGCGCTTATTCCAAGATTTGATTTTACGGCAGTATCTATTGATTTTCCGAGGGAAACTTTGTATGAAAGGATTAACTTGCGCGTGGATGAAATGTTCCGTCAAGGCTTAATTGACGAGGTGAAAACTTTGCTTGCAAGTGGCGTTACGGAAGAAATGCAATGTATGCAAGGCATTGGGTATAAAGAAGTTGCGGAAGGACTGCGTTTAGGTTTTCCTGAAGAAGAAGTCAAGGAATTGATTAAGAAAAACACGCGAAATTATGCCAAACGACAAATCACCTTCTTTAAGCGTATGCAAAATCATACGATATTGCCATATGAAGAAGTGACGGGAACTAATGTACAAAAACTAATAGAAGAATGGGTACTATGTCAGACAAAATAATTACGTGTGACATAATACTAAAATGGAGAATATAGAAAATGACGGTTGAAGAACTGATAAAAACAAGTGAAGAACAATTAAAGTCACAGTTTGCCTTAGCGGATGAAATCAGCGAATATAATCAAGAAAAGGTGTTGAAATCCTTTAATAAACATTCGATTGCGCTTCGCCATTTCAATGCGACGACGGGATATGGATACGGTGATGAAGGTAGATTTGTATTAGGCGACGTGTATGCAGACGCATTTGGAGCGGAAGCAGGGATTGTATCACCGGCTTTGTTGAGCGGCACGCACGCGCTGACCGTGGCGTTGTTTGGCGTATTGCGTACTGGGGATGCGGTTTTGGCGATTTCGGGGATGCCGTACGATACCATTCGTGGTGTAATCTTTGGCGATGGCAACGGATCGTTAAAAGATTTTGGTATTTCTTTTGATTGTACCGAGCTTACGCCGGATGGTAAGTTTGACAAAGAACAAATAAAAAAGGATATAGCGCGTTTAAGTACGAAACTTAAAATGATTTATATTCAACGTTCGCGCGGATATGAACTCCGCGATGCATTTACAGTTGCCGAAATCGGTGAAATTTGCGATTTTGTACGCGGTTTGGGCTTTAAAGGTTGTATTTTTGTAGATAATTGTTACGGGGAATTTGTTGAAAAACAAGAACCTTGCGACGTGGGTGCGGACGTGGCGGTTGGTTCGCTTATAAAAAATCCCGGTGGCGGTTTGACGCCAACGGGTGGTTATATCGTAGGTACAGCGGAATATATCGATAAAATCGGCAGGCGGTTGACTGCACCTTCCATTGGAAACGAAGTCGGTTCGTATGCCTATGGTTACCGTCTTTTCTATCAAGGCTTATTTATGGCTCCACATACGGTAAATCAAGCGATTAAAGGAAGTTTGGTTATTGGAAAATGTATGGAGAACCTCGGTTACGAGAATTTCCCGAAGCTCGATAAAACGCCCGCAGACATTACGCGCGCGATTCGTTTTGATACAGCGGAGCAGCTTTGCGCGTTCATTCAATCGGTGCAAGAAGCCTCGCCCATTGACAGTTTTGTAACTCTTGAACCTTGGGATATGCCAGGATATGACAGCAAAGTCATTATGGCGGCAGGTTGCTTTGTGGAAGGGGCATCTATCGAATTGTCCGCTGATGCGCCCGTGAAAGAGCCGTACACCGCTTATTTTCAAGGCGGCTTAACGTACGAGCATTGTAAATATGCTTTGAAGAAAATTCTCGCAAAATTGATATAAAACAAGGTATTATGCCTGGCATAATACCTATGCGTAACATAGTATTAAAAAAGGAAGTGTGCGAAAACCATACTTCCTTTTCTTTATTTTATTTCGTTAAATCCCAATCAATCGGTTGTAGTCCGTGGTTTGTTAAGTATTCGTTTGTTTTTGAGAAGTGCTGACATCCGAAAAATCCGTTATAGGCAGATAAGGGGGAAGGGTGTGCGCATTCTAAGACGAGATGTTTAGATGTATCGATTAAAGGCTTTTTACTACGCGCGTTACCGCCCCAAAGAATAAAGACGACGTGTTCTTTTTGTTGGGAAATCAGTTTAATAACGCTATCGGTAAACCAAGCCCAACCGCATTTAGAATGGGAATTTGCCTGATGTTCGCGTACGGAAAGGGAAGTGTTCATTAGCAAAACGCCTTCTTTTGCCCACTTCGTTAAATTTCCCGATTGTGGCGTGTCGCAACCAATGTCTGTTTTTAATTCCTTGAAGATATTTTCCAAAGAAGGTGGCTTTTGAATTCCGTCTTGTACAGAAAAACACAACCCGTGTGCTTGACCAACGTTATGATAGGGGTCTTGTCCCAACAAAACTACTTTCAAATTCTCAAACTGCGTGTATTTAAAGCAGTTGTATAAATCGTACATATCGGGATAAACTACGTAGTTATTGTATTCTTGAATTAAAAATTGCCGGATTTTTAAATACCTTTCATCGGAAAACAAAGGCGCTAACCGTTCGTTCCAATCACCTAAATCTACCATATCGAACCTCTTTTGTGGAAAAAGTCTTACAATTTATCAAAAATTTGTGGTAAAACAGCCTTCAAATTCTCCAATGCCTTGTCCTTATTCACTAAGAACTGTTCCGTAGTGCTACCGCTTCCTGCAATGTCAGAGATTGCTTTTATGGAATATACGGGTAATTCCGCGGCATACGCTGCTTGTACGATTGCCGCGCCTTCCATGTCACGAATATCCGCATTCAATTCTTCGGTTAGCAAAGCAAAATCAGCAGGGGAATCATTGAAACGATCCGCTGTGCCTAATTTTCTTTTTTCAAAGGGCAGGTTTAACATATTCAACTGTAAATAATTTTCTGAATATTCATTTAAAGTCCCGATTTTTCCGCCATTCAACTGAACCAAATCGAAATCGAATTGTACTGCTGCGGAAATTTGATATACGTTGCAAAGTTTTGTGCTCGCGTTTAAGCCCCCCGAAACCCCAAAATTGATGATTTTTTCTACGTCAAATTTACTGACAAGAAGTTGTGTTCCAAGGGCCGCGTTGACTTTTCCAACTCCGCAAACGCAAAGAGCAACGTTTTTTCCATACGCCGTTCCCACATATACTTTTTTGCCGCTTACTGTCAAGTAGCGGCTGACGGACATTTCATTTAATAAAATTTCCGCTTCGCTCTGCATAGCGATTACTGCACCAATCATATTCTTTCTCCTTTTTTTTCTTGTATATTCTTGAATTTTATCTTTGATTGTGTTATAATTGATTACGTTATGGAAGTGCAATCCATTCCGCATTAGAAAAATCGAGTGCGCAACATACGCAAACAAGATGCTCTTGAAACTCTTTGACTGTCATCAAAGCAGGGATTTCACGGTTTTCGCAGGCAAGTTTCCCATGGATATAAGTGATTTTTTTTAAATCATGGGCTAATGTACGCCCTAACCATTTCACCGAGCTTTCTTTTGCAACCCAATGCAATAAAAAATCACGAGTCGAGAGGATTTCTTTTCGTTCCTCGTCAGGAAATTTGTTTAAGATAGCCGCATAAGCCACTTCGCGGTTTATATTTTCCGCGTCAATGCCCACGGGTTGATTAGAAACGGCGATAAATAGCATTTCTTTTGTGTGGGAAACGGAAAAATATACCCCCAGGTCCATTTCATTTTCAAGATAAGGTTTGCCGTTTGCTGTTCGTAAAACGTTGGGGGAAGTTATTCCGAAATAGTCCCGAAATATCTTTTTTACCGCGCTTTCCGAACTTTCAAAATCGGATTTGTTTGCATAAAAGATTTTTTCCATAATATACCACTATTATAACAGGAGTGAAAAAAAATGTCAAGAGCAGAAAAGGCAAAAGAATATTTCTTACAAGGATACGCTTGTTCGCAAGCGGTAGCGTTGGCGTTTGCAAACGTTACAAACGTAAACGAGGAGGAATTATCCAAAATTATGTTGCCGTTTGGCGGTGGTTTGGGTAGGCTTCGCCTTACTTGCGGCGCAGTTAGCGGTATGGCGGCCGTGGCAGGTTTGTTGTATGCGCAATCGGAAAATACTCCCGAAAATAAAAAACAAACGTATGCAATCGTGCAAGAGCTTTGTCAAAAATTCCAGGAACAAACGGGCAGTTTGATTTGCAGTGAATTGCTTGCGGGTATGAAAGTGCCCGTAGAAGTCGGGGGTGTCGCGGAAGAGCGGACGAAAGAATACTATAAAAAGCGTTCCTGTGCGGACATGGTAGCGTTGGCTGCGCAAATTTTAGAAGAATATTTGGCGAAAAACACCAATCAGTGAGTAAAAATTACCTTTTAAGTTATATGAGTAAAAGATTATCATTAGGAGAGAAAACGCCGTGAAAAAAATCTTATCGACGTGTATTGCCTTGATTCTTATGTTTGGGGTGAGCATAAACCTGTTCGCTTGTGCACAGCATGCAGTGAATACATTATTTTATGCTTTGCGCGGTGGGTTAGCGGTTCGGTAGAGTTTATTCCCATAGAATATTGCTATTGTGAAGAAACCAACGAGATTATTCGAAGAACGACTTATCAAGCGGCTGAAAACGTAGCATTCCCTGATGTTATTGTGGCAAATTGTATTGATTTTGTAGAAGTGCCGAGGGATATTTTTGAAAAATTAAACAAGAATTGATTGTTCGTTCATGAAAAGGCAACAAAAAAACGCGGGAGGGGGGACCTCTCGCGTTGATTTTTAGAATGACTTAATTATTTATTGCTCTTGGAAACGTTGAAGTAATATTCCACAACGTCGCCGTCTTGCATGATGTATTCCTTGCCTTCCGAACGAACCTTACCTTCTGCTTTTGCTGCTGCGATAGAGCCAAGCGTGACGAGAATTTCCCAATTCACAACGTCGGCGCGGATAAAGCCTTTTTCAAAGTCAGTATGGATTTTTCCTGCTGCTTGCGGCGCTTTCGTGCCTTTCACGATCGTCCAAGCACGAGTTTCCTTTTCACCCGCGGTAAGGTAGGAAATCAAACCAAGCAAAGCGTAGGATTTTTTGATCAATCGATCCAAACCGCTTTCCCCAAGCCCGAATTCTTCCATAAACACTGCTTTGTCATCGGGATCCATTTGCGAGAGTTCTTCTTCCGTTTTCGCGCAAATAACGAGAACTTCTGAACCTTCCTTGGCTGCAAAATCTTTTACGAGGTTGACAAAAGAAAGCTCGTTTTCGTCCTTGCCCATATCGTCTTCTTTAATATTCGCGGCATAAATAACAGGTTTAGTCGTCAAAAGGAAGCAGTTTTTCATAAATTCTTCTTCCGTTTCCGCGATTTCAAAATTGCGCGCCGGTTTTTCGCTTTCCAAATGCGCGTATAAACGTTCCAAGAACGCGTATTCTTCTACGGCTTTTTTATCCGAACCGCCGCGAGCTTGCACTTTTACCTTATTCATGCGGTTTTGTACGGCTTCCATATCCGACAAAACAAGTTCGAGATTGATTGTTTCAATATCGGTTACGGGATCAATTTTATTATCCACATGCGTAATGTTTGCGTCTTCGAAACAACGAACAACGTGTACGATTGCATCAACTTCACGGATATGCGAAAGGAATTTATTACCCAAGCCTTCACCTTTGGACGCGCCTTTTACTAAACCTGCGATATCTACGAATTCGATAACGGCAGGGGTAATCTTTTTGCTGTCGTATAAAGCCGCGAGCTTGTCCAAACGTTCATCGGGAACTGCTACGACGCCCACGTTCGGTTCGATTGTGCAGAAAGGATAGTTTGCGCATTCTGCGCCTGCGTGCGTGATTGCGTTAAAAAGAGTAGATTTACCAACGTTGGGAAGACCAACAACACCAAGTTTCATATTGTTTTTTCCTTTTCTATAGGGATTTTTTCAAAATTTCCTATCTATTATAATACAAAATTTAAAATTTGGCAAATTAAACTTGCCCTAAATAAAAAAATACTTGCGGAAATTAAAAAAATATGGTAATATATTTAAGAAAAATATATAAGCGTAGGTGTGATTTATGGATTACAAAAAATATATAGCGGAAAAATTAAACGTTGAGGGCGTAACGAAAGAGGAATTATACGATTTGATTGCGTTGCCGCCCAACACGGAAATGGGGGATTATGCGCTTCCTTGTTTTAAGTTTGCGAAACTGATGCGCAAAAGCCCTGTGGCGATTGCTGAAGAATTAAAAAATGGTATTATGTCTGACGAAGTAATTATGTCAGATAGAGTACTTAGCGAAGTGTCAGCGGTAAACGGATACGTCAATTTCAAAATCAACAAAGGAGATTTTGTGCGTGCGACACTCGATAAAATCCTGAAAGATAAAGAGAATTTCGGTTCTTCCACTGAGGGAAACGGGAAAACCGTTTGTATCGATTATTCGTCGATTAATATTGCAAAACCTTTCCATATCGGGCATTTATCGACGACGGTACTCGGCGGCGCATTGTACCGTATTTTCAATTATTTAGGCTATAAAGCGGTGGGTATCAACCATCTTGGCGACTACGGTACGCAGTTTGGAAAACTCATTTCGGCGTATAAACGTTGGGGAGATAAAGAAACAATTGAAAAGGGCGGTATTCGCGCTTTGAACGAATTATACGTTCGTTTCCATCAAGAAGCGGAAGAACACCCCGAATATGACGATGAAGCTCGCGCATATTTCAAAAAGATTGAACAAGGCGACGAGGAATGTCAGGAACTTTTCCATTGGTTCAAGGAATTGACCCTCAAAGACGTACAAAAAGTGTATGATATGTTGGACATTCACTTTGATTCGTACGCTGGCGAGAGCTTTTTCTCCGACAAAATGCAACCCGTAGTCGATGAACTTCGTGCGAAAAACCTTTTGATTGAAAGCCGTGGCGCGCAAGTGGTGGATTTGGAAGAATACGGCATGACGCCTTGCATTATTTTGAAATCGGATGGTAGTTCCCTTTACGCAACGCGCGATATGGCGGCAGCTATGTACAGAAAAGAAACGTACGATTTCTATAAATGCTTGTACGTCGTAGCTTATCAACAAAATTTACACTTTAAACAGTTCTTCAAAGTATTGGAAATGATGGGCAAAGAATGGTCGAAAGACCTCGTACACGTTGCATATGGCATGGTATCCTTGGAAGAAGGCACGATGTCCACACGTAAAGGCAACGTAGTATTCTTGGAGGACGTTATCGCAAAATGTATCGAAAAAGCGTATAAAATTATCGACGATAAGAACCCGAACCTTGAAAACAAAGAGGACGTAGCGCAAAAAGTTGGCGTTGGTGCGGTTATCTTTGGCGCGCTTTACAACAACAAAATCAAAGATATCGTATTTTCCTACGATAAAGTGCTTAATTTTGACGGCGAAACGAGCGTTTACGTACAATACACCTGTGCGAGAGCAAATTCCGTATTGCAAAAAGGTGGCGTCGCAACAGAGTTTGAAATTCCCGAATTAACAGTGGAAGAAATTGAACTTGTGAAAGCGTTAGCAACCTTCCCCGATACGGTAAAAGCGGCGGCAGAAAAATACGAGCCTTCCTGCGTGGCGCGTTTTGCAGTAGACGTAGCGCAAAAATTCAATAAATTCTACTTCGATTGCAAGATTTTGGCTGCAGAAGACGAAAAGACAAAGAATTTCCGTCTTGCCTTGACTAACGCAACGTTGCAGACCTTGAAAAATGCGTTTGCATTGCTTGGTATCGGTATTCCCGACAAAATGTAATAGATAAAATGCACTAAGGCGTTCCTCAAAAATGAGGGGCGTCTTTTTTGTAAAAAATTGTCAAAAAATTTCTTTGGAAAAATTTTCTTCAAAACTATTCCTTTTTTCGAAAAAATATGTTATTATAAAAAAAGTATGGTGGAGAAAGGCTATGTCGGTTAAATTTCCTTACGAAAAGTTAATAGCTCTTTTAGACTCAAAGAAAGCGGGGGATCACGATTGGTTCTTGTCGCTTTTAGATGAGGCCGCGCAGAAAACGTATGAAGAAGAGCATTTAGACGCGGTGATGCAGATGTTACGTATCGCCCGTATTCGTCCGCACAAAAATGCGATTAAGGCGGCAAAAGAGGAGATTGAACGTTTAGAACGGGAAGAAACGACGGCGGAAAGTTATCGGAAGATAAAAAACCTTCTTGCGGAAATTGAGAAAGAAAAAGAAAAAATGGAAGCCTACCGTCCGTTTTTTGACGAACCTTATTTTGCTAGAATGGATTTAATCGACAATAAAGAGGGGTACAATAGCTACTATATCGGTAAAAAAGGGGATATTCGTTTGGAAATCCTCGATTGGCGTACTCCCGTAGCAAGACGATATTATCAAAAAAGCTGTTCGGCTTTCACGTTTAATGAATACGAATACAAGACGATTTTACGCCGCGCCATTCGCGCAAAGAGCGGCAAAGTTCTTGACTTTAAAAACGAATATTTATCCTTAAAGGATTATTTATCCGCGGAAGAAATCGCTGATCGTGACGAGGAAAACGTGCTTGATCCTTTCCTTCGGGAAATCATTAAAAATCGTAAGGAAGAAGCGGCTGTCAAGGATATTATCGAAACGATACAGGAAAAACAATACGAAATCATTACTCGCCCTGAAAAGGGGAATTTTGTACTGCAAGGTTGCGCTGGCAGTGGCAAAACGATGGTCATGCTCCACCGTTTGAGTTATTTGATGTACAACAACGAGGATATTCGGCCTCGCGACGTTTTGATCATCACGCCAAGTAACTCGTTCAATGCGTTTATTGACGAATTGTCGGAAATCCTCGAACTTGAACGAGTAAAAACGATGACGGCGTACGAATATTTCCTGCAAGTTTTGAAGAATGAAAAAATCGATTTGACAGATAAGATCGATCCGACGCAAAAAGAAGAAAAGGAATACCTCGAATACGTATATTCTCCGAAATTTGTTGCAGACGTACAAAAGAAATTAGATAAAGTGTACGATAGTTTGTACGGACTTTTCACGGGCGACGAATGTAAAGATTATATCGACGATATCGTAGAAGAATGTAAAAAGCAGCTCATGGCGTACGAAGGTATTAAAAATGCCTCCATGCGAGTTCGTCGAACGGTTTTAGGGGAGATTAAAGAACGTAAAGAGGGCGGTTTGTATTACACAAAACCGTTCCGAGAACTAATGAATTGCATTTTAGACGTAGAAGATTTCTTCAGCGGTACGTTAAAAAGCGAGCGAGCAAAATCTCCGGAATATTTCTATCGCCAACTGACCTCTTTTTACAAGAGTGCAGGTTTTACAGTTCGTAACACGGAACGGATTGTGGACGAGGCGGTAGAATCGTTAGACGAATTGCGCGTTGCAATCGAAAAAGAAATCGTAGATTTAAAACGTTTTCACCAACGTATCGGTGAGGTAATCGTGTATATGTACGCGGACAGAATTGCTCGCCGCGAAGAGATTTTGCAAGAAATTGAAAAGGTAAAAGAAAAAGTCCTTTCCATTGGTGAAAATAACACAATGTTTGCAGAATTTTATCAATATCTCCGTGGGGAAAAGAACTTTTCCAACGTAGGCAGTGGGGATGGATTTGTCGATATTATTCGTTATTTCTATCGCGAAACGGTGAAAAAGTATAAGACAAAGTACGGGATGACGTCGAAGAAGATGTATCAATCGGACGCATATGCATTATGTGTGATTTGTGCTGGAATCAGCGATCAACTTTCGCCTGTTTTTTCCTATCTCTTTATCGACGAGGGGCAGGACGTTTCCGCTTGCGAATATGAATTGATGCGCAAAATTAATAAAAAAGCATCCTTCAACGTCTTTGGCGACGTAGATCAAAACGTAACGCCTTGGCGTGGGATTCACGATTGGAAGACGGTGTTTACTGATTTTGAAGTGTATAACTTAAATCAAAACTATCGAAATACCAACCAAATTGTCGATTACGTTTCCGAGAAATTACAATTAAATATGCAATCTATTGGCTACGATGGTCCCAAGGTGTCGAAGATTTCCGCAAGGAATATTGCTTCCTTTTTCAAGGATAAAAAAGGTTTAAAAGCAATCATTTGCGCGGAGGGCGAAAAGGAAAATTTCTTGCGTAAATCCTACAACGATTTAGGAGCAAAAGGGAAAGTTTCTCGCTCGAAAATCAACGTGATGACCGTTTATGAAAGTAAGGGGTTGGAATTCACTTCCGTTGTTGTTGTGGACAACGGAATGTCGGATAGCGAGAAATATATTGCGTACACAAGAGCGTTAAACGAACTAGCGGTTATCGAGTAAAATTCAAAAATTCGATAATGATAAGCAAAAATTTTGGGTTCAAACGTTTGTAAAATCCAAAAAAAGATGTTATAATAAAAATTAATATGGTATAATATGGCGTATTTTTTGTCTAAAAAACGAAAAATATAACGGTGATTATAAATTTACAGCGAATTGAGGAAAAGATGGCAACAGAAGAAACGAAGAAGTCAAACGCAAAGAACACGCAGGACGAATACAGCGCGAAAAATCTAGAAGTTTTGGAAGGGTTAGACGCAGTTCGTATGCGCCCTGGTATGTATATCGGTTCGACGGGAATCAAGGGTTTGCACCACATTCTTTGGGAAATCGTGGACAACGCAATTGACGAAGCGGCGAATGGATATGCAAACAAAGTAAAAGTGACCTTACATTCTGATGGTAGCGCGTCGGTAGAGGATAACGGACGTGGAATTCCCACGGATATTCACCCGAAAGAAAAAGTTTCGGGTGTTCAGCTTGTTTTCACGAAATTACACGCAGGTGGTAAGTTTGGTCAAGGAAATTATGAATATTCGGGCGGTTTGCACGGTGTTGGCGCGTCGGTTACCAATGCGCTTTCCGAATGGTTGACGGTAGAAATTTGCCGCAATAAACGCATTTATAAAATGAGTTTCCATTCCAAATACAATGCGAGAAAGAAAAAGATTGAATCGGGGCTTCCCGATGGACCTTTGGATGATACGGGGATTCGCACCAATCGTCAAGGTACGTTGGTTCGTTTTAAACCTGACGCAAACGTATTCTCGGAAACGGAATTTGATCTTGATACAGTAGAAGAACGCTTAAAACAGCTTGCCTTTTTGAATCGCGGCGTAGAAATTACGCTTATTGACGAACGTATCACGATGGCGGAAGCAAAACGCAGTCGTATGCTGTTCGGTTCGGACGATGAAACGGAAAATGAAGATGGGGAAAACGTCACTGAAAACGCGGAAAACACCGAAAGCGTTGAAATGGAAGGCAACGAACAGTTGGATATGTTCGGCGGCGATTTTGGACAATCTTCATTGTTTGGCGTCGTGGACGAGTTGGCTTTGGAAAGCGAACCTTATCGCATCACTTTCAAATTCGACGGCGGTATTTCCGATTACGTTAAGAGCTTGAACGATGGTAAGAAAAAGCTGTACGCGCAACCCATCTATTATAAAGCGGTTAAAAACGATATTCAAGTAGAATTTTCCGTTCAGCATACGGGGGAATATAGAGAATGTATGTTCTCGTTTGTCAATAATATTCCTACGCCCGAAGGCGGGTATCACGAAATGGGTTTCCATTCTGGTTTGACGAGAGTATTAAACGAATACGCAAGAAGTAACGGTTTCTTAAAAGAAAAAGATTCTAACTTGCAAGGGGACGATTTCTGCGAAGGTTTAACGGTAGTTTTGTCCATTAAGATGGCAAACGTACAGTTTGAAGGGCAGACAAAAACAAAACTCGGCAACACGGAAGCGCGTCCTGCGGTAGAAGCGACCGTAATAGAAGGCTTTAACGAATTTAAGAATATCCGTGGCTATAAAAAGACCATGGAAGAAATCATTAAAAAAGCGCAAGGCGCGGCGAAATCAAGAATTGCTGCAAAAACAGCCAAAGAAAACGCGCGTGCAAAAAACAGTATCGACGGCTTGACCTTGATCGGGAAGCTGGCGGCTTGTTCGGGCAGAAAACCTGAACTTAACGAAATGTTTATCGTAGAGGGTGACTCGGCAGGCGGTACGGCAAAACAAGCGCGTATTAGACAATTCCAGTCCATATTGCCCTTGCGTGGTAAGCCTTTGAACGTTGAAAAGAAAAAACTTTCACAAATTTTAGAAAACGAAGAAATTCGAACGATGATCAGCGCAATCGGCGCGGGTATCGATCCCGATTTCAAACTGGATAAAATCAATTACCACAAAGTCATTATTCTTTCGGATGCCGACCAAGACGGTATGCACATTCGTTGTATCTTGCTTACGTTCTTCTTTAGATATATGCGCCCGCTCGTCAATGCAGGGCACGTCTATATCGGTATGCCTCCTTTGTATAAGGTTTATAAAGGGGATAAAGTAGAATACGCGTACGACGATAAGGAATTGGACGAAAAGATTGAAAAGATCGGTAAAGGCTGTCAGTTGCAGCGTTATAAAGGTCTTGGTGAAATGAATGCCGATCAGCTTTGGGAAACGACTATGAATCCCGCAACGCGTAACTTAATTCAAGTAACGGTAGAGGATGCGGCGAAAGCGGAACGTATGATCACGACTCTTATGGGCGACAAGGTTGACGGTAGAAAGGAATTTTTGGCGAAATACGCGAACTTTGATAAACGCGACGGTTTCGTAGAAAGACGTAAGAAGACGGAAAAGAAGGAGGAAGAATAAGATGGCGAGAAAGAAAGTCGAACCTGAAAAGATTGAACCGCAAGGTCAATTATTCGTAGAACCTTTGGAAAAAGTTCTTCACTCCTCGATGCTCCCGTACGCAGAATTCGTTATTCTCGACCGTGCGCTTCCCAGAGTAGAGGACGGTTTAAAACCCGTACAAAGACGTATTTTATATACCATGAAAGAAATGGGCTTAACGCCCGATAAACCGCATAAAAAGTGCGCTCGTATCGTAGGGGATTGCATGGGTAAATACCACCCTCACGGCGACAGCTCGGTATACGATGCGATGGTACGAATGGCGCAGGATTTCAATATGGGCAAAACGCTTGTAGACGGTCACGGTAACTACGGTTCTGTGGACGGCGACCCTGCCGCTGCGATGCGTTACACCGAGGCTAGAATGCAGCCTTTGGCATTGGAAATGCTCCGTGATATCGATAAGGAAACGGTTACGTTTTCCCCTAACTTCGACGATAGTTTGGAAGAGCCCGATGTTTTACCTGGTAGATTTCCCAACTTGCTCGTCAACGGCGCATCGGGTATTGCCGTAGGTTTGGCAACGAATATCCCTACGCACAATTTAGAAGAAGTCATCAATGGCGTCGTAGCGTATATCGACAATCCCGCGATTTCGTTGGAAGAAATGATGGAATATATTCCTTCTCCCGATTTCCCCACGGGCGGTTTGATTATTGCAAACGAACTTATCCAAGCCTATAAGACAGGTAGAGGTAAGATTACACTCCGCGCAAAAATTACAGCGGAAAAGACGGACAACGGAAAAACAAACCTCATTATCACCGAACTTCCTTATCAGGTAAACAAGGCGCAACTTCTCCGCAAAGTCGTTGATCTTCGCGAAGAAAAGAAGGAAGAGCTTGCGGGGTTGGATTTCGTAGCGGACGAATCGGATAGAACGGGTATGCGCGCTGTGATTCGTTTGAAGAAAGATGCGGACGTGGAAGCTACGTTGAAATGCTTGTATAAATATACCGATCTTGAAGTGACGTTTGGTATCAATATGGTTGTCATTGCAGACGGCAAACCCCAACAGCTTGGCTTGATGGAAATTATCCGTCATTACGTAGCGTACCAACAAAAAGTAATCAAACGCAGAACGTTGTTTGATTTGGAGCAAGCGCAAGCACGTTGTCATATTTTGGAAGGTTTGATTATCGCCGTTCAAAATATTGATGAAGTCATCGCCATCATTAAAAAATCCGAAAGTACGGCGGATGCAAGAGTTCGTTTGATGGAACGTTTTGAAATTTCCCGCGAGCAAGCGCAAGCAATTTTGGATTTGAAGTTGGCAAGATTGACCAAACTTGAAATCACAAAACTTGAAAACGAGCTGAAAGAACTCAAGAAGTTAATCAAGAAACTCACGGCAATTTCCAAGAGCGGCGAATTGCAGTTGCAGGTTGTCAAAGAAGAAATCACCGAAATCAAAAACGCATATCCTTCGCCTAGAAAGACAAAACTTGTCTTTACGAGAGAGGAGGCGGACGATTTGATTGCAACTTCGGAAGAAAAGAAACCGGGCGTACCTTGCAAGTTGGTCTATACGGCGGACGATAAGTTTAAAGTATTGACAGGCAAGCAAGCGGAGGCATTAGATAAACCGTTGGAGGGCAAATTCAAACCGCAACTTATTGCGTTGAAAATTTTGGACACTGTGACGGATAAACGTATCTTTGCGTTTACGAATTACGGTAATTGTCATAAACTTGATTTCTCCGATCCTGACTACGAATGTAAACTTTCGGATGAAGGCATCAGCTTAAAAGACTTGTCAAAAGACGCAGAAACAGGTGAAAAAGTCGTTGCGTTGTTTGAACTTGGCGATTTTATGCCGTATGGCAGTCTGTTGTTCTTTACAAAGAAAGGTATGATCAAAAAGACCGAATGGGCGGAATACGAACAGCGTAAAGACAGTTTCCAAGCCGTCAAGCTCAACGAAGACGACGAAGTAATCGGCGTTGAAGAGGACACAAACGAAGAAGATACGATTATTATCGTTACCAAAGACGGGGTTTGCTTGAATGCAATGAAAGACGATATTCCCACGCAGGGCAGAGTTGCGACGGGCGTTCGCGGAATCATGCTCCGTGAGGGCGACAGTGTAATTTTGATGACGCAAATCAACGGCGAAGGTGAAATTATTATCGCCACGGACGAAGGGAAATTCAAACGTGTAATCTCCTCGCAAATAGAACCTTCTAAACGTTATAAGAAAGGCTCAATTATCGTTGGTCTTCGCGAAGGAGCAAGCGTTCTTTGCGCAAGCTACGTAACTATGCCGTATATGTTGGCAGTCGTTGAAAAGAATAATGCAGTATCCGAACTTTCCAGCGAAGACATCTTTATCTCCGTTCAAAGCGCGAGGGCAAAGAGAGTGTTCCGTTACGCAGAAGATTCGGTAAAACAGGTAATCCCCATGCCCTATAAAAAAGGGGAGTAATTAGATAAAATCAGTTATAAACCGCGAAAAACCGACATAGAATATTTCGTAATCGAATTACGGAGGTCGGGATTTTGTGGGATTATATCGAACAGCGAGTGATTAAGTGCGCGGAATATATCGTAGAAACGGGTTGTACCGTTCGTGCGTGTTCCGCGCATTTTTCCATCAGCAAATCAACGGTACATAAAGACGTTTCCGAACGTCTAAAATACATTGACGAAGGCTTATATGAGCAAACGCGCAAGATATTAAACGTCAATTTGAGCGAAAGACATATCCGTGGCGGTAACGCTACGAAAGAAAAATACAGTGCAAAAACACATAATGAAAGGTAAAAAAGGGCCATTTTGGTCCTTTTTTCTTGCGAAGTATGATTTTTAAAGAATATTTTTCAAAAATAGGTTTAACTATTTTACTTTTTGTACAAAATTTGATATACTGAATACGAAAAATGTCGAAAAAGGGCGAAAAATGGAGAATTGTCAAGTAACGATCACAACAATTACCGACGGGAATGAAAGTCAAATTATTCGTCACGGAGAGATGGAAACATCCGTTTCGGAGGTGAAAATTTGCTATCGAGAAGAAAACGCAACGGTGTTTTTATCCACACAAAACGGTCGCATAGAAATAGAACGAAAAGGGGATTATTCTTTGCGATTGACGCTTGAACAAGGAAGGCAAAGCGTTGGAATTCTCGGGATCGGCGGTGCGGAAGGCGAAGTGTTGACGTTTGCACACCAAGTTGCGTATTCCGTCAGTAAAAACTCCGTATTGATGGCCCTTAAATACGATTTGATAATCAGCGGAGAAATCCAGGAAATGAAATTACGTTTGTTGGCGCGTTTTCAATAAAGTTTAACCAAAATTGCGAGGGGAAAGGTATGATAATCGAATATCTTGGGCATTCCTGTTTTAAATTGACAAATCAAAACAATATTGTATTCGTTACCGATCCATACACCAAAGTAGGCTATGAAATGCCGAAAATCAAAGCGGATATCGTAACTTGTAGTCACGGACATTTCGACCATTGTTATTTGGACGGAGTGGATTGTGAAGACGTAATTAGGACAGTGGGCGAGTACACCGTGTTTGAAACGAAGATTATCAGTAAAACTAGTTTCCATGATCCTAAGCAAGGCACTTTACGAGGAATAAATACAATTTTTACTCTAAATATCGACGGTATGTCGGTATGTCATTTGGGGGATTTAGGGGAAAGCTGCTCTCAAGAATTATTGGAAAAAATCGGTCACCCCGATATTTTATTGTTGCCGATTGGCGGGACGTACACCATTGACGCAAAACAAGCGAAAGAATACGTGGATGCAGTGCAGCCCAAAATCGTTATTCCTATGCATTACAGACCCAAAGACGGCGCGTTAGATATTGCCACGGAAGCAGAATTTTTACAACTTTGTAAAAACTACCCCGTGTGCGTTTGTTCGGAAGGAAAAATAGAAATTCAAAAACAAGAGTTACAAGATCAAAACACGCAAATAATTTTTATGGAGCGTATCAAAGAAAAATGAACGAAAGCAATTTGATGAGATTTAAATATGAAAGCCGTCAATTTCTCGCGCAATTCAGTCACAGCAGTTTGCGTGTATACGCTCGTAAAATTGGGGTAGACGTTCCCACGAAAAAGAACAAAGACACCTTGGTGGAAGAGATTGTTGCAGTGCTTTCGGGGGAATTAGAGGCTGTTGTTCCCAGCAAACGCGGTGCGCCCGTAAAAAACGATTATTTCGACCCTAAAATTTCGGTCGGTATCGAAAGGTTAAAGGTTTCCTATCTTGGTGGACAGGCTATTCCCGCGGAAACGAAAGGGAAGGGCCCTCAATATAACGTTTTGGAGATGTTCAACGAATTAGGTAACAAAGAAGAGAACGTCTTCAGGGTGCAAGATCCGAACGCTCCAAAATTTGATTTGGAGAAACAGTTTGATTATACAATTTATCGTGGGCAGTTAGTAACGTTAAACGAAGTATCCTTATTGCTGCCTTTAAACTGTATGGACTCCGCGGAAAAAATTATTATTTCCGATGAATTGAAGCAGGAATTTTCCTTGCGAGATGGAGATTTGATTTCTTGCCACGCACAAAAGAGTAGTAGCGTACTCGTTGCGAAAGATATTTTAACCATCAACGATTTAGTGGTAGGTTCATTTACTCGTAGGGATTTTGAGGAAGAGGACGTTTGTTTTCCGAAAGAAAAGTTCAATTTTATTAGGAATGAAGAGGAATGTTCGGTGACTGCGAAATATATGCAATGGCTTTTGCCGATCGCAAAAGGACAGCGTGGCTGTGTTTCCGCATCACCAAAAATGGGGAAAACGGGATTTTTATTTGAAACAATCCAAGCGTTTTCAAAATCCCCCGACAATCCGACGGTATTGACACTTTTGATTGATCAATCTCCTGAGGTGGTTTCTCGTTTTAGGAAGATTTGCGATAAAGAAAATTTTGTGTACACAACATATGACGACGATCCCGATAGACAGGTATTTGTTGCCGATTTTATATTAAAAAGAGCAAAACGTTTGGCGGAAAGCGGTCGCGACGTTGTTTTGATTGTGGACTCTTTTAATGCGTTGGCGAGAGCTTATAACGACACAGATGAATCTTCGGGCGGGAAAACGCTTGTGGGCGGTTTAGAAAGCAAAACTGTGCATTATCTCAAAAAATATTTAGGCGCGGCAAGGTGTTTTGAAAAGGGCGGTTCGCTCATGATTTTAGGCGCGGTTTCGGTTGGAACGGGCAATCCCGTAGACGAAGTGATTTATTCCGAATTATCCACAATCTCCAATTTAGAGATTGTATTAAGCGATTCCTTAGCGTTAAAACGTATCTATCCCGCAATCGATTTCCAAGCAACGCGCGCCCAAGAATGGGATTGCTTGATGGAGGAAGACCGAAAACAAGTGGAACGGTATCTTCGCGAGGTATATTTGCCAAAGCATGGTGAAGAACAGTTTATAAAAACAATTTCAAGTTCGAGAAATTATGAACAATTTATAAAACGTTTAAAAACGGAATAACAACTTACTCATAGGAGATTGATTTTTGAGAAGATTTACTTTTTCTGATTCATTGATAAAAGTTTATGATAAAATTGATAAAAAAATTATAGACCTTAAAAGTGGTGTAATGGAGCTTTGCGCGGATATTCAAAGGTTTTTTGAAATAAATTTAGGCGTTCAATTAACAGAAAATGAACCTATTGTCATGAATGATACGTTTATTCGATATTTTCCCAATCTGGCAAAAATGACGCCTTTACAATTGGAACAATTAATAATGATTTTTCGGCAAATAAGGAAGGTAAACAGTCATCTTTTTTTAAACGTAATTATTCGTATTCCTAAAGAGCTGCAAGAATTTTTCAATACGTTTCCCACTCCGCAATACGATATTACTACTGAGGTAGGTTTGACGGTGTATGGGATGTTTTACGTTCTTGCATTTCTTAGTCAAAAACATCAACTTAGCTCGTTTATTACGTCCCATATCCAAACAAAGTATTTTTACTGCTTTGCAAAAAATGAAACGAGTGAAGTTCAAAGGTCGGCGCAACAGTATTTTAACCAACTATGCGGCAAGGGAAAAGATACCCTTACATTTAAAGAACCGTTTGATAAAACGGACGCTCAAACTTTCAATGATACGTATAGAAGGTATTTAACAAAAATATTTTTTGGTATAGAAAAATGTATATTAAAGTGGACGTTATCTAGTAAAAAAGAACCAACTTTTCAGTATTTGTTGTCAAAAAATGCTCCCTTTTCGAAAAATTGGCAATTTACCAGCGAGTTAATAAAACTGCGAAGTTATTGGTTTCGTGGTATGACATTATTTGACGAGATTACGGAAAACAATCAACCGACTATATTTTCTTTTGAATATTTCATGGATACCATTATTCAGTTGAAAAAACTGTTAACGGGCTATGTAGAGTATGAATACGTTTTGCAGTTGATTACCGAGTTAGGCGAAAAATTAGTACATTTTTATCTTCTTCGTATGGTGGAAGAATCTTATAAAATTTTAGATAAAAGATTGTTCAATGAAGACAAGGTTGAGACTAAAATAGAAACTTTGAATAGGCTTATGCATCGTTTTCAAAGTGTAGAGCCGAAATATTTTGAAATGGCGGCCGAGCTTATCGGTAAAGATGAAATTTCCTATTTTGTAAATGCATCGAGATTTTCTGATTTATATCCAAGAGAAATGAAAACTAGTCTTTTGAAAATCATAAAAATTACGTCAAACGATAACATTAAAATCGGTGGAGTTGTTTCAAAATACAAGGAATTTTGCTTTGCTTTCGTCAATGTCGATGGAGAAAATATGAATACAATAAACAGTATTTCCCCGCTGGAAATGCATTTAGAAGCGGAAGCATACTATTCTTCAAAAATAGGGGTGTATCAAGTAACTCTTTAAAAAATGATAAACAAAAAATTCTCAATGAAATTGATTTTTGAAGAAGCCAAAAAAGCACACTATATTTCACTTTTTGTGAAGTATTATGTGCTATTTTTTTTTGGTTAAAAACCATCAAAAAACAACAGGTATTTTATTTTTAAATAGATGTTTTTTATAGAAAAACTATAAGTATGGCTAATATAAAGGGGTTTTCAGAAAAAAATGAAAAAATATTTGACTTTGTCTATAAGTTTTTCAAATACTATATTTTGTATTCATGTGCTTGACTTTACCACAAGATATGGTATAATATTAAAGCACGGTTTATAAAAGATACACAATATATTGTGTTAAAATGAGAGGTTTTGACGCAAGATATTGATATGAGATATAGAAAATTGAAGAAAAAATGCGGAGGAAAAAAGATATGAAAGAGATGAAAATTATCAAGAGAAGTGGACAGGAAGTTGTATTTGATAAAGAAAAAATTGCCTCTGCTCTTCGTAAAGCAAACAAGGAAGTCAGTGAACGCGACCGTATTTCAGAGGGCGCGTTATTGGCGATTGTGGATATCGTAGCGGAAGAATGCGCTAGCCTCGGCAGATCTCCTCACGTAGAAGAAATCCAAGACATGGTAGAAAACCGTTTGATGGCGACGCTTTGTTTTGCGTTGGCTCGCAAATACATTACGTATCGTTACAATCGCGCCCTTGTTCGTAAAGTAAACACTACGGACGCGCAGATTTTAACGTTGATCGAATGTAACAACGAAGAGGTGAAACAGGAAAATTCCAACAAAAACCCTACGGTAAACAGTGTGCAGCGTGACTATATGGCAGGGGAGGTATCCAAAGACCTTACCCGTCGTATCTTGTTGCCTGACGATATCGTTGCGGCACACGATCAGGGGCTGATTCATTTCCACGATGCGGACTATTTCGCACAACATATGCACAATTGCGACCTTGTGAATTTGGAAGATATGTTGCAAAACGGTACGGTTATTTCAGGTACTTTGATTGAAAAACCGCACAGTTTTTCTACGGCATGTAATATCGCTACGCAAATTATCGCACAGGTTGCATCTAACCAGTACGGCGGTCAAAGTATTTCTTTGACGCACCTTGCGCCCTTTGTAGATATCAGCCGTAAAAAGATTCGCAAAGAAGTTGCGGAAGAATTGGCTGAACTCGGCGTTACAGAAGACAAGATTGCAGAAATCGCGGAAAAACGTTTACGTGACGAAATTAAGAGAGGGATTCAAACGATTCAATACCAAGTCGTAACCCTTTTAACGACCAACGGACAAGCTCCTTTCGTAACGGTGTTTATGTATCTCAACGAAGCGCGTAATGAACGTGAAAAAGAAGATTTGGCGTTGATCATTGAAGAAACGCTTCGTCAGCGTATTTTGGGGGTTAAAAACGAATCTGGTGTTTGGATTACGCCCGCATTCCCTAAACTTATTTACGTGTTAGAACCCGATAATATCGAAGAAGGACAAAAGTACTGGTATCTTACGGAGTTAGCGGCGAAATGTACGGCAAAGCGTATGGTTCCCGACTACATTTCCGAGAAAAAGATGCTTGAATTTAAAGTGGATAAAAACGGCGATGGGCATTGCTATACCTGCATGGGTTGCCGCAGCTTCTTGACACCTTATGTAGATGATAACGGCAAGCCGAAATATTACGGCAGATTTAACCAAGGCGTTGTTACTATCAACCTTGTGGACGTAGCGCTTTCTTCTGGTAGAGATGAAACAAAGTTTTGGGAAATCTTTAACGAAAGATTAGAACTTTGCTATCGCGCTTTGATGCAGCGTCATAACCGTTTGAAGGGTACGCTTTCCGATGCTGCGCCTATTTTATGGCAGTACGGCGCTTTGGCAAGATTAGAAAAGGGTGAAACGATTGACAAATTGCTGTTTGGCGGTTATTCTACGATTTCGCTCGGTTATGCAGGGTTGTATGAATGCGTAAAACACATGACGGGCAAATCGCACACCGACGACGAAGCGAAACCGTTTGCATTGAAAGTTATGAAACACATGAACGATAAATGCAAGGAATGGAAAGAAAAAGAGGGAATCGATTTCTCCTTGTATGGGACGCCGCTTGAAAGCACGACGTATAAGTTCTCTAAATGCTTGCAAAAACGCTTTGGTATCATTCCTGGCGTTACGGACAAGAGTTATATTACCAACAGCTATCACGTACACGTATCTGAAGAAATCGACGCGTTTACCAAACTTAAATTTGAGAGTGAATTCCAGCAGCTTTCCCCTGGCGGGGCGATTAGCTATGTAGAAGTTCCTAATATGCAAGACAATATTCCTGCGGTGCTTTCGGTTATGAAATTCATTTATGAAAACATCATGTACGCTGAACTCAACACCAAGAGCGATTACTGCCAAGTATGTGGCTATGACGGCGAAATTCAGATACAATCTGACGAGGCAGGGAAACTTGTTTGGGAATGTCCTCATTGTCACAATCGCGATCAAGCAAAGATGAACGTCGCAAGACGCACCTGCGGCTACATCGGTACGCAGTATTGGAATCAAGGCAGAACGCAGGAAATTAAGGATAGAGTATTGCATCTTTAATGAATTACGCTACTATCAAATGGACGGACATTGCGAACGGAGAGGGCGTGCGTATATCTCTCTTTGTGTCAGGCTGTACGCACCATTGTAAACATTGTTTCAACGAAGTGGCTTGGGATTTTTCCTATGGCGATCCGTTTGATGACAAGATAGAAAGAAAAATTTTAAAAGAGCTCGACTCGTCCTTTATCGCAGGGCTTTCTTTGCTTGGGGGTGAGCCACTTGAACCGCAAAATCAAGCGGCGTTATATCCTTTCGTGAAGAAAGTGAAAGAAATGTATCCCGAAAAAACAGTTTGGTGCTATACGGGCTTTGTGTTAGATGAAATTAATGGCGTTTTAAAGGAAACGCACAAAAATACGGAAATTACGAAAGAATTGATCTCTTTGTTTGACGTTTTGGTGGATGGAGCGTATATTGAGGAATTGAAGGATATTCGTTTAAAATTTCGCGGCTCGTCTAATCAGAGGGTGATTGACGTTAAAAAGACGCTTGCGCAAAAGGAATGCGTTTTGTATTTGGAATAAAATTGTAATAACAAAAAAACCGTCGCATATAGTAAACTATGTCGGCGGTTTTCTTTCTAAAAAAATCTATTTATTCCCTTATAATAAACGTATTGATGTTGACGTTTACGATAGGGAACATAGCTTACGCATATGTTGTAAATCACGCAAGTATTTTGCCGTTAAATAAGCGTTTTTATTTTTTGGTGGCAGATTCCACACACGTGGAAACAAGCGCGCATTTTGCCGTTTTAAGTGGTGGAGCTGGGTATTTGTTGGAGTATAACGATAATTGTTATGCAACTATTTCGGTATATTTGACAAAAATGGAAGGGGAGAAGGCCGCAAAGAGTTTAAAAAGTCAAGGAACGAAACTTGTTGAAGTGTCTGCGGAGGCCGTTTATTTAAAAACTAAAAAAGAAAAAAGTGCAGCGAAATATTTGCAGGGTGCGTTTGATTGTTTGTATGCTTGTATTAAAATTTTGAATGGGGAGATTGTGAGGCTTGATAACGGAGCAACGCAGGAATCAGGGGAAAGGATATTACGAGAATTGGAGAAACAATTTTCTTACTTGCAAGAGGAATATAAAAAAATATTCCCTTTGTTTTCGAGGTTATGTGACACTGCGGTAAAAAGCCTTGAAATAATGCGTTCTGATATTATTTACGTGCGAGATTTACGATATTTGCAATGTGAGCTTTGTAATGGATATAGGAAGTTGTCGCAAGAATTTTGTGTTTAAAAATATTTTTTCTAAAAAGACAAAAAAAATTAAAAAAAGGTGGTTAAAACGCTTGCTTTTTTCTTTTTGATTGAGTATAATGAATAAGCTGTCGTTACGAGAGCGAAATAATTAAATGCTACTGTGGCTCAGTCGGTAGAGCAGCTGATTCGTAATCAGCAGGTCGCCGGTTCAAGTCCGGCCAGTAGCTCCAAAAACAAGCGTTTATGCAAAAAACAATGCATAAACGCTTGTTTTTTTGTGCATTTTTGCATAAATATTCGTTGAATTTTGCGATAAACTTAACCTTTGGGCTGTAATTTGGGCAGTAAAATCGTTTTATAAGACGGGAAATTCAACCTTTTGCATTTGTTCACACATAAACTTATCGGGAAAGTGGGTATAAACCTTGCCGACAAGTCTTTGCGGACTGTCGCCCATCCATATATCGACTATATCGGG
>SVII01000010.1 GCA_015069605.1 Clostridiales bacterium | reverse complement strand
GCGAGGACATCAAGAAAATTGTTGGGTTAGACGACTGGATTTTTGATATTTCCATTACGGCAAACCGTCCCGATTGTCAATGCATTTTGGGTATCGCGCGTGAAGTGGCGGCGGTGATGAAAAAGCCTTTGAAAGAACCCGCATATTCTTATACGGCAGCGAAAACGACGGCGGCACCTATCACGGTGGAAGTGTTTGCACCCGATCTTTGCCCTCGCTACGTAGGACATTACGTGGAAAATATCCAAGGCGGCGTATCCCCCGCATGGCTTCGTAAACGCCTTGTTTTGTCGGGGATCCGTTCCATTTCGCCTATCGTGGACATTACCAATTTTGTGTTGTTGGAAATGGGGCAACCTATGCACGCATTCGACGCAGAGGATATTAAGGATAGAAAAATTATCGTTCGTAGAGCCAACAAAGGCGAAAAAATCACGACTTTGGATGAGAAAGAATTTACGTTATCGTCTGAAAACCTTGTGATTTGCGACGGCGAAAAACCCGTAGCGCTTGCAGGGATTATGGGTGGACTTAACAGCGAAATTAAAGACACGACGAAAAACGTATATTTTGAATCGGCAAAATTTGCGCGTGACAGTGTAAGAAAGACCGCTCGCGCGCTTGGTCAATCGTCCGATTCTTCGTCCCGCTTTGAAAAGGGTGTGGATGCATACACCAACGCATATGGTATGGCGCGCGCGTTGCATTTGATTGAAGAACTTGGATGCGGAACGGTAACGGAAATGCAGGCGGATGTTTGCGCTGTTTCGTTAGAGCCTCGTAAAATGACGGCTAGTATCGCGAAGATTAACGCGCTCCTTGGTATCGTCGTGCCGAACGAAGAAATTAAAGCGATTTTGGAAAGATTGAATTTCCAACCCACGATTAATGGTGATGAATTGACGGTGATTATTCCTGGTTATCGTGATGACGTGGACGGCTATCCCGATTTAGCGGAAGAAATCATTCGTATGTATGGTTATGACCATATTGTGCCTACGTTCTTGGAAAAAGCAAGCGTAACGGGCGGTGGTTTGACGGACGAACAAAAACAAGAATTGCACTTGAAGAACGTTTTGCGTACGCAAGGTTTTTACGAAGCGTATAACTATTCGTTCTATTCGCCCAAAGATTTTGATTTAATGAAACTGTCTGAAGAAGACGCGTTGAGAAATGCTGTGAAGATTCTCAATCCTATCAGTGAAGAACTCTCCGTAATGCGTACTTTCCTCGCGCCTTCTATGCTTCAAAACGCAGTGAGAAATATCCGTCGTGGTAATGACGAGGGCAGAGAATTTGAAATTGCCAACACATACGTTCCCAACGATACAATGGCAGGGGAACAGCCCGACGAAAGAAAACACCTCGTGCTCGGTATTTGGGGCGGTAAGAATGATTTCTTTGATATGAAGGGAGCTGTAGAACACCTTGCGCAAATTTTCCATCTTACGTTTACGTATGAAAGAGCGGAAAAATCCTATCTTCACCCTGGTGTTTCCGCAAACGTATTGCTTGGAAAAGAAGTAGTGGGTTGTATCGGTGAACTCGACCCTGCTATCGCCCTTTCGCTCGGTTTAGATAAAAAAGTATATCTTGGCGAATTAGATTTGACTGCGCTTGATGAAGCGATGGACGATGCGGTTCGTTATATCAATCTTCCCAAGTTCCCTGCAGTAAAGCGTGACCTTGCGTTGGTTGCGGACGAAAAATTGACTTGCGCGGAAGTGGAAGAAGTGTTGATGCATTCTTGCAAATACGTAACGGCGGCAAAACTTTTTGACGTATATCGCGGCGGTCAAATTCCCGAAGGCAAGAAGAGTATGGCATTCACGTTGACGTTTACTCCCGATGCGCAAACGGAAAAGGCATTCACGCCCGAAACGTTGGATGGTTTTGTAAAGAAGATTTTGAATAATTTAAAATTCAAACTCGGTATTGAACTTCGTTAACGGTATAAAAACGAAAGGAGTGTTCTGTGAAAAAACAACCCAAAGTACAAACTTTCGGCTTTATTAACGTAAACAAACCGTCGGGGATCGTTTCCTCGACGGTTGTCAACAAAATCAAATGGTTATCGGGCGCGCCTTGCGGACACATGGGCACACTCGATCCTTTGGCAAGCGGTGTTTTGCCCGTTGGCGTCGGAAATGCTACGCGGCTTTTCGATTACTTTTTAGAGAAGGAAAAGGAATATATTGCAGAGTTCACGTTCGGCGTTACGTCGGATACTTTGGATTCGTCGGGAGAACTGATAGCAGGGGGGCGTGTACCCGACGAAAGCGAAATTGTGGCGGTATTGCCCACGTTTTTTGGGGATATTATGCAAGTGCCGCCTAAATACAGCGCGAAGAACGTTAACGGTAAGCGCGGTTATGATTTGGCTCGCGCAGGTATCGAATTTGAGTTGGCGGCGAAAAAAGTGCATATTTACGGTATGGAGCTTCTTTCTCGCGTAGAGGGAAAAGGGGATACGTTCCGCATCAAAATCCGTTGCGGCGGCGGCACGTATATCCGTTCTTTGGCGAGAGATATTGCGGAGGCTCTTGGTACGAAAGCGGTGATGAGCGCACTGTTGCGCACGCAAAGCGGTGTGTTCACCTTGGACAAAGCGGTGGACTTTTCCGTGCTTGAACAAGACCCGTCCCCTGAGGAATTGCAAAAACTCATTATCCCGACGGAGAGCATTTTGCCTTTTAAAAAGATTGAATTGTCGGAGAAAAATGCGGAAAAAATTTTCAACGGCATGACGGTGTTTGTAGATGACGCGGACGGTTTATATAAACTTTATAAAGACGACAGTTTTTACGGTATTGCGGAAGTTGCAAACGGAAAAGCTAAGGCAAAGACGAAATTATGTTAAAAACGGTAGAGCTGACGAAAAAATTGCATAAAAAAGATGGTGCGGCGATGTTGCTTGGCGGATTTGACGGTTTGCACGTCGGGCATTGTAAGTTACTGTCACGCGCAAAAGAAAGCGGTTTGCCTGTCGGGATTATGTCAATTGTTGGCGGGAAAGAAGAAAAAAATTTATTTACTTTCCGTGAACGGGAAGAAATCTTCAAGAGGGAAGGAGTAGATTTTGTTTTTGAGCTGCCGTTTGCGGAAATTAAAGATTATCCCCCTGAAGAGTTTTTGGGGTTGCTTTTAAAGGAATTTCAACCCAAACTTTTTATATGCGGAGAAGATTTTCGCTTTGGAGCAAAGGCAAAAGGAACACCTCAAACATTAAAACAAGCTACCCATGTCTACGTTGACGTGCAATCGCTTGTGGAAATTGACGGTGCAAAAATCAGTTCGACGTATATTAAAAACCTGTTAAAAAACGGTGAGGTGGAACAAGCGAATTCGTTTTTAAGCGAGCCATTCTTTTTGATCGGTGAGGTTTTTTCCGATCGACAAGTCGGCAGGACGATCGGCTTTCCGACGGCAAACGTAGCTTATCCGATGGAAAAATATCCCTTAAAACTCGGTGTGTACGAAACGAGGGTGGAAATTGACGGAATAACGTATAAAGGCATTACAAACTACGGCGCGCGTCCAACGTTCGACAACCAAACGGTGTTGACAGAAACCCACCTCGACGGTTTTGAGGGGGATTTATACGGTAGAGAGATGAAAATTCGATTTATACGTTTTTTGCGAGACGTGCAAAAATTTAACGGTGTCAATGCTTTAAAAGAACAACTGACAAAAGATATAAGGAGAATACGTGAAGATGATTAAATTCGGCCCCAGCGGAAATTGTGAAAGTTTTTACGCGGAAGGTTTTTCGCATACGGAAGAGTCTGCGGCGTTTGTGAAAAAACGTGGTTTGGATTGTTTTGAATATTCTTTTGGGCGTGGCGTGAGAATGTCCGAGGATAAGGCAATCTCTATCGGTGACGCGTTCAAAGCGGAAGATGTTGAAATCTCCGTTCACGCACCGTATTTTATTAATTTTGCCAACCCTGACGACGAAATGGCGGCAAAATCTTACGGATACGTGTTAGATAGTGCCAAAATGGTGAAATTAATGGGCGGCAAGCGCGTCGTGTTCCATCCTGCTGCGCAAGGCAAAGTAAGTCGCGAAGAAGCGGTGAAGAAAACGGAAGAGCGATTGAAAATTCTTCGTGATTATATTTATTTGAATGATATGCAGGATTTGATTTTTTGTCCTGAAACAATGGGCAAAATGGCGCAAATTGGCACAGTGGAAGAGATTACTCGTTTTTGTAAAATTGATCCCGTGTTCACGCCTTGTATCGATTTTGGGCATATCAACGCAAGGGAGCAAGGTTCGCTGAAAACGGTGCAAGATTATAAATCTCGTTTGGAATATATGATTGCCGAACTCGGTTATGAAAGAATGAAACATTTCCATTCGCATTTCTCCAAAATCATGTATTCCGTGAAAGGCGAAATTAAACATTTAACATTTGATGACAATGTGTACGGGCCTGAATTTGAACCGCTCGCAATCGCGATAAAAGAATTGAAATTAGAACCGTATATCGTTAGCGAATCGGCAGGCACACAAGCGGAAGACGCGCTGATTATGAAACAAATTTACAATTCGCTTTAAAAATCCCGCCCTTTAGGGCGGTTTTTTTAAGGAATGTATCGTCGTACACTTGACGAAAAGAGAATTTTTTGCTAAAATATAGAAAAGAGGTTATTCATGTTCTACGAAAATGGTAAAAAGATACTCGAATTATCCGGCTGTGAAGCCGTATATACTTCCTGTTTATATCAACTTCGTTATATCACGGGGATTGAGCCTGAAAACGGTTGTGCGATCGTCGATGCAACGGGTACGACGCTGTACACGGATATGCGTTATATGGAAGCGGCGGAGAAACTGTTGAAAGGTACGCAGGTTACGCCCGTTCTTTATAAACGCGACGAAATGTTAAAACGCTTGGCGACATATAAAAATGTCGGGATTTCTTTTAACCAAATGTCGCACGTAGAATACCTTGCTTTGGAAAACGCAGGTGCGAAACTCGAAAACGCAGACAAGGCTTTTTCCGAGGCAATGATCGTGAAAAACGAATGGGAACTGAATAATATTGCCAAAGCTTGCGAGATTGCAGAGGCCGCGTTCAATGAACTCCTTCCTGAGATCAAAGAGGGAATGACGGAAATGGAAGTGGCGGCATTGCTCGAATATAAAATGCGTAAGCTCGGCGCGCAAGGCTTGTCCTTTGATACAATCGTAGCATTCGGCGCGCATGCGGCAGTACCCCATCACGAAACAGGTACGACGAAACTTCAATTTGGTGACGAAATTTTGATCGATTTTGGGTGCAAAGTCAACGGATATTGCTCGGACATCACCCGCACGGTGCTGTTTGGCGACGATGGAAAGCACGAAGAATTTAAGAAAGCACACGCGCACGTTTTAAAAGCGCACGAGCTTGTGAAAGAACAACTTGTCGCAGGGATGACGGGGAAAGAGGCTGACGCAATTGCGCGTGAGTATTTGAAAGAAAACGGCTATGGCAATTTGTTTACTCATTCCTTGGGACATGGCATCGGTTTGAACGTACACGAAGCGCCGTCTGTAAGCCCGAAAGGGGAAATGCAGCTTTGCGATGGTATGGTATTCTCGGACGAGCCGGGGGTGTACGTGGCAGGCGAATATGGGATTCGCATTGAAGATACAATCACTTTGAAGAACGGAAAAGTAATGAGTTTTATGTCCAAAACGGATAGAAACCTCATCATTTTATAAAAAGAAAATTTATATAAGCTATATAAAGGAGAAAAAATTATGGCACAGATTTTGGCAGGCGACATTCGTAAAGGCGTAACTTTTGAATACAAGAGTGGCGTTTACACCGTAACGGATTTCCAGCACGTAAAACCCGGTAAGGGCGCAGCGTTCGTAAGAACAACCCTTAAAAACGTAGTTACCGGTCAGGTATTGTCGAACGAAACGTTCAACCCTACCACGAAACTTGAAACCGCGCAGGTAGAAACGAAGAAGATGACGTATTCTTACTACGACGGCGAATTCTACGTTTTCATGGACGAAGAATACAATCAAGAAATGCTCGCTTACGATCAGGTAGAAGAAGCGCTTAAATACATCAAGGAAAACGACACTGTAACGGTAAAATTCCTTTATGGTAAAGCATTCTCCGTTGAACCCGAAAACTTCGTTGAACTTAAAGTTATCGAAGCGGAACCCGGTGTAAAGGGCAACACCGCAACGAACGTTATGAAGAACGCGAAGGTAGAAACGGGCGCAACGATCCAAGTGCCTATGTTCGTAGAAGAAGGCGAAACGATCCGTATTGATACGAGAACGGGCGAATACATGAGCCGTGTTTAATCGTTTTATCGCTTAAATTTCGATTTGTTTATACAAAAGATAAAAACGTCAAATGCAGGATAGCGCATATCCTGCATTTCGTTGTACAATTTTTTAGGAGAAAGGTATGAAAGCGGTAGTACAAAGAGTAAAGAAAACAACGCTGTCAGTAGGCGGAGAATTGATCTCGGAAATCCCATTTGGACTGACGGTATTTTTAGGCGTCAAGTGCGGTGATACTGAAAAAGAAGCGGCATATTTGACGAAAAAGATTGCAGGGCTTCGCATCTTTGAAGATGAAAACGGCAAGATGAATTTGTCGGTAAAAGACGTAGGCGGGGAGGTGCTTCTTGTGTCACAATTCACTTTGTATGGCGACGCGTCGCACGGAAATCGCCCCAGTTTCACGCTTGCTGAACGCCCTGAAAAAGCGGAGCCTTTATATGAATATGCAGTCAAGGAATTATCTTCTTATGGGATTACGGTAAAGAAGGGGATTTTTGGCGCGGATATGCAAATTGAACAACACAACGACGGCCCCGTAACCATTCTTTTGGAATGCGAGCAATAAAGATTATCCTTGTTGCTTGTAAAGAAAAATTTGAATAAAAAATTGCTAAATCCCTTTAAAATAAAGAACTCTACTCACAGTAGAGTGGAGATTCTACTCCGAGTGGAGCGTATTTATCCGCGTAGTAGAGAGTTGGAAATGGCGAGTAGAGCGTTTTTCATATTTCGCAGGTTGTCTTTTTTTGGAAACTGATATAAAATACTATTGTCGGTGGGCGAAAAAGGAAAAAAGTCCATTCAGAGCCAAAAAAGAAAACAAGGAAGAAAAAATATGAAACAAAATGAAAAGAAAATTATTCCGATTTTTTATGCGGCGGATGAAAATTATTTGCCGTATTTAACGGTGTCGATTTGTTCGTTGAAAGAGAACGCGGATAGAAATTATCATTATGAAATTTACGTTCTGAACGCGGAAATGAACACGCCCGATTGCGCGGAATTAAAAAAATACGAAGAGGAAGATTTTCGGATTACTTTCGTGAGCGTATCGCAGCAAATCGAAAAAGTCAAATCCGCATTACAACTTCGTGATTATTACACAGGTGCGACGTATTACCGTATTTTTATTGCAGGAATGTTTCCGCAATACGAAAAAGCGTTATATATTGATAGTGATACGGTGCTCCTTGGTGACGTCAGCGAGTTATTTAACGTAGATTTACGAGACAATTTAATCGGCGCAATTCCCGATGGTGCGGTAGCGGCCGTTCCTGCTTTCCGTACGTACACAAAAGAAACGTTGGGGATTGATGCGGAAAAATATTTCAATGCAGGCGTAATTTTGATGAACTTGACGCAGTTTCGAAAGGAAAACTTTTGCGAAAAATTCTGTACGTTATTAAGACAATATAAATTTTCCGTAGCGCAGGATCAAGATTATTTGAACGTAATTTGTAAAGATAAAGTGACGTATATTGGTACGGAATGGAATAGAATGCCTATTGGTGGGGAGGCGGATACGCCCAAATTAATTCATTATAACTTGACG
Source organism: Clostridiales bacterium (assembly GCA_015069605.1). Taxonomy (GTDB): domain Bacteria; phylum Bacillota; class Clostridia; order Christensenellales; family Borkfalkiaceae; genus Scatosoma. The sequence continues at coordinate 40,097 of SVII01000010.1, read as the reverse complement.
TTAAAGCCTTGGCATTACGAAGATATATTATTCAAGGAATATTTTTGGAATTATGCCAAGAAAACAGCCTTTTATGACCGCATATGTGCTGCGTTGAATGCATACACCGACGAAAAGAAAGCGGCGGACGCGTTGGCGGAGAAAAATCTTATTGCTTTGGCTATAAAAGAAGCCGAAAGAGCGGATAATTATTACAAAAAATATTGTCAAAATTAAGAAAAAGAGGCAGGCAGGTATGGATTTATCAAAAATTTCCCCGCAAAGACGGGAGATTTTAAAACGGATAGAAGAATATGAAAAAGCAGGACGCTTTGATGAGGATGTAGAGGACGATCCTGAAGGAAAAGAACTTTTGCCTGAGCAAGCGGACTATCTTTGTGAAAAATTTTCCAGCAAAGTCAAGCGCCGTATCGCTAATTTTATCGGCGATCATTATTTCTTGAATTTAATCAAAAAAGATATTTTGGTAATCGACGGAGTGGAAGGAAAGGAACATCTTTCCGCTTTGCAAAACGGTGCCATCGTGACGTGTAATCATTTCTCCCCGTTTGACAACTATATCGTTTTTCATTGTATCCGCAAGGCGTTGCCGCGGAAATATTTGTACAAGATTATTCGTGAGGGAAACTATACGAATTTCCCTGGCTTATACGGATTTTTATTTCGTCATTGTAATACGTTACCGTTATCGAGAAATCGCCGTACTATGATCAATTTTATGTCGGCAGTTAATACGTTGTTAAAACGCGGCGAAAGTATTTTGATTTATCCCGAACAGGGAATGTGGTGGAATTACAAAAAACCCCGTCCGTTCAAAGTCGGCGGGTTTAAAATGGCATACAAAGCAAACGTACCTGTTCTGCCAACGTTTATCACGATGACGGACGATGAAACTCGTACGGACGGCGATGGGTATCCCGTTCAACACCATACGTTGCACGTTATGCCCCCGATTTATCCAGACAAATCACTTGGAGAAAAAGTCGGCGCGGAAAAGATGATGAACGAAGCGTATAACGCCTGCAAAGCGAAATACGAAGAAGTGTACGGCGTGCCGCTTACGTACACGACCGAGGTGAAAGAATGAAACTATATCTCATAATCATCGGCATATGTTCCTTGATCCTAACAGCAATCGTATCAGCAGTTTACCAAGCCAACTTTTTTATGACGCTTGCTTACACAGCGCTTGGCGTGGTGGCGGTTATCTTAGTCGATGCTTTGGTGGCAACGGTATCGAGATTATTACCGAAACAATGTGCAAACCATGAAAAGAGGATATACAAGGTTGGCGCAAAAGAAAAGAAGTTTTATGAAAAATTGCATATCCGCAAATGGAAAGACAAGATTCCCGAAATTGGACATTTCACGGGTTTTCGTAAAAATAAAATCGCAGATCCAAAAAGTGTGGAATATCTCGACCGTTTTTTAATGGAAGCGTGTTACGGTGAAATCGGACATTTTTTCAGCGTATTTTTCGGGTTCATAATTTTGTTGCTTTTTCCGTTGACAGAAACGTGGTGGGCGATCTCCATTCCCGTGGCAATCATCAATGCGTTACTCAACCTGCCATCGCTGTTTGTATTGCGGTACAATTCCTATAAACTAGAAATCTTAAGAAAGAGCAACTTAAAGAAGCAAGCACGAGTAAAACAACAAGAAAACTAAATGAAAAGAACCGACAGGCGGATTGTACGCTTGTTGGTTTTTTTTACAAAAAAATGCAAATTTTTGCTCGAAAATTTTAAAAAAAGGAAAAAAATTAAAAAATTTTTCTTAAAAAAAAGGGATTGACGAATTTTTGTCGAAATAATATATGATAAATATAATAAGGAAGGGAAAATATGGATAAGGAATATGCAAGCGTAAGAGAACGCGTTTGCGCGCAAGAAGAAAACTTTCTTTCGCCTTACGCATGTAAATCATCCCAAACCAAAGGCAGAGTCCGCGAAGAAAAAAGCTGTGATTTCCGTACGGAATTTCAGCGCGATCGCGATAGGATTATTTACAGTAATTCCTTTAAACGTTTGAAAAACAAAACGCAAGTTTTTTGCGCGCCCGAAGGCGATCATTATATCACGCGCTTGACGCATACGTTTGACGTATCGCAAATAGCCCGTTCCATTTCTCGTTCGCTTTGCTTGAACGAAGATTTAGCGGAAGCAATTGCGCTTGGTCACGATTTGGGACATACTCCTTTTGGGCACGTGGGTGAAAAAGTGCTTGCCAAGTTATCGTCAAAGGGCTTTCAGCACAACGAACAATCCGTTCGTGTTGTAGAAGTCATTGAAAAAGGGGGCAGAGGACTCAACCTCACGTTTGAAGTCAAAGATGGTATTTTGCAACATAAAAGTACGGGAAAACCCGCAACGTTGGAAGGTGAAGCCGTTTCGCTTGCCGACCGTATCGCATATATTAATCACGACATAGAAGACGCGATTCGCGCAGGAATTTTGAAAGAAGAAGATTTACCCAAAAACGCGGTGAAAGTGTTGGGTCATAAAACCAAAGAGCGTATCAATACGGCGATTGCGGATATTTATGAAAACTCGTATGGAAAAAACTACGTGAGAATGTCCGACGAAGTGATGGCGGCAACGAACGAGCTTCGTGGCTTTATGTTCAAAAACGTTTATGAATTGACGAACAAATCCATGCAAGATCGCGCGGAGCGAATGTTGACGCAAATGTTTGCATATTTTATGGTGCATGCGGACAAGCTGCCCGCGCCGTATGCAAAATTGTTAGAAAATTACGAAAAAGAAGTGGTGGTATGCGATTATTTGTCGGGCATGACGGACAGATACGCAATCAGTGTGTTTGAAGAATTGTTTATCCCCACGAACTTTTCGATAGGAGGTGTTTTGGTTTGATTAACGGACGGGGATTTGATTCCGAATTCTCTGCCTTTTTACGAACGTTAAAGCAAAAAAGCGACATCGTAGAAGTCATTCGAAGCTACGTTGCAGTAGACCGCAAAGGCGGAAACTACTGGGCGTGCTGTCCATTCCATCACGAAAAAACGCCATCCTTTGCGGTGAATGAGGGCGAACAGTTTTATCATTGTTTCGGCTGCCAGGAATCAGGTGACGTTATCAAATTCGTGCAAGAAATCGAATCGACGGATTTTATGGGCGCGGTGCGTATCTTGGCGGAGCGTGCAAAAATGACTGTGCCCGAAAGTAATTTCGATACGGAAGAGGCGCTTCGAAAGAAGAAAAAACGTGACGCAATGTCTAAAATCCTGCTCGATTCCGCAAGGTTCTATTTAGGAAATTTATACAGCGGTGATTCTCGCGCGGAGGAGCATCTTGAATATATTTCCAAACGAGGGCTCAGTCCCACAACGGTGAAAAAATTCGGGCTTGGCGCATCCTTAGATTTCTATTCCTTGCCCGATTATTTGGCGGGGAAAGGATATTGTAAAGAAGACCTTGTGGATAGCGGAGTATTATCCGTCAGCGAAAAGAACGGGAAGTTGTTCGACTCGCAGGGGGGGAGATTGATTTTTCCTATCATCAACGCTTTTGATGAAGTGATAGGCTTTGGCGGTCGCGTTTTAAAAAAGACAGATTTCGGAAAATACAAAAATACAAAAGAAACTATGTTGTTTGATAAGAGTAAAACGCTCTACAACGTCAATCTTTTGAAAAAATTAAAACGGGAACAGCCGATCAAGGAAGTGATTATCGTGGAAGGTTATATGGACACGATTTCCTTGTATCAAGCAGGCTTTAAAAATGTTGTAGCTTCCATGGGTACTTCGTTGACTAAAGAGCAAGCGCGGCTTGTCAAACGCTATACGGACAACGTATTGATTAGTTATGACGGCGATTTTGCAGGTCAAAAAGCCGATCTTCGTGGGTTGGAAATTCTCGACGACGCAGGCTTGCAGGTGCGCGTAGTTCCTATGCCCGAGGGGTTAGATCCCGACGATGTAGCTCGTCAAGGCGCGGATGCATATCAAAAATGTTTGGACGCAGCAATGCCGCTCATTGACTATCGCTTGCACGCGTTAGAAAGAAAATTTGATCTTTCGAGAACGGAAGAAAAACGTCGGTTTGTGACGGAAGCGTTGAAAGTCGTGAAGACGGAAGAAAGCGCAAGCGTGCGGGAAGAACTGTTGAAAAAATTACGCGATAGAACGGGGATTACCTATCACGCTTTGGAACGTGATTTACAAAACTTAAAAAACGAGCAACCGACGGCGGAAACGGAAATGCCGAAAGAGAGGTTGGCGGAAACGGCGGCGGGTACGGACAAGCAACAAAAAGCAAAACGCTTTATTTTAGCGGCAAAATTATTTTCCGCGCCGTACGCGAAAGAGCTCAACGTCAACGAGCTGCCGCTTGTGGACGAAACGCATATCATCGTAGCGCAGTATATCGCGGAACACGAGAAAAACGGCGAACGCATTCGCCCTAGCGAACTGTTTGAACTGTTGGACGAAAGCAGTAAAGAGTTCAATGAAATTCTCGATTTAAACTACGGAGATAAACTGACGGGCGAGGTCGCGGAACGTTTTTTCAAGGATAGCGTCAAGACGTTGCAAATGGAAGCGTTAGAACAAGAGATTGCCTCTTACAACGCCGAGTATGCAAAAACGACGGATGAGGAAGAACGGAAAGCGATTGCAAAAAAATTAGCGGAATGTATCATTCGACGCAACCGCTTAAAGAAAAAATAAGAAAAAAACAGAAAACTGTTTGGTATAAACGGAGGATAAAAAGGTGAATATATCCGAGCAAAAACTTAATGAAATTTTAGCAGAACTCATCAACAAGTACGGCAAGAAAGGGAACATCAACACCAACGAGCTGTGCGACAAGGTGGAGAAGTTCGATTTTGATGCGCAGCAAATGGATTTGATTTACAAATCGCTTGCAGAAGCAGGCATTCAAATCGTGGACGAGGATCAAAGAGATAGAGAGTTGTTTGAACAAGCCCTTTCGGACATCGGCTTAGACGATCCCGTGAAAATGTATTTGAAAGATATCGGCCGTGTGCCCCTGCTTTCCGCGGAAGAAGAAGTCGAGCTTGCAAAACGTATGCAGGAAAACGACGAAGCGGCGAAAAAGCGTCTTTCGGAAGCGAACTTGCGTTTGGTGGTTTCGATTGCAAAACGTTACGTAGGTCGCGGTATGCTCTTTTTGGATTTGATTCAGGAAGGCAACCTCGGGTTGATGAAAGCGGTAGAAAAATTCGATTACCAAAAAGGTTTCAAATTCTCCACGTACGCAACGTGGTGGATTCGTCAATCGATCACGCGTGCCATTGCAGACCAAGCGCGTACCATTCGTATTCCCGTGCATATGGTAGAAACTATTAATAAATTGACGAGAGTACAACGTGTATTGTTGCAGGAACTCGGTCGTGAACCTACGCCCAGTGAAATCGCTGAAAAAATGGGCGTAACGGAAGAAAGAGTTCGTGAAATCCAAAAAATCGCACAAGACCCCGTATCGTTAGAAACGCCGATCGGTGAAGAAGAAGACAGCCATTTGGGAGATTTCATTGAAGACGAAAAGACGACGACTCCCAGTGATTCCGTGGCATTCACAATGCTCAAAGAACAGCTTCTCGGCGTGTTGGACACCTTGACGCCCCGCGAAGAAAAAGTATTGCGTTTGCGTTATGGTATCGACGACGGAAAGCCCCGTACACTTGAAGAAGTAGGTAGAGAATTTAACGTTACGCGTGAACGTATCCGTCAGATTGAAGCGAAAGCATTGAGAAAACTCCGTCACCCTTCGCGCAGTAAGAAATTAAAAGATTTCCTTGAATAATGAGTTACAGTAAACGCATAGACGTATTGTGTTCGTTATTGACGGCGGCAGAAACGTTTGCAGACGTGGGGTGCGACCACGGCTATTGCTCGGAATACATGCTGTCCAAAGGCTTGTGTAAAAAGGCAATTTTATCCGACATCAGTAAGGGCAGTTTGGCAAAAGCGGAACGTTTGCTTGCGGAATATATCCAAAACGGCAAGGCGGTTTCCGTACTTGGCGACGGTTTTTACGGTGTACCAAGCAATACGGACGAAGTATTGATTGCAGGTATGGGTGGCAGTGAGATAGTGGATATTTTATCCGATAAAAAATACGGATTTATTCCCAAACGGTTTGTGTTTCAGCCTATGCACGACGCGGAAAAATTACGTCGGTATATTTTAGACAATAGCGGCTATATCGAACGGGATTTTACGTTTGAAGACGTTAAATTTTACGACGTAATCGTGGGTGGAAAGGCGGAGGATAAAACTACCGAACCTTATACTGACGCCGAATACGAGTACGGTAGAGAGAATTTGCAAACGATGCCGAAAGCGTTTATACAGCGAACGCAAAAGCAGTTAAAAAATACAAACGCCTATCTTTCGCGGGAAAACTTACAAGAGGAAAGCCGCGCGGCGTTGGAAGAAAAAAGGAAAAGACTGGAAGGAGTGTTGAGCGGTGAAATTAAGTGAAATCTATAAAATAGCCGACGAGATCGCCCCCAAAAGACTCAGCGACGAAATGTGTCAATCGCTTGGTTATTACGACAACAGCGGTATTTTGGTGGATACGGGCGACGAAATCAACGGTATGGTATTTTCGTTGGATTTGAGCAATGCGGCAATCGAAAAAGCCGTACAAATGGGCGCGAATGTAATCATTACCCACCATCCTGCCATTTTTGGTAAAATCGGAAAAATCACGATAGGCGATTTGTTGGGGAACAAACTTATCAAATGTATCAAAAACGGGATTTCCGTTATATCCATGCATTTGAATTTGGATTTAGCGCAAGGCGGTACGGACGAAAGCCTTATGCAGGGGATTTTAATTTCCGCGAAGAATGCTTGCGGCAATAATGCGCCAATCGACGTTAAAAATTTACAAACTATGCACACGTTTTCAGGTGGTGCTTACGGTAGAGTTTACGACGTCCCGACTGTTTCTTTGTCGGCGTTGAAAAAAGCCGTAAAAGAGGAATTTTCCGCAGAGCATATTGAAACGTATGGCCATGCGGATAAGAAAATTTGCCGTGTCGCGAGTTTTTGCGGCGCAGGCGGGGACGAAGGCGCAATCGCTTTTGCAAAGAACAACGGCGCGGACGTTTTAATTTCGTCCGATTTTAAACATCACGTAATTGCGATGGCTTTAGAACAAGGTCTTTCAGTGATGACGTTGACACATTTTGCATCCGAGGAATACGGATTTAAAAAATATTATGAAAAAATCTGTCAGCAGGTAGAGATTCCGTGCGTATATCACACGGATGAAATCTTGCTTTGATAGGAGGAGATATATCATGTCAAAATTACAAGCAATTTTAAACTATCAGGAAATCGACAAACAGCTTTACAAATTAGAACGTGAACTTGCAAGTTGCGACGAGAGAAAGGAATACGTAAAGGTGAAAAAGTTTTTAGAAACGGCTCCTGAAAAGTTGGATGCGTTGGAAGTGAAAGCAGTTTCTTTAAAGAACGAAGCAGTCGAATTATCTAAAAAATATTTGGCTACGGAAGAAACGTTGAAAGATTTTGAAAATCTTGACGAACTCGTGACGGGCGGCGCGGATATCGCTTTCTATAAGAAAAAAGCGCAGTCGATTGTAGAACAGCTTAAGAAATTAAAGGCGGATCTCAACGCTTTGACGGCAAGCATCAAAGAAACGGATGCGGAATACCAAAAACTTAAAAAACAAGTTATTTCCGCACAGAAACAGTACGCGGAAGTTTCCGAAAAATACAAAGCAGTTAAGGCGTCTCGCGAAGACGAACGTAAGGCAATCGAAAAGCAGCTTGCAGCGATTGCAAAAGACGTTCCCACGGAGATGATGGAAAAATATCAAACGAAGAGAAAGGAGCGCATTTTCCCCGTTGTGGGCGCACTGATCGGCGATCGGTGTCCGTTCTGCAGCATGGAACCGCCTCTTGCGGAAAGAAGTAAATTAAAAGGCGGCGTAACGATTGAATGCGACAGCTGCCATAGGGTAATTTTTAGCGAATAATAACCTAGTGTTTGCACAGTTTTTACAATATTTGCATATAATGTAGAATGCAGAAAATTACAGCGCAAATCCATTTGGGACACATACAAAGCAATGCAAAACTCTTTTCCTCGCTGACGAAAAACCGCTTGTGCGCGGTGGTGAAAGCAAACGCCTACGGACACGGAGCGGAAGAAGTGGTCAATGCATTAGAGGGGATTGCCGATTGCTTTGCGGTGGCGCTGATAGAAGAAGGTTTGGAAATTCGCACGGCGGCGTGTGGTAAAGATATTTTGATTTTCACACCGCCGTTGACGAAAGAGGAAGGGCTTGCAATCGCGGAAAATGGTTTTATCGCCAGCGTTCCCGATTTATATACGGCAAAATTGCTGTCGCAAATTTGCGGTGAGAAAAAGCTCCCTTTACAAGTACATTTAAAAGTCAATACGGGAATGAACCGTTACGGTATGAATGGATCTATGCTGGGAAAAGTATGTGCTTTTTTACAAAATGATCCGTTCGTGAGGGTGAGCGGGATTTATTCCCATTTATATACGACGAATGAGGAAACTTCGGAAGAACAACGAATTCTCTTTTGTCGTATGTTGGAGATATGCAAACGATATTATCCACACGTCATCGCGCACCTGGGCGGCACGTACGCAGCGTTATTAGGTGAAAAATTTGCCTTTGACATGACGCGTATCGGTATAGGTCTATACGGCTATTTTCCCGATATGGAAAGCAAAAAAAGCGCGAAATTTCTTTTACAGAAAGGTATGACGGTGAGTTCGTCCACCGTGATAAACCGCCAACTTTCTTTTGGTGGCGTTGGGTATGGTAATAAGCGCACAAAAGAGGAACTTCGGGAAATACAAAATGTTTCCATATGTCGCTTTGGTTACGCTGACGGTTTTTTACGAACAGCGAACAATGGGATTTTTCACGAAGACGAAATTTTGAACAATCTTTGTATGGACGTGTGTATGCGAAAAAGCACGGCAAGGCGCGGGGAAAAAGTTCTAATTTTAACCGACGCTGACAAAATCGCAAAGGCGACGGGTACAATTTCGTATGAAGTATTATGCGCGGCAACCCGTCGCGCGGAGTTTATCTATGATGACGACGAAACTGCATTTTGCGGAAGCAATGAACAACGAACCGATAGCAATACAAAAGGCGCGCTTGCGCGAATACATGAAAAACCGTCGCGTAGAAAATGAAAACCGCGACGTGAAAGAAAGATTGTTGTTGGAAAATTTTCAAGCGTTTTTATCCGCACAAGGCATAAAAGAAAAACGCAAATTTTTCATTTATCTTTCCTTTTTTATGGAAGCGCCGACGGACGGGTTAATTGAAACGCTTGTACGCTTTGGTCACGAAGTGTATTGTCCTCGAATGGAAGATAAAAGCATGATGATGGTACAATTCGGCGACGATTTCACGCTTTCGCATATGGGCATACGTGAGCCCGTAGGAGAACGGTACGACGGAGCGATTGACTATATCGTTTTACCATTGTTGGCGGTAGATGAAAAGGGCAATCGTTTGGGGTACGGCAAAGGGTACTACGATCGGTTTTTAAGGGAATATCCCAAGGCGGAGCGAATCGGGTATTGTTACGATTTCCAAGTGCGAAAAAGCGTTCCTTTTGAACCGCACGATCAAAGGCTTACTGCGATTGTAACGGACAAGCGTATTATTCAAATAAAAAACACAAAATAAAATTACAAAAACAAAAGAATATCGGAGAATTTACGGATATGGCACAAATTAAAACTACACTCAAAAAAATCGGCAGATACGCGTGGGAAATGTTTAAAGACGCTTTACCTGCGTTGTTTATGTATCTTTGCGCAGGCACGATTTTAATGTTGCTGACGCTGAAAGAGGATTTGACGTGGGACAACACGAAACTCCTTTGGACAATCGTTTGTATTGTAGCGGTAGCGGCATACAATGCTTTGATTGCGTGGGCATGCGGCGGCAGTCAGTTTGAAATGCTCGTTTCGGGCAATATTAAGCGTGTGACAGCGGAAAAATATGGCAGCGGTTATAAGATTTCCACACACAAAGAAGCGAAAGAATACCGCGAATGGAAAGGCTTTGTTATCGGTGCATACATGGCGATTTTTACAATCATCTTCGGGATTCTTTTCGGTTGTAATCAAGCAAAAATCGACGGTGGATTAAACGGCGGCGCAATATCTGTTATCGTGCTTTTGGGCTTTTTGCTGTCGGGGTGGTCGCTTTTGCCTTTGTATTTTGCAAACGCAAGCGGCGTTGCTGTAAGCTATTTTCTTTCGTTGCTGTTTGCATTGATTCCCATTGTCGTTACGGGAGTTTTATACATAGTCGGTGCGTATGCTCGTCGTGCAAAGACCATTCGTCAGCAAGAACTTGCGGATAAAGCGGCGGCAGCGGAACAAACTAAAGAAAAGAAGATTAACTACGGCGGCTTGCCTGGAACAAAGCCTAAAAAGCGTAAATAAGCAGGGCAGGCGCGCGTTGAAGTAAGCGTAAGCACCGAAAAAGAGGCGAAAACTATGAGGATTATCGGCGGAAAATATAGAAGTAGAGTGTTGTCGGAATTTGCGGGCGAAGAAGTTCGTCCTACGTCCGATCGCGTAAAAGAATCTCTTTTTAATATTTTGGCTTTGAAATTATACGGCGCAAGAGTGTTGGATTTATTTTCGGGTAGCGGCGCTTTGGGGTTAGAGAGTTTATCCCGCGGCGCGAAAGAGGTTGTCTTTAACGATTGCGCGAAAGACAGCATTGCGATCTTAAAGAAAAATTTAGCGACGTTAAAAATTGCCGTTGGCGGTGAAGAAGCGAAGGTCATCAATTATGATTACGCTGTGTGTTTGGAAACTTTGCGTGGACAGTTTGATTTGATTTTTATTGATCCGCCTTATCGGTTTGATTACGGAGAAAAAGCGTTAAATAAGATAGCGCAAAAGGGGTTATTGACGGACAAAGGTATCGCCGTGTATGAACGTGACCGCGCGTTTGAAGGGGAAATCGAGGGCTTGGAAAAATACGACGAACGCAAATATGGCAAAACGTATATAACATTTTTTAGAAAAACAGCCGAAACGGGAGAAAACGTATGATAAAGCAAGAAAATAGAAAATGTGTTTTTGCTGGCACGTTTGATCCGCCTACGCTGGGACATAAAGCGATGGTGGCGGATTGTTTAAAACTGTTCGACGAAGTGGTCGTGGCGATTTTGGTCAATCCCAACAAAGCTCCGTATTTTACGGTCGAACAAAGAAAAGAAATGCTTGCGTTGATGTTTCAAAACGAACCCCGCCTGCGCGTGATTGCGTACACGGGTACGGTGGCAGAGCTTTTAAAAGAAGAAAATACAAAATTTTACGTTCGCGGTATTCGCAATGGAATCGATCTCGATTTCGAAAATGCGAACTATTACGCAAGCAAGAAACTTGATCCGGATTTGGTGACGGTATATCTGCCTTGTCGGCAGGAATTATTGCACGTCAGTTCGTCTATGGTACGCAACAGCCTGCAATTCGGCACGCCGATTGACGAGTATGTGACGAAAGAAGTTAAGAATTATATCCAAACAGCGAAAAATAAAGCGTAAACAACGATACGAAAGAGAAGGAGAGCAGGATAATGTTGGAAAAGCAGTTTTTTATTCCAGAGCCTGAAGAATTTATTGCAGCGCAACCGCTGACGGCGGCACTGCAAACAATTAAAAAGGAACGTGACGAAGAAATTTGTGACGTGCTTGCAGGCCGCAGTCAAAAACTGTTAATCGTGGTCGGCCCTTGTTCTGCGCATAAATCTGCGCCTACGTTGGAATACGTTGCTCGTCTTGGAAAACTTAATGAAAAATTAAAAGAGAAACTTGTAATCATTCCGCGGATTTATACAAATAAACCGAGGACAAAAGGGGTAGGGTACCAAGGTATGTTTTTACAACCCGATCCCGAAGGCGCGGAGGATATAGCACGAGGAATTCGTAGCAGTCGCTCGTTACATTTAGCAGCGATTGAAGAATCGGGGTTGACGGCGGCGGACGAAATGCTGTATCCCGAAAACTCGGCGTACGTGCAAGACCTTTTATCCTATCACGTCGTCGGTGCTCGGAGCGTGGAAAATCAACTCCACCGCCAAGTTGCAAGCGGAATAGATGCGCCCGTAGGCATGAAAAATCCCATGAGCGGCAATCTCTCGGCGCTGATGAATTCCGTATTTGCAGCGCAAAACTCGCAAATTTTTAAATATAAAAATTATCAAGTGCGTTCGAACGGGAATCCATATGCGCATGCAATCTTACGTGGTGGTGTCAACGGTTTAGGAGAAGACGTACCCAATTACCATTATGAAACGGTGATGCAAGTTGCAAAAATATACGCAGAAAACGATTTAAAAAATCCTGCAGTGGTAATCGATTGTAATCATTCTAATTCAGGCAAGCAATTTCAACGGCAAATCAGCATTGCGGAAGAGGTGATGAAAAATCGCCGTGCGGATGCGGAGTTCAAACAGCTTATAAAAGGGTTCATGATAGAGAGCTTTTTGGTGGAAGGAAATCAGAAACACGACGATATTTTCGGGTGTTCGATCACCGATCCCTGTCTTGGCTGGGAGGATACGGAACGATTGCTTTTCCAAATAGCAGAACAAGTGTAAGTAAAGTGAATTCTCATAATTTTACATAACAATAAGGAGAAATTATGAGGATGAGGAATAGAGGGAGAAAGCAAAAGGTGTCAAAGAAATTAGGATTGGCGCTTGGTGCAGGCGGAAGCCGTGGCGTGGCGCATATAGGCTTTTTAAAAGCTTTAGAAGAAGAGGGAATCAAACCCGATTATATAGCAGGTACGTCCATGGGCTCGGTGGTGGGCGCGGCGTGCGCTGCGGGGGTCCCTGTGGATTCAATGAAACGCGCGATAAACAGTTTGCGACTGTTTGATTTAATTATGCCCACTAAAAAACGCGGGGGATTTTTCGATACAAAAAAAATGCGTAGAATTTTATCCCATTATATTGGGGATATCAATTTTACTGATTTAGAAGTTCCTTTTCGTTGCGTAGCGGTGGATATGATTGCGCAAAAAACCGTTGTTTTCAAAGAAGGCAGTGTTTTGGACGCCGTGGTGGCATCCTCCACAATTCCGTCGATATTTTTGCCGACGGAAAGGGAAGGCAAACGGCTTGTGGACGGCGGCGTATTAGAACGCGTACCCTATAAACAAGTAAAAGAAATGGGCGCGGAAGTAGTCGTTGTCGTGGACGTTTTGGGACAACGGCATTGCAAGGAAGATATGCCAGGCCCTATCGGGGTAATGTTAGAAGCGATCGACATTATGGACAATCACCGTACGGCGCTTTTGAAAAAACTCGACAAAAAATATTATGATATTTGGTTAGAACCCGAACTTGGCGAAATGAGCCAGTATACCTTTAAACGTATGGAATTTGCTTATGATAAGGGTTATGAAATCGGGAAAGCGAACGTAGAAAAAATAAAAAAAGCCATACAGTAACGTGGAGTAACTATGGATTTATTCGATTTTAACAGAAACGAAGAAACGGCGAAACCGCTCGCAGAGCGTATGCGTGCCAACTCGCTAGACGAATTTATCGGGCAAAAGCATATCGTAGCAGAGGGCTCGTTGCTTCGTCGCGCGATTGCGACGGATAGGCTTGGAAGTTGTATTTTTTGGGGCCCTCCGGGTTGCGGTAAAACAACGCTTGCGAATATTATTGCGCTTCGAACAAACGGAGAATTTATTAAATTGAATGCCGTCAACGCAGGAGTTGCGGACGTGAAGAAAGCGGTGGAAACGGCGAGGGATAATTTAAAATTATACGGCAAACGCACCTATTTATTGTTGGACGAATGCCACCGTTTTAACAAAACGCAAAGCGATTCTTTATTGCCCGCCATCGAACAGGGAACAATTATTTTTATCGGTTCGACGACGGAAAATCCTTATGCGGCAATGACGCCTGCTATTGTTTCCAGATGCCGAGTGTTCGAATTTAAACATCTTACCAACGAAGACATTATCGGTGCGTTACGCAGTGCGCTTAAAAGCCGTCATAAAGGGTTAGGGAAACAAAAAATTTCCGCAGACGACGAAGCGTTAGAACATATCGCGCGAATGGCGGCGGGCGATCTCCGCTCAGCGTATAACGCGTTAGAACTTGCGGCACTTACCACCGATCCCGATTCCGAAGGCATGGTACACATCACGCTCGCAGATGCAGAGCAATCCATTCAAAGAAAGGCACTTTCTTACAATGAAGACACCTTTTACGATTTTCTTTCGGCATTTTGTAAATCGTTGCGCGGCAGCGATGCAAACGCGGCTTTGTATTACGCAATGCGCTTAATTGAAGGCGGCTGCGATCCCATGACGGTAGCAAGGCGTTTGGTTGTGCATTCGGCAGAGGACGTCGGGATGGCAGATCCCAGGGCGTTACAAATGGCGACTTCCGCTATGTACGCTTTGGAAAAAATTGGGTATCCCGAAGCAATGATTCCTTTATCCGAGGCAATCATTTACGTGTGCGAAGCAGAAAAGAGCAATTCTGTCGTAGCGGCTATGTATGCGGCGAAAGCGGACGCAAGAGAAGTTCGCGACGATAATATTCCTCCCTATTTAAAGGATAGCAGTTTTGGCAGCAAAGAGGACAAGGCCAAAAGCGGTGAATATAAATATCCGCATAATTATGGCGGTTACGTTGAACAGCAGTATTTGCCCGACTCTTTAAAGGATAAAGTGTATTATACTCCCAACGATCGCGGATATGAAAAGGAAGTGCAAGAAATTCGCAAAAGAAAAGGAAAAAAACGATAAAACAAGTAAAATTTACTTCGCAGTTGTTTAAAAAGTAAGGAGGATTTTCTTATGAAGAAATTTTCATTGAAAAAAACATTGGCTATGAGTTTAGCTGCATTTAGCGTTTTTGGCGTATTGTTTGGTACGGGCTGTCAATTTCATCAAAGTTTTGACAATCTTGTACCTGAGGAATACGGCGAATGGGACGGGAATTACATATACCGCGGTAACGTTCGCAGTAAAACGACGGGCGAAGCAGGGGAACAAATCGTTACGAGCGTTACGATAGACGGCGTTTCATACAGCGTCAGCGGTTGTGTTGATGCGGCGATTAACGGTGATGATATGTTTATCATGGTGCAAATAAATGCAACGGATTTGCAAACGGATTCGCTGGGTATTAGAAATTGTATCGTAAAATATAATGTCAAAGACAAAACGCAGGATTTGATTTTCCAAGACGGAGTTTCCATTCAAAACGCTACGGAAACGAAAACGTATGAAGTGCACGCTATTGAAAGAACGACGGAAAATGGTTTGTTGCTTTACGGTTATGAAGAAACTACGCCTGCGACAACGGAAAATACAAACGAAACGCAATCGAGAAATGTGTGGTTCACGATTGATTTTAACGGTAACGTCATAGGAATAGACGAGATGAATTATTACAGTTACACTCGTCAATCGGACGATTATTTCACCCGAGTGGAAACTGTTGCGGATACCACCTCCCTTTATTATACGACTTGGGGGCAAAAGGAAGACAAATTTGTGGCGGACATCACGCCTACCGCCACAGAAACCGTTGACGTGGATTTTATAGACCGTGGCGGCGTTACGGGCTTTTTGATTGCGTATTATGCGGCGGAAAAGCAAACGCACAGCGATCAAAGATTGGTATCATTGCGTTTTTACGACGTGAAGACGGATACACTTTCCGATTTTATGAAAGTAGAACGTCAAATGAAATGGATTGAATCGACGCAATATGGCTATTTCGTTGCTTATGATTGGGGTGAGGTAACGTACACAGATTCGGAAAATCAAAAACAAACAGTAGAAATGCAACAAAATTGCGCGCTCTACGAAGTCGATTACGATGCGGAAGGCGGTGTGAAGCTCAACGTTGTTTACGAATTTGAAAAAGACAAAGATTTTTCAAATATCGGCGGCGTAGCAGACGGAAAAGCATACGTATGGGCAGGTTGGTACACTTCGGCGTTCGGTTGTTCAGGCGGCGGATATCAAAGTGAGTATTACAGCTTGGATTTAACTGCTAAAAAGTTGACAAAGATGAAAGGGGATGCTTATCGTGAAACCGTAGCGCTCACCAAAAGCATATATGCAAGAGAACAAGGCGCAAAGTGTGGGGATTACACGTATTATCTGCAAAGCGAAAAACTCACCACCGTATTAAATTCGACGACCAGAGCATATATGTTACAACGCTATGACGCAACGAAGAAAAAAGTAGAAACTATGCAGCTTTGGAAATCGAGCGGCACGCAAGACGAAAAAGCGAAATATTGCCATATGATGTGGTTTAACAACGGTGGCGATATGGACGACTTTATCGTTAGAAATTATTAACATAAGGATTAGAATATGAAATGTTTATATTGTGATTGTACGGATAGCAAAGTAGTGGATTCCCGTTCGGCAGATGATGACAGAACGATACGCCGCCGCAGGGAATGTACAAGTTGCGGTAGAAGATTTACCACGTATGAAACGATAGAAGTAACGCCCGTGTTGGTCGTGAAAAATAATGGGACGCGGCAATCTTTCAACGCGGAAAAAATTCGCAATGGTATTATCAAATCTTGTGAAAAACGCCCCGTACCCATGTCTGTGATTGACGATATTGTTGCGGACATTTCCAAACAGGTGTACAACAGTATGGAAAGTGAGATTACGACGAAAGCGATCGGGGAAATGGTTATGGAGCAGTTAAAAAAAGTGGACGAAGTTTCCTACGTCCGTTATGCTTCGGTGTACCGTTCGTTTAAAGATCTCTCCTCGTTTATGTCCGAACTCAAACAGATGATGAAAGCGGACAAGCAAGAGAAAAAAGAACAAAGATAAAGAGGCTGTATGAAAGGTACAAAATCAGTTTCCGTTGGCGGCGTAGTTGTCGGTGGCGGTGAAAGTATAAAAATTCAATCCATGACCACGACGAAAACGTCGGACGTGGAAAAGACGGTGGAGCAGATTACGGCTTTGGAAAAGGCAGGCTGTGAAATCGTTCGCGTGGCGGTTTCCGACGAAGCGGATGCACTTGCGATCAAAGACGTTGTGAAAAAGATACACTCGCCCCTTGTCGCGGATATTCATTTTTCCCCGAAATTAGCGGTGATGGCGATTGAAAACGGCGCGGACAAAGTGCGTATCAATCCTGGCAATATAGGTGGCGAAAAGGAAATTAAATACGTTGCGGACTGTATCAAACAACACCGTATTCCCGTACGCGTTGGCGCAAATACGGGGAGTATTGAAAAGAATTTTCTTGAAAAGTACGGTAGAAGCGCGGAGGCTTTGGTGGAAAGCGCGTTATATAACGTTGGTATTTTGGAGAAATTCGGTGTAAATGATATCGTGATGTCGGTAAAAGCGTCCGACGTACCTTTGACGGTGAAAGCATACACGTTGTTATCGCAAAAGTGTGATTATCCCTTACATATCGGGGTTACGGAAGCAGGTACGACGGAAGCGGGGATTGTCAAAAGCGCAGTAGGAATCGGCAGTCTTTTGTTGCAAGGGATCGGGGATACGATTCGGGTTTCACTCACCGACGATCCTGTGCGAGAAGTATATGCAGCGCAACATATTTTGCGTTCCTGCGGTTTAGACGAGGAATACGTGGAAGTGGTTTCTTGCCCTACTTGCGGCAGATGCGCTTGGGATAGTATGGAGCTTGCAAATAAAGTGACGGAATTTGTCCGCCCGTACAAAAAACGCGCGAAACTTGCTGTGATGGGTTGTGTCGTCAACGGCCCTGGCGAAGCAAAAGACGCGGATTTGGGTATCGCAGGCGGCGCGGGTTCGTGCTTGATTTTTAAAAAGGGTGAACCATATAAAAAGATTGCCGCAGAAGATGCGGAACAAGAGTTTTTAAAGGAAGTAAGGTTATTGTTAGATGGCGAATAGAACGGCGCAATTTTTAGAGAAAATACGGGAGATGGACGGTTTGAAGAACGCCGTTTTGCTCAACATCAGCGTGGATAAAAAGGAGAGTATAGCGGAATTCTTTTTAATCACGGATAAAACGTATGCGGCGGAGGAAGAGGAAAAGGCAAGACGAATTTGCGGTGAATTTCTTCCTGACGGTATTTCCGCGCGCATTCGTATCGTGAAACGAGTTCCCGATGCTGCGCTGTTAAAAACGCGCATTTATGAATACGTGAAAAAGAGTTTTCCTGCCGCATCCGCATTTTTAGAAGAGGACAGCATTGAAGTGGAAATGTTATCCAGCGGCGCGCAATTTTATGTGGATATTGCTTCGGGCGATCAAACGCTGTTTTCGTCCTCAAATATTTTAGACGAGATCAGTAAATATTTAAGCAGTATTTTCTGCGGTTCATTTTATGGCAATGTACGTATTGTAGAAAAAGTTCGTGACGAGAGTGTTTTAAACGAGGTCGTGGAAACGGAAGAGGAGAATATTCCTTTGGAAATTCGCAGCTTTCCGATTTGCGATTACGAAAAGATCGACGGCGTGGACGCACCTTTAAAATCCGCGGTATATATGGCGGATTGTCACAACGTAGATGGAACGTTTTCGCTGTGTGGTACGGTGACGTATATCGAGGAAATTTCCTATACTCGCCACAACGAAAAGACGGGCGAGGATGTACAAAAAACTCGATTTTCTATCAGTGTAAACGATGGGACAATGGGGATTCGCACGACGTATTTCCCTAAAAAAGCAACGGTCGATAAAGTGCGTGAAATCAAATCGGGGGATAAAATTGTTTTAACGGGAACGAATGAGGAGTTTAACGGCTCGAAATCATTTAAAGTAGCGAAAATCAATTTTGGTTCGCCGCCCGAAGGCTTTGAACCTGAACAAAGAAAGGGAAAACCTGTTCCGAAGTTCTATCACGACGTATTCCCCGAAGCGTACGTGGATTATACGCAAGCGGGATTTTTTGACAATTTGGACAAACCCGACGATTTAAAGAAACACACCTTCGTTGTGTTTGACTTGGAAACGACGGGCTTGAACAACAATCCTGCCATGGGTAGAATGGATAAGATTATCGAACTTGGCGCGGTGAAAATTGTCGGCGGCGAAATCACGGAAAAATTTTCTTCCTTTATCGCTTGTCCGCAAAAATTATCGCAGGAGATTATCAATTTGACGGGGATATGCGACGCGGATCTCGTTGGCGCGCCTACTGTCGATAAAGTGTTGGCGGATTTTTATAAATTTGCCGATGGCGCGTATCTCGTAGGTCATAACGTCATGTTTGACTACCGCTTCGTGCATTATTACGGTGAACAAAACGGCTATATGTTCGATCATAAACTGTTCGATACGTTGGCGATTGCGCAAGAAGTTTTACGCGGTTTATTGCCAAATTATAAACTTAATTCCGTAGCCGATCATTACGGTTTTACCTTCAATCACCACCGCGCGTTTGACGATGCGTGCGTAACAGCGAAATGTTTTATCGAACTCATAAAAGCAAAAGGCAGGTTATAAAGGAAAAATGGCTTAACGTGCAGTTAAGTCGTTTTTTATATAGTGAATATACTTTAATCTATTTCATTATAATATTCGTCATACGATAATAGGGTTTTAAATTCATTGTGATAAATCATTGGGAAATAGCGATAAATCCATTAAAATAAATAAAATTTATAAAAAATAAACAAATGTTCGCGAAATTTGTTGCATTTTGGAAAAAACTGTGATACAATAATCTTGTTATGGAAACGGTGTTGACTTCCGATCAGGAAAAAGCGAAGAATTTAATAGCGGAATGGTATTTCAACACCAACGATCAAATTTTTGTTTTATCGGGCTATGCAGGCACAGGGAAAACGTTTTTGATTGATTACGTTGTTCGTGAAGTGCTGCATCTGAAAGCGGGTACGGAAGCGGTGTTTGTGTCGCCTACGGGAAAGGCGGCGGCAAATCTTGTGAAACACGGAACAGCCGCAGGAACTGTACACAGTTTGATCTACGTTCGCGACACGGATGATTTTGACGTGGACGAAAACGGGGAAATCATTCAGCGCGAGGAATTATCGTTTTTTAAACGCAGTTCGATCGACGAAAAAATCCGTTTGATTATTGTGGACGAGGCGTCTATGATCAACGAAACGGTGCTAAACGATTTATTGAGTTTTGGCGTAAAGTGTTTGTTTTGCGGTGACAGCGCGCAACTACCGCCCGTAAACGGCACTTGTCCGTTGTTGCAAAATCCGCATTTTCAACTGACAGAGATTGTACGGCAGGCGGCGGACAATCCCATTATTCAAGTAGCGACGATGGCTCGTGAGGGCAAGCAAATTCCGTATGGAAATTATGGGGATAAGGTTTGCGTAATCCGTCGAGGCTCTTTGGTTGGCTCGGAACGAAGACGTTTGTTTTTAAAGGCGGATCAAATTCTTTGCGGCAGAAACAAAACGCGTTTGGAATTAAATCGAGAAATACGGGAATATAAAGGTATTGCGGACGAGGAATTACCCACGGAAGGGGAAAAGCTGATTTGTACACTCAACGACTGGGAAAAGGCGTTAGATGGAAACGACACGTTTTTCCTTGTCAACGGTATCATCGGTACGGCAAGCGAAATCAAACCGCATTTTGACGATCTCGCGACAATGGAATTTCAAGCGGATTTCATGAATGAAAGTGTAAAAGTTCCTTTCGATACGGGGATTTTTACAAAAGGGAAATACAGTCATTTATATGGGGAAAGAGCGGTTACTTTGTCGGACGGCACGGTGGTGCACGAAGGTAATTTTGCGCTTTTGCATAAACTTCGTTCGGTTGCGGACGAACCGATTTGTCGGTTTGAATTTGCTTATGCCATCACTTGTCATAAATCGCAGGGTTCGGAATTTGATTTTGTGATTGTATTCGACGAATCGTGGGCGTTTCACGAAGAGAAAAATCGTTGGTTATATACAGCGATTACACGCGCAAGAGAAAAATTGTTGATCGTACGATAAAAAGGAGAAAGTATGCCAAAACAGTTAGAACGGTATCAAGAAATAGAACGATCGATCATAACGACGTATCGCAAAACGATATGGTCGCCGTTTGTTTTGGCTGTCAAAAAATATCGTTTGATCCAAGCAGGCGATAAGATTGCCGTTTGTATTTCAGGCGGGAAAGATAGTATGTTGCTTGCGAAATTGATGCAGGAATTGCACCGTCACAGTGAAGTCCCGTTTGAAATGGTGTTCTTAGTGATGGATCCTGGCTACAATGCAGAAAACCGTAAAAAAATTGAGGAAAACGCAGCGCTTTTGCAAGTGCCCATTACGGTATTTGAAAGCGACGTATTCGCATCAGCGGACGCGGCGAACGCGGAATCACCTTGCTATCTTTGTGCGCGTATGCGTAGAGGGCACTTGTACGCAAAAGCGAAAGAACTCGGTTGCAATAAAATTGCGTTGGGACATCATAAGAGCGACGTAATCGAAACGACGGTGATGGGTATGTTATACGGCGGACAAATTCAAGGTATGTTGCCGCGTATTCCCAGCACGAATTTCGAGGGAATGGAGCTCATTCGTCCTATGTATTGTATTTTGGAAAACGATATTTTGCGTTGGAAAGAATATAATAAATTAGATTTTATCGCTTGTGCGTGCAGTTTTACCAAAAACTTAACGGGTAGCGACGAGGATACGTTTTCAGCACGTCGTAAAGTAAAAGAACTTATCGCGAAGTTGAAAAAAGAAAACGACAACGTGGAAAATAACATTTTTCAAAGCATACACAACGTGCAGTTGGATACGTTAGCGGAGTTTAAACAAAACGGAATAAAACATTCCTTTTTGGAAAAATTCGAGGATTGAGGACATATACCGTAAATTTTCTGCATAAGATACGGTATGCAGGAAAACAATAAACATTCAATCAGTCTTGAACAACGGAAAAATTTAACGGTGAGCGGCGTAGAAAGCGTAACGGCATTTTCGGAAGTAAAAATCGTTTTAAGTCTTATCGGCGGCGAGAAAATGAACGTTATAGGCATGGGGTTAAAAATCACGGGTTTTTCCAAAGCGAGCGGTTCATTTACAGCAGAAGGGCAGATTACGGGCATTTCCTACGGCGGAAAATCCTTTGTTTCTAAACTGTTTAAATAGATGAACGGACAAAATCAGTTTTTCATATTTTGTAATTGCGTTGCAATAGGCTTTATCGGTGGATTGCTTTACGAAATATTTTCCGTGTTTAGAGCAATTTTTGGCTGTCGTAAAGGAAAAAATAAAATTCTCGGCGGCTGTATCGATTGCCTTTTTTGCATTATATTTGCTTTTTTCTGCGTTTTTCTATCCTATTTGTTGCATTTTCCTGAAATACGGGTATATATGTATATCGGATATGTCATTGGCGGAATAATATATTTAAAAACTTTGCGAAGAATTGTTGCAATTTTAAAAAAAGTATGCTATAATGTAGTAATCAAAACTGCAAAAATAGGCAAAAAGCAAGAAAAAACTCTCGAAAAAGAGGTGGAAATAGACTTATGACACAAGATAAATTGAGGAAAATTATAACGGCGAGCGTTGCTGCGGCGACCTTGTTGCTTGTATTTTTGCTTTGCTTTTTGGTATATCAATGGATAACAATTGCGGTTTTGAATAAACGCGAAAAAGCGTTGGATGAAGAAATTGCAAGGCTGGAACAGCAAAACACGACCGATCAAGCGGATTTGGAATACTATCAATCGGTATTCGGGAAAGAATGGCTTGCGCATCAAAACGGTTTTGTCCGTCCGGAGGGAAAATAAATGAAAAAATTTGCCGTAATTGACATCGGCTCGAATTCCGTTCGCCTCATGTTCGTGGCGGACGGAAAAGTTTTATATAAGCGTTTAAATACTACGCGCCTTGGGGAGGGGCTTGCGTGTAGTTCCTCTTTGAAAGCGGAAGCAATCGAACGCTCTGCTCTCGCCGTTTCGCAGTTTTATGAAATGGCAAAAACAGAAGGAGCGGAAGAAGTGTTGTCTTTTGCAACAGCGGCGGTTCGTTCGGCGGACAACGGCGTGGATTTTGTCAAAAGAGTACACGAACTTTGTGGCTTAACGGTAGAGGTTATTTCAGGAGAAACGGAAGCCGAAATTGGGATTTTAGGCGCACTTGGGAACAACGACGGCGGCGTGATTGACGTCGGTGGCGCAAGCACGGAAATCGTTTTTAAAAAGGATGGTCGTCTCATCTATAAAAAGAGCATAGACGTCGGTGTTGTTAGATTGAAAGATAAATGCGGCAGGGATAAAAACGCCCTGATTGCAACGTCGAAAAACGCGGTAAAAGAATATGGTATTTTGCCTAAATGCGATTATCTATACGCAATTGGCGGTACAGCGACGACGCTTGCTGCGCAGGTATTGGGTATGCAAACGTATGCGCCCGAAAAAATCACGGGCGCAGAGATTACGGCGAAACAAATGCAAGCTATGGCGGACAAGCTGGCGGTAACATCCGTGGAAGAAATTGCGAAGTGGCCTTGTATGCCTAAGGGAAGAGCGGATGTTTTGCTTGGCGGTGCAGTGTGGTTGGCTACGTTGATGCAAGAACTCGGTTTAAAAAAATTGATTGTCAGCGATAGAGATAATCTGGAAGGATATGCAATAAAAAAAGGATTGTTAGAGTAACATGAATAAAAGATTATCTTCCCTATATGCGGGATTTTGTCTGTTCTTATTTTTATTCGGAAGCGTCACCGTATTTCTTTGCGCTTGGAATGCAGGATCAAATTCCAGCGCGGAAACGGGTATTTGGACGGTAGTGGAATGTTTGATCGGCTTGTTTATTGGTATCATTTTATCGCCTGTTATACACGAGCTCGGTCACGTAAGTTTTGCGCTTGCGAACAAAATGGACTATGTATATGTAAAATGTTTTTGTTTTAAAATATATCTTAAAAATGGTAAAAAACGCTTTGCGTTGACCTCGCCGTTTTTGCCCGACGAAACACAGGTTGTTCCAAAAACAAGCGGCAATATGCAAAAGCGCGCGATTGCTTATACGCTTGGCGGTTTGGTGTTTGGCGGAGTATTCTTGTTTGTTATTCTCGTTGCCGCGATTGTTTGTACGGCGCTTAAGGTGACGAATTTTACGCTTTGGGGAATGCTGCCATATGCGGCGTACTTATTTTTGCTGAATATTTTGCCTGCTGAATATCCGCTTGGAAAAACGGATATGGCGGTATGTTTGGGAGTGAAGCGTGGCGAAGACGTAGAAAGGAATATGCTGTCCGCTATGGAAATCCACGGCAATTTAAACGAGGGAAAATCGTTTTCGGAAATTGATGAAAAACTGTATTTCGATCTTCCGCAGTTGCGCATGGATGAGCCTTTATATACGGTGATACTCGATTTGCGTTATCGTTATTATTTAGAAAAAGAAGATTTGGAAAAAGCGGCGGATTGCTTAAATAGATTGGTCAACGCGTCGGCGTATTTACCTGAAAGCGAGCTGGAAAAAATTTCGGCAGAGCTTGTCTATATGCACTCGCAAAACGGTGATTTTGAACGCGCGGAAGAGAGTTGTAAATTTTGCGAAAGCTATTTAAAGAGCCAAACGTTGACGGCAAAACGCGTCTTAGCGGCGTATTCAAAAGCGCGCGGTAAAGAGGACTCGGTTGCGCCTTTATTAGAACAAGCCCGCACGTTGCTTTCTACGGAAAGAATGTTGGGCGTAAGGAAATTTGAAGAAATTTTGCTGTCAAGGATAGAAAAAGTATAAAAATACCGAAGAATGTAAACACTTAAGAAAAAGTAAGTCGTGAAGGTGAGAGGAATGGGAAATAAAGAGAACGTCGAAGAAATAATGCAAAGAAGCGCAGGGATTTTAATGCCTGTTTCGTCTTTGCCATCGCAAGAAGGTATCGGCACGCTAGGCGATGGTGCGTACGCGTTCGTTGATTGGCTGGAAAGTGCGGGGATGAAGATTTGGCAAGTATTGCCGTTGTTGCCCACTGGGTATGGTGACAGCCCTTATCAATCTTGCGCTTCGGATGCATTGAATTATTATTTTATCGATTTGGCGACGTTGGAAAAAGACGGATTGTTAGAACCTGACGATTATCAAAACGTTGTGTGGAGTGACGATATTCGCCGTGTAAATTACGGCGCATTGTTTGTTGAAAAGGCAAAAATACTCCAAAAAGCATTTGCGCGGTTTGATAAAACAAGTAAGGAGTGGCAGGATTTTCTTTTCGAAGGGAAATATGAAGATTTTGCAATCTTTATGTCGTTAAAAGCGAAGTACGCTTACGCGACTTGGGACAGTTGGGACGAATCTTACAAAAACCGTGAGGAAAACGCATTACAGGCGTATAAGGACGAGCATAAAGAAGAAATTGAGTTTTGGCAATTTACGCAGTATATCTTTTTAAAGCAATGGAATGCGTTGAAAGATTATACGAACGCGAAAGGCATTAAAATTATGGGCGATATGCCAATCTACGTAGCATATGACAGCGTAGAAGTTTGGAAGAATCGTAAAGAGCTGTTTATGCTAGATGAAAACGACAACGTTGCACTGCGTGCAGGCGTTCCACCTGACGCGTTTTCAGAGGACGGTCAGCTTTGGGGAAATCCTGTTTACGATTGGGATAAATTAAAGGGAAACGATTACGCGTGGTGGAAACAGCGGTTACAGTACGCGTTTACGCTTTTTGATATTATCCGTATTGATCATTTTCGCGCATTCGACCGTTTTTACGCAATCCCCAACGATGCAGAAACGGCGAAAGAAGGGGAATGGATGGACGGGCCCAAAGGCGATTTGTTTAAGGATATGAAAGAATATCCTATCGTTGCGGAGGATTTAGGGATTATCGACGATGGCGTGCGTGCATTGCTAAAAGAAACGGGCTATCCTGGGATGAAAGTGTTCGAGTTTGCGTTTGACGGCAATCCCGAAAATGAATATTTGCCCTCACTGCATAACAAGAATAGCGTTGCATACACAGGTACGCATGACAATGAAACGTTGCGTTCTTTTATCGAAGGACTTGATGAACAGGAAAGAAAGTATTTTGAAACTACCTTGGAAAACGAATGTTTAAGTGCCGACGTAGCGTATTTGACGGAAACGATTGAAGAAGAATGTAAAACGGTGATAGAATTGTTGTTTTCTTCGCAAGCAAACACTGTATTATTCCCCATGCACGACGTTTTGTGTTTCGGGGAGGAAGCAAGATTGAATGAGCCGTCCACCGTTTCTTCGCAAAACTGGACATTCCGTTTCATAGAAAACGATTTTAAAATAAAAAAAGCAAATTGGCTGAAAGAATTGACGGAAATATATAATAGGTAACCATAGGAAAATCTCTCTCAAAATAACGAGGGAGATTTTTCTTTTTATCGCATAAAAATCCCATAAAACAGGAAAAATAAGAGAAAGGCTTGTTTGAAAAGAAAACGGGCAAGGAGGCGAAAATGAAAAAGCAGATCAAAATAGCTTGTGGAGCGATGGCTTGTTTGGCTTTATTTGGGGCAGTGGGATGCCGAAACGAAAAGGATACGGATACGATCAAACTCACCGTTTGGGTATCGGAAGCGGATAAAACGTTTGCAAACTCCGTAGCGGAAGAATTTAAAGCAAAAAATCCCGATAAAAAGTATCAATTTACCATTGATGTGCAGGGCGAAAACGACGTAGCGACACGTATTCTCAACGACGTGGAAAACGCAGCGGACGTATTTTCTTATGCAAACGATCAGCTCAGCAAACTGATCAACGGCGATGCTTTGGCGAAGATTGCAGGCGATCGGTTAAATAGGCTGAAAGAAGCAAACTCGCAATCTTCTATGGACTCCGCGACCATCATGGCGAATGGGGTAGAAGGGGTTTACGGTATGCCCTATACGGATAATACTTTCTTTTTATATTACAATAAATCGGTGTTTACCGAGCAAGACGTAGCAAGTATCGACGGGATTTTAAGTAAATGTGCCAACGGAAAACAGTTTGCTTTTCCTATGACGGACGGCTGGTACACGACGTCGTTTTATTTTGGTAAAGGACTGGGATATGAAGTAGTCTATAACGATAATTTGGCGGAAACAAGTATCACTTGTGATTTTGACAATGAAACAGGTGTTGCCGTAACGGAATCGATGTGGAATTACGTGAAAGACAGCAGGATGAAAGCGGATGCTAACGATTCTAAAATTACCGCAGGTTTCAACGACGGATCGATCGTAGCGGCAGTGTCGGGGATTTGGAATAGAAAAGCAATAGAAGAATCTCTTGGAACAAATTTTGCTGCGGCTAAATTGCCCACGTACACCTTTAATAAAGGTAAAACGGGGGAAGAGCAAGTACAGCTTGTTTCTTTTGCCGGCTACAAATTGATGGGCGTGAACAATTATTCCAAACACAAAACAGACGCAATGGAGTTTGCGGAGTTTTACACGAATAAAGAAAACCAAGTAAAACATTTTCAAGATAGAGGCTTTGTGCCGACGAATGTAGAAGCTCGCGCGGATAATAAAGTGCAATCGGACGTTTGCTCGAAAGCGATTACCGAGCAGTTAAAATACAGTAAAATTCAAAAAGAAGTGCCTTCTACGCTTTGGGTGCCGATGGAGGGGTTAGGCTCTGCAATGGTAACGGCGGCGCAAGGCGGAAACTTTGATTTGAAAGCGCAGTTAAAAGCGTGTGTGGATGCAATTGAAAAAACGACAGTAAAAGAATAAATGAAGAAGATTTGGAAATAAAAGCGGAGGAAAGATCGTGTTGGCAAAAAAAAGAACTCGAAGAAAAATAGGCGAAGGGAAGAATATAATCGTTGCATTTAAAGAGGGTTCGATTTTTACACGTCTTTCCTTTTTAGTGATGGGTTTTGGACAAATTTCCCGCGGACAAATCGGCAAAGGAATCGTGTATCTTTTCTTACAAACGCTGTTTTTGTTATATATGATTCTTTTTGGCGGTCGGTATATAGCGCATTTGTTTTCGGGGAATTTGGGAACAAAACTTGCGGGGGAACAATGGAATGAAGAATTGCAAATCTTTGAAAAAATCAAAGGCGACAACAGCTTTCTCATTCTTTTGTACGGTGTAGTCAGCTTGGTGGTTATCGCTTTATTTTTTGCTGTATGGGCAATGAACGTCAAAGGGAACTTTGCGAACGATAGACGTGTAAAAGAGGGGCTACCGCTTGCAACCTTTCGCGAGGACGTAACGACGTTGTTAAACGAACGCTTTTACGCACCGCTGCTTTCCTTGCCGTTTGTAGGACTTTTGATTTTCACCGTAATGCCTTTGATTTTTATGGTGTTGATCGCGTTTACAAACTATGACTACGCGCATATGCCGCCGGGGAAGCTATTTGACTGGGTAGGCTTTCAAAACTTTCAGGCAATGTTCTCTATTTCAAACGGAAGTACGGGCTTTGCGGCAGTATTTTTACGCGTATTGATTTGGACGTTTGTTTGGGCATTCTTTGCCACGTTTACGAATTACTTTTTAGGTATGATTATCGCCTTGCTTATTCAGAAAAAGGGGATAAAGCTAAAAGCACTTTGGCGAACGTTGTTCGTAGTGGCGATTGCTGTTCCGCAGTTTGTAACGCTGCTTTTGATGCAGAAAATTTTGGATGGCGATGGGATATTAAATAAAATCTTGGGAGCAAATATCTTATGGCTGACCGATCACAGAAACTTTTCGTTGTTGCCGAGGGTAATGATTATTCTCGTCAATATTTGGATCGGTGTTCCGTACACGCTTTTGATGTGTTCGGGGATATTGATGAATATTCCCACAGATTATTACGAAGCGGCAAGGATTGACGGCGCATCGCCCGTGCGGATATTTTTCCATATCACGTTGCCGTATATGTTGCATATTACAACACCGTATTTGATTACACAATTTGTGGGGAATATCAACAATTTCAACGTCATATGGCTGTTGACGGGAGGCGGTCCCGTAGATAACGTGCATTACGGCGGCGGCACACAAGCGCAATCAACTGACCTTTTGGTGACTTGGTTATATCGATTGACGACCGATCAAAATCCGAAATATAACGTAGCTTCAGTAATCGGTATCGTTATTTTCGTAATTTGCGCAACGTTGTCGTTAATAACGTTCAATCGCTCGTCAGCGGCAAAAAGCGAGGAGGCGTTTCAATGATAAAAAGAAATTTTGCAAAAATCAGAAAAGGTGCATCCAACGCTTTGACTTACGTGTTGTTGGCAACGTTGGGGATATTGTGGGTGCTCCCTATTTTTTATCTCGTTTATACGGCTTTTCGTATAACGCCATCAACAGGGATTATCAATACCCTTTTTCCAACAAATTTAAAACTTGGGATAGGCAATTTTATAAAATTGTTTCAAGACACTATGTTTGCTCGTTGGTTAATGAACACGATTTTGGTTGCAGTATGTTCTTGCGCGTTAACAACAGCATTTATTCTTATGGTCAGTTACGCGCTTTCGCGATTACGCTTTCGGACGCGAAAACCGATTATGAACGTCTTGCTAGTGCTGGGTATGTTTCCTGGTTTTATGAGCATGATCGCCGTTTATTTCATTTTAAAAGCCATGGGACTTACCAACTCCTTGCTTGCCTTAATTCTTGTGTATTCAGGTAGCGCGGCGCTTTCCTATTATATTTGTAAGGGATTTTTCGATACTGTGCCAAGAGCTATGGAAGAGGCGGCGATTTTGGATGGAGCTAGCCAACCGATTGTCTTTTGGAAGATTATTTTGCCGATGGCAAAACCGATTATCGTCTATACAGTGCTGACGTCCTTTATTTCGCCGTGGTGTGATTTTATTTTCGTGAACACGATTATTAGCGATCGAACGAAATATACGGTGTCTTTGGGATTGTATAAAATGATTAATGCAGAAAAAAATAGTTTTAATGATAATTTTACCGTTTTTTGCGCAGGTTCGTTTGTGGTGGGGGCGATTATTGTAACGCTGTTTATGAGCATGCAACGTTATTATGTGGAAGGAGTAACTAGCGGCGCGGTGAAAGGATAAAATTTAAATGTGAAAAACCGTTCTGTAAACAACAGAGCGGTTTTTCCTATATCGTATTATTTTTGATTTTTGATAACGAGTTTTTCCAAAAGAGTAACGGCGGCATACATGGCGGCGGCAAGGACACAAAGGATAAACACTGCGCTCATAACAAGGTCAAGTTTAAACACTTGCCCGCCGTACACAATCAAATAACCGATGCCTGCTTTAGAAACGATATATTCGCCCATAATTGAGCCAATCCATGCCATACCAACGTTGATTTTCAGCATAGAGATAAAATTCGGTAAAGAAGAAGGGATTACAAGTTTTGTTAAAATTTGCGTTTTGCTCGCGCCCATGGATTTGAGTAGCAGCAATTTATTCTCATCGGTGGACATAAAACCGTTGAGCATATTTAAAATTGCTACAATCAAGCCGATAAGGACGGTGATAAAGACGATGGCTTTACTGCCCGTGCCGCACCAGATGATAATCAGAGGCCCAAGCGCGATTTTTGGTAAAGCGTTTAATACGACGAAATAGGGCTCGGTGATACGGCGAAAAGCCTCGCTCCACCATAACAAAAGCGCGATAGAATACCCAAGAAAAACGGCGATAAAAAATCCAACCAACGTTTCCCAAAGCGTCGTACCGACGTGATAAAACAAAGAGCCGTTTTGATAAAGATCGACGATTGCTTTTGCGATACGGGAGGGGGAGCTTGTGATAAAAGGATTGATCCATTCAAAATGGGCGGATAATTCCCAAATGATGAGAAAAATTAATAAGATTGCAAACCTTGCTACGTTGACGAGAATACTTTTTCGTTTTTCATTTCTTACGTATAAACGATGTTCCTGAGAGTAATTCATTAGATTTTTCATGCGTTTAACTCCTTCCAAAGCACTTCAAACCAACGGGAAAACTCTTTGTTTTCGCGACGTTTTAAAGGTTCGGTTTCGAGGAAAGAAAGAGAATGCTCGGCAATTACGCGGGCAGGGCGGCGGGATAAAACGAAAATTTTATCGGCTACCGAGATGGCTTCGCTGATGTCGTGCGTAATCAAAAGCGCTGTTTTTCTTTCATTCCGAATGATTTTATATACGTCGTCGCAGACGGAAAGACGTGTTTGGTAGTCAAGAGCCGAAAAAGGTTCATCGAGGAGTAACACGTCGGGATCTACAGCGAGGGTTCTAATCAAAGCGGCGCGTTGGCGCATACCGCCCGAAAGAGAGGACGGATAATTTTTTAAAAACTGCTTCAAACCATATTTTTCAGCGAGAGCAAGCGCGCGCTCACGGTTTTGTTGGGTGTTTGCTTTTTTGATTTCCAAGGGTAGAAAGATGTTTTTTTCGATCGTTCTCCAGGGAAATAATTCGTCTTTTTGTAACATATATCCAAAGGAAACATCACTGCTGATGACTTTTCCTTTTGTGGGAGAAAGCAAGCCTGCTGCTAAAGAAAGTAACGTGGTTTTTCCGCAGCCCGAAGGGCCTATCAATGCGACAAATTCTCCTTCGGCGACGGAAAAGCTGACGTTTGTCAAAGCAACGGTTTCTCCCTGTTTGCTGTGATAGTGCATCGATACGTCATCGAATCGTAAAACTTCTTTCATTTGCGTA
Source organism: Clostridiales bacterium (assembly GCA_015069605.1). Taxonomy (GTDB): domain Bacteria; phylum Bacillota; class Clostridia; order Christensenellales; family Borkfalkiaceae; genus Scatosoma. The sequence continues at coordinate 8,498 of SVII01000010.1, read as the reverse complement.
TTTCCTTACGTTTTATTTATATACTTCTCCGTAAACTTTTTGAGCCAACGAATTGTTGACCAATTCATTCATATTTGCACGGCGGGACAGTTCGCCTGCGTTGTCAATAATATCTTGCAAACGGTTAAAGCTATCTTCTGTCATAGATAACTCGTTTCTCCAAGCATCAATTTCACGGTAACGTTCTATTGAAGCGGAAAGGGAATCCACGGAAATGCCCTCAAAATACGAAGAGAGGTAGGGAGCAACCGTTTCAGAGGCGGTTTCATTGACGTATTTTACGGCTTTGGTAACGGCGCGTAAAAATCCTTCCGCGGTATCTTTATTCTTTTCCAGCCAAGAATTTTTTGCCATAAAACAGGTATAAGGTACTTCACCTGAAGCTTCCCCGACGGATGCGACAACATAACCTTTACCAGCCGCTTCGTATTCGTAGGCGGTGGGATCAAACATAGTACAATAATCCGCTGTTCCCGCCTCAAAAGCGCTGACCATTAAATTGAATGCGACGTCGTAATTCAAGGTAAGATCAATGCCGTCTTTTAAATTGTGTTCATTGAGAACGTATTCAAACGTCATAGCGGGTACACCGCCTTTACGCCCTGCAAGGATTTCTTTGCCTTTTAAATTCTCCCACTTGAAATCGGGTTCAGGAGTTCTCGATACAAGAAAAGAACCGTCTCGTTTGGTCAATTGACCAAAAACGGTAGGCACGTCGGACGAACCGCCGATAAGCACGTATAAAGCGGCTTCTGGGCCGCAAAATCCGACGTCGGAATCACCCGAAAGTACGGCGGACATTACGTTATCCGCGCCACCGCCGTTGGTAAGTTCGATTTGAATATTCTCCTCTTTAAAATAGCCCAACGATTCAGCAAGATACAACGGCGCGTAAAATACGGAGTGCGTCACTTCGTTTACTTTAACGGTCTTTATTCCGTCGGGATTTTCTTGCTTGCAGGCGGCGAAAGAGAGCAGGGAAAGGAAAGCGGCGAGAACCGCGCATACGGTTTTTTTAAAAATTTGCATAAAATTTCTTCTCCGGATATAAAAATTTTTTTGGAATAATATATTCTATGCGGTATCATTTATAATTGACAATTTGTTTTGGATGTAATATAATAATGGCATATCGCCCTTTTTAGGGGATTTGAGTAAGAGGGTATAAAACGAACGACAACAGCGAAAAAGGAAAACGAAATTATGGAGATGCAAAAGACATACAACCCCAAAGATTTTGAAGACAGAATTTACGCCGATTGGGAAGAATCGGGCTATTTCCGTGCGGAAATCGATCAGGACAAAGTTCCGTTTACGATTATGATGCCGCCCCCTAATATTACGGGACAGTTGCACATGGGGCACGCGATGGATGCTACGATGCAGGATACGTTGATTCGTTTTAAGCGTATGCAGGGGTATGCTGCGCTTTGGTTGCCTGGCTGCGATCATGCGTCTATTGCTACGGAAGTTAAAATTGTAGAAAAAATGAAAGCGGAAGGTTTGACGAAAGCGGATCTTGGCAGAGATGGATTTTTGAAACGCGCTTGGGAATGGAAAGAACAGTACGGCAATCGTATCATGTTGCAGCAACGCAAAATGGGTACGTCTTGCGACTGGTCACGTCAAGCGTTTACTATGGACGAAAAATGCTCTCATGCCGTTCGTGAAGTGTTCGTAAATCTTTATAATAAGGGTTTAATCTATCAAGGCGATAGAATTATCAACTGGTGTCCTTGCTGTAAAACCGCGCTTTCCGACGCAGAGGTAGAATATACGGAAGAAGGCGGTCATTTTTGGCATTTGCGCTATCCTTCCACGGATGGAAAAACGGAAGTGGTTGTTGCAACGACTCGTCCGGAAACGATGCTTGGGGATACAGCAGTTGCGGTACACCCTGATGATAAACGCTATAAGGCGTTGGTTGGTAAGACACTTACATTGCCCTTGGTTGGTAGAGAAATTCCCGTAGTTGCGGACGAATACGTAGATCCTACGTTTGGTACGGGTTGCGTAAAGATCACGCCTGCACACGATCCTAACGACTTTGAGGTTGGTAAACGTCATGATTTGCCCGTAATTCGCGTGATGAACGACGACGGTTCTATGAATGAGCTTGCAGGCGTATATCAAGGTTTGGATAGATACGAAGCGAGAAAGAAGATTGTAAACGATTTGCAGGAAAGAGGCAACCTCGTAAAAATCGAAGCGCATACGCATAACGTAGGTCATTGCTACCGTTGTCATTCGACGGTAGAGCCCATTGTGTCTAAACAATGGTTTGTAAAGATGGAACCGCTCGCAAAACCTGCAATCAACGCGGTTATGAAAAATAAAGTAAAATTTGTCCCCGAACGTTTCTCTAAAACGTATTATAATTGGATGGAAAACGTTCGTGATTGGTGTATCTCTCGTCAACTTTGGTGGGGACACCGTATTCCCGTTTGGTATTGTAAAGACTGTGGAAAAGTTATTTGCGAAAAGGAAGATCCTACGGTTTGTCCTGCTTGCGGTAGCACGCATTTGCATCAGGATGAAGACGTCCTCGATACGTGGTTCTCTTCCGCACTTTGGCCTTTTTCCACGCTCGGTTTCCCCGAAGAAACGGAAGATTATAAATATTTCTATCCCACGGATGTGCTCGTAACTGGTTACGACATCATCTTCTTCTGGGTAGCAAGAATGATTTTCTCTGGTATCGAACATACAGGTAAAGTACCTTTCCACGACGTTTTGATTCACGGTATTATTCGTGACGAACAGGGTAGAAAGATGAGTAAATCGCTCGGAAACGGTATTGATCCTTTGGAGGTTATTGAAAAATACGGCGCAGACTCCTTGCGTTTGTCCTTGTTGACGGGTGTAGCGCCTGGTAACGACACGCGTTATTCGGATACAAAAGTGGAATCTTGCCGTAACTTTATCAACAAACTTTGGAATGCGGCTCGTTTCGTGTTGATGAACGTTGGAGATAAAAAGATCCCTTCGATCGAAAACGTGAAACTTGCGCCTGCGGATAAATGGATCATTTCCAAATTGCAGAACTGCATTCGCGAAGTGACGACTAACCTCGGTAAATACGAACTTGGCGTTGCAAGTGATCTTGTTACAGGATTCGTTTGGGATGATTTCTGCGATTGGTATATCGAACTTTCCAAACCCGCTCTTTACGGCGAAGACGAAAACAGAAAGGCTGATGCTTTAGCTGTGCTTTGTTTCGTATTGGAAAATGCGTTAAAATTATTGCATCCATTCATTCCTTTCGTTACGGAAGAAATTTATGCGAATTTGCCTGGTACAAATGGCAGTATTATGGTTTCCGATTTCCCTAGATATAACTCCAAAATGGCGTATAAAAAAGAAGCGAAAGCATTTGAAGGCGTCATGGAAATTATCAAGGCAGTGCGCGCTATGAAAAAAGACGCGGATTGTCCTCCTTCCAAGAAAGTGGAATTGTACGTGGTTACGGAAAGCAAACGCTTGTTGCAAGTAAATAAAGATTGTATTATTAAATTGTCGGGCGCGGGTGCTTTGACTTTTGTAGACAGTGCGGCGGACGTGGACGGAAAAACGGTATCCGCAGTAACGGAAATCGCACAAATCTACGTACCTTTGGGCGAACTTGTCGATCTTGAAAAAGAAAAAGCAAGATTGACGGCGGAAATTGAACGTATCAATGGCGAAATCGCGAGAGCGGAGGGAAAATTGAACAACGAAAAATTCGTTAGCAAAGCGCCTAAAAAGCTCGTTGATGAAGAACGTGAAAAGGTGAAAAAATATCAAGATATGAAAGCGAAGTGCGAAGCGCAGCTTGCAGGTCTTTGATGAATAATTAGATAAGAAAGGGGAGGAGACGGTTGTCAAACTCCCTTTTTTACGTTAAAATCATTAAAAAAATCAAAAAAGTCAAAAAAAGTTCGTTCAAACGTTTGACAATGGTGGTTAAAATTGTTAAAATAATACTGTTGCGAGCTTTGGGCGTACTATGCCCTTTTGAACAAATCCTATTATTAGGACAAGCTAGCACATTCAATTTGCTTTCTTTGAAGTTGCGATAAGGGCAATTTCGAGGAGATATATTCCAAAATTTTACAAGGAGGTCAAATTATGCCTACTATTAACCAGCTCATCAAAAAAGGTAGAGAGCAGTTGACGTACAAGTCCAAGAGTCCTATTCTTGATAACTGCCCTCAAAAACGCGGCGTATGTTTGTCCGTTACCACGACTTCTCCTAAGAAGCCTAACTCCGCTATGCGTAAGATCGCACGTGTACGTCTTACGAACAAGCAGGAAGGTACGGTTTACATTCCCGGCGAAGGTCACAACCTTCAGGAGCACAGCTCCGTTTTGATTAGAGGCGGACGTGTTAAGGACTTGCCCGGTGTACGTTATCACATCATTCGTGGCGCGCTTGACACCGCCGGTGTTGCAAAGCGTAAGCAGTCCCGTTCGAAATACGGCGCAAAACGCCCTAAGTAATTAACGGCGTACGCAAGCAAACTTAGAAGTATTTACTTCTAAAAAAGTTACGGCAACTTAAAAAGCCGAAGTCGGTTGCGTTTTAAGACTAAGAAACCAAAACGCAAAAGACCTACTTGCAATCGGAATATCGCTCGAAAAGCCCCGAATAAAAGTAGGCAGTATGCAACAAGATGTTGCAGAAGGTTCGCACTTTTACATTGTTGAAAAGCGCGATAGCTGTACTGAAGGGTAAAGCCCTTATCAAAATTATTTAAAGGAGGATAAAAAGTATGCCTAGAAGAGGTAATGTCCCTAAGAGAGACGTTCTGCCCGATCCTATGTATAACAGCAAAGTTGTAACCAAGCTTATCAATCAGATTATGCTTGACGGCAAGAAAGGCACGGCGCAGACAATCGTTTATGAAGCATTTAAAATCATGGGTGAAAAGTTGAATATGGATCCCATGGAAATTTTTAAGCAGGCAATGGAAAATATTATGCCTGTTGTTGAAGTTAAAGCTCGCCGTGTAGGTGGTGCTAACTATCAAGTTCCTATCGAAATCAGACCTGAAAGACGTCAAACTTTGGCTATCCGTTGGCTCGTTATCAACACGAGAAAGAGAAGTGAAAGAGAAATGGCTTCCAGACTTGCTGCGGAATTGGTGGATGCATACAACAACACTGGTAGCACGATCAAAAAGAAAGAAGATACGCATAGAATGGCTGAAGCGAACAAAGCATTCGCTCACTTCAGATTCTAAGAGAGGTAAGGTATGGCTAGAGAATACGATTTGTTCCACACCAGAAACTTTGGTATCATGGCGCACATCGACGCAGGTAAGACCACGACTACTGAACGTATCCTTTTCTATACGGGTAAGACGCATAAGATCGGTGACACGCACGAAGGTACGGCTGTCATGGACTGGATGGCGCAAGAACAGGAACGTGGTATTACGATCACGTCCGCTGCTACGACCTGTATTTGGAAAGGGCACCGTTTCAATATTATCGATACGCCGGGCCACGTTGACTTCACGGTAGAAGTAGAACGTTCCCTCCGTGTACTCGACGGTGCTGTTGCAACGTTCTGTGCAAAAGGCGGGGTAGAACCTCAGTCTGAAACCGTATGGCGTCAAGCGGATAACTACAAAGTTCCCCGTATCGCATACGTTAACAAAATGGATATCAACGGTGCTGACTACTTCCGCGTAGAAAACATGATCCGCGAAAGACTTGGCGCAAACCCTGTACCCATCGAATTGCCCATCGGTAAAGAAGAGACGTTCAGAGGTATCGTTGACCTTATCAGAATGGAAGCCGAAGTTTATTATGATGACCTCGGTAAGGATTTCCGCAAGGAACCCATTCCTGAAGATATGTTGGACATTGTAAACGAATACAGAGCAAAACTTGTTGAAGAAGCAGCTTCTGCAAGTGATGAGCTTATGGAAAAATTCTTTGAAGAAGGGGATTTGTCCGCTGAAGAAATCATCGCAGGTCTTCGTACGCGTTGTCTTAGAATGGAAGCAATCCCTATGCTTTGCGGTTCTTCCTATAAGAATAAGGGCGTTCAGTTCTTGCTTGACGCAGTTATCAGCTTCCTTCCCAGCCCCCTTGACGTAGATCACGTTACGGGTACGAATCCTGACACGGGCGTTGAAGAAATCAGAAAGACGTCGGATGACGAACCTTTCGCAGGCCTTGCGTTCAAAATTGCAACTGACCCGTTCGTAGGTTCGCTTGCATATTTCCGTGCATATTCGGGTGTTCTTTCCGCTGGTTCTTACGTTTATAACTCCACGAAGGAAAAGAAAGAACGTGTAGGCCGTTTGGTTCAAATGCACTCCAATGAAAGAAAGGATATTCCTGAAATTTGTTCGGGTGATATTTGCGCAATCGTTGGTTTGAAATATACCACGACGGGTGACACGCTTTGTGATGAAAAACATCCCATTATTTTGGAAGAAATGACCTTCCCTGAACCCGTTATTCAGCTTTCCCTTGAACCCAAGACAAAAGCAGGTCAGGAAAAGATGACGATGGCACTTATCAAACTTGCAGAAGAAGACCCTACGTTCAAGACGTACACCGATCAAGAAACGGGTCAGACGATTATCGCAGGTATGGGTGAGTTGCACCTCGACATTATCGTTGACAGACTTTTGAGAGAGTTCAAAGTAGAAGCAAACGTTGGTGCTCCTCAGGTTGCATACAGAGAAACGTTCCGCAAAGAAGTGGAAGCAGAAGGTATGTACAAGCGTCAGTCGGGTGGTAAAGGTCAGTACGGTCACTGTAAACTTCGTCTTATTCCTCAGGAACCTGGTCAGGGTTATGCATTTGAAGATGAAACGGTTGGCGGTTCGATTCCTAAGGAATATATTCCTGCTATCGACAAGGGTATCCAGGAAGCAGCGAAGAACGGTTTCCTTGCAGGCTACGAAATGGTAGACTTCAAGGTAGTTGTATACGATGGTTCCTACCACGAAGTCGACTCGTCCGAAATGGCGTTCAAGATTGCAGGTTCGATGGGCTTCAAGAACGGTATGGCAAAAGCTAACCCCGTATTGCTTGAACCGATCATGAAAGTGCAAATCATCACGCCCGAAGATTATTTCGGCGATTTGATGGGTAACGTTTCCGGTCGTCGTGGTACGATTCTTGGTACGGACGATAGAAACGGCGCGAAGATTATCGACGCAGAAATTCCTCTTTCCGAAATGTTCGGTTATGCAACGGAACTTCGTTCTAGAACGCAGGGTCGTGGTCAATTCACGATGCAGTTCGATCATTACAGCGAAGTACCTTCCAGCATTTCGAAAGATATTATCGAAAAGCGCGGTAAGAAAGAATAAAAAATATAACTTTCCCGCCGAAAAGGCGGGGAAGTTTGAAAAAATATCAAAGAATTTTGAAAAAACACTATTCAAACATTTGATAAATTTTTCAATTTAAGATATAATAGACTTGTCCAATATTGGATTGTCGGTTATATCGATATGTCATTTGTAAAAAAATGATAGGTAGCTGCGTCCGAGTTAGGATAGGTTATCATTTTTAAAATAAAAAATATTTATAGAAAATCGGAGGATTATTATGGCTAAAGCTAAATTTGACAGAAGCAAACCCCACGTTAACATTGGTACTATCGGCCACGTTGACCACGGTAAAACGACTTTGACCGCAGCTATCACGATGGTTATGGCTGCTCGCGGTGGTGCACAGAAGATGAAGTATGACGAAATCGATAAGGCACCCGAAGAAAGAGCACGTGGTATTACAATTAATACCGCTCACGTAGAATATCAGACGGATGCTCGTCACTATGCACACGTTGACTGCCCTGGCCACGCTGACTATGTTAAAAACATGATCACTGGTGCTGCTCAGATGGACGGTGCTATCCTTGTTTGTGCTGCGACCGATGGTCCCATGCCTCAGACTCGTGAACACATCCTTCTTGCTCGTCAGGTAGGCGTTCCTTACATCGTTGTATTCATGAACAAGACCGACCTTGTTGACGATCCTGAACTTCTTGACCTCGTTGAAATGGACGTAAGAGACTTGTTGTCTTCCTACGACTTCCCCGGCGACGATATCCCCGTTATCCGTGGTTCCGCATTGAAGGCTCTCGAAGCTGCAAGCTCCGACAGACCTGCTGACGTTATCATCGCAGATCCTGCAGTTGCTCCTGTACTTGAACTTATGGATGCAGTTGACTCTTACATTCCTACCCCTGCACGTGAAGATTCCAAACCCTTCCTTCTTCCTGTAGAAGACGTATTCACGATTTCTGGTCGTGGTACCGTTGCTACTGGTCGTATCGAACGTGGTGTTGCTCACGTTGGTGAACCCGCTGAAATCGTTGGTTTGATCGAAAAGCCTATGACGACGACGATCACTGGTTTGGAAATGTTCCACAAGCTCCTTGACGAAGCTCAGGCTGGTGACAACGTTGGTGCGTTGCTTCGTGGTATCAACAGAACGGACATCCAGAAGGGTCAAGTTATTGCTAAACCTGGTTCGGTTGCTACTGG
>SVII01000027.1 GCA_015069605.1 Clostridiales bacterium | reverse complement strand
GCTTACAAGCGATCAACGTGGATATTCCTTCGGATATTTCTTCGGCGGCATATTATATGGCTCTTGGCGCGTTGAAGGGGGAAACGCTTTGTAAAAATGTAGGTGTTAACCCTACTCGTACGGGGATTTTAACGGCGTTTGACCGTTTGGGTATAACATATGAGTTGCAAAATAAAAGAATTTCCGCTGGGGAAGAAATTGCGGATATTCTCGTGAAAAAATCGCCTATGCAAGCGATTGCGTTGACGAAAGAGGACGTGCCGTCTATGATTGACGAGTTGCCGCTGATTGCCATGCTGTGTGCGTTTGCGGATGGCGAAAGTCGTATTACGGGCGCAGAGGAGCTTCGTGTTAAGGAAAGTGATCGTATTCGTGCGACGGCGGAGCTTATCAACAATCTTGGTGGCGACTGTCAAGAACTTCCCGACGGGTTTATCATTCGTGGAAAACGAAAATTGCAAGGCGGCGACGCGGATAGTTTTATGGATCATAGAATTGCAATGACGGCGGCTGTCGGCATGATTGCAACGGAAAACGGAGGCAATATCCACCGCAACGAATGTTGCGCAATTTCCTTTCCCGATTTCTTTGAAAAGTTAGATAAAAAAATATAAAAGGCGGGGGCAGGTACGCGATGAATGACAAAATAATACGTCTTGCGCTGCTTGGGAAGGATGTTTCCGCGTCTCGCAGCAAACAAATCCATCAATTTATTTTAGACGAACTCGGTTATGTGTGTGAATACGAATTATTATCAGTAAACCGTGAGGATTTAGATTTTGCTATGCGTCGTTTGATGGGCGATTTCGACGGTTTCAACGTCACTGTTCCTTACAAACGCGACGTAATGGCGTACCTAAACGAAATTAAGGACGACGCTTTTACTTACGGTTCAGTGAATACGGTCGTTACGCAAACAGGAGTTGGTTATAATACTGACGGCGTTGGTTTTATGTTGATGTTACAGGACAACGGCGTTTCCGTGATCGATAAAAAAGTGCTTATTCTTGGCGGCGGCGGAGCGGGACGAAGCTGTGCGGCGGCGTTGAAAACGGCAGGTGCGAAAGTATATATCTATCAACGCAACAAAGAAAAACTAACGGAAGTTTGTGCGGAGCTTGGCGTGTCGTCTATTGAAAATCCTGAAATGGGTGGGTTTGATATTCTCATCAACGGCACGGGCGTAGGGATGCGCGATACGGTTGGGCAATCTCCCGTTACAAAAGCGGCGTTCAAAGGCGCAAAAATTGCGATTGATTTGATTTATCGGCCCAAAGAAACGGAGTTTTTGCGTTTGGCAAAAGAAAGGAATTTACACACAATCAATGGAGACGCGATGCTTTTTTATCAAGCCTACTATTCCGATTGTATCTATCTTGCGCGGCAGGCGGATGAAACACAAGCGAGAGCACTGTATCAAAAATATCTTACAAAGTACGAAGATTAACCGACAAAAAATCAAAATGGAGGATAGGCGGTTATGAAAATTTTAATTCTCAATGGAGTCAATCTTAATCTCACGGGTTTGCGTGAAACGAGCGTGTATGGCGCGCAAACGCTTGAGGAAATCAATACGAATATTAAGGCGTATTGCGAGAAAGACGGAATTGAAACGGAGTTTTATCAAAGCAATATCGAAGGGGAGCTTGTCAATAAATTACACGAAGCCTTTTTAAAGAAAACGTGCGATGGAATCGTGTTCAACCCGGGCGCGTACACGCACTACAGTTACGCCTTGCGCGATGCGATTGCTTCGATAGATATTCCCGTGGTGGAAACGCATATGTCCAACGTACACGCGCGTGAAGAATTTCGCGGTAAAAGCGTTCTTTCCGAAGTATGTGTGGGTGTAGTGTGCGGTTTTGGCGCAGGCAGTTATATTGCTGCAATCGAGGGATTAAAAGTAAAATTGCAATCCTAACGAACAAAGCGTAAGACGAAAACGAGGTGAAGAAGATGAATCTCATTTTATGCGGTATGATGGGCGCGGGTAAAACGACTATCGGTATAAAAATAGCTGAAATCACGGGGCGGCGTTGGTATGATACCGACGGTATGATCGTAGATAAACACGGCAAAATTTCAGATATTTTTGAATATTACGGAGAAGCGCATTTTCGCCGTTTGGAAACGGAAATCGTGAAAGAACTCGCGGTCAAAGACAATTTAGTCGTTTCCACGGGTGGCGGTTTGGTTTTAAAAAAAGAAAACAATCAATTATTGCAAGGCAATGGTAAAATAGTTTTTTTGCGCGCTACGATAGAAACGCTTGCCAAACGTTTGAAGGTGGACGGTGAACGTCCGTTGTTGCAGACGTCAACGGAGAATATTCGTGATCGCTTGCAAGGGTTAATGCAAGACCGAGTGCCTATATACGAACATGTAGCCGATTACGTCGTAGACGTAGATGGGAAAACGCCCGAACAAATTGCGGAAGAAATCGTTTTACTTACGGGCGCGGATAGAATAACCAAATAAAAACGGAGTAGAACAATGAAAACGGTGTTAGTAACAGGCGGCGTGCGAGGAATAGGAAAAAGCATCGCGCTTGCGTTTTTAAAAAAGGGATATCGAGTTTGTGCTACGTATTCCAAAGACGAAGAAAACGCCAAACAGACGGCGGAGTTTGGCGTGGAAGTATATAAAACGGATGTGTCGAAAGAGGACGAAGTTACGGCTCTTTTTAAAAAAATCGGTTGTGTTGACGTGCTCGTCAATAATGCAGGAGTGGCTTTGATCAAGCAAATCCAAGATGTGACGTATGAAGAATGGCAACATATTTTTTCAATCAACGTTGGCGGCGCGTTTTTATGTAGCCGCGAGGCATCAAAGGGCATGATTGACAAAAAGAGCGGTTTGATTATAAACATTTCTTCCGTTTGGGGCGAAGTCGGCGGCAGTTGCGAGAGTGTATATTCTGCGTCCAAAGCTGCGTTGATTGGTTTCACCAAAGCGCTTGCCAAAGAACTCGGCTGGTCGGGGATTCGAGTAAACTGTATTTCCCCTGGCGTTATCGATACGCCTATGAATGCGCATTTTACTCAAGAGGAATTGCTTGCGTTGCAAGAAGAGATTCCCATGGGTAGGTTGGGAAGCGGCGATGACGTAGCCAAGGCGGTTCTATATTTAGAAGAAAATGATTACGTAACGGGGATCGATTTGCCCGTAAACGGTGGGTTTTCGATTGTATAAATTAATGCTTTTTTAAATAACTGTCTAATAAGTTTTGTATAAATTCGTCCGCAATTCCTTCGGTAGGGGATTGCGGCGGTTTTTCTTTTGGCTCGTCTTTTGGCGTTTTTTTATCGTCGAAAGGCGGCTTTTTTTCTTCTGGTTTGACGTTTTGTGAGGACGAAAATGCACTGAACGTTTGCGAGAATTTCGACAGATCGTTTAAAAAATTCAACATTTGTTGTGAATCTTTAAGCTGACCCATCAACGGCTTTACGCTTTCCGCAAAATCGGGGTTTTGTGAAAGATAATAAAACAATACAAGCATTAAAATTTCCATAACACAGTATATGAAGTTTTATAACACAAAAGTGACAAAATGCATTTGATTGGAATACAATATAGTAACAATTTTCGGGAGGTAACATGAAAAGTTTTAAAGAGTATTCCAAACAAAACGTGGTAGAAGAAAAAAATGAAGAAACGACGACGGCGGAAGATTTGGCCAAACAAATTGCTTCGGCATATCACGGCAAAAGCAACGCGGATATGTTGAAAGGTATTTTACTGGAAGCAGAACGCAGTAAACGCGCGGGTACGTTATCCAACGAAGAAATAGAATCCTTTTATCAAAATTTTGCGCCTATGTTAGATCCCATTCAACGCAAAAAACTGCGAGGGATTGTAGATAAATTAAAACAAATCTAGTGACGAAAGAACATACCATGTCTGCGTTGAGTTTAATAAACAGTTGTTTGTAAATCATATAAAGCCGCAATCAGCAGGTCAATTTCTCTTTCACTGTTAAAAGAAGAGAAGGAAATACGAATTAACCCATCATCCAACGTTCCCAACGCTTCATGCATTAGCGGAGCGCAATGTAAACCGCCACGCACGGCAATATCGTATTTGGAAGAAAGAATTTCCGATAAATGCTCGGACGGGAGGATGGTATGCCGCAAAGCAACGATTCCGCAAGGATTTGGTTGGGAATATACGCGTATTTCTTTGATTTTGTGTAACTGGTGAATACAATAAGAAGTCAGTTGCAATAACGTATTCGACACTTCGTTTTGATGAAAAGAGAGGTAGCGGGTTCCTTCTAACAAAGAAATAACGGCAGGATAGGATAGTGTACCCGCTTCCAACCCGTCGGGGTAAAAGTCAGGCATATCCATAGATATGCTCATAGATCCCGTGCCGCCGTACAAAAGCGGCGCGGGGTCAATTCTGTCGGAAAACAACAGCGCGCCGCTGCCTTGTATGCCCATCATACCTTTGTGACCTGCAATCGTGAGTAAATCCACACCTGCCTGCCGCATTTTTAAAGAAATATGCCCTGCGCCTTGCGCTCCGTCGCATAAAAATAATACGTCTTGGGGGAGTTTGGAGCGAATTTCCTGCAAAGGCGGTATAGCGCCCGTAACGTTGGACGCAGAGGTGACAATGGCCATTTTTGTGTTTGGTTTTAAAAGCGCTGCAAAACTATCTGCGTTCACGTTGCCGTTGTTATCTAACGGGCAAACGTCGTAAGTGATAACGCCGCGTTTTCGTAAAATTTCTAAAGGTCGCAATACGGAGTTATGCTCCATAGCGGAAAGTACGACGTGATCGCCTTGTTTCAAAACACCAAAAATGGCAATATTCAACGCTTCTGTACAATTTTTTGTAAAAACGACACGATCAAATCCGTATCCGTCGAAAAAATCGTTTAAAACGTTTCGTGCTTGTTGTACGAGCCGTGCGCAAGAAAGGGATAATTTATGTCCGCTTCGACCTGGATTTGCACATACTTTTAAAGTAGATTGAACGGCGGTCAACACTCGATCGGGTTTTCTACCGCCCGTAGCGGCATTGTCAAAATAAATCATAAAAGCACCTCTTTTTTTACGGTTTCATAAAATATAATATTCCGCAAAGGAGGAAGGTATGCTATGATGATTCTTGCAGTATTCCGTTCCCGTTCGCATAGTTTGGATTACGTGGAACGGTTGCATAGTTACGGCGTAGCCGCGGACACGATTCCTACGCCCAAAGAGGCGAAGATTGGCTGTGGACTTTGCGTCCGTTTTGATGCTCGCTTGTTCGTGCGTGCGCAAGCGATATTGAAGACGGGTGGCTATACGTCGTTTAAAGGATTTTATAAAATGGAATTTATGGGTGGCAAAATGGTCGTTACACCATATAGATATTATGCTTATCCATAAATATGAAATATAAAAATAGAGGGAGGTGGAAAGCAAAGCATAGAAAGCGGTTGCAATTTTTTTTATTTTGCGGTATAATAATTTCGCTATGAAAACTACGGACAAAAAAACGGCACTTGCTGAACTTCAAAAACTTTATCCTGACGCAAAACCTGCGTTGCATTACACCACCGCGTACGAATTGCTTGTTGCGGTCATTTTATCTGCGCAATGCACGGACGAACGCGTGAATATTGTAACGGCGAAACTGTTCGAGAAACATTCCACTCCGCAAACGATGTTACAGCTTTCCCAGAAAGAGCTGGAAAAATACATCTTTTCTTGCGGCTTTTATAGAATGAAAGCAGAACACATTTTATCGGCGTCCAAAGACATTATCGAACGTTTTCACGGCGAAGTTCCAAACACCGTAGAGGATTTAATGAGTCTTGCAGGCGTTGGTAAAAAAACGGCGAACGTTGTATATTCGGTGGCATTTGGCGGCGCGGCGATCGCTGTAGATACGCACGTATTTCGTGTAAGTAACCGTTTGGGACTAGCGAAAGGCGATACGCCGCTTGCTGTAGAGGCGGGGTTATGCAAGGCGATTCCCAAAGAGGACTGGTCAAAGGCGCATCATTGGCTTATCTATCACGGTAGAAAAGTTTGCCATTCCCAGCGCCCTGACTGTGCGAATTGCACCCTGTCTGCTCTTTGTGATTACGCAAAAAAAGGACAACCGAAAACAAAGAAATGAGTATAAAAATCCCTCGATTATCCAATACTGCGGATACGGGGGATTTATTTATGCAAAACGAGCAAATGCAAACAACGGAAACGCAAGTTTTAAAACAGCTCATGCAGCTGGAAGACTTAGCGGAGAAAAAGGTGAAAATTTATTCTAGGCTTCTCACGGATCCATCTTTATCGGGGGATATGGAACGGCTTGCTTTACTGCACGAGAGTAGAAAAGAAAGGCTGTCTTTTTTAATTTTCGGGGAAAAGAAAAATAAAAAAGGGCAAGGCATGTCCAAAACGAACGAGGAAGGAGAGGAAAAATGAAGTTAGAAAAACGAGAGATTACCTTAAACGAAATTGACAGTGTAAAGGACGCCTTTGTTATGCAAAAGATTTTATTAAACGAGTATGTTATGGCTTTGGAGAAAGTGGAAAGAAAGGAAACAAGAGGTGAACTTACACGATTGTTGCAAGACTCGTGCGAGGATTTGTTTTTTCTTTGCGACGTGCAAAGACGGTTAGCGGACGAAAAAATATAAAAAAACATTGTATATCGTGTCAAAAAACGGCGAGTTTATCAACAAACTTGTCGTTTTTTTTGTGACAATGATTGCAATTTTCTTGACAAGCGTGAAGGAAAACTATATAATAATGTATGACAAAAGCAAAAAAGCGTTCGCGAAACGCAAAGGAGCACTTATGGAAAAGAAAATAGGCAAAGTGAAAGCCTTTTTTGAGGAATTTAAGAAGTTTATTACTCGTGGCAACGTACTCGACATGGCTGTCGGTGTTATCGTCGGCGGTGCGTTTACGGCGATCGTAAACGGACTCAGTAATTTCGTGTTAAAACCTATCATCAATTGGTTGTTGGCGCTTATTATCGGCAAAGACGGATTGACGGGTGCGATTACGATGCTTTCGCCTTCGTATAAAGATATGCTCAACG
>SVII01000009.1 GCA_015069605.1 Clostridiales bacterium | reverse complement strand
AATCACCAAACGGCGAATAAAACTCACACGTTTTATTCCTGTTACGCAGGTATGACGAGTCGTCAACGGCGTAGCGCGTTTTTGCGCCAACATCACGTTCCCCACGACGTCCATACCCAAAGGAATCCCCTTGCGAACCTCTTCAAATTTCTCGGTATCCTCCGCCATTTGTGAAATCGTTGCAATAAATTCCTCAGAACGCATCCCTTGCCTCCTCTCTTTTGTGCACACAAAAAAACTTTTTCTATCAGTATACTATAAATCAGGCGAATTGTCAAGTGTCAAATTGTTTAAATCCCACAACACAGCTTGAAAAATACCGAAAAGACGCATTTCAAAACGAAACGCGTCTTTCCACAAAAAAACATAAAAGAGAAGTTTAGTGTAATTATATTCAATTATCCTCTTTTTGAGATGCATTGTTACGCATATTGCTTAAAATACGTCTCCTGATCATAAACCAACGTTACTTCCGTTTCCACATTATCACGCAACACTTTCAACACAACGGTATCCCCTAAACGCACCGTCATTAAAAAATCGTTTAATTGATAACGACGAGTCAACTCATACGTTTTCCCTTCCGTTTCCCCTGCGGGAATAATGCAAATGCTTTGGAAAACGTCCCCAAATTTCAATTTTTCATACGCTGCCGCCGTTGGTTCGATCGTCGTCGCGTCTACGATGAACTCTTCACGGATACAAAGTTTTCCCGCCTCGTCGTAGTAGGTTCCCGAACCCGTTGTTTGCACCACTACCCCGAGCATTGCGCGTTTTACCACGCCTTCGTTATCCAAAATATTTTCCCAAAGATGATGCATTTGCGTAATCGGCAAAGCGTAATTCATATTATCCACGCTATCCTCTACCGTCTTTGCGTTGGTAATCCCGATCAGCTCACCCTTCGAGTTAAACAAACCGCCGCCCGAATTACCAGGGTTAATCGTCGTATCCGTACGCATAACTCGATAGGAAACTTGTCTATTCAACCCATCCGTCGATCTCATCGTGATATATTCCGATTCCACGGAAATCACCCCGCTAGTCACCGCAATACCAGCATTTTCAGGATTGCCGACTGCAAACACTTTCTCGCCCACGCGCACGTTTTCAGAATTTCCGATCGTTGCCGCCACCGCTTTACCGCCGTTTAACAGATCGTTGGCTCCCACTTTCAAAACCGCAATATCGTAATCCATTGCGCCGCCAACGTAGGTTGCTTTCAACCCATCGCCGCCCTCGTCTTTACCCGTGGTCGCAGAGAACATATCAAATGCGCCGTAGGGATAGAGATAAATGGAGTCGGAAATATGCGTCGCGGTGTCCGCATCGGAATCATATATCACGTGATAGTTTGTGACAAAATACGCTTCACCCGTGGTTTCATTGAGATCAATAATAACGCCGCTACCAGCCGCGCTGTAATATTCCGTTTCGTTTCTGGAAGGGCCGCCCCACCAGTTGTTACCCACCGTAACCGTATGCGAGAATCCGCATTTCACGCTGACGATCGATTGAATATTTTTCGCAATGATTTCCGTGTCATTGTCTTCCTGAACATTCAAAGAAAGATACTCTTTTAAAAATTCGAGATACGTGCCTTCATACCCATTCTTTTTCGCCACCGCGTAAATATCGTCAATGGTAAGTTCAGGCGCATCCGAACCGTCTTTGCCCTTTAAACTAAGCAACCATTCTTCTTCCGTACCTGTAAAACCGTTTTTCACGGCTATATCATAAGCATTGACAATTTCTTTTTCTTCCTGTTCACAGCCCGTAAACCCGATTACGCTGGTAAACGCCGTTGCCGCGCAGACTGCCGCAAGCATTCCTTTAAAAATAAATTTCATGCAGTTCTTCCTTGTTGATAATATTTTTCTCTTTTACGTTGTCTATTATACTTCTTTTTTTCGTTGATTATTTTAAAATTTTTTGAAAATTGTGTGATATTCTTCAGCCTGCTTAACAATGATGAAAAATCAAAGGCTTTCAAGATCATCCAACGTCAGTTTTAACGATGAAATAAAATGCTGGAAGAAATATTCGATTTCAGGCATATTGCGCGAATGCAAATCTTCTTCGATGGATTTTTTCGCCTTTGCAAATTCCCCATTCCCCGAACGCAATTCTTCCAAACATTTCACGTATGCCGCCAAACGGTCAGCCGCTTTCACCAAGCGGTATTCCGCGCTGTCCTCGTCCGCCAAAACAAAGGGCGCGATCTCCCCGCGGATTGCTTCGGGCAGCGTGTTGACTATCTTTTCCGCCGCGTTTCTTTCTAACTCCTTATACGCGCCTTGGATACTGCGGTTGTAATATTTAATCGGCGTGGGCAAATCCCCCGTCATAACTTCCGCCGTTTCGTGATACATCGCATACAGCACCGTTTTTAAAACGTCCGCTTTGCCACCGAACACTTCATTGTGAATGGTGACGAGCGCGTGGGAAAAAAGCGCAACGCTTTGAGAATGTTCCATAATATTTTCTTCTCGCACCGAACGCATCAGTTGCCAACGTTTGATATATTTCATTCTTTCCATATAGGCGTAAAAATCGTAACGCATAGTTTTCTATCCTTTGAAATTTTCCGCTTTTTTCTTTCATTCGCTTGACAAACGGAAAATTATTATTTACAATATAAGTACAAAAATTTAACGAATCCGTCGTGGGTGCCGTAACAGGCTGAGATTATACCATTTAAATCGGCAGGGTAATACCTGAGCGAGAGATTGATAACCGTTTTCGTCGTTTTTGTATATCTATATGCGTTTTCCCTGTACTATTTTGGGATATTTTCGCATATCTTTATACTCCTACGTCCGAAAAATGCAAGCGCCCACACCGTATCGGTTGTGGCGTTTTTCATTTGTAAACGCAAACGACGGAAAAGGAGGCTTTTATGTTTCAATTTCACTCTTTGCTTGCCGTAAGCGAGCAAACCACCGACCTCGTCAAATGGATTTCCATTGTCGGAGTCGTCGTCCTACTCCTTGCCATAGCCCTGATCGGCTTTTTGAAAAACGGGAAACGTTTGGATACCAAACGCATCGCCTTTGCAGGCATTTGCGTTTCCATGTCCTTCACGCTTGCCGTTATCAAAATCAGCCCCGTGCAATACGGAGGCTCGATCACCTTGGCGTCCTTCGTGCCCATCCTGCTTTACGCGTACGTGTACGGCTTGGCAGACGGACTGTTAGTCGGGCTAATCCACGGATTGTTAAATTTTATCGAAGATCCGTATATCTTGACGCCCGCAACCTTTTTATTCGATTACCTGCTGGCGTTTATGAGCGTTGGCATCATGGGCTTATTCCGTAATATGCAACGCAAAGAAAAAGGCTGTTTGCCTCTTGTTCTTGGCGCAATTTGCGTGTTTTCCTTGCGGTTTATCTCCCACCTTTTGTCTGGCATGATCTTCTTTATGCAAGATTCCGTGTGGGTGAGTTTTCCTGCTTGGGCGATGAATAACGCGTTTATCTATTCGTTTATTTATCAATGTATCTACGTACCCGCGGACGCCGTTTTAGCCACGCTTGTGCTGGTTGCTTTTTGCAAATCGGGAGTATTAGACACCCTCGTACAAATCATGCAAGGCAAACGAAAACTTGAAAATTAAATCACCGCGACTTCGTCAAAACGGGTTTTGTTTACAATCAGTTTACCGTTTGCAACGTCCACTTTGACAACGACGCCTTTAACAGCAGGGAAGAGAATATTCTTTCCTGCTTTTTCTATAGTATATACGTCGCTGGCAAGGTTGGTGATATCCTTGACCGTACCCAACACTTCCCCTTCTTCCGTTTCGCAGGAAAGACCGATAATATCCACGATATAATATTGCCCTTCTTCTAATGCAGGAGCGTCTTCTCTATTCCCTTCCACTTTTTTACCGCGGAATAATTCCGCTGCGTTGCGGTCGGGAATACCGCGCAAACCAAGATACGCCGCGCCGTCGTTACCGACGCGGAAAGAAAGAATTTTATACGCTATATCGTCGATATACACCGTCCCGAACGCCTTGACGTCTTCGGGAAAATCGGTAAACGTTTTGATTTTTAATTCCCCGCGAATGCCTTGGGGTTTTAACACTTCGCCAATCACCAAACGTTCCATAAATTTCTCCTAACGTTTTATAGGCAAAGCCGGTTCAACGCGTACCTGCCTGCCTTGAATGCCAAAAAAAGGCTTTTGTGAGAAAGCCTTTTTGTTGTTCTTCTTTGTAATCCCGAAGATTACTCTTCGTCGGTGTCCACAGCGTCGCCGCCGCGTTCACGAATTTCAATGACGTATTTTTTACTGCTTGCAGGCGTAGCCGCGCGCACAATCGTACGCATAGCTTTCGCAATCTTACCCTGCTTGCCAATTACCTTTCCCATATCCGAGGGGGAAAGCACAACCGTCACTTCAATCACGCGATCCTTTTCATTGACCACGTATTCTACGTTTTCTTTGTCCTCTGCAAACTGACCGACAATGTACTTAATAAGATCCAACATATACAATGTCTCCTTACAAATGAATTTTCGCTGCGCCGCTCGTTTGCACGCATACGGCGCAACGCAGTAGTTTAAGAGATAGGATACCCCTTACTGTGACAAAGTCTTATTTCGACTTCTTCGTTTTCGTCTTAGAAGGGCTAAGTTTTGCGCTCTTTTCGATAGCGCCTGCTTTTACAAGCAAGTTCTTAACCGTTTCGGTGGGCTGAACGCCTTTTGCAATCCATTCTTTTGCTTTTTCGTTGTCGATCGTCAATTCGATGGGATCGCAGGTAGGTCTGTAATGACCAACGCAATCGATGTATTCGCCCGTTGCAGCCTTTCTGCTGTCAACAACAACTACACGGTAGATAGGGTTCTTCTTGTCGCCCATTCTGAAAAGTCTCATTTTAACCATAATAAATACCTCCAAAGTATCTTAAAATATTTTTTTCTTGTTTATTTTTACGGCTTGCGCCGCTTTTTCACTTTTGTAAATTTGTTAGAAAGGCAAGCGAAGTTTGCCTTTATTACCACGCAACTGCTTCATCAAAAGTCGCGTTTGATCAAACTGTTTCAACAACTGATTGACTTCCTGTACGCTTGTACCCGAACCTGCTGCAATACGGCGTTTTCTACGGCTGTCGATGATGGAAGGGTTGTTGCGTTCCGCCATCGTCATGGAAAGAATAATCGCTTTCGTTCTCTCGATTTTCTTTTCGTCGATGTCCCCTTCGTTCACCTTCAATTTCCCTGCGCCCGGCAACATGGAAAGCATCGCCTGTGCGCCGCCCATCTTTTTCATCATAGAAAACTGTTCCAGATAATCGTTGAGCGTAAAGGTGTTCGCCATCATCTTTTGTTGCATTTTCTTGGCGTCTTCTTCGGTGATGGCTTGCTGCGCCTTTTCAATCAGGGAAAGCACGTCGCCCATACCCAAAATTCGCGATGCCATACGGTCGGGATAGAAAGGTTCAAGATCCCCCATCTTTTCCCCAACACCGATGAATTTAATGGGCTTGCCGGTCACCGCTTTGATGGACAAGCACGCGCCGCCGCGCGTATCGCCGTCAAGCTTCGTCAAAATCACGCCCGTAACCGCCAATCTTGCATTGAACGTTTCCGCAACGTTGACCGCTTCTTGACCCGTCATAGCGTCCACAATCAACAACGTTTCCGTTACTTCCACTTCTTTTTTGATATTTTCAAGTTCCTGCATCAACGCTTCGTCGATTTGCAAACGACCTGCCGTGTCGAGGATTACCGTATCGTAATTCATAGAACGCGCGTATTCAATCGCTTGTTTCGCCGTTTTTACAGGGCTTTGCGTACCTTTTTCAAATACTTCCACCTGCACGCTTTTGCCCACAACTTGCAACTGCGTGATTGCGGCAGGACGATAAATATCGCCAGCCACCAACAACGGTTTCTTGCCCTGCTTTTTCAACAACATAGCAAGTTTTCCGCAAAGCGTCGTTTTACCTGCGCCTTGCAAACCGCACATCATAATGACCGTGGGAAGCTTAGAAGATACTTCCAATTTCGAGTTCTTTTCCCCCATCAGCGCAATCAATTCTTCGTTGACAATCTTGATTACCTGCTGCGCGGGGTTGAGCGAAGACAAAATTTCCTGTCCTACCGCTTTTTCCGAAACGTCCGCAATGAATTGCTTGGCAACCTTCAGGTTTACGTCCGCTTCCAACAGTGCTACACGCACCTCGCGCATTGCCGTGCGGATTTCCATTTCCGTCAACTTGCCGCGTTTTGTCAGTTTGGAAAATATATGATTTAATCTTTCCGATAATGAACCGAATAAAGCCATTGCTTTCTCCTTATTCTTCTCCGCGGAACACCTTGCCGACAATCTTACCGTCGTCCACGTCCATCGTTTCCGCGTCGAATTCTTTATGTACGCCGTTCAACCTCTCTTCCAATTCATCAAGGTCTGTACGCACTTGCGGGGATTTGTCACGCATCTTTGCAATCCAACGCCCCGTTTCCGTCATATATGCCGAATATTCCAAAGACAATTCCTCCAAAGCCTTGGCAAATTTCAGCTTTTCCTCATACGTTTCTAACTGTTTTCGGCATTTTCCCAAACAATCGGAAACGCTTTGACGGGACACGCCTTTTTGTTCGGCAATCTCACCTAACGAAAGGTCGTAATTGAAATACAGGTCGGTAATCTCTCGCTGCGTCACCGTGAGTAGCGGCGAATACAGATCCCAGAGCCGAAGAAAATGTAAATCATCTTTCATTTTCTCTTCCTCCTACCCATTTTCCTCACGTATTATACAACATAAAAAACAAACTGTCAAGCATTTTTACTTGACAGTTGAGATTTTTTTAAAAAAGTTGTAATAAATCCACAAGAATTGCAAACCCAAACAAAAAGATAATGCCAATGAAGTGGATCATTGCTTCCACTTTGCGATTGACGGGCTTTTTGCGAATCCATTCAATCAAGCAGAAAATCACTTTACAGCCATCCAACGCAGGAACAGGCAAGAGATTGAACACCGCCAAATTCACGCCGATAAAAGACGCGATATTCAAGCAGGAAAGCAAACTGCTGGTTGCCGCTTGCGACGTGACCTGTATCGTCGTAATCGGGCCGCCCATAGCCTCCAAGCCAAGCTTCCCCGTCAACAACTCCCCAAGCGAACGTAACACCGTGCCTGCAATCTTCCACGAATACGCAAACGAATGTCCGATCGTCGGGAAAAATCCACTCTTTTCCGTCACTGTTGTCAACCCATACACGCCCATCGCATGTAACAACGTATTCACATCCGACATATTGACGATATTTGCATCCACAGCAAGTTGCATTTGCACGACAATTTCTTCCTCACCGCGAAGCACCGTCACGTCAACCGTTTCACCTGCTTTTTTGCCGTCCAAAATATCCATATAATCGGTGATCATATACACGTTTTTGCCGTCGATTTTTAAAATGACGTCGCCAGGTAATAAACCGCTTTGTTGCTCTTCCTGCTCCGTCAACACTACCGTTGCCGTTGCCCCCTCGGAAGGGGTTTGCGCAGGTTTTTCCAAAACTTGATACACAGGTCTTCCCACGAACGCAAACATCGTAATAATCAAAAGGAGTGCCAATAAATAGTTCATCGTCGCACCTGCAACAAGAACAATAATACGCTTCCAAGGCGCTTGATCGTTGAAACGTTCGCCCACGGGTTCTGGATATTCCTCTTTTTCTTCCACCGTTGCGTTTTCGTTTGTTTCCACGTTCATCGCGGACGCGCCCCCGTCGTTTTCTTGCATTTCCTCAAAGGGCGTTTCTTGTGTTTCTTTCGCTTGTTTCGTTTCTTCCGACGATTCGTCTATTTCGTCCTCTCCGTCAAACGCACAATATCCACCGAGCGGAATTATGCGCAACGCAAACAATTCTCCCGTCTTTTTACTGCGTTTTTTGAAAATAGCAGGGCCGAAACCCACGGAAAATTCGTTGATTTTAAATCCTAAAATCCGTCCTGCTACGTAATGTCCAAATTCATGCACCGTCACCATGACAAGCAGGATTACGACCGCAAGCACAATGCCGCCGATGCTTTTCAATACGTCCGTAAATGCCAATAAATTAGCTGTAAAATTCAATACCATACCCTCTCATTTACAATTTAGAAATATATTCTTTCGCTAACGCGCGCGCCCGCGCGTCCGTTTCTTTCAACACATCATATGAAGTCGGTTGCACTCGCTCCGTTTTATACAAAGCGTCTTCAATCGTTTTCGCAATAGCAGGGAAGGAAATTTTTCCATCCAAAAAGGCATGCACCGCAACTTCCCCCGCGCCATTTAACGCGCAGGAATAATTGTCGCCAAGTTCCGCGCTCGTCAGCGCGAGATCGTAACAGGGAAATCTTTTTCTTTCCAAGGGCAAAAACCGAATTGAACCCAACGTTTCAAAATCCATAGGTTTCAATCCACAATCCATTCTATCAGGATACGACAACGCCAACTGAATAGGCAATTCCATCGTCGGGTAACTCATCTGTGCCAAAATGCCGCAATCGTCAAACTCCACCATCGAATGAATGATGCTTTCGGGCTGCACAATCGTATGGATTTTGTCTAGCGTCGTGTTGTACAGCCACTTCGCCTCGATCACTTCAAACCCTTTATTCAAAAGCGTCGCACTGTCGATCGTAATCTTCGCGCCCATTTGCCATGTAGGATGTTTCAACGCGGACATGGGTGTCACATTTTCCAAATCTTCGGGCGTATAATGATAGAACGGCCCACCGCTTGCCGTAATAATCAAACGACGAAACGGAGCGTCCAAACGATATCCCAAAGCCTGCCAAAGCGCCGAATGTTCACTGTCCACGGGCATTAAATCGATACCTGCCTCTTGGACTTTTTTCATCACAAGTTCACCACCGCAAACAAGCGTTTCCTTGTTCGCAAGTGCAATATCTTTCTTCAATTCTATGGCTTTTAAGGAATATTTCAAGCCCGCAAAGCCCGTCGCCGCTACAAATGCTACGTCGCCGTAAGATATAGCCTCGTCCGTCGCGTCTTCACCGTAAACGAATTTCACTCCGTCAGGGATCAAATGCGCGATACGTTTACCTGCCTCCAAGTTTGCCAATGCCGCAAACTTTGGACGGAATTCCAACACTTGCTGTAAAAATTCTTCCGCGGAAGAATTCGCCACCATACTTTCTATACGGAATTTATCATGATGCCGACGCACCACTGAACAAACTTGCCGCCCGATCGAGCCCGTCGAACCGATTAACGCTATCGTTTTCATACCTTTCCCCCTACCCGTGTACGCGATTAAGGATATTTTCGGCACACAATCGCCGTTTGTAAAAACCAACTTATAATGCCAAATGAATGACGACAAACACCAAATACACCGCCGCCGTCGCAAACAACGTGCCGTCGATACGGTCTAATACGCCACCGTGACCTGGCATAATTTTGCCCATATCCTTGATGCCTGCTTTACGTTTGATACAGCTTTCGACAAGATCGCCAAACTCCGTTGCAGCCGCCGCCAACAATCCCGCAGCCAAATAGATAGGCAACCAAATTTGCATATTTGCAAACGAGCCAAGCAACGAATTGTACACAAAATACACTGCCAATGCACCGAGCATACCGCCAACCAAACCACCGACCGCGCCAATCACCGTTTTGTTGGGACTGATCGTAGGCGCCATTTTTCTCGGCAAATATTTTTTTAAGAGCATACCAAATACAAACGCAACGGCATCCGAACAAGGCGAGATAACAAAAATCAACAATATAGCCAATCTTGAATCCAGCGCAAGAGCTTTCGCCGTTTCAGATCCCGCGCCAATATGATTGGCAAGCACCAACAGCGTCAACATCACTGTGGGGTACACTGCGGAAAACAAGGATACGCCAATATTTTCCGCCGTCGTTTCCTCATGTCGCACGACAAGCAACGAGAACAACGCAAACACCAAAAAGAAGAAACACACGCTCATGACGTGCAACCCATAGCGGAAGAAATACTCACTTACCGCGACCATAGGGATGCAAATAATGGAAAATATCCACACGAGCACGCGCTGAGGTTTCGTTGTTTTGTCATGTGTAGCGCGCAAAATTTCAAACGTACCAATCAACGCAAACGCATAAATCAATACGTCGAATAAGAAATCATGCACAAATAATTTCAAAAAATAGAACGCTAGTAAAATCACTACGTACAGCGTTGCTGAAATCAATCTATTTTTCATAGTCCTATCACCTGTTTTAAAGGGGCTGTCGGCGTCGTTTTCTTTCGTCGTCGCGTACATGCCCCTTTGTTTTTTATTTTTTTACAGCTGTTCGTCCGTCTTACCAAACCGACGGGTACGGCGAGAATATTCCTCAATCGCCTTATCCAAATCCTTATCGGAAAATTCGGGGAACATCTTATCGGAAAAATACAATTCCGCATACGCCGCCTGCCAAAGCAGGAAATTCGACAAACGCACTTCTTTTCCCGTACGAATAATCAAATCGGGGTCGGGTTGATCCTCGGTGTATAAAAGACGAGAAAAACTCTCCTCAGTCAATGTTTCACCTTTTTCCATCGCTCTATTCGCCGCGCGCACAATTTCCGCACGCGCTCCGTAACAAACAGCTACGTTAATCGCCTTGCCTTTATATTGCGCCGTTTCTGCTTCCGCTTCTTTTAAAATCTGCAAACAATCCTCAGGCAACAAAGAAACGTCCCCGATAGCCCGAAGTTGTACGCCGCGTTCACAAACTCGTCCGAAATATTGCTTGAAATGATTACGAATAAGATCAAACAATCCATCCAATTCCTCTTTGGGGCGTTTAAGATTTTCCGTGGACAATGCGTACACGGTGATGTAATTAACACCCAACTCAAACGCGTGTTCCATCAATCCGATCATTCGTTCCATACCGTTTTTATGTCCAAAAGAACGAGGCATTAAACGTTTTTTAGCCCAACGCCCATTCCCGTCCATAATAATCGCGATATGTTGAGGAATTTTCAACTCCCCCTTTATAGTATTCTCTCGCATGGCTTAAATAGACATCAATTCCTTTTCTTTCGCCGCAATTACCGCTTCCAACTTCGTCATATAGCCCGAAACAGTCTTTTCGATATCTGCTTCGCAACCCGATGCTTCGTCTTCCGAAAGTTCTTTCGCCGTCTTCATTTTCTTGATAATTTCCATCGCTTCACGACGGTGATTACGCATCGCTACCTTGGAATCTTCGCCCATCTTCTTCGCTTGTTTTACAAGTTCCTTTCTGCGTTCTTCCGTCATGACGGGGAAAACAAGACGAATCACCTGACCGTCGTTCGTAGGCGTTAAACCGATGTTCGATTGCAAAATCGCCTTTTCCACCGCTTTCAAAAGGGATTTATCCCAAAGATTGATTTGCAAACAACGAGCGTCCAACGCCGAAACGTTCCCAAGTTCGATCAGTTTGCTCATACCGCCGTATGCTTCCACTTCAATACGGTCAAGGATACGAGGATTTGCTCTACCCGTACGCAACGCGCCGTATTCATTTTCCAAAGCATCGATGGTGTTGCTTGCTTTTTCTTCCAATTCCATCATCATTTCTTCTACTTTTTCGTTTTCAATCATCTTTCTATTCTCCTTAAAATTTTTTATCTGTCTTTATCTGTCAGCGCGTTGTACTGCGCACACTTTCCTATTGCCAAAAAACAATTAAACGGTGATAATCGTACCTAATTTTTCGCCGCATACCGCACGTACAAGCGAATTATCTTCGTTCAACCCAAACGCCAACGTCGGAACGTTGTTTTCCATACACATCGTCGCCGCCGTAAAATCAATCACTTTTAAGCCCTGATTGATGATATCGGCATACTTTAACGATTCATATTTCTTCGCGTAAGGATTAGTCTTGGGATCGGAATCATAAATACCGTCCACGTTCTTTGCCATCAACAAAATATCCGCGCCGATTTCGCAAGCACGGAGCGCCGCCGCCGTATCCGTCGAACAATAAGGATGCCCCGTACCGCAGGCAAAAATGACAACTCTGCCCATTTCAAAATGACGAAGCGCCTTACGCATAATCAAAGGTTCTGCCAAGGAAACCATATTCAAAGCCGTTTGCACGCGAACAGGCACACCGCGCTGTTCAATCGCGTCCATCATGGCAAGAGAGTTCATTACCGTCGCCAACATACCCATTTGGTCAGCAGTAGAGCGATCCATTTTCGTGCCCTGACGCCCGCGCCAAAAATTACCGCCGCCGATCACGAGCCCGACCTGCACGCCCATATTATGAATCTTCACAATTTGATCCACGACGGGTTCGATCACCTCGTGATTCAACCCGAAATGCTGATCGCCGGCAAGCGCTTCGCCGGAAAGTTTTAAAAGCACCCTCTTATATTTAGGCTCCATATTCATCCTCCGTCAGACCATAATGGTTCATTTTACCTATTATACCATATTTCTTTCAAGAAATCTATACTATTTACAAAAAAAATGGGTGAAAATTAAGAATTTTTTTTGTATTTTTCGTTTTACATATCTTCGATATGCTATTTCATTTATTTCTCATTGAACTGCGACAAAAATTGCGCTATAATAGTTTAAAATTCTCAAAAAATGCGAGCAAAATCGTTAACTTGAACGTTTGTATTATAGGTTCATTTTTAAAAAAACGACTAAACCGAGCGGAAATATAACCGCTCGGTTTTATTGTTCCTGCCACCCATGTACGCGATGAATGCACTTTTTACATATATTGATACTTCTTTCTTAAAACAAAAATAAATACCGTAGTCACCACTACCGCCATCACTTCCGCGGCAACAACCGACCACCATATCCCTTCCAATCCCCAAAGCAAAGGGAAGAGCAACACCGCGCCAACTTGGAACACTAACGTTCGTAAAAAGGAAATGATTGCGGAAACCAATCCGTTGTTGAGCGCCGTAAAAAAGGACGAGCCAAAAATCGCAAACCCTGCAAACAGAAAAGAAAAAGAGAAAATCACAAAAGCTACTTTGGTTATTTCCATCAATTCAGGGTCATACCCAACGAAAATCCGCGCAAATACGCCGCCAAGCGCTTCTGATAACCCAAACATCGCCACAGCCGAAACCCCTATAATCACTACACTTTTCTTTAACAAACTTTTGAGCTCGGCAAAGTTTTCCGCGCCGTAATGATACCCCACTACGGGCGCAATCCCCACGGCATACCCGATAAAGATTGCCAAGAATACCATGTTGACGTACATCAGCACCCCGTACGCCGCGATCCCGTTTTCGCCTGCCAACGCATACAACTGCGCGTTATATAAAACGGCAACCACAGACATAGCGATATTGCTCATCAGCTCGGACGAGCCGTTCGCACACGCCCTCCCGATCGCGCGCCAATCCATCGTTGTTTTTGTCAACCGCAAAAGGCTGGAATTTCGACAAAGGAAATAGATAATAGGCAAGACACCGCCCACCATTTGACTGAGCGCCGTTGCCGTAGCCGCACCCACCAAACCAAGAGGAAATACTGCCGTAAGCAATGCATCCATTACAATATTCGTCAACCCTGCCGCAACAGTGACAATCAATCCCAAACTAGGTTTTTCCGCTGCAACGAAAAAGCTTTGAAACTCAAACTGTAACATATAAAACGGCAAAGCGAGCGCCAAAACTCGACCATACGTAATGCAATCTTGCAACATTTGCCCTTCTGCGCCAAGCAAGCGCGCGAGTTGCGGCATAAAAAGATACGCCAACAACGCCAGCACTGCCCCGCAAACTATGGTAGCATAAATAAACAACGAGAACAGCTTTTGCGCTTTTTCTTTATTCCCTTCGCCCATAGTTTTCGCTACCAACGCGCTGCCACCTGCGCCGAACATAAACCCAATCGCACCCAAAATCATAATGACAGGATAGATAAAATTGAGAGCCGCAAACTGCGTTTTTCCAACAAAATTCGATACAAATAGCCCATCCACTACGACATAAATGGACGTAAAAATCATCATGACGATTGACGGCAGAGTAAAGCGAAAGAGCGTCTTGTAATTAAAATGATCGGATAATTGAATTTTCATTTCCTTGCCTCAGTTTTTCTCCGTTCTTGCAAACCATTTCTTTGCAAAATCCGCCACAGCCACCGCCAAATCTTCCATATCCCAATCGCTTGTATTGACAACAAGATGATAATTTTCGCGCGCGCCCCACACGTTTCCGCCAATCAATTCACGGTTTTTTGCTCGATTTTTATCAATAGTTTTAATATTTCTTTCTATCTCTTTTTTAGAGAGCTGTTCATTCCCTTCCGAGCCCTCTTCACAGCGACGAATCTTCGTCTGCATATCCGCGCAAACAAAAACGTTGAACGGCTGTTCTTTCGCCAAAATTACATCCGCGTTTCTACCCACGATTACACAGTCCTTTTTTAAAGCCGCAATCGCTTCCAATGCGCGCTTTTCTTCCAATAAAATATGGATTGTAGCCGTATTTCCTGCATTCAAATACGCAAACGAACGCCTGGTTGTTAATGCCATGCCCCGCCAACCCTGACCGTTGCTGGCGCTTTCCACGTACTTTTCATCCATTCCCTGCTTGTTTGCAATCGCGGAAATAATCTCTTTATCGTAATACTCCATACCCAAAATTTCCGCAACGCGTTTGCCAAGCTCTCTACCGCCGCTGCCAAATTCTCTACTGATCGTAATAATATTCATATTGAAAACTCCCGTTAAAAGCGGCGGAGAAAATTTTCTCCGCCGTTGGATTTTTAATACGCTCTTGCGTAGATGATAACGTGTTCCGCTTTCTTGCCACATACCGCGCAAGTTTCTTTGCTTTCGCCTTCCGCAAATACACGCGCCGTAGCCGCCGTTTGTTCTTTGATTTTGTCTTCGCATTCGCGACAACCGCACCAACCCGCTTTCACGAAATTGCCTGCTTCCACGCCTGCCAAGATTCCAGCCATATCGTCTGCATACACAATACGTTCGTCACGACGCTTTCTTGCCGCTTCTAACATATTCGCCTGCACCTGCGCCAACAACGCTTTCACGCCGTCCGCCGCGTTTTCCAAAGGCATTTCCACCTTCTCCAACGTGTCTCTACGCGCGCAAAGCATTTTCCCTGCTTCAATGTCACGAGGCCCAAGCTCGATACGTACAGGCACACCCTTCATTTCCCATTCGTTGAATTTCCAACCAGGGCTGTTGTCCGTAGCATCCAACGTTACGCGCACACCTGCCGCTTCCAGTTCAGCTTTTAACGCTTCGCAAGCCTCAATTACGCCGCCTTTACGCGCCGCGATCGGTACGATTACGCATTGAATCGGTGCAACAACGGGCGGCAATACCAAACCACGTTCGTCGCCGTGCGTCATGATGATCGCGCCGATCAAACGAGTGGATACCCCGAACGACGTCGTGTACGCCGTCTGCAATACACCTTCCGTACCCAAATATTTGATGTCGAACGCCGTCGCGAAATTTTGCCCCATATAATGCGAAGTACCCGATTGTAAGCTCTTACCGTCGCGCATCATTGCTTCCATCGTGTACGTAGCCACCGCGCCTGCAAAACGTTCTTTTTCCGTCTTTCTACCCGTCAATACGGGGATCGCAAGACAGCTTTCCATAAATTCTTTATAGAGCGCCAACATATCCAACGCAAACGTGTTCGCTTCCTCTGCGGACGTGTGCGCCGTGTGTCCTTCATGCCACAAAAATTCGCTGGTACGAAGGAAAGGACGAGTCGTCTTTTCCCAACGCATTACGTTGCACCATTGATTAACCTTCAACGGCAAATCACGGTAAGATTGCACCCATTTCGACATCATTGTGCCGATAATCGTTTCCGACGTAGGACGTATTGCCAAAGGTTCAGCAAGTTCTTCACCGCCTGCGTGCGTAACCACCGCCACTTCGGGCGCAAACCCTTCCACGTGCTCCGCTTCCTTGGTGAAATAGCTCATGGGAATAAGCAAAGGGAAATACGCATTTTCTACCTGACGGGTCTTAAAACGCGCATTGAGTTCGTTTTGAATATTTTCCCAAATCGAGTAGCCGTATGGACGAATTACCATCGTACCCTTAACAGGGCCGTAATCGACGAGTTTCGTCTTCAACACGACGTCGGTGTACCACTGCGGGAAATCAATGTTAATATCCGCGATTTGTTCTACAAATTGATTTTCTTTAGCCATAACTTTTTTACTCCTTGCAAAACTGCCTATTCCTATACATTATACCGCAAACCGCCGTATTTTTCAAGCATTTTACACTTCATTTTCCACTTTGCATACAGCAAATTACGTTGCGTTTGCTTATGATATGGGAACGAACTCCCACTGCACAATCTCACCGTTTACGTAATGCCAAAAATCCCCCTCTTCCGTCGGCGGCGTTTCGCTGTAACAATACCACGCGCCAAGGAACGTTTCGTCGCCCTGATACTGTATCAACGCCTTATCTTCCACCGAGCCTTTATAATATACGTTCACGTTCGGACAAGAAGAAATCATATTTGTATAAACCGTTTTTACGTTTACCCCAATCACTACGGTGGTTAACGCATCGCAATGATTCGCAAGATTTTCCCCGATATACATCACGCTGTCGGGAAGAATCAACGTCGTCAGCTTGGGACAGTACGCGACGAAATGATAGAAAAGTTGCGTCAATTTTTTAGGCAATATGATTTCTTCCAAGTTCGGACATTTGTAGAACATTTGTTCTAAACTTGTAATGTTAGGAGAAAACTCCACTTTTCTCAACGCCGCACACTCTTCAAAGTTATAATACTGTACTCTAGTAACACTGTCGGGAAAAATTACTTCTTCAACGTATTGCGACCATGAAAACGCGCGCGATTGAATATTCGTCAAACCTTCTATCCCCATATACGTCTTCATCGGGTTGGACGGCGCAAATTTAACCAACGTACACGTCCCAATCGGAGTGCCATCGTTCAACAGAAGTCTTTCGTACAAGTTTCCGTCCACGGAAAAATATTTAACGTTTTCGTCCGCTACCGTAATCTTTTCCACCTTTGTACAATTCCAAAACGCAGACGACGTTATGTTGGAAACGCTGGCAGGAATATACACTTCCGTCACCTGAGAGGATGTAAACAGTTGATCCGCAACCGTCAACACTCCGTCGGGAATATGGAACGTTCCACTAACTGTTTCATCAATCGCAATCAAATGCTTTCCGCTAAACAGCATACCGTTTGTCCAATTATTTTTGTCGTTAAACCATGCCGTTTCCGAAAAAGTAGCCGCCGAAACCGACGTCACACTATCAGGTAATTGAACGTCTTTTATTTTCTCGCACCCCAAGAAATCCCCCGAACTGATTTCCTTCATCATTCTGGGAAAATTGATTTCTTCTAAGTTGCTACAATAAATAAACGCCTGGTTCAGCATAACAAAATTTTCAGGCAATACCACTTTTTTTAAATTTTCACAGCCATAGAACGCCGCCTGCCCTAACTTCGCCATTCCTTCGGGAATCACAACCCTTTCAATCGACAAACATTCCCGAAATGCCTCGCCAGAAATTGTTTGTAATTTAGCGGGAAAGGTCAACGTTTGCAAGGATTCGCAGCCCATAAACGCCTTATCCCCAATCCATAAAAGACTTTCAGGGAAAGATATTGTTTGCAAAGAAACACACTTGCTAAATGCCCAACTGCCGATTGCGATTAAGTCGCTCGGCAATTTTACGCTTTGTAAATTGAAACATTCTTCGAAAGTGGATTGCTCGATACGCGTGATTGTATCGGGGAGTTCTACGGAAATCAGCTCTTCACAATGCGTAAAAGCAAACACACCGATAGACGTAACCGTGTCTGGAATGACTAGGTTTTGTACACCCGACCAAGAATATGCGTTATCCCCGATTTCCGTTAAATTTTGGCTCCATTCGATTGCCGTCAGCTTTTTGCAAAACGAGAACGTATCTGGGTGAAGTATCGTCAAACTGTCAGGCAAAGGACATTTTTCCAAAGCGGGACAATTCCAAAACGCATACGCGCCGAGTTCGGTGAGATTTTTGGACAGCAACACATTCGTCAAAGCGTCATTAACACCGAACGCATTCGTACCGACGTACGTTACCGTATTTGGCAGCACTACCTTTACGATTTGTTTTAAATTACCACGATTGAACGAATCATCCGCAATTTCTTTCACGGGATAACCATTGTACGTCGCAGGGATCAAAAGGGTAGAATCCGTGCACGTGCCGATCCCCGCCACACTGTAATATTGCCCTATTTCATTGAAAACGTATTCGAGCCCAATGGATTCCTTTGCCTCGCAAGCAGTACAAATGCCGTCCACAAAATTGTGTCCAAGATGCGACCAACGCTCTTCCCTAGTCAATTTCTCTCCGCAACCGTTGACGCACAGCGCCGATTCCGTACCATTCTCTTCACACTTGCCGCTTTCGTCGGATACGTAAGCGCCGTATGTATGACCAAGCGCAGTGCCTTCAATCGATACCGTGTGCGTGCTTTCGCAGCCTTCGCGCTCACAAATCGCTGTTTGCGTTGCGTCCGTTTCACACGTCGCATTGTTATCAGATACATAGTTTTCAAAAATATGTTCTAATGCCGAGCCTTTTTGTTCTACCGTGTTTTGGGTGCCGCAACCGTATTCACAAATCGCTGTTTTCGTGCCGTCCACTTCACATTTCGCATCGTTATTGTACACGTAATTTTGGAAAAAATGGAAATATCCACCAAATTCTATACCGCAACGCTCACAAAGGGAACGTTCCGTACACGTGCCTTTAAGACCAGAGTGTCCAAGAGCTGTACCAAATGCACGTCGTGTGTCCGTTTCATTGCAACCGACGTCGCTGTGATAAACACAAACCGCCGTTTCTGTTCCATCTTCCTCGCACGTAGCGTCATTGTTGTACACGTAATCGGTAAATCGGTGCGTCCCGATCTCTCCATACGGTTTTTGGCATTGTACACAAACCGCTTGGCTTTTGCAAGAACGCGCGCCGCCATGGTGTCCCGTCATGGTATTAGGAACCTCGCGCGTATCCGTCACTTCACACCATTCGTTGTCGCAAACCGCCGTTTCTGTAGCGTTTTCATCACACCAAGGATTGTTGTCAAATTCGTAATGGATAAAAGAATGTTCAGGAAGTTGTACGTCTTCTTTCTTCGTTTCGCCGCATTCACAAGAATAGATTTTTTCAATACTTTTACCGCACGTCAAAGCCTCGGAAAAACTTTCTTCCCATACGTGAGTATGTTCTCCTGAACTGCTCTCTATTTCTTGACTTTGTTCGACGTTATTCGACTCGGTATTTTTATCGTCATCTTTACAAGCGGCAAATCCTATCGCAGTCAAAGCTAAAAATATAGACGTTATCCAATAAATCATTTTCTTTTTCATAACTTACTCCCACTCATAGTGTAACATATTATTCTTATTTTGTCAATAGACGCCCCTATCATATTTGAGTATGTCCTACTCTCATTGTTTGACTGTTGAATTTTCCTTTTTTTATAGCCTTACTACAAAGGTATTTGCTCACAATTGTTTGAATTCCATCGATTACTGTCGTCACTTTTTTATTATTTTACTTTTTAAGATATACTTCTCCATTCTCTAGGTTGGTATAATATTTTCACAACCCTTTTTGCTTGATCAATACAATCCCTTTATCCAACCACTTTTACTCGATTAATATAAGACTTTTATCCAACCACTTTTGCTCGATTAATATAATACCTTTATCCAACCACTTTTACTCGATTAATATAATACCTTTATTCAAGCACTTTTACTCGATCGGTTCGACTCTTATTGTCACTAAATTCACATCAAGTATGCCGTTGTCACGCGATGCTACTATATGAAAAACACTCTAGAAGAAATATCTTCAAGAGTGTTTGTTTCATTTTTATATCATTCAATTATTTTTGAACAGATTTTTCGCCTTTGCGAACTTCAAATACCTTTCCGCAACCAGGGCAACGATTATAAGGAGCACCGTCCATTACTTCCAACGTTTTACCGCAAGTAGGACATTTTACTTCCCATTTCTTGTCTGCACTGGGTACAGGCATAGGCATATTGCCAGGGAAAAGCGAAGCAGGCAAAGAAAGTCTTACATCAAACGTATCAGGTGCTGCAGGAGGCGCAACAGGCGTCATTTCCGCAGATTCAAGATTTTTTACAAAATCTTTTTCTTTACCATTCAATTTTTTTGCTTTCTTTCTATTTTTCTTTTCTTGCTTCGTGTTTACTTTTGCAAGAGCTCTTGCCTGTCTCAAATCGTCATCACGATCTCTCAAGGTGTAGCCCTGTTCTCTCAAACGGCGGCTGTCCATACCTGTTCTCGTAAGACATGCGGGAGAGTTAACTCTGTACATATCGGGCGCCTGCATAGGAGCCATTGCGGGAGATGCACAAGCGGAGATACCCTGAGGGCCGCAACCCGTGCAATAGTTGCTGCACGAAGGCATCGGAGCACACATAGGTCTAGGAGCGCACATCGTCATAGGCGCACACGTAGGCATCATAGGTCTTTGAGGTACGGGGGGCATATCAGGCAATTCGCAGATATCCTCTCTACCCTTACACATTGCTCTAGGATCACCAGGTTTGATAATGCAATCCAAAAGGAAGAATACAAACGCAATAATCGCTACGATCAAGTAGTTATAGATCATGTTGCCATTGTACAACAAAATTACAGGGAAAGATGCACCGCAGGTGATGAAAGTGAAGAAACTGAAAATTCTATAATTCTTCATACCAGGGCCATCCATACCCCAACGGTTGAATTCCGTCGCTGCCGTTGCATGCTTCACAAGAACCATAATCCAAACAATTGCAAGTACCATAAGAGCAAGTTTGAGAATATTCATGATGCCGCCAGCCATAATACCTGCAAAGTTGAACGCCATAATGTCAGGCATCAACTGATACAACGTACAAGCTACACCGAAAATGTATACGATTGCCGCCGTAGCAATAACCTGAAGAAGGTTGCGTACGAAGAATATGCCAACACCATTCTCTCTCTTTTGTTCTTCTACCGTAGCACCTACGATAAACAAGCTGACGTTACCGCCAATAACACCTGCAAGGAAGTGAATCAACAAGCCAACTGCAATGATTGCGTACGCAAGGATTGAGAACGAAGGTTCTTCTCCCATTACGTAAATCAAGAAGTTGAAGTTGATGATCGCTGCAAACGTGCCAGAGAAAATTGCAGCCAAATCATCCATAGCACGCATATTTCTATTGCAACCGTTTGCATATCTCGACGTCTTCTTCATCAAACGACCGAGTTTCGCCAAACTTCTAATGATGTTAACAACACCGGTAAGGACAATGCACAAATACAAAATAGCAATGACCAAATCAACGCTAAGCCCGGAAGCGAAAGCATTCCAGACGTTCATTACCGAAATATTGTTTTCACCTGCAAACTTGATGCTCAATACCGGAGCAAAAGGTGCAGGCATAGGCAAAATTGCCAATACAGCCAAAATAATCGTACCGAACAAATAAAGCAGACCGGCAAATTTTGCTTTCGAATGAACTTTCTTTATTCGCTTTCTCGATGCAATCGCATTGGGTTCGTACGCTTTCATCGTATATCTCCTTAGCTAAAACTTTCTCTCTATTTTTCGCAGTTTATGTATTCCGTAAGATTTCGAGAAAATCTTACAACTCCCTTTCGGGCGGCTGCTATTCGGTTTTTTACTTTGCCGTAAATCGACTTTTCATACACCGTTTTTTTCAAAGTTAATTCCTTTATCCTATAACCGCAAAGTTATTAGAACGTAGGTCTATACAGTTCGCAATCCGAATGACGAGGCGAATAGGTTGCATAAGGTTCACAACCATCCCAAATAACGCCGCCAATCCATTTTTTCTTATCTCTAGGGAAAATCGCAACGTCCAAAACGAACATCGACAATGCCAAGATTACAAAAAGGATTTGATTGGTAACGATTTCGCCGCCTGCGATCAAAGGTAATACTAACGATACAACAGCCAAAATCATAACGAGGCAAATGTTCGCGCGATTCCATCTACGTTTTACACGCACTTTATCGCCCATACAATCACGATCGTATTCATTGGTAGATAAAGCATAGCTAAACACCACGCAAGTCATTATAGCCGTCAAAAGCTGTACCGCTACGGGAATAAGGTATCCCATCATATCGTTCATCAATGCATCCATATTACCGCCTACAATATCCGTTACTGCGTAACCGACAGTCGAGAACGATAAGAAGAAATACATCATAACGCAAGACAAGACAACTTGAATAACGTTACGCAAGAAGAACGTTCTAACGGGCTGTTCTCTCTTCTGCTCTTCCACTCTTAACGTGTTGGAAGACCAACCCGTACCACCATTTTCACCATACGTAAAGCGGAATCTCTGTTCGTCGTTTTCCACCTCTACAAAGAGGGTAACCGAGCTTCCGATAAGACCGCAAATGAAGTGGAATGCAACTCCTACTGCCAACGCGATCAGCGTAAACGTCGTAGTAAATACGTATGTACGGATCATAATGATGAAGAAATACAACACCACCATCCAAATGAAAGAAGCCGAATATGCTTTTCCCATTTGATCCATTGCGAACATATTACGATTGAAACCTAACGAACGGCTTGCTTTCTTCTTGAACAAGAAGTTCAACTTCGTAAAGCATCTAATTACGTTAATGACAGCAATCAACAGTACGAGAACGTACAATACTGCCGAAACAACGTCTAAAAGCAATTTCGCGTCCATCTCCGCACCGCTCGTTAAAGCAGTGAACGGTTCAACAAACCCTGCGAAAGCACCCGTATCGAGATTAATCAACCACAAATAATCGCTGTTTTCAATTTTAATTAAAGGCAAGCAAGCTAACGCCGCAAGGGCAATTGTTGCCAGCAAATAAAGTATGCCGACAAACTTTGCCCTGCGGTGTATACTTCTAATCCGTTTCTTTAACAGACGCGTTGCCTTGGAGCCAGATTCTTTCATACTCTTCTCCTAGAATTTTTGTGCTTCCTATGTATTTATCTTATTCTGGTCGGAAGCATTTTGCCAACGCTTAAATAATAAGGATTAATTAGTCATCCATAAGTTCTTCGTAACAAGGTCTCGTTTGAACGGAGTGATTGTATACGGGAACGTATGCGCCTTGGAAGTAGTAGTCCATATCTACGTCGTCGCTAGCTGCTTCTCTCGCCATTTCAGCTGCAAGGATATCTTCTTCGCTGATTTCAACGGGGATGCCAGGAGCATTACGCATGATAACTTCGATAATGAACATAACAAGTGCAGCAACAGCAACGATAAGGCTGTTCATGTCCATTGCAGGTTCTGCAGCAAGAACATATCTATATACGAACGTACCAGCAGCAGTCAAGAACGTAAGGAAGAAGAACACTCTGGAGGTCTTCATACCAGCGCCATCTGCGCCTTCCATGTTGTATTCGGTAGCAGCAACAGCATGCTTAACGAGAACAACAATCCATACGAACGTCAATGCTTGCGTAGCAAATTCAACAACCGACAAAGGATTAGCAGCAAGACCGTTGATATAGTTCGTAAGGTTCGTCATGCTAAATGCATTGTCTACGATAGGAGTAATTGCAGCAAACGTTTCCATCATGTTGGAAGCAGATGCGAACATATAAACGATAACAGCAATAACTGCTACTTGAAGTACATTGCGGATGAATGCAGGGAATACGGGAACCATTCTTCTTTGTTCGCTTACACCGAAACCTTCTTCAATGTCAAAAAGACTAACTTTGCTGCCGATAAGACAAGCAACGAAGTGGAAGAACAAGCCAGCGCCGATTACAGCATATGCAAGGGGGCTGATCGTTACAGCGTATTCGCCACAAGCAATGTAAATTGCAAAGTGCATAACAACTACAGTCGAGAACGAGCATGCAAAAATCTTGCCCATGTCGTCCATTGCGTAAACGTTACGGTTAAAACCGTACATTTTACTAGCCTTCTTCTTGTACAACCAACCAAGTTTCGTGAAAATTCTGATTACGTTGATAAGAAGAACAACAAGCATAATCGCGTACAAAGCAGCAATTACGACCTGACGGAAAGGAAGCGTGAAAAGCCCACCTTCTACGTTCAAAATCGTCCAGAAGTTCATAGCGCCAAGAACTGCTACTTCAGATGCAAGCAAAGGCAGGCAAGCCAATGCCGTAACAGCGAGTGTCCCGAGCAAGTAGAAGAAACCTGCATTTTGCGCTCTGGAGCGGGTCTTCGCAATGCGTTTTTTCATATAAACGCGATGCTTGTTTTGTGAAATCTTTTGCCTTCTCATATATAACCTCCAAGGTTTTAATTAGACAATTTCAGCGTTTTTAACGTTATTCTTTAACGCAAAAAACGACGAATCGAGGCCAATCCTCTCTTCGATTTTTAAAAAACAGTGATAAAACGCATTTTTTCAC
Source organism: Clostridiales bacterium (assembly GCA_015069605.1). Classification (GTDB taxonomy): domain Bacteria; phylum Bacillota; class Clostridia; order Christensenellales; family Borkfalkiaceae; genus Scatosoma. The sequence goes on along the minus strand of SVII01000009.1, from coordinate 26,512 downwards.
ACAAATTTCACCGCATGAAAACGCAAAATTCTATCTTATCCCTAATTTTACATCTATTATAACTCTTTTTATTTGAATTGTCAACACCATTTCTTCAATTTTTTCATAAATTTCTTAAAAAATTAATATTTTTTTTGTGACAATCCATAGGGCAGAAATTTTTTTAAATTTTTGAAAAAAATCCCTCAAAAAAGATTATTTTTTCTTGCCCTGAAATTCTTCTTTATAAGCGCTGATACATTTCGCGATAATATCCATAGCTTCATCGCGATGACAAATCTCCTTCACCGTCGTTTGTTTATGTTCCAAAGACTTATACACCTCGAAGAAATGCATCATTTCGTCAAACACGTGCTTGGGAAGCTCGTGAATATCGTAATAATTATTATATGTAGGATCTCCGAAGGGAATGGCAATAATCTTTTCGTCCAACGAACCATTGTCGATCATGGTGATTACGCCAATTGGATAACATTGCACCAACGTCCTGGGATAAATGGTCTCCCCACACAACACCAATACGTCCAAAGGATCTCCGTCCTCCGCCAGTGTCTTGGGAATAAAGCCATAATTTGCGGGATACACGGTGGACGTATACAGTACACGGTCGAGCTTCAACAATCCCGTTTCCTTATCCAGCTCGTATTTTGCCTTGCATCCTTTGGGAATTTCAATAAAGGCCTCAAACTTTCTAGTAGTAATACGTTCGTCGGAGATATCATGCCAAACATTCATAATCACACCTCTTCACGGGCTTTTCCCTTATTTTGTATTATTCTATCACACTTTTTCGTGAATTGCAATAGATAAAATGCGAATATTTTTTCTTTTTAATGGAAATTTTGTCGGCTTGAGAAAAAAACGAAACTTTCACATTTTAATTTCTCACTCCTTGGCTTTGCCAAATCGCAAGCTGAACGCGCGAACCCTTGATAATTCGAGCTTTCTTCTACTCTCCGTTATACACCAAAAAAAGATGCCCTATTGGACGTCCTTTTTATGGCGCAGAAGGAGGGATTCGCGCCTTTAGCGGCGCGCCCCGCTCGGCAATTATCAATTGCAGCCTTTGCCGTCAAGCATATCTGTATCTCAATCTTTATTAGGCAAAGCGTTTTGCTCTCGCAAAACGGCTCCTACCCTCGAATCCCTCCTTGATTTCGTAAACAAAAAAAATATGGGAACGAGTCATCTCATTCCCATATTTTTGGCGCAGAAGGAGGGATTCGAACCCTCGCTACGGTCTTCCCATACTACTCCCTTAGCAGGGGAGCCCCTTGAGCCTCTTGGGTACTTCTGCACGACTCAATTTCTTTTGTTTTATTCAAAAGCTATATTACTATACCATATTTTGACCGCATTGTCAAAGATTTTTGACGTCAAAAACGAAAAATCTTTATAAATTTCACGGAAATCAACGTAAAATCACTCATCACACCTCTCTCCAATTTTACTTCCTTAATTATAATATATATAATAATCCATTTTTTTCTTCCAAACGCTTGACCTGTGTGAAATTATCGTTTATAATAAATACGGTCAAAAATAAATACACAGAGGTGTACAATGAAAGTTATTATCACTGAAAATTACGATGAAATGAGCAAAAAAGCCGCTGAGATCATGATTGATCTTGTAAAAAACAACCCAAATGCAGTTCTCGGCCTCGCAACTGGTTCTAGCCCTATCGGTATGTATCAATACATGGCAAAAGACTGCCAAAACGGTGGCGCATCCTATAAAAACGTTCACACCGTTAACCTTGACGAATACGTTGGTTTGACGGCAGACCATGATCAAAGCTATGCGTACTTTATGCGTACAAACCTCTTCGATCATATCGACATCGATCAGAAGAACACCAACTTGCCTTGCGGCAGTGCGCCCGACGCGCAGAAAGAATGCGACAGATATAACGCGCTTTTGGAAACAATGAAGCAAGACGTGCAGGTATTAGGCCTTGGTTCAAATGGTCATATCGGCTTCAACGAACCCAACACCCCCTTCGATTCCGTAACTCATCTCGTTGATTTGACGGAAAACACTATCAAGGATAATTCTCGTTTGTTTAACTCCATTGACGAAGTTCCTCGTCAGGCACTTTCCATGGGCATCAAAAATATCATGCAGGCAAAATCCATTTTGATGGTCGTTTCGGGTAAAAACAAAGCCGAAGCCGTAAAAGGTATGGTAAAAGGCGAAGTTACCCCCGCGCTTCCCGCATCTGTTTTGCAACTTCACCCCTTCGTTACCATCATTTGCGATAAGGATGCAGCAAGTTTGCTTTAATCCCCCTTCCATATTTATATATTATGCAATGTCAGCCGTGTCGATTTTCTCGATACGGCTTTTTCACAAATATTTCACATGAAAACAAATACAGCGCGTAAATATCATTTCTTCCGCTGATAAAATAACTTGATTTTTCCGCTTTAGTATGATAAAATAAATATACGATAGGATGGCGTATCATACGCTTTACATCCTGAAAACAGTATTATAAAAAGTAACGGTTACGGCCAAGTTACAGTAAGGAGGATATATTATGGCTAAATTTAAAAAAGTAGCGACCCTTTGTTTGGCTCTTTTGATGGGATGCGCAGTAGGCATGTTCGCCACCGCTTGCAACGACGACGAAGTATCGTCCACGCCTACAAACTCTGAACAAACGGAAGTTACCGACGCATATAAATTTGTCGTTGTTTATGAAGACGGCACGCCTGCAGTGGGTATGCAGGTACAAATTTGCAAGGGTACAGAGGTTTGTCTCGCGCCCGTTGCCACCAATGCGCAGGGCGTTTCCGTTGTAAAAACTACCTTTGGGGAATTTGCATACGATATTCATATTTTAAATCTCCCTACAGGTTACACCTTTAATCCAGAAAAAACACCTGCAACGTACGGTGAAGTGAAAATCACTTTAAAAGCAGCGTAATCTCTTTTAGGAGAACTATATTATGAAATTATTTAAAAAAGCGGCGTTGCTGTGCTTGTCCTTGCTGACTTGCTTTTCCGCAACGTTTGCGATCGCGGCTTGCAAAGACAATGACGACACGGGCGCAAGCAATCCCAACAGCTCGGTGGACAGCAGCGTAGAAAACGACGACAACGCTTCGTACGTTTATCGCGTCAGCGTGCAAAATGCAACCGGGTTCGGGTTTCCTGGCGTTACCGTAACATTGATGGACGGCGACAAAGAAATCGCCAGCAAAAAGACCAACGCCGCAGGGAATGCAAACTTCAAAAATGAGGATATTTCCACGCTCAACGCGTACATGGTAGCCCTCTCCGACCTTCCCGACGGTTACGTAGTAGAGGAATCGGCAAACCTTATCACTTCTCCCAACGCAGGCACGCAAGTGATTGCAAAAATCAATCCCACGGGTGTAATACAAGGCACTCGACCCGAAAATAAGGGTTATTATCAGTTGGGCGACGTGATGTACGATTTCACCGTAACGACGTCGGATAATTCGACAGTGACGTTGTCGGAGATCTTAAAAGAAAAGGATATGCTGTTGCTCAATTTCTGGGCAACGTGGTGCGCGCCCTGTAAAATGGAATTCCCTGCTATGCAAAACGCTTATGCAGAATACATTGATCAAGTTTCCGTGCTTGCAGTCAGCACGACGGATGATAAAAACTCCGTTGCGGCGTTTAAGCAAAGCAGCGGTTTGACCTTTGATATGGCAAGCAACAACCAAGGCGGCGCAAACCTTGCCAACCTTTTCGACCTTTCCATGGGTATCCCCACTACCGTCCTTATCGATCGCTACGGCGTAGTCGCTTATAAACACACGGGGTCGATCACCTCGAAAAGCGGTTTCACCGTCACCTTCGATAAATTCGTCGGGGATGAATACGTGCCTACCATTTTGGGTATCAATCATGAGGATACGGAAGAGGAAGAAGACGAGGATATCCGAGTGCTTCCCAACGTAAATGCCCCTACCATGTCCGAGGTGAACGCTATTTTAGGTACAAACGCGACCTATCGTTGGCAGGACGAAGATCCTACGAAATACGACGAATATTCTTGGCCTTGGATTGTAGATACGACGGACAACAGCTTGAAAACGCCTACGTCCAATCTCCACTCTTCCTACGCAATCTTGTACGCGGATTTTACGGCAAAAGCCAACGACGTACTTTGTTTTGACTACTATTTGGAATCGGAAAGCGACGGCGATTATCTCTACGTCATGATCGATGGAGTAATTATTCACGAGCTCAGCGGCTACCAAGTCGGCACGCAATGGAAGACCTGCTACGCGTACGTATTTAAAGAATATGAAGCAGGCGAACACGAACTTGCCTTGGTCTATTTGAAAGACAGCAGCGGTTCGGCTGGCGAAGATATGGCAAAAATTAAAAGTCTTCGTTTCACCACTACGGAAGACAGCAACCTTGACACGAACATCTTCCGCTACGCGGCGACCGTTTATAACACGGACGAAAACGCAACAACGCAGTTTAAGCATTATATCACCCCCGTATTCAATGAAACGGACGGATATTATCACGTGGGCGCGAAAGACGGTCCCTTGCTGTTTGCAAACATTATGTACGCGACGCAATGGAACGCAACCAGCCTTTGGGTGCTTGCTTACAACAACTACTGTATCGCGGACGGCATTAATTTCGGCGTCAGCGACGATGTGCAAGAAGTCGGTATTATCGAACAGTACGCTTGGGAAGCTAGCCACAACTTTGTCAATAACGGCTACACGCCCGTCACAGAAGATTTGAGATATTGGCTGGAAACAGCAACGGAAAAGATTTCTTACGGTCAGCTTTGGAACGGTGAATGGCACGAAAATGAATGGTTAGAGCTTTGCGTGTATTACGAACATTACGGCAACTCCCCGCAAATGGCTGACCCGTTAAAAAACATCACTTTCCACGCGGCAACCGAAATCACGGAAGGCACAAATACTGTAGAAGTCCCCTTTGCCATGACACCTCGTGGATTTAAATACAAATTTATTCCCACACAATCGGGCGTGTATAATGTCTATTCCGTAGGCAATTCGGATACCGTTTGTTTCCTGATAGCAAGCGATAGAACGACTATGCTTGGAGAATGGGACGACATCGTAGCCGCTACGATTAAACAAGACGAGAATGGCGTGGAAATCGCAGATGGAAATTTCAACTTCCACGTCTATCTCAACGCAGGCGAAACGTATTATCTTTTGTTCACCACTTTTCTCGACGCAGTAGCGACCTATGACGTAGTAATCTCGTACACGGGTGCCTCGTACACCTTCTTAGATAACTGCGCAACAGGCCCCATGAGCTTTAACGAAGTAACGCAGGAAAACTTCCTTCCCGATGCAATTAAGACGCAATATTCGGAAGAAGACGGATATTATCATTACGTCAACGAAGACGGAACGCTCGGTTCGGTGATTTATCTCGATACCCAACGTCCCACCGCTCTTTTCAACAGCGATTCCTTGCAATCCATTTGCGACAACGCAAATAAGTACGCAACGGAAAAACGCGCGTTTTACATCAACGGCAAGGACTACACAGCAGATTTCCAAAAATATTGCTGGCTTTCCAAACAAAACACGGGCGATTTGCAAGGCTTTATCGCCGTGGATAAGGAAGTGTTTGCACTGCTTCAAATCCTTATGATTAAATACGGCAGCGTAGAAGATTCGTGGCAGTTGTTGTGCTATTATTACACGACCATTGACGCGGAAAATCCCATAAAATAAATTAGATGCAACAACACAACAGTAAGGGCTATCTCGTATGGCCCTTACAACCTATTTATTATAGGAGAAATGATTATGGCAAACTTAAAAAAATGGGCGTCGTTATGCGCATTGTTTCTCGCATTCTCTTCCGTTTGCGCCCTTGCAGGCTGTAAAGATAAGGAAAATTCCGATTCTTCTCCCAACACGGGCGATTCCGCTAATTCAAGCGTTACCTGCACCCATGTCTGGAACGAATGGACTTTAGTACGCTCTCCAAACTGTGATACAGACGGTGAAAAGAAACGAATTTGCTCTCTGGATACCACACACGTAGAAACGGCAAAGATTGCAAAACGCGGTCACAATTACGCCAATACGGGCGTATGTGAAACTTGCGGAACGGAATGGACTCCCCCTGCGCCCGATAAGAACGCGACGTATGAAAATCCTGATGACGATAGCTCGGATATTATGGGCACGGGCGATCCTTTTGATCGTTATGAAATGCAGGAAGGTTACTATGAAGTCACGATCGGGCAATCGGGAGAAGCTTGGCTGTCTTTCGCCACGGCAGGCGTTGGACAATACGCTTTATACACCGTTTCCAATCCTGACAAAATCCAAATCACTCGTCACGACGCAAGCTCGCAATACATCCCCAGCGACGATAGCGGCGAATATATCGGCTTTGCCGCGCGCGTGTTGTCAGACGGCAACAGCCTTTCCACCGTCAGCTGTCCCGAACAGTATTGGAGCGAAGTTTGGCGCGCGACGTTCCGCTTTAAAGGTGAAATCGGCTCGACAATCCGCGTGCGTTTTATGAAGATGGCAGACCCTGCATGGGTTGCTTCGACCGTGCGTGAAGAGGTACATGCCACCCAGTTAACGGCAAAAGCACCCGAAGGTTTAGATTCACAAGAACTTGCGGAAGTGCCTTACGATACGGAATATTTCTTCGACGAAAGCGCAGGATATTACCGCATAGGCACGAAAGACAACCCTGGCGAGATTATTTACGTTGCCATTGATTACGCGATTGATCGTTTATTTCAAGGTGAATCGTTTGTCGGTATTCAAGCGGAGTTCGACAACCTCACTTTGCCCTACGGCAAGACGGTTGAAGGCGACAATATCGTGCACGCTTACCATAATTTTATCGTCAACGAATACGCGGCGACGCAAACAACGAACGAAGGCGTGGAATACGTTTGGCTGAATAGCGACGGTCTGTATCCCGTCAATCAGGAATTAAAAGAATTCCTCGATTTGTTCCTTGCAAAGAACAAACCTTCCGACGAGGAAATCTCCGCGGAAGATTGGCAAAACAAAGCGGAATATTTATGGCTGTCGGCTTGTTTCTATTACACCGAACTTACGCCTGGCACGGAGGAATATCCTTACGAAATCAATCAGCTTGGCGCGTTCACCGTTACCACGCAGGAGTATAGTTACGTATATTATAAAATCGTATATCCTACCGCAACCACGCTTACCTTGACGTCCACGGACGAAAAAGCGAATGTCATCATCAATGGCATCACCTACAAAGGTGTGTTCAGCGTGACGTTGGAAGTAGCGGCAAACACGGGAATTATCATTTCCGCCACAAGTGCGGACGGTTCAGCAACGACCTACAAACTTACGTTGTCCGAAGTAACAGCAAACTAATTAGAGGTATTAATATGAACACTTTTAAAAAATCTGCCGTTCTTTACGCGGCACTTATCCTCGCACTTTCCACCGCGGCGTTTGCGGCGTGTAAAGACAGTGAAAACTCCGCTTCGACGGGGGCAGGTACGAGTTCAAGCGAAAATATTGAGAGTGAAAGCTCCTCTTTTACACAAGAGGAAGAAGAAGTTGTGTACTTAATGAAAGGCGCAAACGACATTGAAATTCCCGCAGGAAAAACGGTAAACGTATCCTTTGGCAGAGTCTTTGTCACAGGCAACAATTACGTATTGTCTTGGACGGATGACAACGCAAACGTCGTATTGCAAAACGCTACCATTATTTCGGGAAGTGCGGCGGAAAAGAACGTGGAAATTATGTACACCTACACGACGGCACTAACCATTTCGACGAAAACCGGCGAAACCGCAACCATTACGCTGAATGTAGGCGATGTGCAAAAGGTGATTCCCTCTATCACGGTGGGTGAACACACGGCAAGCGTAAAAACAAACACGCCCGCGGAATATATTTTCACAGCAGACGAGGCAGGCGCGTACACAATCGCGACGACGGATACGAACGCGAAGATCACGTACACTATCGCAAATTACAGCGAAGATGCGACGTCAACGAATTCCGCTACGTTTGATTGGACAGCGGACACCGATTGTTATATCACCATTACCACGCAAAACGAAAAAGCTGGAAACGTGACGTTTGCAATCACAAAAACGGGAGAAATTAGCGGCGCATTACAATCGGAAAAACCTGTGCTTGTAACCGATTCATCTCAACCCATTACCCGTGTTTTTACCGCAACGACAGCAGGCGCATATGGTTTTTACACCGATCACACGGGCGTAACGTACACGGATAAAAATGGAGAAACACAAACCGTAACACCAACTTATACCCAAATCATTTTAGCAGAAAACGAAAGCGTAACCTTCACTTTCACAAAAGCCGAGGACGATTTGGAAGAAAAAGTGTATAAATCCATTCATATTACGCAGTTGTTGGCGGTTGGTGAAAACGTTTTGACGTTGACAAACGGCAGAATCAGCCTTCCCTTTATCCCCGAAGAAACGGATACGTACAAGTTTGAATGTAACGAAGGTACGATTTTCGTAATGATCGACTTGGAATTCATTGAAATGACTGACGGAATATTGGAAGCACAAGCAGGTGAAACATATTATATCATCATCCATGCGGAAAACGCAGAAACGGTAACTGTAACCGTTGATTTGATTAATACAGCGGCGTAAATCCACCCCATCCCATAAGAAAAGCGGAGCTTTCAAAAGCTCCGCTTTGTTTTTATATTGAAATAACTTTTTATAACAAAGGCGTAATCACCTTTTCCAAATCCTCGTAATGCATTGAGCCTTCCTTTTTAAAGGCAATTTTTCCCTCGCGATCAACGACCACCGTTGCCGGCAACGCGCCGCTGACAAACCCTAATCGATTGTACACGTTCGCCGCCGAGCCTTCACTGCCGTCATATTTCGCAAATAGAATAGAAAAGCTGTCCCAAGCCGCGCTTTCCTCGTTGGTATTCATCCAAGCAAGCAGTTGTTCGTCCGTCAAAGACGTTTCTCCATCCAACGTGATGACAACGACGTCCTCGCTATACGTTTCTTGGATTTGATTAAATTCAGGCAATTCCGCTTTGCAAGGCGCGCAATAGGTCGCCCAAAAATTGATAATCACTACTTTGTCCAACTGGTCAGAAAGCGTGAAGAAATCCCCGCCCGTTTTAAATTCTCCGTCTTGCACTTGATAAGTAGCAATCGTAAAATCGGGGCAAAAATCCCCTACTTCCACACCTCTTTGAATAGGCTTATCCACGAAGTTATAATACGCCAAAGCCCCCATTAGAAGCGTACCTGCCGCCACCCAAGCCGTAATTTCCAACTTTTTATTCGTTTTCATTTTCGACCTCCGCAGTTGCCATTTTTTCTACTTTTGCGGATGTTTCCGTCTTCGGTTTTAACATGGAAGCAATCGGCTTGATTTCCGTATCCGCAGGCATATCCACGTTGTTTTCACGCACAAATAACTGGGAGCCTTTCCAAGTAATCGCCTTGGTGGGACAAACGGAAATACACGCGCCACAATGGATACATTCGTGGTCACCCACTCGTTTGATATCCATTTTGCAAACGGAGATACAAAGTCCGCAATCGGTGCATTTATTTTTATCGAGTTTTACACCCAACATTGCGATACGGCAGAAAAATCCGTACAACGCACCAAGCGGACACAAAAAACGACAAAATATACGGAAGATAAAAATACCCCCGACGGCCACAAGCACCAAAACGGTGAATTTCCAAGTGAATAACGGGCCCAAAATCGCCAACAATCCTTCGTTCGCTTGGTTGGAAAGTAAACCAAAACCACCCTCAAACGTACCCGCAGGGCAGATAAATTCACAAAATCCGGGAACCGCAAACACCAAAGGCACGATTACGACAAGCGCTATTAGAAGTACGTATTTTAAATAGGACAGCGCGTACGTCACTTTATTTTTCTTAAGTTTAGGCGTTTTGATCTTATATAAGAGATCCTGTCCCAACCCAATCGGGCATAAAAAGCCGCAAATCGTTCTACCAAGCAACAAGCCAAACAAAATAACAATGCCAAATATGTATGCAGGCAAACGAGTGTCGGACGCCGACAACGCGTTTTGCAGTGCGCCAAGCGGACAAGACCCTACTGCTCCTGGACAGGAATAGCAGTTTATACCAGGTACGCAGAGATTTTTCGTCGGGCCTTTATAGATTTGACCATTGAAAAAGCCTTTGATATTCGCATTGTACAAAAGCGCCGTGTACAGTTGAATAATCCTGCGTTTAGACGGTTTATGATCGACAAACCAATTTTTAATTTTTGTGAAAAATTTCTTCATATCAACCCAACCCGATGCATTGTGTACAGATATTTTTCGCTTTTTCGTACACGTCCGCCATACCGCAGTTAAAAATCCCCACAACGAACAACGCCACGCCTACGACGCAAATCCCAATCCTTACCCAAAATACAAACTTTTTTGTCTGCCAAAAATACGTTTTGGCGGATTTTTCTTCTTTTTTAATCGCTTGAACACCTTGTTTTGCGTTTTCTACAAATTTCGCTTTAACAAGTTCCGTTTGTTTTTTCACACTACGTTCTTCAAAATACAGCGCGCACGCGTACACCGCAAGAGCGGCAAATATCCAAGGCAAGATACGCACCAAACGATCAGCTACCGCGCCGTGTCCTGCGAAAAATTCTGTTTCAAAACGAGGCGTATAACTTGTTTCCAACAACGTCCAGCCAATCGAAACCGCTGCCACAACACACAGCACCGCGCAAACCGACCAAGCCACGATTTGGAAAAAGTTTTGTTTTTCTACTTCCTGCATTCCGTCTTGCGTTTTGGGCAAACGCGCTTGTAAACGCTTGAACGTCAACTTCACGTCCACGTATGCCGCCACCTTTTCTTTTTTATCAGGAAAGGCTATGGATAACACAACTGAAATTAAACTCATCGCGACCCATCCCCACACAAACGGAGAAATTTTCTTAAAATGAATGGTGACGGAAGCGACCGTGTACGGATTCTTTTCACCGCTTAAAAAGATCGACCATGCTTGCACGATCAACAATATTCCCACGACAATCGACATTGCGGCGAGACATATCCCATAAATACGGCGAATTTTTTCTATCGTTTTTTTCGTCATTTGGTCAACTCCTTTTTCTTCTATTATACAATACGATGGGAAACTTGTCAAGTATTTCAACCGCCGCCCACCCCTTACGCGACACTTCCTTTTGTGAAAAACAAGTAAAATTCTTCAATGCAACCCGTTTTTTCTTGTCATTTCCCCTTATATATTGTATAATAAGGAAGTAAATATCATATTTTAGAGTTTAGAATTCTTACTTTTACGGAGTTATTATGAAAAAATATCTCATTGCCTTTTTACTTTCCCTTTCCTGCGCGTTCACAATCGCTGCGGTGGGTTGCGACGATGACGACGAAGTTGCTTCCGTTGGCGGGAGCTCGCAATCGTCCTCCTCTTCCGAAATCGTGGACCCCCCTCAGGGCGAATACACCGTCCATTTCACGAATGGGGAAGGTTATAAATTCGTTTCCGCAACGGCAAACAACACAACAGTCAGCCACGGCGACATAGTGATGTTTAGTATTGACGTCGGAGCGTTTTATGCAGGCACGCCTATCGTGTCTTTGAACGGTCAAGCCATCGCCCCCGACGATCTCGGCGTGTATTCGGTGACGGCGACGCAAAACATGACCTTCACGGTGGCAGGCGTTCAAAAGGACGTTTCGTCCATGAATGGTGACGGTTCATTTGAATCTCCCTTTATGGTCACCCGTCCCGTCGATCTTTTATTTATTGCGGACAAAGTCAATGCAGGTGATTACGCGTACGTAACGGGTACGTATATGCTTGCCAACGACATTGATTGTAAAGGCGAAGAATTGAAAGTCATTGGGGATCTTCGCAACGAAAATGCGTATTTTGCGGGCTGTTTTTCCTGCTATAACGACGGAAATACGGGTGAAAGCACTCGTTATACCATCTCCAACTTCACGATCAATTCCACCAATTCTAACTACGTGGGCTTGTTCGGTGCGGTTATGGTCGATTTGTCCGTCACCAGCAGCGGTCTGTTCTACGGCATCAACCTTGACAACTTCACGATTACGGCAAGCATCGACGATCCTGTGGACAGCGGAAACCTCACAATCACGTGCGGATCGTTGATTGGTTACGGTATCGGCGCGAGAACGTATCTTTGCGACTCCACCAATGGCACGCTGAACGTCTATTCCGACGACGCGTATTTCTCTTTCGTCGGTGGTTTAATCGGTTATCAACAAGGCGTATATATCCAAGAATATGACAGTTATTACCCTTCCGAAGTCGCTTATGCGAACGTGGACGTAGACGTGAATATTCTCAAAGGCGCGGCGTTGTACGCAGGCGGCATTTCAGGGTATTTAACCACCAACTATCCTTTCGCGGCGGCGTATATCCATAACTCCTACGCAACGGGCAACGTCAACGGTGCAATCCGCGCAGGCGGTATCGCAGGCGGACTTGGACAACATACTTCAGTCAGCAACTGCTACGCAACGGGTAAAATCGCGGCGAAAGCCACCCAAACCCTTTCCTCCGCTACCATGGCGGCAATGGAATATTGCTATGCAAACGCAGGCGGGCTTGTTGGTTTTGCGGAAAATGACACGATCGTAAACGACGCATTCTTCAAAGGCAGTCTTTCAGCAACAGCGGCAGCAGGCGCGGCATATGAAAACACAGCGGCGTTCGTTGGCGGCGGTTATGAGCAAGGTACTTCCTCCGCAGGCGCGGCAAAATTTGTAATCTTTAACTGCGCGGACAACGTTCCCCTTTCTTCGATCACCAAAACGTTAAAAAATACATTAGGTTGGAAGGAATACAACTGGATTATGGCGGACGGCGAATTGCCTACCATCAATTACGAGCCCTCCGAAGCGGAAACGGCTACTACCACGACGATTACAAGAAAATATATTGCAAAAACAATCGACGCGCAAGGCAACGTCACCCTGACGCCTACCAAAGTCAACGGGGCAACGGAATTGACTCTTGATTACCTTGATTCCTCAGACGATCCTTACGTTGCTATCGGAGAAGCCTTTGCAAACGGCAGTTTGGATTATTATTACGAAGCGGACAACGGTTATTTGTCCTTCGGTTTGTATCTTGATGAAAATCTCACGCAAAAATTGCCGTTCTCCTATTTAACGACAAGAAACGCAACCTTTTACGTCGGGTTTGCCGATCCCACCCTCGTTGTAGGCGAATACACAATCGTGCTTGACGGCTCGACGAAACCCGTCACCCTTACCTTAAACGACAAAGGCAAAGCTACGTACACGGACGGCGCGACGACGCAAACGACGAATTATCTTTTCGACGGGGACACGCTGATTATCGAAAGTGCGAAACTTGCTAGATATTATTTTGGCGAAGTCGTGACGGAAGACGAAAACGCCGATCCCAATTTTGATCTCAATCGCTATGCATATTACGACTTCAAAGGCGTATTGGACGGCAATCTTTTAAAAATCACCGACACGAACTATTTCACGAACGAAAACCCCCTCATTGCCATCAAGGGCGGCGAGCTTCTTCGCGGCGAGTTCTACACCGAAGACGATTGTTATTATACGCTGTACGGCTCTACGGGTACGCTGGAAGGCGGCGAGCTGGGTTGGGCAACCTTTACCTACGCCGTAAATAACGGAGTTCTGACCCTCGTGTACGAAGATGATACGATAGAAACCGTCAACGTTTCCGCATTGAAATCCTACGACGCATTTAAAGGTGTTTGGAAAAAATCCGCGACCGTTAGCAAGTTCTATGAGTTTGACGGCAAAGGCAACTGGTCGTACGCATACAAAGCGTATATCGCAAACGGTATGCAAACGGACGAACAAATTTTAGAAAGCGCAAGCGGCAAATACGTCCTCAATGACGACGGCACGGCAACCTTGGATAACAACTACGTCGTATCCGTGGATGAAAACGGGTTCCTTGTCCTTGTGGGCGGCGGCAAAACGCAAACCTATTACGCAAACGACAGCTTCAACGGTACGTGGATAGATAAAACGACGGGTATTCAGCTCACCCTCCACGGCGTTGGATATAATAGCCTCGGCGAAGCAACCTTGCTCCATACGGATGGTTTTGAATATGCGCTCACCTACGAACGCAGTGAAACGGACGGATATCTTGTTTTGTATCAAGGCGATATTTTGTTTGGTTGCTGTACCTATTACGGATACAATATCCTCTCGGCAACGCTGTACGATTTCCAAAATGCAGAAACGACCTACACAGCGCACACGTTATATTTGCAAGATAACTACAACGGTGATTGGATCAGCAATGATCCCACGTTTGAAACAGTGCGTTTCAACGGTGAAGGATTTTCTTTTATCAATAGCAATATGCAGGGCAAACTCACCATCAACGGTAGCGAAGTTACCGTGACTTACACCTTGCAAAACTCGACTTTAAACGGTCAGTTCGCTTATAATAGAACGTTATACACACTCTCTTTCGACGAGGACACCAACACCGTTATCATCACGGGCGACGCCCAAATTTCTCTCGAACGCAAAGACAAATTTGCTGGCATTGTATTTGTTGACGAAACAGGCAATGTCGTTCGTTTCGATGGCAAGAGCAATCTTTTGGTTGGCGGCACGTTCACGTTTGGCGGCAAAACGTATGGTTATAAACAGCTCGACGGCGAATACATCGTGTATGATGGTGAAACGGCTGTCGGCGCGCTGACCCAAACGGAAAAATATTATGAATTGACGATTGAAGAGGCTACACATAAGCTCTATATCCAAAACAAATGGATGGGCAATTGGGCGATTAGTGGCGAATACGCGTTGTTCACTATCAAAGCCACGAATATCACAGGCACGGTTAACGCCACGTTTAAGGGCTATGAAGTGGAAATGTCCTATATCGATTCCACGTTGATGCATTTCCGTTATTTTGAAGGCAATATGCCCATGTCCTACTACGTATTCCTCATTGACGACGAAACTATCGCAGTTTCTCAATACGCGAATTTGTATAGCGGCGATTATCAAATTTGTTCCAAAGCCAACACAATGTTCGGTGTTTGGAAGCAAAACACTACTTCGTCCTATCAAAAAATTATCTATTTTGACGGCGTAAGTAGCGATTTCCAAAACGGTCAAGCTAAGATTACGATGGGTTCGACCTCTACCAATTACTACTACGCAATGCGTGACGGCGGTATCGTGTTGTGGTCGCAAAACCTTCTTGCAGGCAATACGTTGTATTATAAAGTGGAATTTGTGGACGATATCGCGGCAAGAAACGCGTATTCCAACAGCGAAAAAGCTTTCCGTCTTGTCGAAGTGGACGCGTTGTATTTGACGTATGCCACCGATACAAACGGCGTAACGTACACATTTGACGGCGGCAACGTTGGTGACAACGTTGGCGTAATGACCGCAAGCAACGGCAAAACGTACACGTATAAAGTGACCGCGTATAACACCAACGCTACCGCTACCCTTCTCCTCACCGACAAGGAAACGGGTACGACGTACAATGCTATCCTTGATTACACCGACAGCGCAAATATGAAATTGATTATCGAACAACCCGCAGCGTAATTCCCTCTTTAAACATAAAAAGCCGAAACGAAACCTCTTCGTTTCGGCTTTTATTTTTATCTTATTTTATCCAAAAAAACGTCCGCAGGATACAAGTTCTATCTTTACCAAATCTTCTCAAATTTGGCGTTTTTTACCCCTAAAAAGCAAAAGAAAAGCCAGCACGCAGGAAAAATGCCCTCCGCGCGCTTGCTTTTTCTTTTTTATTGATTTAGTGGATACCGTAGAAGAAATTAGTCTTGGTTTACGTTTACAAACGCTTCCATCATCGTTTCACGGCTGACGTCTTTCACGATTCTTTCGCATTTACGAACACGGAAAAGACCGCTGCAAACGGGACACATATATGCATACGAACCTTGGCTAACTTTCAAAGCCGCGCTGCATTTAGGGCAGTTTACAACAACTTTCGTTTCTTCCGTTGCTACTACTTCTTCATTCATAACTTCGTTTCTCTCTTCCATTATAAAATACCTTCCTTTATTATTTTTTAATTTTATTTGCAGAGTTTAACAATCTCAAATTCAACATCTTTTTCCGTTAATTCGAGTTCTTTGCCGCTGTGGTTGTTTACCACAAGGTCAACGTGTACGCCGTTGCTGTACGTCGAACCGCAGCTCTGGTTTTCGTTGATAACGATTTCCATGCGCACTGTCTTTTTATTTTTCTGTTCTTTCTTTTTTGCTTTTTCAGCAGCTTTTTTCGCTTTCTTTTCCGCTTTGGTCGTTGCTGGCTTTTCACCGATACCAAGCATATGCAACCACAAATTTGCATTGTGCCAAATATTATTCTTTTCCAAGGGTTCAGTCTTTGCTTTCTTGGGCGCAGGTTCTTCTACGGCAGGATCTTCCTCAACAACAGGTTCTTCCTTTACCGTTTCCTCAGCCTTGGGTTCTTCGGCTTTGGGTTCTTCCTGGATAGCCTCTTCGTCCAAGCTTAACTGCACTTCCTCATCCGCAGGTTTTTCTTCCGCCTTAGGTTCTTCTTTCGCAGGTGCTTCCTCTACCGTTTCTTCCGCTTTGGGTTCTTCCACGGGCGCATCCGCCGCAACGGGTTCTTCCGTTGCGGGTTCTGCGTTTTCAGTTGCTTCTACGGGAGTTTCTTCTGCGATTTGTTCTTTTTCTTCTACGTTTTCCTTGTTCAATTCCGCCATATTTTACTCCTCCGACGTTGTATTTTCATCCACCATTTCTTCTTCCTGCTCTGTATCCGTTTTGGATTTTTCAGAACTTTCCACCGCTACGGCAGACGCCCCTATTACGCCTTTTTTCTTTAATACTATGATAACAACGGCTACTGCCGCAATTACTGCCACTATACCAATCACAATACCAACACCAAAGCCGCCTTTCTTGTCGCCGCTCGTATTTGCGCTGTTTTCGGACGAGATCACGTCACTGTCCGTATCTTCCGACGTTTCAAAAGACGAATCTTCGGGTGGAAGAATAGGTTCTTCTTCCTCTTCTTCCATAACCGTTACTGCCACACGGAGTTCTTCCTCCGTGCCTTCGTACCTTACGGTAACGTATCTGTCATATTTCGACAAACCGCGTGTCAATTCTAACGTAACCTTGGATATATCCGCAAACTCGGTCGAGTAATCGTCGTACACGATCAACACTACCAAACCTGTCATATCGAACGTTTCGCCAACGAGATATTGCGATTTATGCGTACTAGATACGTCCACTTCCAACGAGCTGATGCGAATGGGGATATTGAAATGCTGTTTCACAACACGCATATCCTTTTCCACCGCAAGCAACGTGTTTTCCAGTTCCTCGGTGATATATGCAGCTTGCTCCGCATTCTTCAAAGCATTATTATAATACAAACGCGCCGTCTTTACGTAATCGGATTTCGCTGTGAGCTCTTCCACCGTCATTCCCGATCCCGCTTGCATCCAAGAAAGAACGTTCCACGTTGCCATTTCTTCAATCATGCTGATACATTCGCGCGTACTGTCTTCCAGCAACGCCGACGTCTTCACCTTTTCACCAAAATAGGTGTTGTAGATATAATTGTCATATCCCGTACCGTTGGACGGATACTGCATCACAAGATCACTTGCCGTATTGCCGTACGACGTGTAATCAAAAATACCTTTTGCGAAGTTGGTATAGAAATACCCTTTATAGTAGGACACGGTCATATCCGTCGCCATCGCTTCAATGCGGTCCACGATTTCTTGGCGGTACACCGCTTCTAATACGGGAGCTTGAATACTTTCAAAGACGTATTCTTTCACGCCGCTGTCCAAGAACGCGCTGTCCCCGATCGCATTGACACTGTACGGCAACGTTACTTTGTTAAGCGCCGAACCGTTTACACCGAAGAATGCGTACGCTTTGACAAGCACCGTACCGTCCTTGATTGCATACGCTTTCACGCCGTCCGTTTCCGCCGCCGTCAATGCCGCAGGGTAACAAACGATTTCCAGCGTGTTTTCCGCTTTGTTGATATAACGATACAAAACGTTGTTCTCCGCAAAGAACATTGCGTTGTCGGCCGCTACTGTAATCGTCGTCAAGTTTTTAGACGCCGCAAATGCGCCGTAACCGATCGCGCGCACGCTTGCAGGAAGTTCCACACTCGTTTGATTTCCTGAAAGGAAAGCAAATTCGCCAATCGTTTCCACTACAGGCATCGTGATCTTGGTATAGCTTGCAGGTTTGATAGCACCATTTCTGCCTTCCGAGGCAAACGCGCCCAAACCGATCTTCGTTGCATTCGTCAAACGAAGTTCCGTCAACGCCGTGTTATAGAACGCGCGATCCCCAATCGTTTTCACGTTTTCCAAACCAACAACCTGCGCCAAAGCGCCACAGCTGTTGAACGCTTCCGCCGCGATTTCCGTCACCGACGTCGGCAACGTAATCGCCGTCAATCTCTGACAGCCGTAGAACAAGCCTGTTTCTATCCTTTCTACGTTTTCGCCCAACGTCACTTCCGTCACGGGCGTCCTCGCAAACGTGTATTCACCCGTCGTCGTAGCATCCGCGCCAAAGACCACTTTATTTAACTTCGTCGCGCCGTAGAACGTCCACGAGCCGAGCGTTTCCAAAGAGGAAAGCGTAGCTTCCGTCAAATCGGTACAACCTGCGAACACGCGATCTCCCATCGTCTTAACACCGTCAGGAAGAACAATCGTCTGCAATACGATACAGTTTGCAAACGCGCGGTTGGATATTTCCGTCACGCTCTCGCCGCTGAACGCCGCCAAAGCCGAACCCTCAAACGCGCTTTCCCCAATCTTCGTAACGCTTACGGGCAATGCCGCCGCCGTCAATTTAGAGCCGAAGAACGCTTTGTAAGGAATTTCCGTAATCGCCGCGCCGTTAAAATCAATCGAACGGATTGCGGAATTTTCAAACGCACTTTCTCCGATTTTCGTCACCGACGGAGAAAGAGTAACTTTCGTCACTTTGCTTGCCGAGAATGCGTATTTGCCAATCTCCTGCACGTTGCTGGGAAGAACGAACTCGCCAACAACCGACGGATTGACAAACAGCACTTTCGTCATCTCTGCGTTATAAATTACGCCGTTTGCTTCTTTATATTTCGTTCCGCCTACCACCATCAACGTCAATCCGTTGAAAGGTACGCCTAAAATTTGTAAATTGTCAATATCCAACGTATCGTTTACGTAGATTGTCGAAATTTTGGTGTTTGCGAATGCGTCTGCGCCAAGGCTCGTCAAACCCGTAATTGCGCCAAATTCTTTCAAGGACGAACCCGCAAACGCTCTTTCACCGATGGAGCGAATGATTTCACCTTCCCAAACGATTTGGAAATTGCCGTTCAAATTCTTGCCGCAATCTTCAAACGCTCTTGCACCAATGTCAAAACTAAGTTTTTCACCCTCGGGCGAAGTGAATTTCACGCCGCTCAAGTTCACGCACCCCGAGAATGCACCGTCGCCGATTTTAGGCGTTTGCAAAGTCACTCTCGTACGCAAGCCTGTGCAACTGCTGAACATATACTTGCCGATCGCCGTAAATTTACCCGTCTTGATCGTTGCCAAGTTGGTACAGCCGACAAACACGTATTCGCCGCTCATATGCAATCCCGTCAAGTCCACTTTCGTCAACGACGTACAGTTTGCAAACGCGCGGTGGTGCATCGTGCCGATACTGGGCATATCCACCACTTCGGAAAGCGAGCTGCAACCTGCGAAACATTCGTCGGAGATTGTAATCGTTTTCACATTGCTAAGATCGACTTTTTTCAACTTCTTACAGTTCAAGAAAGCCTGCTGATATACCATCGAAAGATCCGCCCAGTCAATACTGAAATCTTCCGTACCGTCCGTCTTTACGCGCGCGGTTTTGGATACGAAATATACTTCTTCCAACGCCGAACAGTTTGCAAACGCGCGTTCGTTGATTTGCGTCACCGACGCAGGAATCACAATCGAACGGATATTGTCGTTGTCTTTAAACGCTTCTTCCCCGATATACCAAATATTCATATCCGTGGGAATGACTACGTCACCGCCCACGCCGTTATAATCGGTCAGCGTATAGTTGCTGACGGTAAATTCATTACGCACGCGCAAGAATACCGTCGTGGTGTACAACGTCTTTTCCCATTCGCCGTTTACGTTTTGATAAACGGTAGCCGTAACGATTGCCACACCTTTCTTCAACGTTTTCACGTTCCCGTTTTGGTCCACCGTAGCCACGCTTGCGTCGCTCGTTTCCCAAACGAGTTTTAAATTCGTCATGGGGTGATACCAAGGTTCCGTCACGACTTGCAACGCAATATCCTTGCCAGCAAACACTTCCACCGTACCCGAAGCTTTCACCAACGCATCTACGTAATTTTTAATTACGCCGAAAGAAATAGAAGGCGCTTGGGGTAACGTCACTGCAATCTTATCACTTACCGTGACGTCGATGGTGTAGGACGCGCCCTTACGGTTGCTAACCGTCACCGTCGTATTTCCTGCCGAAATCCCCACGATCTCGCCATTTTTCACTGCCGCAATCTTTTCGTCCGCGCTCGTCCAAAGGAAGTTAGAAAGATCCGCGCCGCCTTTGTATTCGTCGCCGTACACAAGCGCTACTTTATGCGTAGCGTACTGATCCAACGTCAACGCATTTTCGCCGTCTGCAAGGCGGAATTCCGTGCCCTTGGGCATTTCCGCGCTGTTCGCATCGCCAAGCTGTACGCGGTACAAACAAGTGTTGATCGCGTAGTCGTCAATTTGGATATAAATTTGATTGCCGTATTCCTTGCAAATATAATCGTAAATATCGGTAATATCAATGGAAACCGTCGTTCTTCCGTTCTTGTTCGCATCACGAATAGGCGTGGGGTATTCGGTTGCAAGCTGCAACACCGTTTCCCCGTCGGAATTGAGTTTGGGATAACAGAGCATCAACGCCTGCGCATAATGATTGTCATACACGTCCACGTCTAAATAAATACGCTGTTTTTCCTTGTTTCCGTCTTTATAATTATAATATCTTACACGCGCGTCTTCCAATACGGGAGCTTCGTAATCCACCGTAAACGAGAACGCGTACGTGTTTTCTTCGGGACAAACTTCGCCGTCTTTCGGCTCGTTCATATAGAACTCAAATTCCATTCTATACCTGCCGTTTGCCACCAATCCGTATTCTTCGGGATCAAGTTCCAATTCCACGTTGGCAGGCGTGCCGCTGCCGCCGCCCGAATAAGCTTTTCCAACACGGTTGATCTCGCCGTTTTCGATAATCACTTCGCCCGTATCTTCGTTATACATAGTATATTTTACGATACGCGCGTTACGCAAAAGCCCTGCATACACCGCTTTGATACCCGTAGACGTCATGTAGTTTTCCGCGTTGCCTTCCCCGTAATATTCGTTATAACGGGACACCGAGCAATATTCTTCATTCACGTACATGGGGTCTGCGCCGTCAGGCAAAAGATATACGTATCCACCCATCGGCAAAATGTATTTTTCATTGTAGTAGCTGGAGAAAGGCTGCGTTTCCCAAACGCTGGCTTTAAGCTTATCCTCTTCCTTTACCGAACCGTCTTGTTCGGATGCCGCCACTTCAAACGCCGTATAATCGAGCATGGGCGCCGCTTCCCAATCGCCGTAGAACGCAAGGAAAGGAATACTCAAATCGCATTGTCCGTTCGCTGTGGATTTGAGTTGCAAGAACCCTTCCACGTACATACCGTTTTTAAAACTTTCGTCAATATACGCCTTTTCGCCGTCCGAAAGGCTCAGCGTTACGACGATTTCGTTGGTTTCACCTGCTTTTACGGTGATGTCGCCCACGTGCGCCTTGCCGTCCACTTTCCATTCCGCCGTTGCTTCGTTGAGCAAATGCGCTTGTTCATTCACCGTCAAGCCGTCCAAAGACAGCGTTTCCGTCATTGCGATATGCGAAGGTGTAAAAATGAGATCTTCCGTTCCGAAGTTCGTCACGCTGAATTTCAACGTATATACGCCCGTTTTTTCTTCATCTTCACCTACTTCAATCTTGGGACGGTAATCGTTTGTTTCCACGTCCGTGGAAAGATACGCCGTCGTACCGCCGATCACGCGTTCCATTCTCGCGATCCCCGCACCCTGCTTTCTAGGTGAATAGGGCAAATTATCGGGATCGTACGCTGTGGATGCCGTACTCATAATCAACTGGTACGCAAGACTGTTGACAAGCGTTTGATCCACTTTGCCGTCTTTCGTCACAAGATGCGTAAGTTCTTTTTCAATATAACTTCTTGCCAAAGCTACGAAACCTGCCATGTTGGGCGACGCCATACTCGTACCGCTTTGTTCGCCGTAACCGCCGGGAACGGTGGACGTGATTTCTCCGCCGTGCGCCGTGATTTCAGGCTTCAACGTCAAATCGTGCGTAGGCCCCCAAGAGGAGAATTCACTCATAAACGGGCCTGCCTCGTACGAAGGGTCTAAACGCAACGTACCGATACGGCCCGTCGCGCCTTCCGTAAGCGCTTGCCCTGCGTTCATATTGATGGAGATGGCAGGCACAGGGTTGTCGATTTCACCGAGGTTCATTCGGATGACGCCTGCTACGTTATTGTAAACGATGACGCCTACCGCACCCATCTGCATCGCCACTTTCACTTTGTCTTCAAAGGTCGTGTCGCCACGCTTGACCAAAGCGACTCTGTTCAAGCTGTTGCCGTTGTTGTCTTTGAATAATCTTCTCACCGACGCCATATAATCCGCCGTTTGCCCGATACCAGGGACTACGACGTATTCAAATTTTCCGTCAGGGAAAATTTCCATCATGGATTCCATGAAATCGAAAGGATTGCCGTCAATATCACGGGATTCTTCATAGAACACGTAGGTATTTTCTTCGCTTGCCGCAGTCTCGTTCGCTACCATATAGCGCGCTTTCTGACCGTTGACGCTGGCAACGGACAACGCCGCCGCAAACGTCGAAGGCGAACCTACCGTGCTCGAATCGGGGTTAGAAGCAAGGTTCGTACCGAACACACCGCCGTAACCCGAACTGTAATCGTTACTTGCCGCGCAGACGAGGCTGATGCCCGCGTCCTTGATACGCTGATACACCGCGTTGAGCATTTCCCCTTCGGAATCCCCATCGTCAGTAGTAGTAAAGCCGCAAGACGTACCCAAAGACATATTGATAACGTCCACACCCAACGTCACGCAATCTTCCAACGCAGCGATAATATCATCCGCTACCGCGCCGCCAAGATCGGGATCGTCAAGATCGTCCGTGAATACTTTAAAAATTGCAAGCTGCGCATCGGGCGCAACCCCTTTGAACGTTTCGTTGATGAGTACGCCGTCTTTGTCCGTGTACCCGTTTTCGTCGTAACCGCCGATAATACCGGCTACGTGCGTACCGTGGTTGGAATAAGAAGGATATACGTCAGGATCGTCGTCCGCGTAATCGTACGCAAAAGGTACTTTCTCGCTCACGTACACTTCGGACGCTTTCAGCGTACCCGATTTGGTTTCCGCCGTCAGCGTGTAATTATCTAAAACGCTTTTTACGTATTCTTCATCCCAAGCCGTTTCCACGTCCGCGCTTTCAAAGCCCTGGAACGCCGCGTGCGTGTAATCCAAACCCGTATCCAACACCGCTACGACCATGCCTTCGCCGTAATGCGCGTAATCGGACGAATCATAAATCCCCGTATCGTACACGTTGGTTTCGTTGGTAGCAAGTCCGCCGTTCGACGCCCTTTCTACCGTTTTGGGTTCTGCATACGCCGTCGTGATAACAACGCTTTCCACACCGTCTATTTGTTTGAGTGCCTTCACGTGCTTGGTGTTCACCTCGATCGCCACCGCATTCAGCACCGTCGAATACTGTCTTTTTAAGGTGTAGGAAATGCCTGTTTTCTTCAATTTGCGTAAAAACGCGTCCTGCTCGGCGGCGATTTCTTTGAGTTCTCTTTGCCCCGACCAAGATTGCACGAATTGACTGACGTCGTTGCCGTCGGCAAGGTCTGCCGCAGGCGCGCCCGAAAGCGTAATCATCACCGTGCGGTTTTCGTATTTAGGAGCAGTTTCCTGCACTTTGGTATTAAAATTACTCGTCGTCAACTGCGTCGTATCAAATTGACCCGTTACGTTTTCAATGGAAGCGTTTGCGGTGACGGTCGTAGAAGGCGCAACGATACTCGCGCTGGTTCTCAGCACGTGTTCCGCCAACAGCGACGACGCCATCAAAATCGACAGCGCTCCGCATAAAATACCTTTCATTGATTTCTTCATAAATCCTCCCGAAAAAGTCGGTTTCTTCCGTTTTTTCGTATATTAAGCCCATTTTTTCACAATATCTATTTTATACTTATTTGCAAGTTTTGTCAAGGCTTTTTTTCTCTATACGGTAAATACCCGCAAAAAAAGCCGTGAAAGTTTTGTGAATTGACTTAAATATTCCATTTTTGCATAAATAAATATCCGCAAACGACGATATACTATACTTGGACGGTATACGCAGTAATAAATGTACGTAGTTAGGACAAATTCAGCAAACCTCTACCCAACCACGCCACTATGGAGTGGTTTTTCTATACAAAAAATACGCAACGGTCTTTTCGTTGCGTATTTCTTATTTACTTTTCCCAAATGACGGGGGTGACGCCGTCTTCCGCATAATGCCAATAATTATCGTCATACGCCGTTCCCTCTTCATTTAAAGGCGGTTCTTCTTCACTGTAATAATAGATAGGAAAGAACTCCTGCAAACTACTTCCGCCTTGACCTATTGCACCACAGGAAAACGTAGTATCCGTAAACGCGCCTGCTTCTTTCAGCGCTTCCCATTCCGCCCTTGTACCTTTATAAAAGACGTCACTGACAACCATTTCAAATAAACATATAACAATAGGGTAGTCGTCGCACGCAAATTTGTTTGGCATAATCAACTGCGGAACAAGTGAAGAGAAAAGAACACCCCCCTCCAACTTAACACCTTCGGGAAATTCCAAAAGCGGAACGTTAAGCCTACAGAGCGAGAGCTCTTTAATCTCTTTTATATTTTTGGGGAGAATCAGCTCCTCCAATTGTATGCTCCCAAAAGCCTCAACTCCAAACGAAGTTACGCTGTCGGGCAATACGATACTCTTCAAATTTGACGCCTTCAAAAACGTCTGTTCGCCAATTGTTTCCAAGCCATAAGGAAACTCAATCTCTGCAATTCCACAATAAGCAAAGGCAAAATCTCCTATCGCCGTCAAAGTTTGGGGCAGAGAAACGCTCAATAGATTTTTCACCTTATAAAAGGCGTAATCTCCTATTTTCTTTACGCCGTCGGGTATAACAAATTGCGTTTTTTCTTCGCCATCGGCATACTGCACCAGCACCGTTCCATCTTTGCTGTAAACGCTGCCGTCTATCGCTTTGTAGGCAGGATTGTCTTCCGCCACGGTATATTCAATGCCGATATTACTAGACAATGCGCCGCTCTTTAAATCCGTCACCCCTTTGGGGATATGCAACGTCTTTAATTTACCGCACATCTCAAAAGCCCGAAGTCCTATTGATTGTAAGCTGTCGGGAAGCGACAATTTTTCCAAATTATCGCAACTGCCAAAAGCACTTTCTCCCAATTCCGTTAGATTACTTCCCTCTTCAAATGTGACACTTTTCAAATTGTTACAAGCAAAGATTGCATACCTCCCTATTGTTTTCACGTTCTTAGGGATAAGAAGGTTTTCCATTGCACAATGCCCAAATGCACTTTCGTCTATCACAACCAACGTTGTAGGGAAAACAACATTTTTAAGATTTTCTGATACATCAAAAGCGCTCGTTTCAATCGTCGTTACCCCTTCGGGAATAATAACACTTTTAATGCCTGATAAAGAAAAAACACCTTCCCCAATAACCGTTAAATGTTGGGGAAAGCGGACTGATGTGAGCCTTAATTGGTCTTTAAAAGTTTCGTGCACAATTCTTGTGATAAGTTTTCCATTATACG
Organism: Clostridiales bacterium; assembly: GCA_015069605.1. Taxonomy (GTDB): domain Bacteria; phylum Bacillota; class Clostridia; order Christensenellales; family Borkfalkiaceae; genus Scatosoma. The sequence continues at coordinate 473 of SVII01000009.1, read as the reverse complement.
TATCAGGAAAAACCAATCTCCCGTCTACGTTCACGTTTTCATGAGACGCTGTATATTGCGTCACCCCTCTCACGGTATATATAAGATTGCCTGTAACTTTTTCTGCCTTTTCACTTACAGACCTTGTTTTGGAATCCGCATATTCTTTTTCGTTGCTAATTGCTTTTACGCTGTATTTTTCACTTTTTCCTACTTCGCAAAACGACGTAAAATCATATGTATTTTTATTCGTCGTAAACGTTTTTCCAAATGCCGTAATTTCATATTCGTCTGCATTTTCTACTTTATCCCAAGTTAAAATATATTCAGTGGTGTCCTCTGTCGTTTGATTGTGACAAAGATACACGTTTTCGGGAGTTGCAAGCGTAGAAATTTTTGAATTGCCGCCATCGCGACATGCCGCAAATCCTGCTATGCACAGTGTAAAAAGAGCTACTGTTAAGATACGTATGATTTTCTTTTTCATATCTTCC
>SVII01000026.1 GCA_015069605.1 Clostridiales bacterium | reverse complement strand
TAAAACTCACACGTTTTATTCCTTTGGGTATGGACGTCGTGGGGAACGTGATGTTGGCGCAAAAACGCGCTACGCCGTTGACGACTCGTCATACCTGCGTAACAGGAATAAAACGTGTGAGTTTTATTCGCCGTTTGGTGATTACACTTTCTTGCCTTTTTGAGAAAGACGAAGCGGCGTTCTTTATCATATCCCCCAAAACGGAATACGGGGAATTGTTGCGTTTGCAAAATATCGACGCAACCGTTCCGTACGTACGTTCTAAAGAGGATTTGGAAGCGGCAAAAACAACGTTGAAAGAATTGATTCAAATGCGTATGCATGGGAAGGGATATCCTCGTTTGTTTGTGGTGTTGGACAGCTTGGAAGAGTTGGAAGGCTGTAATACAAACGAAGATTTTGAGGAATATCGGGAACTTTTTGATATCGTAGCGCGCAAGACGGACGTGGACGTGATTACGGGTTTGGATATGTTGAAGAGTATTTTCAAAGGCTATCCAGGCGCGTTTGTAGGAATCGGGAATTGTTTAGTGTCCACGCGTGAAGAGGGAAAAGCGGACGTGACGTACGTCAATGACGACGCGTCGCTGTCCATGCCGACGGTGTTAAATTTCCCTGATTCGCCTTCGATTACGGAAACGATTATTTTTCTCAACGCTCTGCCACCGAATAAAAGCGAGGAATAATGATCGGGAGTAGTATGTCAAAAAAAGAAAAAAACGTATTTCAACGCATACCTGCCCCATTGCTTTCGTGGTATCAAGAACATAAACGGACATTGCCTTGGCGGGAAAATCCTACGCCCTATCGGGTATGGGTATCCGAGGTTATGTTGCAGCAAACGCGCGTGGAAGCGGTGAAAGAATATTATCTTCGGTTTATGAATGCGTTGCCTTGTGTGGAAGATTTGGCGGTGTGCGAAGAAGAAAAATTATTGAAATTGTGGGAAGGATTGGGGTATTACAGCCGCGTAAGGAATATGCAAAAAGCGGCAAAAATACTTGTTTCTTCTTACGGTGGGGAATTTCCCTGCGATATAAAAGAATTACAAGCCTTGCCAGGGATTGGCAGTTACACGGCAGGGGCGATTGGCTCGATTGCATTTGGTTTGCCTGTTGCGGCGGTGGATGGAAACGTCTTTCGTGTAGCGTCGCGCTTGGAAGAAAATGCAACGGTTATTTCCGACCCGTCCTACCGCAAATACCTTGAAAAAGAACTTTCAGCGGTGTATCCGACGGGTAAAAAAGCGTGTTCAGAATTTACGCAGAGCTTGTTTGAACTCGGCGCATTGATTTGCAAACCGCAATCGCCTGATTGTGAAAAATGTCCTTTGACGGGCGTTTGTGGTGCGTATAAGCACAAAACACAGCTTTGTTTTCCCATATTGCCTGAAAAAAAGGCGAAACGCAGGGAAGAAGTTTACGTATTTTTGATTGAAACGCCGCAAGGGTTTGCGATTCGTCGCCGCGAAGAAGGCGTATTAAAGGGGATGAACGAGTTTCCTTCTCACGTCATCATAAATGGGGAAAGTGCGGAAAACGTTTTAAACGAGTGGGGCATGTACGAGTTCAAGGAAATAAAACGCCAAAAATGCAAGCATATTTTTACGCATATTCATTGGGATATGACGTGTATATGGGTGCAGACGGACGTTTCGCCGTTTGATACGTACACTTTGGAAGAAATTGAAGAAAGTGTATCGTTACCGACGGCATTTAAACAATGTTTGGCGGTGTTGGATTGAATGATGAAAACGTATAAACTGTATTTTGAAATGGTGCCAGAAGAGTGTTGGTTTTCCAACCTGCGCAGTGTTTTAAAACCTGAAGATTGGGATATCGTGCGCCGTGACGCTTACAAACGTGCGGGATACCGCTGTTGTATTTGCGGCGCGAAAGGAAAACTGGAAGCGCACGAAAAATGGAGCTATAACGAAGAAAAAGCATTGCAAAAATTAGAAGACGTTTTGGCACTTTGTCACGAGTGTCACGAAGTAGTGCATATCAGCCGAACACAGTTGTTTGGACGGGGTATGGACGCAATGACGCACTTTATGCAGGTGAACGGTTGCTCGCAAATGGAGTTCCACGAGGCGCTGGGGCAAGCGAATGAGGAATATAAAAAGCGCAATAAAATCGAAGGTTGGGTGACGGATGTCACTTGGCTGGAAAATCGATTTCAAATAAAACTTAAGTAAGGAGAAAATATATGAAAGTATTACTTATCAACGGCAGTATGCATGAAAAGGGGTGTACGTACACGGCACTTGCGGAAGCAGCGAAAGCGTTGAACGCAAACGGGGTGGAAACGGAAATTTATTGGATTGGTCAAAATGACGTGCGCGGCTGTAAGGGCTGTTGGGTTTGCAAAAAAACGAAGAAATGCGTCATTGACGACGGCGTGAACGAGTTCGTGGAAAAGGCGGCGGAATTCGATGGTTTTATCTTCGGCTCGCCTGTTTATTATGCGTCGGCGGCAGGTGCTTTGATTAGCTTTATGGACAGAGTATTTTACAGCGGTGGTAAAAATTTGGCGTACAAACCCGCTGCGGCGGTCGTAAGTTGCCGTCGAGCAGGTGCTAGCACGACGTTTGACGTAATCAATAAATATTTCACCATCAACAATATGCCCGTGGTGGGGGCGAATTATTGGAATGAAATCCACGGTAATACGGCGGAAGAAGCGGCGCAAGATGAGGAAGGTTTGCAAACGATGCGTATTTTGGGCAACAATATGGCGTGGTTGCTTAAATGTATCGAAAAGGGTAAGGAAGCAGGTCTTGAACCCGTCAGAGAACGCAAAATCATGACGAACTTCATTCGTTAAAAGGAAAATAAGAGCAAAATTAAAGAAGAGTTTGTACTTAGTTCGACAAATCAGCGTATTGTAGAACCACGCGATAACGTTGTGGTTCGGTGGATATTTGCTGAGGCTTAAAAATGTCGTACCGACCGAGCGGAAGTAACCTTAAAAGGTTGGAGAAAAATTAGGCTATAAATTTCCTTATAAAGACTTGAAATTTTAAAATGGGTATGGTATAATACAAACAATCACTCATGCAAGGAGAAAGAAATATGAAAGAAAATTATATGGTTTGCAACTGTATGCAGGTAAGTTATGCGGATATTGTCAGCGCATTGTCCGAACACACGAAGTTTGAGGACGTACTCAGCCTTTTTGAGGCGGTGCAGGCGATTACGCATTGTTCGACGGGCTGCGGCGGTTGTCACGATAAAGTTTTGGAAGTCATTTCCGAAGTAATGATGGGCTAAAAGCAAAAAGAAGCATATAAAAAGAGAAGGTTTGGACGAAAAAACCTTCTCTTTTTGTTTGTCTTTTTTATATACAATTTTACTGTTTTTTCAGCATAGACGCGGACACGGTAGCCGCAAATTTACGAGAAACAAATCTCGGCGCGAACACGATCAGCTTATTTTTAAAGCCCACGACAGCGACTCGTTTACCCTTTTTCAGCATTTTATAGCCGTACGCGGCAACCTTTTCCGCGGGGATGGGTTTGATCTTTTCGCAGGTGTAATCATTTCCTGCTCTGCCAAAGAATCCCGAATCGAAAGGCCCAGGGCAAAGGGTAAGCAATTTTACGTTGGTTTTCCGAAGCTCGTGCGCGACGCTTTCGCCAAAGTTCAAAACAAAGGACTTCGTTGCATGGTAGGTACAAAAATACGGGCCGGGGACGAAGCTGGAAATCGATCCGACGTTGAGGATCGTGCCTTCGTTGTTTTTCAGCATATCCGTCAAAAATACGCGGGAAAAATATACGACGGAGGCACAGTTGACTTGGATCATTTGCATTTGCAATTCCACGTCCATATCTTTAAAATCGGTACAGTCGCCAAACCCCGCGTTGTTGACGAGATTGTTGACGAAATATCCTTTTTCTTGCGTGTAGGCAAACACTGCCTTACGTTGCTCGTGATCGGTGAGGTCAGCGCGTACCATGTCCACGTTGATCGTCGGAAATTGCGTTTGTAATTCCGCTTGCAACGCGGAAAGTTTTTGTTCATTTGTGCCCGAAAGCAACAAGTTATTACCGTCCTTTGCGTACAGAGCCGCAAGCGCTTTGCCTAAGCCGCCCGTCGCACCCGTAATGAGTGTTATTTTCATACCAGCCTCCGTTATTTTTTTCTTAATTCCCAAATATAACCGCAACCTGTAACGATTTCATATTTCTTTTCACAATTCTTGCATTCGATCCATGCGCAGTAATCGCCAAAGCCGCGTACTCGTTCGTCGATAACTTTACCCTTGCCGCAAGGACAAGCGTATTCGATATGCAATGTACAGCCATCTTCCGTTTCTAGTAATCTTTTAGCCGTTCTATCGTTCATAGTTTCTTCTCCCTGGCATTATTATATCACGGTGAGGTGTTGCTGTCAATAGGGGAAAAGGGGAAAGACGCCTTGTGGAAGAGAAAAAGAGTGAAAAATTTTGATATTTTTACGAAAAAATCACAAAAAGCCGCGTAAAAAACTTGATATTTCTTTCAATTTATATTAAAATGAAATATGGCGAAAAACCGTAGAGTGCTTTTTTCACGCTCTAAAATAGCTATAACATAGACAAACGGCGGTTTTTTGTGATCAATTTGTTTCAATATTACACGAAGAATAAAAATCAATCTATTGGAGGAAATAACATTATGGCTAAAAAGTATTGCTATCTCTTCACGGAAGGCAACGCGAAAATGCGTGAAATCCTCGGCGGTAAGGGCGCAAACCTTGCGGAAATGACCCACATTGGTCTTCCCGTACCTCAAGGTTTCACCATCTCCACTGAAGCTTGTACGCAGTATTATGAAGACGGCAGAAAGATCAACGACGACATTCAGGCTGAAATCATGGAATATATCGTAAAGATGGAAGAAGCTTGCGGTAAGAAGTTTGGTGACAAGGAAAATCCTTTGCTCGTTTCCGTACGTTCGGGTGCGCGCGCTTCCATGCCTGGTATGATGGACACCATCTTGAACCTTGGTCTTAACGAAGAAGTAGTCAACACGATCGCCGCAAAATCCGGCAATCCCCGTTGGGCTTGGGACTGCTACCGTCGTTTCATTCAGATGTTCTCGGACGTTGTAATGGAAGTTGGTAAGAAATATTTTGAAAAGCTCATCGACGAAATGAAAGAAAAGAAAGGCGTTACGCAGGACGTAGAGCTTGACGCTGACGATTTGAAAGAACTTGCTAATCAGTTCAAGGCTGAATATAAGAATCAGCTTGGCAAGGACTTCCCCAACGATCCCAAAGAACAGCTCTTCGAAGCAGTAAAGGCTGTATTCCGTTCTTGGGACAACCCCCGTGCGAACATCTACCGTATGGACCACGATATCCCTTACAGCTGGGGTACCGCAGTTAACGTACAAATGATGGCGTTCGGTAACATGGGCGAAACCTCTGGTACGGGTGTTGCGTTCACGCGTAATCCTGCTACGGGTGAAAAGGGTCTTATGGGTGAATTCCTCACCAACGCACAAGGCGAAGACGTTGTTGCAGGTGTTCGTACCCCGATGCCCATTGAACAAATGAAAGACGTATTCCCCGAAGCATACGCGCAGTTCTTGGAAGTTTGCAAAACGCTTGAAAACCACTACCGCGATATGCAGGATATGGAATTCACGATCGAAGACAAGAAATTGTATATGTTGCAGACGCGTAACGGTAAGAGAACGGCTGCGGCTGCTATCAAGATTGCTTGCGATTTGATCGACGAAGGCATGATCACCGAAAAAGAAGCTCTTATGCAGATCGACGCGAAGAGCCTTGATATGCTCCTTCACCCTCAGTTCGACGCAAAAGCGTTGAAAGACGCTGACAAGAACAACGTTGTTGGTAAGGGTATCGCAGCTTCCCCTGGTGCAGCGGCTGGTAAGATTGTATTCACGGCAGAAGACGCTGTTATCGAAGGTAAGAAAGGCGAAAACGTTATCCTCGTTCGTTTGGAAACGTCCCCCGAAGATATCGAAGGTATGAAATACGCACAGGGTATCTTGACGGTTCGTGGCGGTCAGACCTCTCACGCTGCCGTAGTTGCTCGTGGTATGGGTACGTGCTGTGTATCCGGTTGCGGCGAAATCAAGATGCACGAAGAAGAAAAGTGGTTTGAACTCGCTGGCAAGATTTTCCGCGAAGGCGACGTACTTTCCCTCGATGGTTCGACGGGTAACATTTACGACACCCTCATTAAGACTGTTCCCGCAGATCCTAACTCCGGCTACTTCGGACGTATCATGGATCTTGCAGACAAATATAAAGCATTGAAAGTTAGAACGAACGCAGACAGCCCCGAAGATGCACAACAAGCAGTTGCATTCGGCGCGCAGGGTATTGGTCTTTGCCGTACGGAACACATGTTCTTCGATCCTGCAAGAATCGGTTCTTTCCGTGAAATGATCTGTGCAGACACCGTAGAAGAGAGAGAAGCAGCGCTTGCGAAGATCGAACCTATGCAGCAGGCAGACTTTGAAGGCTTGTTTGAAGCGCTTGGCGGCTATCCCGTAACCATCCGTTTCCTCGATCCCCCTCTTCACGAATTCGTTCCTACGTCGGAAGAAGACATTGCAGCTTTGGCAGCGGCACAGGGCAAGACTGTTGCGCAAATCAAAGACATCATCGCAAGCCTTCACGAATTTAACCCCATGATGGGTCACCGTGGTTGCCGTCTTACCGTAACCTATCCCGAAATCGCAGTAATGCAGACGAAGGCGGTTATCAAGGCAGCGATCAACGTTGTGAAGAAACACCCCGATTGGAAACTCGTTCCCGAAATCATGATTCCTCTTACGGGCGAAACGAAAGAATTTGAATTCGTTAAGAAGATCGTTGTGAAGACGGCTGACGAAATCATCAAAGAAGCAAATGTAAACCTCGAATATGAAGTTGGTACGATGATCGAAATTCCCCGTGCTTGCTTGACGGCGGAAGACATCGCGAAAGAAGCTGAATTCTTCTGCTTCGGTACGAACGACTTGACGCAGATGACGTTTGGTTTCTCCCGTGACGACGCTGGTAAGTTCTTGCCTGCATACTATGCAAACAAGATTTACGAATCCGATCCTTTCGCAAGATTGGACACGACGGGCGTTGGCAAACTCATGAAGATGGCTGTTGACGGCGGTAAAGCAGTTCGTCCCGAAATGCACCTTGGTATTTGCGGCGAACACGGCGGCGATCCTTCCTCCATCGAATTCTGCCACGAAATCGGTTTGAGCTACGTTTCTTGCTCGCCTTACCGTGTGCCCATCGCAAGATTGTCTGCGGCACAGGCTAATATCCGTAATCCTAGGGGCTAAGAATTAACCCTAAAAAGCGGTAAAAATTCAATTTTTAATTAAAAAATAAGGTTTTAGTAGTCATTCTTCTCGGAGAGTGACTACTTTTTTTCTCTTAAAAATCTCTTGCGAAACCAAAAATCGGTCAAAAAAACGGGGTGGTTCCTCAAATTGAACACTTTTCTGTATCTACAGCTATGGGTAAAAAAGGGCGATAAAATAGGAGAAAATTATGTCAAAATACAAATTAATCATTGAATATTACCAAAAAGGCAACAATAATAGCCAAATTGCAACGTTATGCACTTGTTCTCGCACGAC
>SVII01000025.1 GCA_015069605.1 Clostridiales bacterium | reverse complement strand
GGCGCAGTAAAAGCAGCAGTAGAAGCAGGTACGGCAGCAGCTACGGCTCTTGGCGAAGTAATTGCTACGCACGTAATTCCTCGTCCCCACGCAGACGTTGAAAAACTTCTTCCCAGCATTAAATAATAGATAAAAACGCGTATAAGGGCGCATCTTCATCGCAACAGCGGAACTTGTCCTCAGTCACGTACGTCTATGTACGCTCCTGTCGGACAGAACCGCGCGTTTTGCGCGAACCTGCAACCCTTCTCCACGTTTTCATTAAACGCATTTAAGGAAAGGAGAAATTATCAATGAAAGCAATAGCGTTACTCGAAGTACAGGCTATGGTTGCCGCGATCACCGGGCTTGACGCTATGGTAAAAGCAGCGGACGTAAAGCTGATTCACGTAGAAAAGCGGCTCGGCGGGCGGTTGGTAACGATTGTCGTCGAAGGTGAAGTCTCCGCGGTGAAAGCGGCGCTGGAAGCAGGCGCAAGAGCGGCGGCGGAGGTCGGCAACGTCAAGGTGTGCGAAGTCATCGCGCGCCCGCATCCCGACGTTATGAAATTCTTAACAACGGGCTAAAAGCAGATTTTAGGACATTGTCTTAAAAGGGGGATGACCCCAACATAAAAAACGAAATTAATTAAAAATCTTAGGAGGATTGAAACAATGGAAGCATTAGGTATGGTTGAAACCAGAGGTCTCGTAGCAGCAATCGAAGCAGCAGATGCTATGGTAAAGGCAGCAAACGTAGTACTTATCGGCAGCGAAAAAATCGGTAGCGGTTTGGTAAGCGTTATGGTTCGCGGCGACGTAGGCGCAGTAAAAGCAGCAGTAGAAGCAGGTACGGCAGCAGCTACGGCTCTTGGCGAAGTAATTGCTACGCACGTAATTCCTCGTCCCCACGCAGACGTTGAAAAACTTCTTCCCAGCATTAAATAATTTTATTAAGTTAAATTATTGAAACGGAATATCGTACTCTCCGACGGGGAGTCGGAGAGTACGGAAGTTTTTCAAAAAAACACAATAAACGGTGAAGGCAAGTGTGAGAGATACTCTCGCGCGTCTTTCAACGTAGAGAAAAAGTAGAGAAAACGCCGTATTGACGGTAGAAAAAAGAAATTTGGAAGGAAAGAAAATGGAATTTTCAAGTGCACAGATTGCGGAATTGGTGAAAAAAGTTCTGGCGGATATGGACGGAACCGAAAGCGTTGTAAATAGTGGTAACGAAGTACCCGTGGGCGTTTCTAACAGACACATTCATTTGAATAAAGCGGATATGGAAACGTTATTCGGGGCGGGATACGAACTGACGCCGATGAAAGATCTCTCGCAACCGGGACAGTATGCGTGCAAGGAAACGCTGACGTTGATCGGGCCTGCAATGCGTCCCATTGAAAACGTACGCGTTTTAGGGCCGTTGAGAGGGAAATCGCAGGTGGAAATTTCCGCTACGGATTCCTATGTATTGAAGGTAAAACCTCCCGTACGTGAATCGGGCAAGACGGAAGGTTCTGCGCCCGTGACTATTATTGGTCCCAAGGGAATTGTGCAACTGAAAGAAGGCTGTATCGTAGCCAATAGACATATCCATATGTCGCCTGCGGACGGCGCGGCTTTCGGAGTGAAAGACGGGGACACGGTGACGGTGGACGTAATCGGCAAACGCCGTACGCGTTGGTATGACGTGCAGGTGCGTGTGCATCCCGATTTCCGTTTGGAAATGCATATTGATACGGACGACGCGAATGCAGTCGGGATTGGTAACGGCGCAAAAGTAAAGGTCGTGAAGGAGTAAACGCATGTTAAGAGGAATTATCAGAGGAAATATCGTTTCCACAAGAAAGCAGGATGCATTGATTGGCTCAAAATTCATGGAAGTGGAAATCATGGAAAACGGTGAATTGACGGGCAATTATATCATTGCAGTAGACAGCGTTGGCGCAGGTATCGGCGAAACGGTGTTAATCACGACGGGTAGCTCCGCACGTTTGGCGTTGCATAACACGCAGGCGCCGTGTGATGCCGTGATTGTAGGTATTGTCGATTAAACAAAGAAACGACGTATATACAACGCTAAAACGCGTATATACTTCACATTTCTGCGTTGTGCTACGTTTTCCTCGCTCGTGTACTTTATGTACATCTCCTTTCGGAAAGCCTCGCACGCCTTGAACTGCTTGTATCTCCGCGTTTTATAGGGAAACGAAAAGGATTTTTAATCGATCAAGAAAGATAGAAAGTCATGATGCAACGGAACGTTGCGCTCGTATCTCCGCCGTTTCCGAACTAATGCGTATATACTTCGCATTTCCGCCGTTCTATGGCATAACTGTTTAACAGTAAAGAAAGAAACTTATGGAACTCAAAGAAATTATGAAAGAAGCCGGAATAGTGGGCGCAGGCGGCGCCGGATTTCCCTCGTACGCAAAGTTAGCGGACGGGGCGGATACGCTTGTCGTCAACGGCGCGGAGTGTGAACCGCTCCTCTACACTGACTACGTGCTTCTGCAAAAAGAAATGCCGATGGTGCTGTTTGGTATTAATGTGGTGCTGGAATATGCAAAAATTCCGCGCGCGTTGCTTTGTATCAAGGAACACACGGCAAAACGGCTCCGTTTACAAGACGGAACGAAATTAGCGGATAGAATTATCCTCAAAACGTTGCCCGACGTTTATCCCATGGGCGACGAAATCAGCTTGATTTATCAAGCGACGGAAAGAGTGGTAAAACCTGGCAATCTCCCCATCACCGCAGGTGTCATCGTGTACAACGTAGAAACGCTGTACAACGTAGCGGCGGCGATCAAGAAAGGGGAAAAACTCGTGATGAAATGGGTGACGGTAGCGGGAAATATTCCCGAACCCATTGTGGTAAAAGTGCCGATAGGCACACCCGTGTCCGCTCTTTTTGAAAGAAATTCGATTACAATCCCTGAAGACCACGTCGTATTGGACGGTGGACCTTCGATGGGTAAAGTGATAGATCCCGAAAGCGCGGTGATTACAAAAACGACCAAAGGGTTATTGATTTTGCCTACGAATATCGAGGCGATACAGTCCAAATTCTTGGACGGAGCAAAATCGATCGCACGCGCGGAAACGGCTTGTTGTCAATGCACTCGTTGTACGGATATGTGTCCGAGAGCGTTGCTTGGCTATCCCCTTGAACCGCATAAGATGGTGCGTACGGCAAAATCGGCGGTGACGGTGATGCCTGAAATGGTGCTTACCGCTACCCTTTGTTGCGGTTGCGGGATATGTGAATCGTTGGCTTGCTGTCAGGGAATTTCTCCAAAAGCTGTCATCAACGAATATAAAGCGTTGCTTGCAAAAAACAAGATGCGCTACGTAGCGCGTGAGGACGTGGAAGTTGCTCCTGAAAGAGAGTATCGCATGGTGCCTTCGGAACGTTGGGCGAGTATCTTAGGCGTAGCCAAATTTGATAAATTGCCTAAATACGTTGGCGTGCAAGAATATGACAGCGCAGAAATTTATCTTCGTCAACACATCGGCGCGCCCAGTGTAGCGATGGTGCAAGACGGGGACGTGGTACAAAAGGGCGACGAGATTGCTAAGGCGGCGGAAGGACTTTCCCTTCCACAACACGCGTCAATATCGGGCAAAGTGACGGTATTCGACGGCGTAAAAATCGTAATAGACAAGGTGAGTGAATAATGTTTAAGTCTATCGGTGTTATTGAATTGAAGAGTATTCCCAAGGGTGTAGAAGCGACGGATGCGGCGCTTAAAAGCGCTGGCGTGGATATGGTTTCCGCGCATCCTTCTTGCCCTGGGAAGTATGAAATTATTTTGACGGGTTCGATTTCCAACGTAACGGCGGCGGTCAGCCACGTATTGTCAAAATTCGAGGGTTACGTAATCGATTCGGCGGTAATGGGTCGAATTGACGAGCAAGTCATCAAGGCATTGTTTGGTACGCAAACGGGTGAAAAGAAGGGCTCTTTGGGCTTAATTGAAACGTTTTCGGCGGCAACGACGATCAAGGCGGCGGATATCGCTGTCAAGACGGCGCGCGTGGAAATTTTCGATCTTCGAGTATCTCGCGGTATGGGCGGCAAGGGTGTCGTTATGCTGACAGGAGAAGTCGGGGACGTAACGGCGGCGGTGGAAGCGGGCGCAAATTACGCGTCGCAAAGCGGTCAGCTCTCCTCGCAGGCGATTATCGCAGCGCCTCATGAAGGGCTTTGGAATCAATTATAATGCAACACCTCTTGCATTCTATCTATAAAAATATTTCAAAACATTTTAGGTGAAATATGGAAAATATTAAATTCGTAATTGAAAAAAGTTCAAGAATAGAAAAACTCGTCAACGATTTGTATGCAAAAATGCCCGAAATCGAATCGGCGCGCGGCATTCTCGTGACAGAGAGCTATAAAGCAACCGAAGCGCTTCCCATTATATTGAGAAGAAGCGCGGCGTTTGCATATATTTTGGAAAATTTACCTATCGTGATCCGTGACAATGAACTTGTCGTTGGCAGCGCCACCATTGCGCCCCGCGGTTGTCAGGTATTCCCCGAATATTCCTATGAATGGTTAGAGGCGGAATTTGAAACGGTGGCGACGCGCGCGGCAGACCCGTTCTATATCAGTGAAAAGACGAAAGCCGATCTTCGTGAAGCGTATCCGTATTGGAAAGGCAAGACGTGCAGCGATTTGGCAAAATCCAACATGGCACCCGAAGCGTACGAAGCGTTCACCGTGCATGGTATGTTCACGCCCGGGAACTATTTCTACAACGGGATCGGACATGTCAACGTCAATTACGAAAAAGTATTAAATAAAGGTTATAAAGGGATTATGGCGGAAGCGCAGGCGGCGATGGATAAACTCGACGTCAGCGATCCTGAATATACGAGAAGAAACAACTTCCTCACGGCGGTGATTGAAAGCTGTGAAGCGGTTATTCATTACGCGAGAAGATACGCGGCGCTTGCCAAAGATATGGCGAAAAAGGAAAAATGCCCCGTTCGTAAAGCGGAGCTTGAAAAAATCGCCGCAAACTGTACCCGTGTACCCGAATTCCCCGCAAGAGATTTCCACGAAGCGTGTCAGTCCTTCTGGTTCGTACAGCTTTTGTTGCAGATCGAATCCAGCGGACATTCCATCTCTCCCGGTCGTTTCGATCAATACATGTACCCCTTCTATAAAAAAGATATCGACGCAGGTAAGATTACGATCGAGCAGGCGCAAGAACTTATCGACTGTATTTGGGTGAAACTCAACGACATCAACAAGGTGCGTGACGCAGGTTCAGCGGACGGTTTCGCAGGCTACGGTATGTTCCAAAATTTGATTGTCGGCGGTCAAAACGAGCATGGCATGGACGCGACGAACGACCTTTCGTATATGTGTTTAGAAGCGGCAATGCACGTGCCTCTGCCTCAACCCTCCATCTCCATTCGTGTATGGAACGGCTCGCCCGATTCCTTGCTTGTGAAGGCAGGTGCGTTGACGAGATTGGGTACGGGACTTCCCGCATATTACAATGACGAAGTCATCATTCCCTCGATTATGGCAAGAGGATTGACGCTTGAAGACGCTAGGGATTACTGTATTATCGGTTGCGTAGAACCGCAAAAGGGCGCGAAAACGGACGGTTGGCACGACGCGGCATTCTTCAATATGTGCCGTCCTTTGGAAATGGTATTCTCGCGCGGCGTGGATAAAGGGGTGCAAATCGGCCCTGACACGGGCGACGTAGCGCAAATGACGACCTTTGACCAAGTGTTTGAGGCGTACAAAACACAGCAGGCGTATTTCATCAAATTGCTTGTCAATGCGAACAACGCAATCGACGTAGCGCACGCAACGAGATGCCCGTTGCCTTATCAATCGTGCATGGTTGACGATTGTATCGGCAGAGGAAAATCTTTGCAAGAAGGCGGCGCAATTTATAATTTCACAGGGCCTCAGGGCTTTGGTATCGCTAACAATACGGACGGTTTGCTTGCAATCAAGCAGCTCGTATTTGAAGAAAAGAAAGTGACGATGGCAGAACTTCGCGACGCAATGCAGGCGAACTTTGGCTATGGAATCAAAGGCAAAGCGGCAGAGCGTATCACCAGCGAAATCGCTTGTGAATTGGCGACGCAGGGCATTGAAATCACGGACAACGTGATTCGCACGATTTACGAAGAAATCACAACGGCAGGCGGTATTGACGCGGAAAAGAAAGCGAGATATCGCGAAATCAAGCGTTTGATTGACGAAACTTGTCCTAAATACGGCAACGATATCTACGAAGCGGATATGTTTGCTCGCGCGGTGGCAAACAGCTACACGCGTGAAGTAGAAAAATATAAGAACCCTCGTGGCGGTGTGTTCCAAGCGGGCTTGTATCCCGTATCCGCGAACGTACCCCTCGGCGCGCAGACGGGCGCGACTCCCGACGGCAGACTTGCGTTTACGCCTATTGCGGACGGCATTGGCCCTGCTTCGGGCAGAGATATAAAAGGACCTACGGCAACGGCGAACTCGGTGGCAAGACTCGAACAAGACGTAGCCAGCAACGGTACGCTTTTGAACCAAAAATTCCATCCTTCCGCGCTGGCGGGGATGTCGGGATTGACGAAATTTGTAGCGTTAATTCGTTCGTATTTCGATCAAAAGGGTATGCATATGCAGTTCAACGTCGTAACGCGTGAAACGTTGTTAGATGCGCAAAAGAACCCCGAAAAATATAAGACGTTGGTGGTTCGTGTGGCAGGTTACAGCGCGTTGTTCACGACCCTGTCCCGTTCGTTGCAGGATGACATTATCAATCGTACCGAACAAGGATTTTAAGTATTTATCGTAAAATAATAGGTAGCAAATATGGATTTTTACAGCACGAAAGGCAGAATATTTAATATTCAACGATTCTCGATCCACGACGGACCGGGAATCCGTACCATTGTCTTTTTTAAGGGCTGTTATATGCGTTGCGCGTGGTGCTGCAACCCCGAATCGCAAAAATACGAAGTGCAAACACTGATCGAAAACGGGAAAGAAAAAATTGTTGGCAAAGACGTCACGGTGGCGGAAATTTTGCCTGAAATTTTGGCGGATAAAACGTATTATCGCAGAAGCGGCGGCGGCGTTACGCTGTCGGGCGGCGAAGTGTTGGCACAACACGAATTTGCGCGGGATTTGTTGCGAGCTTGTCAAGAAAACGGCTTGCATACCGCAATCGAATCCACGGGTTTTGCGGATTTTGAAAAAATAGAGGAAATTTTGCCCTATCTAGACTTATATTTGATGGATATCAAGCATATGGATTCGGCAAAGCATAAAGAATACACGGGCGCGCCGAATGAGTTGATTTTAGCAAATGCAAAAAAGATCGCTCAAAGCGGAAAAACGGAGCTGATTATCCGTACTCCCGTCGTACCTTCTTTCAACGATACGGCGGAGGAAATTAAAGCGATTTCTAAATTCGCCGCGACCCTGCCTGGGGTTAAGGAGCATCATTTGTTGCCTTATCATAGGCTCGGTCAGGACAAATACGCAGGGCTGGGTCGGAACTATTCCTTGAAAGAAATCGAACCGCCTTCGCAAGAGCGAATGGAATATCTTTTGTCGGTGGCGGAGGAGAGTGGCTTGAAGTGCCAGATCGGCGGTTAAAACGACGTATATACTTCGCAATACTGCGTCGCACTTACGTTTTTTCTTGGTCACGTACGTCTATGTACGCTAATTACTAGAAGTCAAGAAAGCTAGTTTCTTGCGAGGTGAAGGACAAGTAGTCCTTACGTGGTATGGAGTGGAACTCCATCATTATCTATGCTAAAAAGGGGCATCTCCCTTGAACTTAAATGATACGTAACACTATGTTGTATAGGAGAAAATGTTATGGAATTAAAAGATAAAATGACAATTATACAGGAATTTGTTCCTGGTAAACAAATTACGCTTTGCCATATTATTGCAAACCCCGGCGAAACGTTATATACGAAACTGGGGCTGGATCCGCAGACCGATTACACGAGAAGCGCGATTGGCGTATTGACGGTTATTCCTTACGAAAGTGCCGTGATTGCGGCGGATATTTCTATGAAATCGTCGGGAGCGGAAATCGGATTCGTAGATAGATTTACGGGCACGCTCATAATTACGGGCTCGGTTTCGTCCGTGGAATCGGCTTTTTCTGCTGTGAGAGAATATTTCGTCAACAAACTGCAATATACTTGTTGTGAACTTACAAAAACCTAATAAAGAACGCGTTTGGGCGAAAGATTATGAAAAAACTCATGTTGATCGGCAGAGTTGCGGCGGGAAAAACGACGCTGACGCAAGCTTTGCGCGGTGAAGAAATTAAATATTATAAGACGCAGTACGTCAACTACCACGACACCGTGATTGACACGCCTGGCGAATATACCGAGCGCAGAGAAACGAGTGGGGCTTTGGCTTTGTATGCGTACGAGGCGGATATCGTGGGCTTGGTGCTTTCCGCAAACGAGCCGTATTCCATTTTTTCGCCCTGTCTTACGAGTATGGTCAATCGTGAAGTAATCGGGATCATTTCGGGAATCGATAAACCCGACGCCAACGTTGAGCGTGTGACGAGATGGCTCAAACTCGCAGGGTGTAAAAAGATTTTCCCTATTTGCGCGATTACGGGCGAGGGATTGAGAGAACTCATCGAATATTTGGAAGAGGATGAGGATCGGGAAAGACGGTTAAAACGCGAAGCGGAATTAAAGAAAAAGAAAACCGCAACAAAAAAAAGCGGCGTAAAAAAGGAAAAGAAAAATGGCTAAAACGAAAGTAATTGCATTTGCAAACAACAAAGGCGGCAGCGGCAAGACGACGACGTGTTCCAACGTTGGCTGCGCGATGGCGATGCTTGGCAAAAAAGTGCTGATGATCGACGGGGATATGCAGCTCAACCTCACCATTTCTTTCTTTGACGAAGAACAGGCGTACGAGCACGCGAAAGGCGAAAAGAATATCTATCGTGCAATCGTGGCGGAAAAAGACCTCACCGATTTTATCGTGCCGACGGGGATTAAAAATTTGGACATTGTGCCCTCCACGTCGCTGATGAGTTCGATTGAATTTGACTTATTTGCGAAATGGCAAAGAGAAAGCGTACTCAAAAAATGCTTGGAAAGAGTGCGTGAAAAGGGCGGATACGATTATATTTTAATTGACGCGCCCCCCACGCTTGGCGGTTGGGTGATGAATATTATGTGCGCGTCCGATTTCGTGATTATTCCCGTAGAGGCGAGTCCTTGGGGATTGTTTGGTTTGGCGAATATGTTTGAATTTTGCAATCAAGCAAAGAAGATTGCTCCCGAACTCAACGTTTTAGGGATTGCGATTACAAAAGCAGACGAAAGAAAGAAATATTTCAAACAGACGTTGGAAACGTTGCAGGCAATGGACGGCGTGCGCTTGTTTGAAAATTATATCCGCGTGGACAGCGCGGTGGAATGGGCGCAGGACAACAGCCAGCCCGTCGTAGCGTTTAAGAAAACCAGCCGCAGCGCGGTGGAATATACAGAATTGACAAAGGAGATCATTAAATATGGCAATCGGAAAAAACGCAATTAAAAGAGTAGAAAACAACGGCTATTCCAAGGTGAAAACGAATGCTCCCGATATGGAGAACAGCCACGTGATCGCCAATATTTCGGAAGAAGTGATGGAAAAAATCGTTGCGCCCGTAGAAAAGAAAAC
Organism: Clostridiales bacterium; assembly: GCA_015069605.1. GTDB lineage: Bacteria > Bacillota > Clostridia > Christensenellales > Borkfalkiaceae > Scatosoma. The sequence goes on along the minus strand of SVII01000025.1, from coordinate 427 downwards.
GGCGGCGAAAAAGCCTGCGGCAAAGAAACCCGCAGCAAAGAAAGCGACGGTTAAGAAAGTGGAAAAGGACGGATTTGAACGTGTAGAAGTAGGCACGGAAATGCCCTATTATTTGTTGTAAATACATATCAAAAATGCAAAACCGACGGAGTGATCCGTCGGTTTTATTGTATAGTGGAATTTTGGTATGACAAGGATTGATTTTGTGATAAAGGCTATACTAGTGAATTTTCTTGCATAAAAATACAAATTTTTACAAAAAACTTTTAAAAATGTATTGACAAAGTAAATTAAGGGTGATATAATAATCGAAAAATTAGGAGGTGGAAGATATGAAAAAGAAAATCATACGTATCTTAACAGTAGCTCTTTTTACACTGTGCATAGCAGGATTTGCGGCATGTCGCGATGGCGGCAATTCAAAAAT